>VXRL01000040.1 GCA_009838515.1 Terriglobia bacterium | reverse complement strand
TGGATGCCTATCTCGAGCGCGCGGACCGACACCACTCCCTTGGCGATCTCGCCCGTCTCATCGTCAACCAGGGCATTAGGCCGGATTGCGAGGGTCTGAGAATTCGAGTCGATGATGTCGATCTTGACCGGAGTCTTCTGCACATCTGGAATTCGAAGACTAGGGCGGGCAGACGTACCCTCCTGCTCACGGAGGAATTGAAGGCGATCTTGGACAGAAGGATCGCCGATGCTCCGGGCCGCTGGGTCTTTCCGGGATGGGTCCACGTCGCGGGTCCCGTCTACCACAAGGTCGTCGATAGGCAGTTGACCTATTCCGCCATCACCGGAGCCCATGAGCGCGTGCTGAAGAAGGCTGCGGGATTTCCGCCGTTTGGCCTGTACTCGCTACGGCATACATTCGCGACGTGGTTCTACGACTCGACCAAGGACCTGGTTGCGCTGAAAGAGGTGCTCGGTCACTCGGATCTGAGAACGGTCTTGAGGTATGTCAACGATTCCCAGCCGCGCATGGACAAGGCGATGAAGAAGTACGAGAACGGGCGGGCCTGTTGATCGGAAGACTGATACAAGCCACAACGAAGGGACGCCCATGAACTTATCACAAGCCATCAAGCCTGAAGTGCTGCTTTCGATCACCCGGGTCGCTCGCCTCATGGACTTGCCGAGTGAGTCCGTGCGACATGCGATTAGGAGTAAGCAGTTGCCGGCAGAAGCCGTATTGATCCGCGGTCGCCTCGGGGTGGCCGTACCGTTCTCGGCCGTTGTCGAGCATTGGAACCTGTCCACCGATCTGATGCGCGAGATCGAGCTCGAGGCTCGGCACGCTGACATCACTTCTCCTGTGCCGATCGTTACCCGACTGGCCACAACTACGATCAAGCCGAGCGAATCGACTGCACCTCTGGCTTCCAAGCCCCTTGCGGCAAAGTGACGATTGGAATGCCTGCTCTTGCGAAGCGAGGCCGCCAGATCGTGACTCGGACAACAACTTCGGAGGTGACCACGATGGCGATTCGCTTAGCGGATCGCGATCGGAGAACAGCCCCGCCGCGTCAGGCCATTTGTTGGACAGCAACCCGAAACAGGAGATCAGTCAAGTCACACTCGCTGCGTTGCTTGGAGGTTGGGGCTGGTCATAAGTCAGTCCGAACACGGTATTCGCCAGCCACCGCTTGAAGTCCTCGTTGTCCGTGTACAACTTGAAGAGCTGCATGTCGTCCTTGAACACGCCAGTCATAGCGCGTCCCAAGGCATGATCATGCTCGATCCGCGCATTCTGCTTGTCAGAGTGTTCGCGGGCGTTGCGGTAGGCGGCATCCGCCACGACCTTGGCGGGAATATCCTGCGTAATGAGGCGGCTGACTCGGTCCGCGTCCAGCCAGGCGATGTTTCCGAACAAGTCGTTGAATTCCTGGAGAATCATCGAGAGGGGATTGAGTTCGGGTCCCTGCTTTCGGCCTCCGCCGTCAGGTGGCACTGGATCGATCTCAGCGTCCTCGCCAGCCATCTGAACACGCACCGCTGATTGCTTTTCGACGCGGTAGCTGTCCATGTCGATAAGTTCGAGGATGCCTTTGGACAGATCTTCCTCCTCCGGTGCGGGTAGCTTGGGCACGAGGAAGTGCAGGAAGATAGAGAGCTTTTCCCACTCTGCGTTCGTGTAGGGCATGATCGCAGCAAGGAAGTCGTATGAGCGCGTGAACGCCTTGGCCTTGCTCTTGAACTCCACCTGCCCGTCCTCACCAAGCTGGTCCTTGTAAACGGCTACGCAAGTATCAAGGATCGAGTCGAGTTCGCTTCGATCGACCCCGTCTAGGTAAAGTTCGACAAATTGGTCGATCTGCTGTTCGGAGTACACCTGGTGGCCGTCGAGCGTAGCCTTCAGATCGTGCAGCTTATTGGGGTCGGTTTCTTCGCTGAGGACTGTTGTCTGGTAGTAGTCCTGAAAGGCCTCTTGGATCTTGTCGACATCGTTCATGAAGTCGAGGACGAACACGTCATGTTTCTTGCTGTGCGCCCTGTTCAGACGTGACAACGTCTGGACCGCCTTGATCCCGTTCAGGACCTTGTCCACATACATGGTGTGCAAGAGCGGTTCGTCATAGCCGGTCTGAAACTTCTCGGCACAGACGAGGAACCGATACGGGTCCTCCTGGATTCTCTCAGCTATCTGCCCGGATGGGAATCCATTCAGGGACGCCTCACTGAAATGTTCCCCGCCGAATTCGTGCTCTCCTGAGAAGGCACCGATCGCCTGATACGGGCTCTTGCGCTCCTGGAGATAGCTTCGGATTGCCTGGTAATACTGGACGGCTCGTTCGATGCTGCCCGTCACTACCATTGCGCGTGCCTTCCCGCCAATCTTGTTCAGTGCTAGCACCTGTTCGTGGAAGTGGTCGACCACGATCTCGGCCTTCAATCGAATGGTGTGGTCGTGCCCTTCGACATAGCGGCGCAGCTTTCTGCGGGCCTTCTTCGTGTCGAACTTGGGATCACTCTCGATCGTCTTGACGAGCTTGTAGTAGCTCTTGACCGGGGTGTAGTACCGCAGCACGTCCAAGATGAAGCCCTCTTGGATCGCCTGCTTCATGGTGTAGCTGTGGAACGGGCGACGCTTGATCTGCTCGCCTGCCGTATACGCCTCGCCGAACAACTCCAAGGTCTTGCTCTTGGGCGTGGCGGTGAACGCGAAGTAGCTCGCGTTGGTGAGCAGCTGCCGCGAGGCCATGATACGGATGATCTTGTCCTCGGTCGTCTCGTCGGCCTCCGTGGCACCCGCTTTCGAAAGGGCCGAGCTCACCGCCGCTGAGGTCCTGCCGCCTTGGCTTGAATGTGCCTCATCGATGATGATGGCGAAGCGGCGGCTCCGTTGCTCGTCCCCGATCTCGTCGAGGATGAACGGGAACTTCTGCACGGTCGAAATGATGATCTTCTTGCCGCTCTCGATGAACTTGCGGAGGTTGATTGAGCCTGTGGCATGGCCGACGGTGGCTCCGACTTGCGCGAACTGCCTGATCGTGTCGCGAATCTGCTTGTCAAGGATGCGGCGGTCAGTTACCACGATGATCGAGTCAAACACGGTTGCGTCGCCGCTGCTGAGGCCGATCAGCTGATGGGCCAGCCAGGCGATGGAGTTGGACTTTCCACTGCCAGCCGAATGCTGGATTAGATATCGCTGGCCTGCGCCATGCTGTTTGGCGTTGGCCAGAAGTCTGCGCACTACGTCCAACTGGTGGTAGCGGGGCCAGATCTGCGTCTTGCTCTTCCGGCCGGTCTTGCTGTTCTTGGTTTCCACGACTTGGGCATAGTTCTCGAGGATCTCAGTGAGCCCGTCGCGGGTAAGGATCCGTGTCCACAGATAGTCCGTCTTGAGGCCTTCCGGATTCGGCGGGTTCCCCGCGCCTGCTTGCCAACCCTGATTGAACGGCAAGAACCACGAATCCTTGCCCTTGAGTTGCGTGCAGAACTGCACCTCGTGGTCGTCTACGGCGAAGTGCGCTACGCAGCGGCCAAATTGGAACAGTTTTTCGCGGGGGTCGCGATCACGCTTGTACTGCTCTACCGCATCTGCGGCTGTCTGCTTGGTAAGGCTGTTCTTTAGCTCAAACGTGGCGATAGGCAGACCGTTGATGAACAGGCACAGGTCCAGTGAGCGCTGGGTTTGGTCGAGGCTGTAGCGGAGTTGGCGGGTGACCGAGAATCGGTTCTGGGAGTAGCGTTCAATGGCAATGGCGTTGCCGGGAGATGGCGTTTCGTAGAAGAGTTCGATGTGATACGGCCCGTCCTTGATTCCCTTGCGGAGCACGTCGATGATGCCGCGCCTGCCTACTTCGCTCTGTAGGCGTGCCAGGAACTTGCGGCGCCTAGGGTTGTCGGTTCCGAGTTGGAGACCCTCGTAGGCATGCGGTTGGGTCTCGACGCAAAAGGCAAGGAGTTGCGTCAGGTCCACGGTGTGCTGGCGGTCGTAGTCACTCCGGCGGCCACAGATCCAACCCTTCCCATTTGAAGGGGCGGGGCCTTGGGCATGCGAATCTTGTTGAACCGGCGCGGTATCGCAGGGTCCGCCGGTCAGTGCTTTGCAAATCCTCCGTTCCAGACCACGCTCGCTGGTGTCAGTGCTCATGTTGCGTCCTTTTCAAACGGCATATCGTCAAACACCCGTCAAATAAACCGAATCCGTGCAACTCATTGAAAATAATCTGGTTGTCGTTCCGGATGGCTTAAACGTAGCGAATGGACCAGCATTTCATCAAATAAACCTTGGCAACTCCAGCCATTCTCCCAGATGGCGCAATAGGAGTCCGTCAGCCCCGTTGTCGGTGCACTTGCCAGTTGCCTCATGCCTCGACCAAGTCTTCCATCAGTTGCGCAGTCCACTAGCGATATGTGAAGACGAACCTCTCGACACCTTGAAGTTGGACAAGGAAGTTCCGGTACCCGGCATGATCCTTATCTCAGTAGACCCGCCGAGGGGTCCGGAGCGAGTCGATTCGGAGGGCGCGCCCGCATTACCTCTGCCGAACATTGTACCCGCGGCTACGGACACTGGAATTCGGATACGACCTCGCATGGCGAACCCTAGGTCCCGCGCATCCATGAGGCAGGCGATGCCTTCCGACTCAGGAGCTGCGGTGTCAATACCGCATCGCTTCAGCGAGACCCCGTTGCGAGATCGCCTATTCGAGATTGAACACCATCAGGAGAGTTTTTCCTAGACATCATCAAGTACCAATCAAGTAAACCCGATCATTGCAAATAAATGAATATAAACGACTTGTTTCCTATATCGGCTGATTGAAAGCTGAAATTGCGCCCCCTGATCAAATAAAGAAACTCAAGCCCCTTCTTTCGTCCACCACGGCACGATCCGCATCTGCTTGCGGGAAGGCGGAGCGTGCTAAGAGGAGTGGTCTGCAGTCTTTCGACTGCATTGGTTGCGAGGCCTCTCTCACTACTGCGTCAATCCCAGAGAGCCTACTGCGCTATCCACTCGATCTTCGAAAGAGGCAGACTCTCTTACACCCGGCAACGGAATGCACAAACGTCATCTTGGGCTGATGTATCGCAAGTACCATAGGTATTCTGGTCTACCGAAATCGGAGATTTGATTGGCTTCACCCAAGAAAACATCGAAGCCGAACGCATCATCCGGCGGCGGGCAACGCGTTCCTGCGACGCTGCGGTCGACAAGCGGTGCCGGTTTCGAGTTCGAAGACCTGATAGCCGCGTGGCAGCTGGTGAAGGCGCTTTCCGGCGAGCAAATGCCCGGCGTCGGAGGTGTCGCGGCGAAGCTCCAAGCGCAGGTCTCGACCCTTGGCTGGCGGTTCGACGACCTGCTGCTGACCGGCGAAGCCAAAGGAGAGCCACGGCGGCTCGCCATCTCAGCAAAGGGCAATCAACAAGTCACTGCCTCCGGTCTCCCGTCCGGCTTCGTGACGCAGGCTTGGGAGCAGTGGCGTGACCCGCAAGGGCCGTTTAACCGCGCCTCGGATGGGTTGGCACTGGTTACACTCGGGACGCTCCCGACGTTCGAAGCGACCTGGCGCGAGGTCAAGAACGCATGCAGCGGCTCCGATGTCGCTCTGGCGATGAGCCGCATTCGGAGCAACCCGAAGCAGTCGCGCGTCCTTCGCAGCGTCCAGGAGCCGGGCGGGGATGCGAGTGACGAGGAAACCATCGAGCTAATCCGTCGGCTCCATGTCGTTTCGGTGGACCTCCAGTTCGCCCACTCCGAGACCGAGAATCAGTCGATCGCCCAATGCCGCCGCCTGCTGGAGTCTGGGGACGCGAGCGAGGCAGAAAGACTTTGGAAGGAGCTCGTCAGTGTGGCCGCCGACGTGCGGCTGCGGAAGGGCACCGTCACGGTTCCGGACCTCTGGTCCCATCTGCGGGTTCAGTTCGGGCTTCGCCAGCATCCGGATTTCGCGGGCGATTGGGAGACACTTTCCAGGATCACCTCGGACCAAAAGGCCCGGATAGAGACCGAACTGCCTTCAGGCTATGCCGTCCCGCGAACCGCGAAGAAGGCCTATTTCCGGTCCGCCGTCGCGGACAACGAGGTGACCGTGGTCTTCGGCGAGTCAGGTTGCGGCAAGTCGGCCTTGGTCAAGTCGGTGTTGGATGTGGAGTTCCCTTCGTGGAACCAGGTTTGGTTCGGTTCCGAAGATCTGAAAACAGCGTTGAGCGCAGCGGGGCAGAGAAACCTGCCGCTCCGGTACGAACTGTCGCGGGTCCTCAATGCGACAGTCAAACCGAGGAACGTACTCGTAATAGACTCGGCCGAACGGATTGAAGCAACCGAGTTCCACGTCATCCGTGAGCTGCTCCAGGGCATCCTCCCGGCTGTAGCTCAGCCCGAGGCAACATGGCGGGTCGTCGTCGTGACGCAGACGCAAGGTTGGGTCGAAGGCGAAGAGACGATGGTGGGCGGACGAAGGGCCGCATTCGTCGAGCTGGAACGAGTCACCGGCGAGGACGTGAAGCTGGCGCTCTTGCATTCGCCGACATTAGGCTGGCTGGCCGGCCATGACGACACCGTCACGGCGCTAACGAATCTCCGGACTTTGGGGTGGGTCATCATGGCCGGCGCGGCGCTGGGTTCGAATGCCAGCGGCCTCGCGTCACACACCGCCATCGCGGACAGGTTGTGGAAGTATTGGACGAAGGACCGCGCTGACGTGCAGGCGCTCATGATGCGCCTGGCGCAGCGAGAAGCATCTTTCGAGCGCAGCTTCGCCCTGACCGATCTGGACCCGGCTGATACTGCGACATTCACGCAGCGCCCGTCCGAACTTCCGCTGCGGCTGAACGAATGGACGAACCGGGTTGAGTTCGAACACGACCTCGCTGCGGACTGGGCGCGCTTCCAATTCCTGAAACAGGATTGGACGAACACGCTGCAGTGGACGGCACTTGCCGATAATCCGCTTTGGACGAACGCGCTGCGGATGTTGGGGCAGTTCCTGCTGCGGCAGTCCGCCGAAGTCGGAACAGCTTGGGACATTGCCTTCGATGCGGCCACCGCCGCGAAGAACGAGCTAGCAGGGGACATCCTGCTCGATGCGCTCTGTCTCGACCCGGAGGCCGAACGATTCCTGACTGACCGGCGCGAGCTGTTGCTCGCAAACAACGCCAAGGCCTTCAATCGACTGCTCCTGCGCTTCCATCACATCGCGACCGTTCCGATCAGCGGCCCGTTGGCGACGGACTCGGCAGTCGGCCTCTATATTGAGGCGCGATTCCGCTCAATTGTCTTCGGGCGGTGGCCGCCGCTCCTCCGTTTCCTCGTTGCGCAGCGTGAGCATCTGCGCGGGCTTGTCTCGTTTGCCCTCGCAAGGGTCATCGAAACCTGGCTCACGAAGGCGCCGCGCGAACTGAGTAAGGGAGCGCTGATGCCCTTCCGGCGCGAGATGGCCGAGATTGCGCTGGCAATGGCCCGGACCGTGCAGGTCCAGAAGGGACTTGGCGTCACGTACATGACGCGGGAGTACTCGCTGTACACAGCGCCGCTGGCTGGCGCTGCAGACCTCCCGGAAGAGGTTGGCAACTGGGCGCTGGAACTGGCGGGAAGACGGAAGGTCGACGAGGATGTGGAGCGGCGGATAGCCGCGGTCAGGCGGGAGAAGGCATTGGCGCACGCCAAGCGCTTGGAGACGGACCCGGAATACAAGGAGCGCCAGGAGAGGCTGCGGCGGATGCCCCCCTCCATTGGCCGGTTCCGCGAGCGCCTGCCGCCCTGGCCCCTCGGCGCACGCGGCGAGGTCGACATGGACTTCCGGACCGCATGCTTCAAGGAGAACGGCCTCCAGCCGCTGATGCGTGCAAGGCCAGAGCTGGCAGCGGAGATTCTGCTTGCGCTGATCATCGACGACCAGCCAGAACGGGAGGACAGGGCTGAGCGTTTTGATGTAGATCTAGGCCTCGACTACCCGAAAGACGCTTACCCCACCGCCTTCTGGAAGAGCCCGTTCTTCACGTTCCTGCAAGTCGCGCCTGATGTCGCCTCAGATGCGCTCATCGCGCTCGTGAACTTCTCGACGGAACGATGGGTCGCCGAGGCCATGAAGGGCCGAGAGCGTGCACCACTGGGGATCACGCTGCAGTTCGAAGGCGGATTGCAGAAAGAGTTCCCGGGCTGGCAGCAGGTGTTCGGCTGGCCGCAGACCAACTCACTGCGCAACGGGAACCTTTTCTGCGCGCTCGACGCGCTCGAGCGATGGCTGACGTTCCAACTCGATGCCGGCGAAGACATAACCGCCATCGTCGATCGGCTGTTGCACGAGGGCAACTCGGCGGCGCTAGTCAGCGTGCTCCTCAATGTGTCCAAGTACCGGCCGTCGCTGCTCACGGGAGCACTCGCTCCTCTGCTGACGTTTCCGAACCTGTTCTACTGGGACAGCGTTCGTGTAGAGCAGATTGCCAACAACTTCGTCGAATGGAACTGGCTTCAGGGCGGCCAAGCGATGCTCGACTTCGCCCGCAATTGGACCCTCGCATCGCATCGTCAGCGGCGGCTCTTGGATGTGGTGGTCGAGCTTCTGTTGGCCAACCACGACCTTGCGCGGCACCTCAAGGCGCTTGTATCGACTTGGACGCTACCTGAAGACCCGAAGAAAGCGCTTGCGTTCAAGCTGCTCTTCGCCGCTCTCGACAGCGCGAATTATCGGCCGACGACGGACCAGGAGACAGGCACAGAAGTCCGGAGTTTCGTCTGCCCCGACGACCTGAGCTCTGAGGTCCAGTCGCTGCAGAGCGAGGAGGCGCAGCCGCTCACGTACCTTCACATGCCGAACCGCTGCGAGCAGAGGCTTCAACGTGGACAGACGCTCACAGACGAAGAGGCGGTGTATCTGTACGACCTAATCAAGACCTGCGAGGCCAATACGGAGGAAGATGAGGCTGGGAGATCCACGTGTAGGCTCGCAGCGGCGGCAACGTTGGTCGTGCTGGGTGGGACGTGGTTGGCGAAAGCCCCTGAGGCGCAAGGCCACTCGCTTGCAGTTGTCCGCTCAGCCGTCTCAGGGATTCCATGGACGAGTGGCGAGATTCGCAACCAGCGCATGAGGAGCATGCGCAACGAACTGAAGTTCGCAGCGCATGCCGTGATGCACCTGTGGCTGGCCGGTGACGCCGGACCTGAGTGGGAGGCCGATGTCCTTCGCCTCCTGACGAGCGGTGACTCGTGCGCCTTGGAGGCGGTTGTCGGGATTGCCTACGCCAGCCGGGACCAGTTGGGGTCCGTGTGGTGGCGGCTTCTGCAGGCTGGGGTCCTGTGGTCCGGCCTCATCCTCCTCACGCCCGATTACGGAGACGATGAAGTCGCTGAACGTGCGTGGAGCGGCTGGCTCGCGAGGCTGCGGCGTTTCCCGTTACGGAATAAGGACGCAAACCTCGACAGTCTCGACTTCAAGCGCGTCGCGGCCGGCTGCGGGCGGCTGGAGTTCTACAGGAAGATGCGTCTCTACACATCCGGCAAGCGGACCTGGCGCGGAAAGCCCCAGCGCCGGCCGGGGGCCTCGCTTGACGGCCATGTGCTCGAAGTGGTGTTCGGTTGGCTCATGCACGGCGCTGGAACCGGCGACCGGTCGTCGGACACGCGCCTTGCTCTCCGCATCTGGGACTACGACGCTTCGCGCGCGAAGGCGCGGGCCGAGACGGACGGGAACGGCGAGTACGACCAGCCGACCCAGAATATCCTCCCGAAGATCGCTGCCTTATCGCTCGCCGCGCCTGAAGATGAGGATCAGGCTGTTTGGGAGCCGGTTCTCGTTCATGGGCCGGCGGCGCATTATGCGCTGGAGGACTTCATCCGCGGCCTCTATATGCGTCTCGGGGCCGGTGATGACACCGCGGCTTTTGAGCGCGTCTGGCGAGGGCTCGCGGAGTACGGACTGGCGGCCGATTGGTCGAAACCGGGCCTATGGTTTTATGGCGAGCGGCTAATCTGCGACCTACTCGGGTTTGGGAACGAAGACTCCCTCGCGCGGCTCCCGCCGGGAGGCGCTCTCCGGATGAAGGATGTCTACGAGCGGTGGGCGCAGTCGCATCTAGGGCGCGACGAAGAGTGTGTCACCCGCTTCTCGCGCTTTCTCACCACGGCCTTCGGTGGTCCGCTTCGTTTGGACGGCCTTCGGTGGATCGCTGCGGTGCTGAAGGCGAACAACCCGTCCAGTCATTGGTATCGCGAGAGCAAGGGAAACGCGCTGGTCGAACTCGTGACTGCGGCGTTGGGGTCGGACCTCCATGCGCTGTCCAAAGATGCCGCGGCCAGGCAGGCGCTGGTCGAGGTCGCGGCGGCGCTGGCTGCCAAGAACACACCCGGCGCCCTTGCCCTCCAAGAGCGCATTAAGCTCCTGAGGTGTTGAGCGTCAACCCTCTCCACCGTTCAAGCAACCTGAACCATGGTCTTCAACGTATGGAAGTGAGCTTGTCACGTTCCAGCCACCCGCGTCGCTACGCTCGATCCAAGCATCGCTGTTGAGCGCATCTAGAATTTCGTTCCGATTCCCTGGAAGCCGGTTCCTGAGCAAATCAAGATACGCAGGATAGTCGAGCAGCCGAAGCAGTGCATCGTCAGGCACTCGCTCGGCTGCAATGCCGTTCTCAACGGGCGTTTGATCGAAAACGTGCCTCAACGCCCGCGCACTCTGTGGGAAGTCCTTCAGCTTCTTCTTGTAGGAGCTCACACGGATGTACTCTTGTCCGCGAAATTGCACTGGTTGGCGAAACGCGCGCTCGATTTCGAGCACGATCACCGAATGCCGCTCAATGGAAACTTGGAAGAAGCAAAAGTGGAGTCTTGGTTTCAGCAGTCGAAGAACCTTGCGGTGTTCGGGTCGAAGCCTGTGCCGACGACCGCATGGTCTCGATCAGAAATCCCCCACACCATATAGGCAAATACCTTGCCAACCAAAGCGGCCGAGTTTGCGAGCGCTGAAATGTACTCACCGATCTCCTCTAGCCTGCGAACGTTGACTTTGAACTTGACCCACGCCGTATCCCGGGCGAGCCTTCGAAGCTCGCGCACAAGACAAACCAAGTATTCGGTCGGCCGATCAATGGTCATAGCTCACTCTTCTAGGCCAAAGTGTCGAGTTTGTCGGTAGTTTTCGCACAGATCATGCCCGAAGCGTCTGACTCATCGAATTCGTCCGCTAGGCGTGCCGCTGCCTCGCGAACGTCAAACTTCCCCGTAACCACGTCTGCAGTGAGACGAGTACGGTACTCACGGAGTAGCAAGATCTCGCGTATAGCGCAGTCCATCCCAGACCGAATGGCACCAATACGGGGACCCAGCCATTCTAGGATTTGCTCCTGTTCGGCCAAGCTAGGGAGTGCAAGCCTATACCCCCTGATTTGTTCAGGACTCAGATGGGGAACACTGACTCCCGTGAAGATCGGGGCCAAGTAGTCAGAGAAACCCTTACCACTCAACAGCAAGAACGCGAAGTCCCGGTTCAGTTCATTGCCAGGTCGAATCCGTGCGACGCGTTGAAGAAGCAGTGACGGAACATCTGACAGGTCCACAAGCGCGACACGTATGCCATCTTGGATGATCGGGCGATCCATGCCCAGCACGATATCGCCCGGCTCAAGCAGATACTCGGCAAAGTTCTCTGTGTCGTCTGCAGGCCATCTAACAGTCTCCTTCCAGCGTAGTCTCCCAAGTGCAACGTTAATCCCGCGAAGAAGCCGAACGTCTTCTTCCGATTGCGTGAATCCCTCACTCTTGAACGGGAAACCCGTTGTCAAGGTAATGAGTCTCCCCAAGCGGATAACTTCCCAATGCTCCGGCACTCCTCCCAGCCACTCCACGCCGGAGTCCTTGTAGGACGGGTAGGGCTTGCTGACTCGAACGTCGATTTGGCCGGAGATTGCCTGGTGGACGATAGCCTGCTTCTGTTCCTCCAGCAGTGTGATCAGCTTCTGCTTGGCACGGATGCAGCGTTGGATGCGCCGGTCGGCGTAGTCGAGATAGCGAGCGATGGCGGCTTGCTCGGGGACAGGTGGAAGACACGCATATATCCCCTTGAACTGCTCAGGTCGCAGACTCCACATGTCGGATGCAATGCCGTATGACCATCGTTCTGCCTCCTTCGCGAAGGCTGGAGTCCGGAATAGATGGTGCATGTACTGTGAGTTGGTCCTGTGGCGTGGCCGTTGCACCACATATGCGGGACTTACAATCCCTTGGTCCCAGGAAACCCCAATGGCCCCTTGCCAAGCTCGCATCTTGTTGTATGCGATATCGCCAAACCGTACGAGCTTGTACGACGACTTGTCCAGCTTAGAACTGTCCTTCTTGGAGCTGTCGGCCAAGAGTTCAGTTTGCCGGATTACTCCCTGAGTGATCGTCACCGAAAGCAGGGGCTCGTCAGGACGCTCCCGCTCGTTCACCTCCTCAAATAGGGCTCGATTCGGTTCTACCTCCCAATGCGTCGGCACATCCCCCAGCCACTCCACTCCGGACGGCTTGTACGCCGGGTACGGCTGAAGGTCGCTCACGATCTTCGCTAGTTTCGCCATCGTCAATCCCTACGGCTTCCAATGCAGGTGGCACACTATCGCTCGCTCCATTGCTTCTTTACCTTCACACTCCACCGCCTCTCGCACGTCTCGCCGCATCCCCCAAGATGTCTACGAGGTTCGGGATGTCTTGCCCGTCATTCTCTGATCCCTTCCAAGTGCGACGTCGGAATCCGACCACCATGCGCTAATCCCCGGCAGGCATCCGGACCGGGGCTCTACTGCCCTTTGGCGACGTCTTCCGATCAAACAGCTCCGCCAGAAACGGATCTTGGGGTCGCCGCGCCTCCAGCCACCGACGAAGCTCCTCGCCGGACATGTCCTTGATCTCAGCGCTGATCCGGTCCCGCGTCTCGCGGGTCCACTCCACGCAATCGAACGACTTGATGCCGGTTTCACTCTTCATTTTCAAGCTCCATGGGACTGCGGATATCCACCCCGGGGTACCCCGTGCGCCGGTTCACCTCGCTGTACTGTCGGATTCGCGTCAGATTCACCATATGTCTGAAGTTCCAACTCGCCAGTACGTCTACATCCGCCACGGTTGCGGCGGCGATGTGCTGGGCGTCTGCGCGCATCGCCGTGCTGAGGGCACCGCTCTCGATGTAACGATCCGCAAGTTCCCTGACCTCTTCTGTAATGGCAATCACCTCGAGATCCTCGGTCCCGATCGCCCGGAGCACTTCACGCACGGCTTGGGGGGCATCCTCCAGTTCCTGTAGTGTAATCGCTGACACGACCAACGTGATCTCACCCCGTGCGCACTTCTCGATCAGCCGCCGAGAGGGCTCCCGGAACTCCTCGTCCTCGCAACCGCCGATCACCGACGTGTCGGCGTAGACTCGCAGCTTGCTCTCCTCGGCGAGTGATTCGCCTCTCATCAACCTGCCCAGCAACCCCTCCGCCTCTTGCTCTACGGCGACGATCTCCGACTGGATATCCGCCAGCGTCCTCAGGGGCTCCGGCTTGTAAAAGTACCGAGTAAAGCTGATCTCGTAGCCGATCTTGACGCTCGCTGGTGCGTACCAGGCATCCTCCGCGTAGGGCAGCACCTCGCGTTTCAGGAACGCTTCGACTCCGCCTTCTTCCAGCAAAGGAACCTGCTCCGTGTCACGCAGCGCGGGGTCCGGCTCGTACTCGACGACCCAGCGCTTGCTGCCCAGGGTGACCTCGCAGAGACCCTGCAGCGGATCCGGTTCCACATTCCCGAGTTTGTGCTTCCTTGCAACTACCGGTTCGGCTTCCTCGCTACGTTCTGCTAGCGAGTCGCGCAACAGCTTCTTGCGCTTCGCTGTCAGCTTGACCCCGCGCTGCATGGCATCTTCCGTAAGCGAGTCCATGATCGCGTTAAGGTCGCGATGAGGCCCCGGCCCGAGCTTCGCTGCTAGCCTGTCGGCGAGACCAGCCATCGGAAGCTCTTTGGCCTCCTTGCAGATCGCTCGGAACTGGTCACGCCGTTCTGCAGATAGGTCCACTGCAAGGCGAAGGGGCCGTTCTACAGTCAGCTTCCAATAGCCGAAGGCTTCGTTCGGGAAGATCTTCGACTGCTCACTTTCCTCAAACGCGAGGAACGTATCGCTGATGCGCGCGATGTCTTCCTCGGACAACTCGCAGTTCTTCTTGCCGAGATTCTTCCGCAACGGTTTGAACCACGGGGTAGCGTCGATAAGCTGCACTTTGCCCTTGCGTTGCTCCGCCTTGCGGTTGCCCAGTACCCACACGTAGGTGGCGATTCCCGTGTTGTAGAACATGTTGAGCGGCAGCGCGACGATGGCTTCGAGCCAGTCGTTCTCGATGATCCACCGGCGGATGTTGCTCTCGCCCTGGCCGGCGTCGCCGGTAAACAGCGACGAGCCGTTGTGTACCTCTGCAATGCGGCTCCCCAGCGCCGTGCCGTGCTTCATCTTGGAGGCCATGTTCGCCAGGAACAGCATCTGGCCGTCACTTGAACGGGTGACGAGCGAGTATTCTGGATCGCCACTGTGGTCGATCAGGAATCTCGGGTCGTGAATCTCAGACTTCCCGCCCATCCGCTCTAAGTCGTTCTTCCAGCTCTTGCCGTAGGGTGGATTCGAGAGCATGAAGTCGAACTCGCGATTCGGAAACGCGTCGTTCGAAAGCGTTGAGTACTCCGGTCCTCCAACGATGTTGTCTGCCGCTCCCCCTTCTCCCTTGATGAGCAGATCTGCCTTGGCGATGGCGTAGGTCTCTGCATTGATCTCCTGTCCATAGAGATGGGTTGCAACCTGCTTTCCTCGTTGGGCTGCGATCTCGGCAAAGGTTTCCTCGGCCACAGTCAGCATTCCACCGGTACCGCAGGCGCCGTCGTACATCAGGTAGGTTCCGGATTGGATCTGATCGGCGACAGGTAAGAACACGAGCCTCGCCATCAGCCTTACAGCATCGCGAGGGGTCCAGTGTTCTCCTGCCTCTTCATTGTTCTCTTCGTTGAAGCGACGGACAAGTTCCTCAAAGACCGTTCCCATCCCGTGATTGTCTAGACCCGGGTGCTTTATCGATCCGTCGCCGAAAAGGACCGCATTGGGGCTCAGATTCACGTCGGACGAAAGGAACCGCTCTATGAGTGTCCCTAGGGCGTCGGCCTTTGAGAGGCGAGGAATCTGGTTCCGAAATTCGAACTTCTCCAAGATGTCTTGGACGTTCGGGGAGAATCCGTCGAGATACGCTTCGAAATCAGATTTAAGCTGCTGCTGGCTGGCCCGCGCTTTGAGGTCCCGCAGAGTGAACCTAGAGGTGTTGTAGAACGCCTGTCCGGCCGCTTGCCGCAGAGCCTCGTCCTGATGGTGGATCTGAGCGGCGTCGAGTTGTGCCTTCAGTTCTAGAACGGCCGACTTGCGCGGTTCCAAGATCGAATCGAGCCGCCGAAGCACAGTCATGGGTAGGATCACGTCGCGGTACTTGCCGCGGACATAGAGATCCCGGAGCACGTCGTCCGCGATTCCCCAGATGAAATGAGCGATCCAGGAGAGTTGAGAGTGGTCCACGAGCGTACCTGTACAGCTCCGCGGCCCGGTTAGATCTGGGCAACACCCACGCAGATCCTGATCAGGACGGCTACACGTGGACAGGCAGTCCAGAACGGTTTCCCACAATCGGCCCGTTCAATTTGCGGAACCTAGCTTCCAATTCTTGCAGAAGTCTCTGGCAGGCACGAGACAGACTAAGGGGAAGCCGTCGTTGGGACCCACCTTGGGACCCACCCTACGCTCCGAACTGCCCCGGAGTGATCCAACTTGGCCCGAACTGATCCGCTCATCTGCGAAGGCGAGACGCACGCAAGTGACTGAAAATACGGCTATTTATAGCTAAATCAAGGGGTTAGAGCCTGGAGGCGCGGGTGGGAATCGAACCCACGAATAAAGGTTTTGCAGACCTCTGCCTTACCACTTGGCTACCGCCCCGCCGTGATGGAGTCCCTCGGGCCTCCGGTAGCTTGGAGTGGGAGACGGGACTCGAACCCGAGACATCGACCTTGGCAAGGTCGCACTCTAGCAACTAAGTTACTCCCTCTACTAGGCCCACAAAATAGCATTCGCCCTGGCGCTCCAATTCGGAACTCGGCCGTTTGGGCGGGCCTGACAATCTGCGCCCTCCGGCCCATCAACTTGGCCCAACGTCAGTAGACCTCATGGTAGTGGTGCGCATAGATCTCTTCACAGCGAGCCCGCAAGCTCCCATCGGTTGCGTATTGGTCACCGAATCGGTCGGCACTAAGGACCGCGGGATCGATCCATGGCTGGCCGCCGCTGACGATTTCGGCTGCGAGACGCCCAGCGCCCGGCGAACGGTCAATTCCGCCCACGCCGCAGGCCGACAGAACTACTAGACCGCGGAGGCCTCCAGGCTCGGAAATAATCAGTCGGCCATCAGGTGAGATTGTCGGCAGTCCGCGCCGTTCCTGAATGACGACAGCGTCACCAAGCGATGGAAAGAAAGTTGTCGCCGCCGCGTGGAGCTGCTGGTAGTAGACCGGGTCTGCCGCGAGCGAGCGAATCTCGAAGGTTGCATCGAATTCATCCATGTCGAAACTCAGCGGGCGGTAACCGTAACCGCCGACGAGCAATCCGGCGGCTTCCTGCCGAACGTAGATTTGCGGCTCAGTGATACGGACGATCGGCTGCCGCGGCAGCACTCCGGCGAGTGGACCCGTCACAAAGGCCTGATGACGGACCGGCACGGTGCGAAGATTCAGTCCGATTCGCTGGCCGAATTGACGCGTCCAAGCTCCCGCGGCTAAGACGACCGACCTCGCCTGTATGGTCCCCTGGCGCGTAGCGACTCCCGTTACGCACCCACCGTTGATTTGCAGACCGGTTGCCTCGACCCGTGTTTCGATCGCAACGCCTCGGTCCTTGGCCGCTGCGGCAAACGCCACGGCGACGGACTTTGGCTCGACATATCCGTCGCGCGGAATCAGAAGGATGCGGCAGTCTTCGGGAGGATCGAACGTCGGCACGAGTTCCTGCGCCTGCGACCGCGAAAGGAACTCGACAGCGTGTCCTAGCTGCTGGGCCGCCTTGTGTCGCGCTTCCAGGTCCGCTTGAAACGGTTCAGTCAAAGCGACTCGTAGGCTGCCGCACTGACGAAAGTCGATGGCGTGCCCCGTGCGCTGTTCGAAGTTCTCGAAGAACTCGATGCAGTACATTCCGAACTTGCGGGCGAATCGATCGACGTTCAGGTAGCCAGTTTGGCCTGCGGCTTGCGGTGTGGTCGCGCTTGCGATCGGCCCACGGTCGATTAGCAGCACATCATCCTGGCCGGCTTCCGCGAGGTGGAACGCTGCACTCGTCCCGAGCACTCCACCCCCGATCACGACGACATTCGCTGACTTCGGCGACATCGCTCACTCCGGCCCGGAATAGCCAGAACACTGCCAGGCGAGAAGCGCAAGGACTGCGATCCCGACCGCTAACGATACATAGTGAAGCGCTGTCAACAGCGCTGTCGGAATCACCTGAAGTCCTCTCGCGTGCTGGGTTTGAAAAGACCGCGGGCCGGCAGATGTCTTGTCAGCGGCACCGCAACAGCGAACGCCA
This sequence comes from Terriglobia bacterium, assembly GCA_009838515.1. Taxonomy (GTDB): domain Bacteria; phylum Acidobacteriota; class Terriglobia; order Bryobacterales; family UBA6623; genus VXMF01. Next base: position 293,400 of record VXRL01000040.1, on the reverse strand, counting down.
CGGACGCCGCCACTACGCCGAATGAAGCGGGCCCAACATCCCATGGCGACCCCAATCCGAAACGCCACCAAATGGTGGCCAAGGCACCAACGACCATCGAGACGACAACGGCGTGAATACGGTTTGGACTGTACCAAAACACCGCAACCAAGAAGGGCAGGATCATCGTGGGCGCCCAGAAGTCATAGACGAATACCAGGATCTCGGCGATGTTACTGAAGAACCAGGCGCAGGCCACCGCCATGATGCCAGCCACTAGCGTCGTTACCTGAGCGACCCGCAAGAGCTGATGGTCCGATGCTTTCTCGTTGATGTGCCGGCGGTATGTGTCCTCCATGATGACGGTAGAGAAGCATGACAGGCAGCTATCAGCCGAGGACATCACGGCCGCAATAATAGCCGCAATCATAATCCCGGCAAACGCAGGGTGAAACGTCGAGCGCACCAGCGCCGGAAATACAATCTGGCGGGCTTGAATCAGTGCGGCGTCCGGCCTTGGCTCTTGTCCCGTTGCGATTGCCGCCTGGAGGATACGGTTCTGTTCGGAGGAGACAGCTGTTTGCACGTCCGGGTCGATCTGCGCCGACGTCCCTAGGATGAATGTCGCGATCGGTAAGAACAGCAACAAGAAGACGCCGGCGCCGGCAACACCCCACCGGGCGTGCTCGCGATTCCGGGCGATAAAGCATCGGACGGTGTATGTCGGAGCGAATGTTTCACCCAGTAGAAAAGCAAAGAACAGACTAAGGAGTCTGGTCGTCGACCAATGGCTGGTCACGCCGGCTTGGCCTGGGTCAGCAGCGGCGAGCATGGCTTCGAAACCGCCGTGCTGAACAAGCAGGAGGGATGATGCCACCCCAAAGCCGGCGACCAGGATGACGAACTGCAATACGTCCGTGTTGACAACGGCTCGAACGCCGCCGACGGTCGCGTAGAAGATTGTAACCGCCGCCCCGATCAGTAACCCGGTTCCGTAGGGTATGCCAAGGATCGTATTCGTTACGGTGCCGATCGCCGCCAGCTGCGCCGCTAGCACCCCAACGAGGAAGATCATGCAATTGATCACGGCTAGCTCGCGAGCCAGCGGACCAAACTTCAGGTGAAAGTAGTCACCGACCGTGATCAGATTCAATCCCCGCAGCTTCGGGGCCACGAACAACCCGGTGAAGATCAGCTGCAGATGCCACGCGCAGGTGACCAGAGCCGCAGCAATGCCGACTGCAAACACCTGCGACGCCATGCCGACCGACGCGCCCCCACCAATCATCGTCACGGCGGTTGTTGCCAAAACGATGACCCAGCCTACGCCTCGGCCGGCAAGGGTATAGTCATCCGATGTCTTGATGCGTCTTGCCGATCGCAGACCGATCCAGAGAAGCAGCGCGAGATACGCGGCCAACATCGAGAGCTCGAGAAGGCGATCGCTGGCCATGAAATGGGAGCCTGGAATTCTCGGGCGAAGAACTCTTCAGGCACCTCCTGCGCCCGTACACACTGGGTGTCAGGACGCCGACATGTCACTGCGGGCGAATAGCTGATGCAAGCTACGCCGTGCGTGCAGCCAACCCATCATAGAAGGCCAAGGAACTGCGGACGCGAGGGCCGCCAAGGACGGTTTCCTAAGTCCGGCGGTGCAAGGCGCGAAATGCAGACCAAAATTCCCGCCGGAGTCTACTGGTCTATGACTCGATACGAAGCAAGGGCCGTCGCCGGGACCCACCGTGGGATTCAACCTACGCTCTGAACTGTTCCGGGCTGCTCCGCCCATGCAGCGAGGTAAGGCGACCGCAAGTGATTGAAACTACGGCCAATTATGGCCGAATCAGGCAGTCACAGATGGAGGCGCGAGTGGCAACCGATCCGGGAAATCTAGGGGTGTCCGTCGGGCTCGGCTTGTTCCCAGTCGTGACGCTGGCGGAGCTTTTCCGCTCCGAGGGCCGACCGCCGCCGTACGCCCTTGGGCTGCCTGTGGTGGTTCCTGGCTTAGGGCCATGCAGGACGAGCAGCGACGACCATCCGGCCGGGAAGGCGCCGATGAATGACATGCTCATTCGGCCTTGATGTGGCTTCGGCGCTTGAGGCGCAAGACTGCCGTGAAGAGGTTTGGAGACGATTGCCAAAACGAAGACCTGGCCCGCGGATGCGCCGTCAAAGCACGGCACGTATGCGACTAGGTATGGCAGGCCCTCGGACCCAATTCCTCATTTGCGAGCCGGTGGAGAATCCGGGTTCACGCCAAGAGCTTCTGCCTCGAACTCGCCTGCCTACAGGATTATGCTTCCCCTTCAGAGGTTTTCGCCCGAAGCCGTCGGATCGGGCGCTGTAAGGCGGAAGGGCTCCGTACTCACGATGGCTTCGACGAGCGCGGAAAACCGGTAGTCAGCATCTACGACCTGTTGCTGGATCTCGTCAACCGCTGGGTTGTCGTGCCGGTCGACGCCTCGTCCCAGGGCATAGGTGAGGAGCTTCTTGGCTAGGGTGCGGCTGAACGACTGCGCCTCGGTCTCGACGAGGATCTTTCGCAATTCGGCGGGCGACTGAAAGGAGTGGTCCCCAGGCAGCGTGCCCGACGTGTCGAGCGGCAGGTCTCCCTCCCGTTCCCTCCACCTGCCCGTTGCGTCATAGTTCTCCAAGCCGAACCCGATCGCGTCCATGACGCGATGGCACGACATGCAACCGGCGTTGGAGCGATGCGCCTCGAGTTGCTCGCGCAGCGTGCCGCCTAGCGGGCCTTCTTGTATCTCAAGCTCGGGCACATCTGGAGGTGGCGGCGGCGGACTCTGTCCGAGGATGTTCTCGAGCACCCACAGGCCTCGCAACACAGGCGAGGTGCGGGTCGGGTAGGACGAGATGGTCAGCAAGCTCGCCTGCCCGAGCAACCCGCCTCGTTGCTCGTTGGGGAGCGCGATGCGGCGGAACTCGGTTCCGGAGACATCGCCGATCCCGTAGTGTCGGGCTAGGGATTCGTTGACAAACGTGAAGTCGCTATCCAGAAAGTCGAGGATGCTGCGGTTCTCGCGCACGATGCTGTCGAAGAACAACTCCGATTCCCTCAGCATGGCTGCGCGCAATTCTTCGTCAAATGCAGGGAAGCGTTCGGCATCTGGCTGGGCCTGCGTCAAGTTGCGCAACTGCAGCCACTGGCCCCCGAAGTTCTCAACCAGCGCCGACGAGCGCGGATCGGCCAGCATTCGCTGCGCTTGGCGTCGCAATGCTTCGGCGGACCGCAGGCTGCCGCTAGCCGCCGCCTCGAGGAGGGCATCGTCCGGCATGCTGCTCCAGAGGAAGTACGACAGGCGCGAGGCCAACTCGAAGTCGTCCAGCTCCCGCGCCGGCTGATCCGGACGCTGCGCCGGGCTGCGCTCGATGCGGAACAGGAATTGCGGGGAAACCAACAGTGTTTGCAGGACAGTCTGGATCATTCCCTCAAAGCTTTCGCCGTCACGCATGGAACGCGCGGCCAGCCTCATCAGACTCTGCAGCTCCAACCGCGTGGGTGGACGCCGGTACGCTCGCAGGGCCAAGCGCTCGACGATCCGCCGCGCGCAGGGCTCCCACGGCTCTTCGCCATCTGGCCGGCACGCCAGCAAGCGGCGATGGCTTGCGGGCAGCGGAAGAGGTTCGGCGTCGAAAGGACCATTGATCTCCAGATAGTCGACCCACAGCTTGCGCTGCGAATATTCCAAGTTTGGGTCCATTGGATCGCCAGCTTGGTCGATGAAGCCCACCCATATGTCCACGGTTCGGGGTTCGATCCGGTGCGTGACGCGCTCGCTGCGGTCGAAGTATTGGGCCGCCTCGACTGCCTTGGTCGCCATCCGCAAGCCGTCCAGGCGCATCGTCATGAGCCTGGGCGGCGGAGGCTCCATGTCGGGAAGGTAGCGACCGTTTTCCTCTGATCGTTGGCGCCGATCGATCGCGCCGAAGGCGAACTCGTAGAATCCGGAGGCGGGGAATTCGAAGCTGAGGTGAATCGACCCGTCCGCGGTGAACGGGGAGATGCGGCCGATGGCGGCCGGGTTCGACGCGTCCCGAGCGGCTTGGATACGGAACCTCGTCGGTTCGGCCGAGCGCGGCTTGTCCCACACGGCAGCCCGCGCCAACTTGCCTGCTGCTGCGATGTACTTCTCCATCAACAGCGGGGAAATTGAGAGCACGTCGGCGATGTTGTCGAATCCGTAGCCGGAATCGTCAACTGGGAAGGCGTCCGCTGGCCGCACGTCGATTCCCAGCAAATCTCGCACGGTGTTGTTGTATTCCGCCCGGTTCAAGCGGCGGGCTGTCACTCGGCGCGCCTGCGTGGTGCGGTGAATCTCCATGACGGAGCGGTTGCTCTCGATCCACTCAGCCAACGATTCCAGTTCCGGTTGCGTTGGCACCGGGCTCCCGGGAGGTGGCATTTTGCCAAGCGTGGTCATGCGCAATACGTCATCCCAGATGCCGGGATAGCGTATTGCGTCAAGTTCGCTTTGGAATTGGTCCAAGCGTAGTTCTGCCATCTGCATCTGCTGCCCGTGGCAGGCGACGCAGTGCTTGGACAAGAAGGGCTGTACGTCGTCGGCGAAGCCACCAGCGAAGGCTTGGAAGCCAAGGATTGAAGCGATGACTAGCAGCCTTGCAGCCACAAGAGTCATTGTATTGGGACCTGCCACCCCGCTGGGGCTGAGCTAGTAGGCAGCAGCGGCTAGCGGCAGTGTTCCGCCGGTAGGGCGGGTGGACGCTGCATGTGCAGGCGCGACCTAGGCAGATGCGGCGGCGCCGGAACGCTGGGCGATTTCCTCCACTGGACGCTAGCCGAGTGTTCCGTTCGGACCAGCATCTCCTGCTGTCAGACGGCAGGCGCTCGCGGCAGCGAACCGGGACTCTCCCAGATCCTCCAGCCAGAACGGCTCCGACGGCAGGTGGGGGAAACGGAATATGCCGGAGCGCTCGCCCTCGATCATCGGCCTAGGTACCTCGAAACGGGATGGATTCAGCGAGAATCCCGTGCCCAAGGCCTTGATGAGCGCCTCCTTCAGGCTCCAGAATCGGTAGAAGACATCCACTTTCTCGTCTCCGCTGGCTGCGGACAGCGCGCGCCGTTCCTGCGGGCCGTAAACGCTGCTCCCGATACCGTCAAAATCCCTGCCCGGAGCGCGCACCTCCAGATCCACGCCAAGGTCGTCCCGGCTCGAGAATCCGATCAGTCCGTGCTGGCCGCTGTGGCTCAAATTGAAACTCTCGCCTGAAGACGCTCCATTGACCTTTGCAAACGGCTTGCCGTGCTCGAGATAGCCGAAGGACAGTTCCCGGTTCGCACACCCCAGACGGTCACAGAGGTTGACCCTCAGCGCCGCGCGGCAAAGCGTGTACCGACGCCGAGCGTCCTTGCTCGCGAACTGCTTCCAGCGCTCCTGCTCGCGTTCGTCCAGCAAGGCAAGAGCCTGTTCTTCGCGGTCTGGGTCAGGCCGCAGGTCGACATGCAGGATGAGCGAGTCCGTGGCCTCCCGCCACGGACTCCACCAAGCGTCGCGGGCGGTCATCGGCGGGTCCCACCCTGGGGTGCTATGGCCACCTCCCGCAGGTACGCGCCAACCCCTCGTCGGCGGTCCCACTGGTGGGGATATCCCAGGGACACCTCCTGGAACGGCACACCGTCAAGCCACTGGGTCCCCCGGATGTGCAAGTGGCCATACACTACCGCACACGCGTTGAAGTGGCGGTGCCAACCCTGCGTTCGGCGGGTCCCGCACCATGGCGTGAACCGAGGGATCCGCGGCAGCACGGCGTGTTCTTCTTCTAGCGGGAAGTGATTGATCAGGACCTTGGGAAGATCCGCCGGATAGGACGCGAGCCGAGCGGCAGCGTCCTCGCAGCGGGCAGCGCACCACGATTCGCGATCCGGAAACGGGTCGGGCCGCAGGACTAGTTCGTCAGAGCAAACAGAGCCGCCTTCGCGGGCCCACCGAACTACTTCGTCTCGCTGGACGTGCCGGGGCCGAAAACTGTAGTCGTAGAGCAGAAACAGCGGCACGATCAGAACCGGTCCGCTGCGATGTTCAACCACCGGGTAAGGATCCTCTGGCGTGAGAATGTCGTGGAGGCGAGCGATTTCGACGAGCCGATCGTAAAGAGCGACGCCGCCAAGCCCGGAAGCCGTATCGGGACTCGTCCAGAGTTCGTGGTTTCCGGGAACCCAGACGACTTGGCGGAACTTGGCAGCCAAGTGTCGAAAACACCAGTCAAGTCGATGCGTGCCGGTGGTAACGTCCCCTGCCAAGATCAGCCAGTCGTCTGGAAAGGCCGGAAAGCCTTCGAGGGCCGCCTGGTTCTCCGGATGGGACACATGCAAGTCAGACAGCGCCCATAAACGCATAGGGATTTCTTTTCGGGACAATCGGCGGAGACACCACCGCAATCATACGATTCTACCCGTGATTGTAAGCCTGCGATCCGTGCACTCAGCTCTTGGCTCACCGCCCTGCAGCAATGATTCACTCGCGCTGTCACCCGCTGCCCAAGAGGATAGAAGAGCCGCATGAGCCGTGTCTCCTGGCATGGAAGCTAGGCGAGTAGACAATAGATGGAGTCTCGCGCCGTAGTCCGCATCGACGGCGCCTGAGAGGGTTCATCTCGGCATGACTAGGAAAGATCCCACGCACGAGCGCGGACTTCGGTACCAGGCTGACGACAACATTTCGCTTCCCCTCGCGCTCGGGCTTGGTCTTCAGCTCACAGCCCTTATCGTTTCCATCCCGATCCTGATCCCTACGGTTGTAATGCGCGCTGCCGGGGCGAGCGAGGCCTATTTGTCGTGGGCGGTCTTCGCGGCGGTTGCGATCTGCGGGGCCGCCACGATGTTGCAAGCGCGCCGCATTGGGCGGATCGGCGCCGGTTACGTCATCATCATGAGTAGCTCAACGGCGTTCATCGGGCCCTCCATTGATGCGATCAAGAGTGGCGGGGCCGCGCTGCTCGTGACTCTGGTCGTCGTTGCCTCGCTGTTCCAGTTCCTGCTCTCCGCCCGGCTCGCGCTCTTTCGACGAATCCTGACGCCGACCGTCTCGGGAGCGGTTCTCATGCTGGTTCCGGTCACGGCGATGCCTTCGGTGCTCGGAATGCTGGATCGCGTTCCCGACGGCAGTCCGGCACACGTGGGTCCGTTGTGCGCGATCGCCACCGTGCTGGCTATCGTCGTGGTCGCGCTCAAGGCCAGCGGTGCGCTCCGCCTGTGGGCACCCGTCATCGGCGTGGTCGCGGGCTCGGTCGTAGGCGCTCTATTCGGCCTGTACGACTTCGGACGCATCGACGACGCCCGGTGGATAGGACTTCCCGAGATAGCGTGGCCAGGAATCGATCTGGACTTCGGCCCGGCCTTCTGGTCGCTCCTTCCTCCATTCTTGCTGGTAACGCTGATCGTGACTCTTCGTTCGATCAGCAGCAGCGTGGCGGTTCAAAGTGTCTCGTGGCGACGGAAACGAGCGGTGGACTTTCGCGCCGTACAGGGGGCGGTAAACGTCGATGGGATCAGCAACCTGCTATGTGGCCTCGCAGGCACCGTGCCCAACACGGGCTACTCGGTGAGCGCGGCTCTGGCCGAGCTCACAGGGGTCGCGGCGCGCAGCGTGGGAATCGCCACCGGGGCGATGTTCGTCATTCTGGCGTTCTTTCCTAAAGCGCTCGCCGCCGTGCTGGCGATACCCGGTCCGGTCGTCGGAGGGTACCTCGGTGTGCTCATGGCGATGCTCTTCCTCGTGGGCATCAAGGTGGTCGTCCAAGACGGTCTGGAATACCGCAAGGGACTGATCGTCGGCATTGCCTTCTGGGTCGGACTGGGTTTCGAAATCGACATGATCTTCCCGGAACAGGCTGCCGCGTTCGCCGGCGGGACGTTCTCCAATGCCATGACGACGGGCGGGCTGTCAGCCATCCTGATGACCCTGTTCGTAGAGTTGACGAAATCTCGCAGGCTTAGGATGGCATCCACGCTCGAGCTGTCGGCCCTGCCCAAGATCAGGGAGTTTCTCCGCTCGTTCGCGGAGCGCGAGGGCTGGCATTCCGAGATGGCCGAGCGTTTGGAGGCTGTCAGCGAAGAGTGCTTGCTGAACCTCGTCCCACCGGAAGATGACGCAGCGAGGGACTCCCGGCCACGTCGCCTGCGCTTGGTTGCTTACCGGGACGATGTCGGAGCAGTCTTGGAATTCACTGCAGCGCCTAGCGACGACAATATTCAGGACCAGCTGGTCGTGCTCGGAGATTTGGGCGACGACGCTTCGATAGAGCACGAGGCTTCGCTCCGGCTGCTTCGACACCTCGCGTCTTCTGTTCGGCACCAGCAATACCACGACATCGATGTCGTGACCGTCCATGTGAAGGTCCCGGTTCGAGCTGCCGAAAGTTGAACCAGCGACTGTCCCCGACCATCCACTGGTGATCCGTGGCACTCGCCTCGACGCGCCGGTGGGAGGGCGACGAGCGCCTGCGTCATCATTGCTAGCCTAGGACTTGAGACCGATGCAAAAGCTGCTGGCGGCCAACCGCGGCGAGATCGCAACCCGCATCATGCGCGCCGCTACCGAACTCGGATTGCGCACCGCGACGATCTATTCCAACGAGGACCGTCTCAGCTTGCACCGCTTCAAGGCGGACGAAGCCTATGAAGTAGGCGGTGACAAGGGCCCGGTCGCAGCCTATCTCGACATCGAGGGAATCGTCGCCCTGGCAAAGGATCGCGGCATTGATGCGATTCATCCTGGGTACGGTTTCCTGTCCGAGAACAGCAAGTTCGCCCGGGCATGCGCCGAGGCGGGCATCACGTTCGTGGGACCGCCGCCTGAACTGTTGGACCGGCTGGGGGATAAGACCGAGGCGCGCAAGATCGCCGACGAAGCGGGAGTGCCGATCATCCCCGGCACCGGTTTGGCGCCAGACGACCCGCAACAAGCGCGACTGGCTGCAGAGGCCATCGGATATCCGCTCATCGTGAAGGCGTCCTTCGGCGGCGGCGGGCGCGGAATGCGTGTCGTGCACGGCCCGGAGGAGCTTGCCGAAAGGCTGGAAGAGGCCCGAACCGAGGCCCAACGGACGTTCGGCGACGGCTCCGTGTTCTTGGAGAAGTACATCTCGCGGGCGCGGCACATCGAAGTGCAGATCCTCGCCGACTCGCACGGATCGGTCGTCCATCTCTGGGAGCGCGATTGCTCTGTCCAGCGGCGGCACCAAAAGGTGGTGGAACTCGCCCCTGCCGCGAATCTCCCGGACCGGCTGCGTGACGAGATCTGTGCGGCGGCGATCCGCGTGGCCGGGGCCGTGAAGTACCGCAACGCGGGCACCGTGGAGTTCTTGGTCGACGCCGATTCAGGGGATTGGTACTTCATCGAGGTCAATCCGCGCGTCCAAGTCGAGCACACCGTCACCGAGACCATCACGGGGATTGACATCGTGCGCTCGCAGATTCTGATCGCGCAGGGATGCCGCCTGCACGAGAGCCCGCTCAACGTCCCGCGCCAAGACGAGATCCAACGGCGCGGTTTCGCCATTCAGTGCCGGATCACGACCGAGGATCCTTCCGACGGGTTCTCGCCCGACTACGGGCGGTTGCAGGCGTATCGCACGGCCGCTGGCTTGGGAATCCGCTTGGATGGCACCGCCTATCCCGGCGCCGTGCTGAGCCCGTTCTACGACTCGCTGTTGGTCAAGCTTACTGCGTGGGACTCGACCCTGCCCGGAGCTTGTGCCAGAGCCGACAGGGCATTGCGGGAGTTCCGGATCCGGGGCGTGAAGACGAACATCCAGTTCCTGCAGAATGTCGTCAACCACGCCAGCTTCCAGGCTGGCGAGGTCACCACCGGGTTCTTGGAGGAAACCCCGGAACTGTTCCGCTTCCGACCCGCTCGCGACCGCGCCAACCGCTTGCTCAGCTATATCGGCGACACGATCGTCAACGGCAATCCCACCGTGGCGGGCAAGGAGCGTCCCGATCGGTTCGAGCCGCCTCCGGAAGTGCCTGTCGACCCGGGTTTGGAGATCGAGCCCGGCACGCGCCAAAGGCTGCTGGAACTCGGGCCGGAGAAATTCTGCGAGTGGGTTCACGCGCAGGAGCGCCTGCTGATCACGGACACTACGTTCCGCGACGCGCACCAGTCGTTGCTCGCGACCCGCGTGCGGACGCACGACCTGATGGCCACCGCTCCCGCGGTAGCCAAGCGTCTGCCGAACCTATTCAGCCTGGAGATGTGGGGCGGGGCGACCTTCGATTCGGCGCTGCGATTCCTCTACGAGGATCCTTGGGAGCGGCTGCGCGCCCTGCGCCGGGCCGTGCCCAACATCTGCTTCCAGATGCTGCTGCGCGCGTCAAACGCAGTGGGCTATACGAGTTACCCCGACAACGTCGTGCGCGAGTTCACGATCGAGGCCGCGCGCGAGGGAATTGATGTGTTCCGCATCTTCGATTCTCTGAACGATGTCGGGAACATGCGCGTGGCCATGGACGCTGTTCAGGGCACCGCTGCAATCTGCGAGCCCGCAATCTGCTACACCGGCGATATCCTCGATCCTCAACGGCCGAAGTACAGCCTGAACTACTATCTGGACCTTGCCGAGCAGCTCAAGGACATGGGCGCGCACATGCTCGGCATCAAGGACATGGCCGGCCTCTGTCGGCCGTACGCCGCCTACGAACTCGTCAAAGTCTTGCGCGGCGAGCTGGGCCTGCCGGTCCACTTCCACACGCACGACTCGAGCGGCCTGAATGCTGCGACCTTGTTGAAGGCATCCGAGGCGGGAGTTGACGTGGTGGACGCTGCTGTCGCGGCTCTGTCCGGATCGACGAGCCAGCCGAATCTGAATACCTTGGTCGGGACGCTGAAGGGCACGCCCCGGGACACCGACCTTGACATGCAGGCGCTGGGCGACTGCTCGCTGTACTGGGAGACGGTGCGCTCGTACTACCTGCCGTTCGACAACGCACCGAAATCTGGCAGCGCGCGGCTGTATACGCACGAGATTCCTGGCGGGCAGTTCACGAACCTGCAGCAGCAAGCCTCGGCCATGGGGCTCGCGCAGCGCTGGCGCGATGTGGAGCAGATGTATGCAGACGTCAACCAGCTGCTGGGCGACATCGTCAAGGTGACTCCTTCCAGCAAGGTCGTCGGCGATCTGGCGCTGTTCCTGCTGGCCAAGGGGATGACGTGCGACGAGGTCCGCAGGCTGCCTCGCAGGCACAACGTCGGCTTCCCTGACTCCGTGATTGACATGATGCGCGGCTCACTGGGCGAGCCCCCGGGAGGATGGCCGCCGGAGGTTCGCGAAATCCTGCTGTGTCGCAAGCAGCCGATCGAGGGAAGGGCGGGTGAGAAACTGCCCGCCGCCGACATCGATGCCGCCACGGCCGAAGCCGGAAAGTTGCTCGGACGCAAGGCTAGGAAGACCGATGCGCTGAGCTTCCTGCTGTATCCGGACGTATTCGCCAAGTTCGCCGAAACCCGGCGCAAGTTCGCCGAAGTGGGCGTGCTGCCCACGCCGGTGTTCTTCTACGGCCTGGACGCAGGCGAGGAGTGCGTGTTCGATATCGAGCCGGGCAAGCGGCTCATCGTGAAGTTCCTCACCTGTGGCGAGCCCCGGCCGGACGGTACGCGCAGGGTGTTCTTCGAACTCAACGGCCAGCCGCGCGAGGTGCGCGTGCGCGACCACTCTCTGCAGGCCGACCGCCCGGCGGCGCGCAAGGCGGCCAGCGGCAATTCCGACCATGTGGGGGCGCCTACTCCAGGTTTGGTCACGGGGCTGTTCGTAGAGGTCGGCGATGAGGTCGAGACAAACGCCAAGCTGCTCACGCTCGAGGCGATGAAGATGCAGAGCACCATCTACTCGCCCAAAGCGGGCACGATCAGGGAGATCGCGGTCACCGCCGGTAGCCAAGTGCAGTCCAAGGACCTGCTGCTGGTGCTGAGGTCTTGAGCCGGTGCAGCGGCGTGACGGGCGCTTCACTCTCGCCGCATGGCTCTTTCTCGGCTACTTGGTCGCCGTCATCCTTTTCGGCGCATGGGTGCGCATCAGCCACTCTGGCGACGGCTGCGGCAGCAACTGGCCCACGTGTCACGGAGAGGTCGTCCCGACTGACCCCACTGCCGCCACGCTGATCGAATTCACCCACCGCCTCACCAGTGGATTGTGCGGTGTCTTCGGGCTCGCCTTGCTGGCCTGGGCTTGGGTGCGCTTCCGCTGGAGCCCGATTACCCAGGCTGTCGCGTTGACGCTGCTGTTCGTTGTCTTCGAAGGCGCGATCGGGGCGGGTCTGGTGCTGGCAGAACTCGTCGCAGACGACGACTCGGTCGCCCGGGCGGTCGTCATTGCCCTGCATTTGACGAACACGCTTGCGTTGACCGCGTTCGCATCGCTCGCTGCGTGGCGATCCAGGCGGGATTGGCAGCCATCGTTCATGTGTCGGCGCAGGCTCGCGTTTGCAGTGGCGCTGGCCTTGGTGGTTCTGGCGGCGATGAGCGGAGCTGTCACGGCGCTTGGAGACACGCTGTTCCCGCGCGAGGTGACGGTGGGAGAGGGTTTGCTGGCCGAAATCCGCTATGACCTGTCAGCTAGTAATCACTTTCTCGTGCGGCTACGCGTGCTGCACCCGGGCTTCGCAGTCATCGCGGCTGCGTACTTGATCTGGTTGCTGCAGGGTGAATCTGAGACGAATCGCTGGGCCCGCTCGGCAATGTATCTGGTGGCAGCCGAGGTGGCAGTGGGGTTCTTCAACATCGGCCTGTCCGCGCCGGGTTGGCTGCAGATCGTGCACCTGATGGCTGCTCAGGCCCTGTGGGTAGCGCTCATCCTGACGGCCGCATCGCTGGACCATCGGCTGCACCACCCACCGCTCGCAACTCCCTGACGCAGCTCTCGCCTCATCGTGGGCCAGGGCAAGACTATCGATTTGTGCCGCAATGCTCTTCTCAGGAGCGGCGTCCAGAGGCTCGAAAGCGAGCGAGCGACCGTCGCTACACTGGTTCTTGAAATGCGCAAGCCGGCCTGTCTCCTATTCGCTCTAGCCACGTGGAACTGCCAGGTCTCCGAGCCCATTCTGGAGGGGCCGTATCAGGTTCCGCCCGGGTTCGTGGTGGAGACGGTGGCTGACGACGCCCAGATAGGTTCTCTGATCCAACTCACGTTCGATGCCAAGGGATTGCCAGTCGTGTCCAAGGAGCGCAGCCATCCCGTGCGCTTGCTAGACAACGATGGCGACGGCACGCTCGAAACGCAGCAGGTCGTCAGCGATCAGGTAGAGAATTGCCAGGGTATCTGGTTCGATGGCTCCACGCTTTATGCCAACTGCACAAACCCAGAGGATCGCGAAGCCTACCTCTTCCGGCTGCCGGACACAGATGGAGACGGCGTAGCGGACTCGCGGGAAATCCTCGTGCGGTACACGGGCCGGATCGGCGAGCACGGCCCCCACGACATCCGCCGCGCTCCGGACGGGTCGATTTCCGTGCTAGTGGGTAACCATACCTTCGTGCCCGCTGACCGCATCGCGGCTGACTCGCCGTTGCGGGGCTACAAGGAATCGCAGCTCCTCGACCGGTACATGGATGCTCGCGGGCACGCTGCTGGCCGGATGGCTCCCGGCGGCGCGTTGTTCCGGATCGAGGACGACGGCAACTCCTACTCGCTGCAATTCGGCGGGTTCCGCAACCCCTACAACCACGCCTACAACCTCGCTGGCGAGGTGTTCACGTTCGACTCCGACATGGAGTGGGACATCAACCTCCCTTGGTATCGAGAAGTCCGATCCGTGCACGGCATTCCGTCGGCCGACTACGGCTGGCGCACGGGGTCGGGCAAGTTCCCGGCCTACTTCCTCGATTCGCTGCCGCCGGTGGACGACTTGGGGCGCGGCTCTCCGGTCGGCGTGGAGTTCTATCACAGCTACGCCTACCCGTCGGAGTATTTCGACGCCTTCCTGCAGGGCGACTGGTCTCGAGGCCGGGTCGTGTTGTCCAAGTTCAAGCGCAGCGGCGCCACATATGCATTGGCTGAGCCGGCGACGGACTTCATTTACGGCGAGCCCCTCAACGTAACCGACGTGGCCGTCGGCCCGGACGGCTTGGTTTACTTCACCATGGGGGGGCGGATGACCCAGGGCGGATTTTTCCGCGTGGCGTACACGGGGCATCGCGCCAACGACGGTTTCCGGCCCGATTCGGGGATCTTGTCCGTGGTTCGCCAGCCACAGCCCTTGTCGGCCTTCAGCCATGCCTATTTCCAAGAGCGGAAGAGTGCCATGGGCGATGCGTGGGCCGTGGGTCTGCAAGCCTTGGTGCGGGACGGCACCGCCCAGGGTAGCGACCGTGCGCAAGCGCTGCATCTGTTGCAGCGCTACGGGCCGAAACCGGATGCGCTGTTGATTCGGAGCGCGTTCGAGAGCGAACCCGCGTCGCTTCGAGCGGCTGCCATGTACGTGGTCGGGCAGCACGGAAGCGACCGCGCGAAGACCCTGGCGGCGGAGGGCCTGGCGGACCGAGACGCTCTCGTGCGCCGGCGGGCGGTCGAGGCCCTGTTGCGCATGGGGGATCCAGCCTTCGCCGATGCCTCGCTGCTCTATTCCCTTGTCGGCGATCCCGACCGTTTCGTGCGCTGGTCCGCGCGCGTCGCGCTCGAGGCCACGCCCCGCGACTCGTGGGAGAACTCGGTCGTCGCGGAGCCGGACCCAACCGCCGCCGCCGGCGGCATGCTGGCCCTGGTGCGCACCGCGCAGAAGCAGATTGAGCTCGAAGCGGTGTTCGAGAAGACCCTCTCGATGCTCAAGTCCGATGCGTTGGATGTCGAAGCCGAGCTGGCGCTGCTACGCGTGTTCCACCTTGCCTGTCTAGAGGTCGAGGGCGGCTGCCGCGAGAGCCTGCGCGACCAGATCTACGACATCGTCTCCCGGCGCTTTCCTGTCGAAGACGATGACCTGAACCGGGAATACGCCCGCACGATGGCCTACGCCAACCGTCCCGAGGCGATTGACCCCATCTTGGCCCGGATTCCAGCCGGGGAAGACAACCAGCAGCTGCAGATTCACTACGTCTACTGCCTGCGCGAGATCAGGCACGGCTGGTCGTCCGAGCAAAAGCAAACGCTTCTGGCGTGGTTCCGCAAGGCGAAGAACTGGCGCGGCGGGGCCAGCTTCCCAGGCTTCATCAACCGACTCTTCGAGTCATCGCTGGAGTTCTTCGACGCGCAGGAGCGCCAGGCGGCATACGCTGCGATTCCCGAGTTCGCCCCAGTTGACGACGAAGCCTTGCTGGCCAGCTTGCGCAGCCGTAACGGCCATGTCCGGCCCAATGTGTTTGCGCGCAAGACAGGCACCAACCTGTACAGCGAGCAGGAAATCTTCGAGTACATGATGTACGACCCTATGACGACGATGGCAACGCGCGAGCAAGGCGTCGAGGTGTACGAGAAGGCATGTGCGAAGTGCCACCGTCTGGGCGAGCTTGGCGAGGACTACGGTCCCGATCTAACCACGATTGGCAATCGGTTCACGCGGCGCGACATGCTCGAGGCCGTGCTGTGGCCGTCTCAGGAAATCTCTGACCAGTACGGTTCTTGGCGTATCGAAACCGAAGACGATGTCTATTCGGCGCTGATCCTGGAAGAGGACGAGGCCAGCGTCAAGATCTTGATCCCGGACTTGGACAGGCCGGTCTCGATTCAGCGCGAAGACATCGTTGACATGCGCGAGTCAGACGTTTCGATCATGCCTGAAGGTCTGCTGGACGAGTTCGAGATGCGGCAAACCGCGGGACTGTTCCGGCTGCTTCAAGAAACCGCGTCGTCGGGCGAGAGCGGCGACTGATCGTCCTAGCCCGGGGCCGGTGCCCGGGGTCGATGCCGGGAGTTCCGCGGCACCTGCCAAGCGGATGCTCCTGCGTTCGGCCAGCTACGGTTTGCCGATGCAGTATAGGTACTCGGCGGTGCGGATGAAGATCTGATTCCCCGCTGCCGCAGGTGACGCCAGGGTGTAGTCGTCAAGGCGATTCACGGCCAAGATCTCGAACTCGTCGCCGGCTTTGAGGACGGTGGTCGTCCCTTCCTCGCTGATGGCGTAGATCTTGCCGTCCGCCAGCAGGGGAGACGCCGAATAGGTGCCCGGCTCGATCCGGGTGCGATCCCAGATCGTACTTCCGTCGCTTACCTTCAGGTTGAGCGATATGCCCTTGTCGTCGATGATGTAGAGCCGCTTCCCATCGCTGGTCGGCGTCGGCACGTCCGGACCGTAGTCGGTAGACCAGAGCTTCTTAGACTCGGTCACGTCCCCACGCCCGTCGGTGCGGAACGCGATGAACGGCCTTCTCCGCGAGGGCACCAGCACGATGTCGTCAACCACGAGCGACGAAGCGATGGTGCGATAGTTCCTTGCGTTGTTCGGGTTCAGTCCGCCGGCCCGCCAGACCTCCCTGCCAGTCTGGAGGTCATGGCCGGTGACGTAGCCGGCGCCCGAGACGATCAGGATGAACTTCTCGCCGACCTTGGCCAGCGTGGCCGTCGAGTACGAATCAGGGGTCTCGTGCTCGCCGTCGGTGGGCCGGTCGACCTTCCACAGCGTTTTTCCGGACTTGGCGTCCATCGCCAGCACGTACGACGGATCGTCCGTGTACATGCCTTGCAAGTTCTGCAGATACAGCACTCCTTGGTGAAGCAGGGGAGACGAACCGTAGCCGAATTGCACACCGAACTTGCCATAGTCGGCCTGCAAGTCGCGCAACCAGATCTGGCGGCCGGAGAAGTCGAAGCAGCGCACCTCGCCGTTTCCGTTGGCCACCCAGACATGCTCGCCGTCGGTGACTGGTGACGGTGACGCCATGTTTTGCTTGTTGCCGATGCGGTTTCCGCGCCCGATGGACTGCTGCCAGCGGACCTTGCCGTCCTGGCGGCTGATCGCGATCAGGTAGAGCTGGTCGCGATCCGCGTCACCACCTTGGAACAGCCGGGAGTTGGGCCGGTTCAGGCTCGACCCCTTCTCCGCGGATGTCACGAAAACGGTATCGCCCCAAATGATCGGCGTCGCGGCTGCCCAGCTTGGCAGCTTGGTGCGCCAAACGACGTTCTCGGACGTGCTCCAGCGAACGGGCAGTCCTGTGGACGTGCTCGTCCCGTCGAGATTCGGTCCGCGCCACTGCGGCCAGCTGTCATTGGCGGCAGCCAGTCCGGCGATGGCCACGAGGGTTATCAGCAGCCGTTGCATGCCAAACATGGTATCAAGCGCTCGGACAGCTCCAAGCGTGAGGCGGTCGTCCCGTTGTGTCAGCGCTAGAATGTCTCTCGGTGCTTGCACGAATCCCCCTCATCGCGGCGCTGGCGTTTCCGGTGCTAGGCCAGGCCGAGGGCTTGATTGAACTGGTTGACCCCCTCGACGAGCCCGAACGCTACTGCGTCGACGTCCCAGGTTTTGGAAACCGTCTCAATCTCAACGCTCCCCTAATGGCGCACACCTGCAAGCCCGGCGCGGCGGACGAGATGTTTGCGATCAACAAGCCGTCATCGGGGCAGCTTTACATGCCAGCCTATGACCGCTGCGCTTCCGCGGAATCGGACCAACCCGGAGCCCAAGTCTTCCTCAAGCCGTGTGACTCGTCGCCATCGCAGCGCTTCTCGTTCGACAGCGTCGGCAAGATTCGATTGGCATCGGGAAGCGTGTGCCTGGCGGTAGCCGAGGGTGCCGGACAGCCTACTGGAGGCCCGAGCCATCTCCGGCGTGATCTGAGTTTGGAATCGTGTGAATCGGTCGAGGAGTCGCTCTCCGAATGGAAGCTGCCGGATTCGGATTGACCTAGGCTTGCGTCAGCGCTCGCCCACAATGCCTTGAGGCGCCGGCACAGGAGGGTTTAGAAGGGCCTCCTTGCCACGGAGGGATAAGCCGCAAGGCTTGCTGACAACCGAACCGTCGTTTCTGCTCAGAAACTGGCCACTCTGCTCAGAAACTGTTGCCACGCCACCGGCACCGGTGATAGCATCACGGCCGGGTGTTCACGTGCGGGTGGCTCGGTGCGGTCCGCCCGCTAGCACGGGCATTGGTCGCCCGAGCCCTAGGCCAGTTCGCCGCTTCCGTCAGTCCGGACCGCGGCACCCGAGTTCCGAGTGGCTCTGCGCTAGACCGAGTAGCTGCCCGACTCGAGGATCCGCGCGGCGATCCGATCCCGCGCCGCCGGGAGGTCTGAAGGAACGGGGCCGGTCAGCTGCAGGAACGAGCTCCACGTGTTCTCCAGTTCAGCACCGTCGCCGGCAGCGCCGATCACGAGTCCGCCGAGTTCCCTTACCGTGCCCAGAGATTGCTGGAGCAGCACGGTGAGCATGTCGCGAGCGTTGCCGCCGCGGCCGTCCGCTGTAAGCTTCGCGGTTCGCAGCAGGGCAGATTCAGAGGTGTAGACCTCTGCCGCCATGTCGCCCACAGCGGCGGCGACCTCTTGCTGCCGGTCGAGCGAATCGCCGAATCTCTGGTAGGCCAAGCCCGTCATGCATAAGGTAGCCTTTCTTATGCGATCAACAATGCCTTGCTCCTTGCCCAAACCAGCGGAGTCGCCAGCAGCTGCCGCAGCGTCTGGCGAGTTCCCTGCCGCCTGCGCGACCGCCTTCAGCAAGTCCAAGCGGCCTTGACCTGCGCGCTTGAGCAGCATGCCAGTCGTCAGCAGGCGATTGATTTCGTTCGTGCCCTCAAAGATGCGGTTGATGCGGGAGTCTCGGTAGTTGCGTTCGACTGCGTAGTCTTCGTGGTAGCCGTAGCCGCCGTGGATTTGCACAGCCTCGTCTGTCGTGAAGTCGAGAACCTCCGACACGTAGACCTTGGCGATAGAGCACTCGATGGCGTACTCCTCTACAGCCTTGAGTGTCTGTCGCGCGGCCTCGGGGCTGTCCCACGACACGTCTGCCAGCCTCGCATCGATCATTCCTGACGTGCGGTACACCATCGACTCGCTCGCGAATACCCGCACCGCCATGTCCGCGAGCTTCTGGCGGATGGCCCCGAAATTAGCGATTGGCTGCCCGAACGCCTTGCGCTGCAGGGCGTACGCGGCCGAGTCCGAGATCGAGTCCTTGGCGCCGCCCACGCATGCGGCCGCCAGCTCCAAGCGTCCCATGTTGAGGACGTTGAATGCGATCACGTGCCCGCGTCCGACCTCGCCGAGCACGTTCTCGACTGGCACGTGGACGTTGTCAAGGTACAGCGCTGTTGTCGAGCTGCCGCGCAGCCCCATCTTGTGCTCTTCGGCCCCCGGCTGGACACCGTCGAACTCGCGTTCGACCAAGAATGCCGTGAACTGTTCGCCGTCGACCTTCGCGAACACCGTGTACAGGTCCGCCCAGCCCCCGTTCGAGATCCACATCTTCTGGCCGTTCAACACGTAGTGCTTGCCGTCAGAAGACAGTTCCGCGCGCGTGAGCGAGTTCTGCGAGTCGCTGCCCGCTTGCGGCTCGCTCAGGCAGTAGGCCGCCAGCGACTCACCCGTGACCATCCGAGGAAGGTATCGCTGCCGCTGTTCCTCGGTTCCGAAGAAGACCAAGGGCAATGTGCCAATCCCAGCGTGGGCCCCGTAGGTAGTCGAAAACGATGCGTAGCCGCCCATCGCCTCGGCTACCAGCATCTGCGTGGTGATGTCCAACTCGAGCCCGTCATGCCGCTCCGGCACGAGGATGCCGAGCAGCCCTAGCTCGGCGGACTGTTCGATCAACTGTCGGGCCAAGCCTGGCTCCTTGCGTTCGAATTCAGCGATTCGCGGCACAACCTCCGCTTCCACAAAGCGTTTGGTCGTGGCCAGCGCTTGGAGCTGCGCCTCGGTGAAGTCCTCCGGAGTGAACACGGTGCCGGGGTCGCCGGACGCGATCAGAAAGTGGCCGCCTACGGGAGCTTGCACGGCCGGATAATCGGCTAGAGCTGTTGCAGACATCGGAATCCTCGCTGGATTTAGTCTAGACCCCGGCGGGCCGAACTGCGTGGGCCCGGCTAGCGTTGCAGTTTCAGGGCGTATGCTTCGAATGCGATCTGCTTTTGCACGTTCAGGCGCTGGAGCTGTTCCAGCTCTTGAAGCGCGACGACCGCCCGCTCGAGCCAGGGAAAGCTCACCCGGGGCGCAAGCTGTTCCAGCTCCGGGGCGATGTCGTGATGCACGAGGTTGGCGGGGGCCTTGACGCGCACCAGCAGCAGGTCCCGCAAGAGCGAGTGCAGCATTGCAGCCAGCCGGTCGATCTGCCCCGATTCGCCTCTGCCGAGCGATGCGATCTCAACAGACAGCTTGGCGAACTTGCCGCGCTTCAGCGCCGCTCGGAGCAGGGCTAGCATGGCGCCTCGGCGACGCGCGAACTCTTCCATGTCCAGCGTGATCGCCGCGCCGGGGCTGCCTTCCGCCCACGCGCTGACCAGTGCGCGGTCTTTCCCGGCAACCTCGTGCCGCGATTGCATGAATTCGTCCATTTCGCTCCGTGCCAAGGGGGAAAAGTAGAACGGGATGGCACGGGACCGTATGGTCGGCAGGAGGGCGAACGGGTTCTCGGACGTCAGGATGATCGTGAGGCTGGCAGCCGGCTCCTCCAAGGTCTTCAACAGCGCGTTCGAAGCTTCCTCCGTGGCGCGATCGGCGTGTTCGAGCACGAAGATCCTGCGGCGCCCCTCTGCCGGAGCGAGGCGAGCCGACTCGCGCAGCATGCGAGCCTGGTCGATCGATAGCAACTGCATCGGCCCGTCCGGGGGAAAAATAAGTACATCCGGGTGCGTCGCGACCACGAGCGGAGCGCCCTTGCGCTTCTCCGCCGATAGCTTGCGCCGTGCCTCGATCCTCTCGCGGAACTGCTCCGTCGACAGGTCGCCTTCGAGGATCCTGATGCAGGCCGAGCAATCGCTGCACGGCTTGCCCGGCCCGGACGCGCAGTTCATTCCGGCCGCCAGATGGCGGGCCAGCGTGGCCTTGCCGATTCCTCGCTTCCCAGCGAACAGCAGCGTCTGCGGCAGGCGATCCTCAGATACCATTCGCCACAGTGACGCGGCGACGCGTTGATGGCCGAAGAATCGGGGGGCTGGCATCAGTTGCTCCGCACCACGAAGCCGCGCGCTTCGAGCGCTGGAAATACCGCGGCCATCACGCGGTCGAAGACCTCTGAGACCGAGCCGTCCGCTGCGATACGTCGAATTCGCTGCGGCTGGTCGGCATGCGTGTGAGCATATCCCTCCCGCACGCGCAGGAAGAACTCCAGCGCCTCTGACTCCATGCGGTCCCGGCCGGCGCTCCCGCCGGACTCGCGTTTGCCAGCCCTTGCCAGTGCGGCCGCCGGCTCGATGTCCAGCCAGAGCGTCAGGTCGGGCTGCAGATCACCGCAGGCGACTTCGCTCAACTGTTGCACCGAGGCGGCGCCTAGTCCTCGACCGTAGCCTTGATAGGCAACGCTCGCATCCGTGAAGCGATCGCAAACCACGACTTGACCGGCATCTAGGGCCGGGCGAATGACTTCTGCCAGGTTTTGCGCCCGTGACGCGAAGAACAGCAGCAGCTCGGTCATCGGCTCGATGCCGTGGTTCCGAGCATCGAGCAGCACGCTTCGAATCAGCCGTCCGGTCGCTGTTCCGCCGGGCTCTTGCGCAAGAAGCGTCGGTACCCCCAGTGCCGCCAGCCGTTCGACTAGGAGCCGGATCTGGGTTGTCTTGCCGCAACCATCGATTCCCTCGACGCTGACGAAGAATCCAACGCTCGGCAAGTTGCGATTATATCCCCGCCCGTCCAGCTAGTCAGTCCGCCACGGCGATGGTGCGGATCACCTCTAGATTTCCCTCCTCCAGGCGGAACAGTGTGAAATCGGCGGCTTGTCCGGGAGTGAGATATTCCGTGCGCTGCGCCAGTCCCATCGCCGCTCCCGGATTCGAGCAGGCAAGTCGCGTAGCTTCGTGCAGCGTCATCCCCGCGAATCGCATGGCGTTCTCGACGCCGCGATCCATGCTCAGGGCGGATCCCGCCAGCCGCCGGCTGGTGGTGAGTTCGACCCGGCTGCTAGGCAACAGCTCGACTTGCTGCTCGCCGAGCTGGTATATGCCCGGCTCGCAATGGGCTGGTGCCACCGCATCGGTGACGAGAATCGATCGGTGCGGCCCCTTGGCGCGCAGCGCGACCTTGGCGAATGGCGGAGGCAGGTGGATCCCGTCGATGATCAGGCCTGCGTAGAGGCGATCGTCAGCCATCTGGTGGACGATGTAGTTGTCGTGCCTCGGGACCCTCGCGTGCGCGCCATTGCCCAAGTGGGTGCTCATCGTCGCACCGGCGCAAACCGCGTCGGCGATCTGTGCCGACGTGGCGTTGGTATGTCCGATCGAGACGACCACGTCGTTGGCTACCATGTGCTCGATCACGCGGGGCGCCTCGTCGTGTTCCGGGCTGAGCGTGACGATCCGGATGCCCCCGTCCGCCGCGTCCTGAAAGCGCGCGAACTCTTCGATGCTGGGCGGGCGCACGTGCTGCTGCGGATGCGCTCCGCGCGGTCCATCATCCGGTGAGATCCACGGCCCTTCGACGTGGAAGCCGAGCATTGCCGAGCCGTTGGAGATGGTGCGCCGGGCCAGGGCTAGGTTCCGGAGTGAGCCTCGCATGCCCTGTCCAGATCCGGTGATCACCGTGGGGTAGAAGCGCGCGACGCCGGTAGAACGCTGGACTTCGATCGAGCGGGCGATTTCGTCGGCGGGCGTGCTCGGGTCGTTGTAGTCCACGCCGGCGAAGCCGTTCACCTGCAGGTCCACCCATCCGGGGGAAACGAAGGGCCCCGCCTCGCCGGGCACGGCCTCGAGCGCGGAGATTCTACCGCCGCTGGTGCTGATGGCTAGCGTCTCGCCGGTTCCGGGATGGATGCCGCGCACGGTCTCGGATCCGGCCACCGCCGCGGGTCTGCTCGACATGGAGTCTCATTATGGCTCGCCACTGTGCAGGGGCGGTCGGCCGGCGCGAGGCCGGCAGCTGCTGGCCGCGTCTGCATCTGTTTGATTCGGGGAGTGTTAGTATGAATCATTGAAACGCCGTTTCAAGATCAGAGCCGGTCGGCCGAGCTTCATCCGGAGCGCCTTCGGTGGGATCGGAGCTATCGCTAGCCTGCTCTTGGGGCTCTACTTGTGCGCCCTCGGCACCTTAGGTTTGGTCGTCGGCGGCGATATGTACTTCCCCCTGGTGCCGGTTTCGCCAGAGGACGCGGCCGTGGCGCTGCTGTTGCTCGGCTCCTTCGCTGTTGTCGCTTCGGCGCTTGCCGTTTCCGAAAGCAGGCTCAAACGCATTCCCCTGCTGGTCTGGGCCGTAGTACTGTTCTTGGGATTGACGGCGGCGGTCTTCCGCGGCGACTATCGCTTCGATGGCATCGAGGGCTTCAAGACCCATGGCTGGATGCTTCTGGGTTCGTTCGTGCTGCTTTGTGCCAGTTGGGTGCGCTTCAAGACGCCGCCGCCGAAAGGCCCGTCGTACTAGCCCCCCTGCGGCGCGCCGGGCTTGCAGCGGCCTCAAGCCGGCGAGTGAGCGCAATGCTGCCGCTCGGCCCGCGGTTGCCGCATAATGGCGGAAGGGAGTCTGCGATGGATGTGTTCGACCAAGTCAGGGATGCCCTCGCATCCGGAGACGTCGAGGCCGGGTTTGAGCTTGCGATCGACCGCTTCCGGAAGGAGCGGTCCTACCCGATGATCTTCGAAGCGCGCTTGATGCAGAAGCGGCACGCGCTGGGCATGCCGCTGATCCAAACCGAGCCTTGGAACAATCTCGGCGAGGACTGCCAGGCCGCCTACGAGAGCGCCACGGTGGAAGCCGCCCGCGAGGTGGGCACGCTCTTCCTCAACGATGGCGAGATCGGGCGGGCTTGGCCGTACTTCCGCGCTGTCGGGGAGAAGGATCTCATTCGCCAGGCCATCGAGCAGTGTGACGATGCCGTGGCCGGTGAGGCCTTGGACGGCGTCATCGAGGTTGCCTATCACGAGCAGGTCAATCCGAAGAAGGGCTTCGAACTGATCCTCAAGCATTACGGCACTTGCCGCGCCATCACCAACTTCTCGCAGTATCCCGTCGAGGAGGGCAGGGCGGACTGCGCGGAACTGCTGGCCGAGAACGTGCACTCGGAACTGCTGGCGAACATCAAGTACGCCGTGGAGCAGAAGGAGGGGCAGGCACCAGACGGCGACGACCTTGGAGCCATCGTGGAGGAACGCGGATGGCTCTTCGAGGGCAATGCCTACTACTTGGACACCTCGCATGTCTCGTCCCTCGTGCAGATGGCGGCTGCGATTGACCGCGAGCGCACGCTGGAACTGCTGCTCGGCATGGCCCGCTACGGAAGCCAGCTCAGCGAGATGTACCAGTTCCCGGGCAATCCGCCGTTTGAGAACGTCTTTGAAGACTACGGCGTTTACATCAGCACGGTCCTGCGGCGCGATGTCGAGGCCGGGCTGGAGCACTTCCGGCGCAAGATCGAGACTTGCGATGCCAATATCGCCGGCACGACGCCCGCGCAAGTGCTGGTGAACCTGCTGGTGCGCGTGGAGCGTCCCGCAGAGGCCGCCGATGTGGCGCTGGAACACCTCTCCGAGGCCGATCCGCAGTTCCTCACCTGCCCCAACGCCCTGCAGCTTTGCCAGATGGCGCAGGACTACGAGCGGCTGGCCGAGGTTGCGCGCAAGCGCCGCGACCTTTTGAGTTTCGCCGCGGCGACCATGCAGGCGGAAACGCGGGCGGCGGCTTGAGGCTTCAACTACCATAGGATCGTGCTTCCGCAATCAGCCCTGCGTGCCCTGGAGCTAGCCGTTGGCGAGCGTGCAGTCTTGCACCGGGACCAAGACCTACTGCTGTACGAGTACGACGGCAGCATCGATAAGGGCCGTCCCGAATGCGTGGTCTTTCCCCGGCGCACCGAAGACGTCGTTGAGATCGTGCGCGTCGCGGCCGACCACGACCTCCCCATCGTGGGGCGGGGAGCCGGCACCGGACTGAGCGGGGGCGTGATCCCGACCCGGGGCGGGATCATGATTGGTTTCGCGCGCATGAACAAGATTCTCGAGATCGATCTCGAGAACGAATGCGCTGTGGTCCAGCCCGGTGTTGTGAACTTGGACATCACTCGCGCCGTTCAAGGACACGGCTACTATTACGCGCCTGACCCTTCGTCGCAGAAGGCCTGCACCATCGGTGGCAACGTTGCCGAGAACGCCGGTGGCCCGCATACGTTGATCTACGGCGTGACCACCAACCACGTGTTGGGCATAGAGGCAGTCTTGCCCGACGGCACTGTGCTGCAGGTGGGCGGGAAGGAGCAGGACCTGCCGGGCTACGACATCACAGGGCTGCTGACCGGTTCCGAGGGAACGATGGCCCTAGTGACCAAGGTCATCGTCAGGCTGATGCGTGCCAGCGAGGCGGTGGAGACGCTGCTGGCGATCTACGACCGAGCGGACGATGCTGCCGACACGGTGGCCGAGATCACGGCTCGAGCCGTCACGCCGGCGGCGGTGGAAATGATGGACGGCGTCATGCTCCGCATGGTCGAGGAAGCGACTCACGCCGGGTTTCCGCTGGACGCCGAAGCGGTGCTGCTGATCGAGCTCGAGGGTGTGCGCGAGGGCGTCGCCGAGCAGCTGGAGCTAGTCAACTCGGTGTGCCTGCAGACCGGCGCGCGCGAGGTGCGCGTTGCGAAGAGTCCCGAGGAGCGGGCCCTGCTCTGGAAGGGTCGCAAGAACGCGTTCGGAGCAGTCGGGAGGGTGAGCCCGACCTATTACGTGCAGGACGGCGTCGTCCCCCGCACGCGTATCGCCGACACGCTGCGGCACATCCACCGAGTTTCAGAAAAGTACGGCCTGACGATCAGCAACATCTTCCACGCCGGGGATGGCAACATGCATCCCATCATCCTGTTCGACCCCCGCAGTGAGGACGAGACTAGGCGCACCCGCGCGGCAGGGGAGGACATCCTCAAGTATTGCATCGAAGTGGGCGGAGCGATCACGGGAGAGCATGGCGTGGGCATGGAGAAGAACGAACTGATGCCACTCCTCTTCGCCGAGGACAGCTTGGACCAGATGGAGCGGCTGATGCGCATCTTCAATCCGGACGGGCGCCTGAACCCAGGCAAGATCTTGCCAACGGGCAAGGGCTGCTTGGAGATCCGTCCGCCTGCCGCCCCCCACAAAGCGGTCGTCTGGTAGCACTCGCGTGCTGCGCCGCATTCGCGCTTCTGGTAGCATCTGCCTGTCATGCGCTGGCTAGTCGCACTTGTCTTGCTTGGCACAGGGTGTGCGGGCGAAGCGCCTGACGAAGGCTCGATCGCGCCCGATGACATTGCGCCGCATGTGCGGTTCCTTTCCAGCGACCTGTTTGAAGGGCGCGGAGTGGGCGGGCGCGGCGAGGAATTGACGATCGAATACTTGGCCACCCAGCTGGAGTTGGCGGGTGCGCAACCCGCCGGCGAGAGCGGCACTTACTTCCAGACCGTGCCGCTGGTTGAAATCAGGACCCAGAGCAGTTCCAGCGTGCGCTTGGCCGGGCGCGAATTAGAGCCCTTGAGCGAGTATGTCGGCAACAATGAGCGGCAGACCGGCCGGGAAGTGTTTGACGCCGACGTGGTCTTCGTGGGGCACGGCATCACAGCACCGGAGTTCGAATGGGATGATTTCAAGGGAGTCGATGTCGGCGGCAAGCTCCTGGTGCTCTTCACGAACGAGCCGCCCTCCGACGACGCTGCCTTCTTCGGCGGCAAGGCCCTTACGTACTACGGACGCTGGACGTTCAAGTTTGAGGAGGCTGCCCGGCGCGGTGCCGCCGGGGTGCTCATAGTCCACACCGACGAGACCGCGGGCTATCCCTGGGACGTCGTGCGAAATTCGTGGAGCGGCGGCCAGCCCTACGTCGAGGCCAAGCCGGGCGAGTCCAAGCTGGCACTGGCCGGCTGGATCTCGTCGGAAGCGGCCGAGCGTCTGTTTCGGTCCTCACCGGTCGCCCGGGAGATGACGCTGGCCGAATTGCTCGATGCGGCCAACCGAAAGGACTTTGCGCCCATAGAGCTGGCAGTCCGGGCCCAGGTCGATCTGCGCAGCTCGATCGTGCCGATCCTTACCCGCAATGTCTTGGCAAGCTTCCGAGGGAGCGATCCGGAATTGGCAGACGAGGCAGTGCTCTACACGGCCCACTGGGATCACATCGGCATGCGCGGGGAGGGGGACGATCGCATCTACAACGGGGCCGTGGACAACGCAACCGGCTGCGCGGTGTTGCTCGGCATCGCGCAAGCGCTCGGGGAACTGGCGTCCGCGCCGGCTCGCACGGTCTTGTTCGCGTTCGTCGGCGCGGAGGAGAGCGGGCTGCTGGGATCAGCGTACTACGCAGCCAACCCGGTGGTGGCGATGGGCAAGACCGCCGTGAACCTCAACTTCGACGGCCTGTTCCCTTTTGGCAAGACGAGCGATCTGTCGCTGCCTGGGTATGAGCGCACGAGTCTCAGCGCGACAGTCGAGGCACTGGCGGCCGAGTTTGGCTTCTCTCTGACGCCCGATGCGCATCCTGAGCAGGGCTATTACTACCGCTCGGACCAGTTCAGCTTGGCCAAGCACGGCGTGCCCGCGTTCTCGGTCAAGAGCGGTTCCAAGTATCCGGGCCGGCCCGGCGGATGGGGCGACGAGAGGGTCGCTCAGTATCGCGCGAGCCACTATCACCAGCCTTCGGACGAGTTCCGAGAGGACTGGGACTTCGCTGGAATTGCGGACCTGGCGCGTTTCGGGTTCGAGCTGGGCAGGATCGTCGCCGACCAGCCGGACCTTCCGACCTGGAAGCAGGGGGACGAGTTCCTAGCGGCACGCGAACGTTCGTGGCGGTGAGCTACGTGCTGGGTAGGACTGCTTGGGGTGTTTCGTGCCGCAGCAGCCCGGCTGTTCGGGCCGGTCGGCGCGGGCAGACCGTTCGTGCCCCCAACGGCTTGCTGGATCAGCCTCGATTGGCACTTTCGATATAATTCTACGGGAGCAGAGCTGGGCACCGAGCGTGTCCGCTCCAATCATTCAAGACTGGGGAGGCAACGAATGAGGAAGATCTGGACCGTAGCCATCATCACTTGCGCGATGGCCGGAACTAGCTACGCCAACGACGAAGGGCATGCGTACAAGAAGACTGCGGCCGTCCAAACGTTGATGGAGTACATGGTCAAGCCCGCCATGGCCAAGATCAAGGAGTACCGCGAAGCCGGCGGACCGGCCGACAAGGAGCAATGGCAGAAGGCGTTCGGTGCCATCGCCATGGTGACAGAGGCCAGTCAGCTGGTCCTGATGGACGGCCGTATCAAGGATGACGCATGGAGCGATGGCGCGAAGCAGGTCATCGAGGCTGCCCAGGGTGCCATGATGGGGGCGTATCGCATGGACGCCGATGGCTACAACAAGGGTCTGAAGGCAATGTCAGCTGGATGCAAGACCTGCCACGACGTCCACAAGAAGAAGGAAGAGTAATCCGGCGGGCGACCGTGACCGCAGGTGCTGGCCCGTCGGCCCGCCTCAAATACCCGGCACCGGCGCTAAGCCGGTCCGGGAGAGCCGCCTACTCGTAGTAGGCGGCGTTGCGCTCGGTGAAGTCGATCCACTCGTCGGGAAGATCTTCTTCCGCAAAGATCGCCGAAACAGGGCAGACCGGCACGCACGCGCCACAGTCGATGCACTCCTCGGGATCGATGTAGAGCATCTCTTCCGTGTCGAAATCGTCCTCATCCGACTTCGGGTGGATGCAGTCGACAGGACAGGCGTCTACACACGCAGTGTCCTTGGTACCGATGCACGGTTCCGCGATGATATAGGCCATTGTTTATCCCTCTCCCCCAAAGACTCCAACTACCTGCTGACTCGCCAGCCGCCACCGCTCGAGAGCGGCCGCCTCGGCTGCAACGAACGAGTCTAGCACAACGCCATCAGGGTGCCGAAGCACAAGCTTCCCCTTCCTTGAGAGTATCATGAAGCGTGTTCATGACACGCCGTTGGATCGCCCTGCTGGCGTTGGTCGCGCCCGCTGCCGCGCAACGCAGGGACGGTAGTTTCAGGCGCAGCCCCGGCAGGATCCCGGAGACCTTGCCGGACGGCCGCTCGCGCGCGCTGATCACGCTCAAGAATGATGCTGACAAGTCCAGGACGGACATGGCGCGGGTAGTGGAGCTAGCCACCGAGCTCCAGCGAGAGATCGAGAAGAACGAGTTCCACACGGTCGATCTGGGCAGCGTGCGCAAGGCCGAGGAGATCCTGAAGCTGGTCAGGCGGGTCAAGGCGCGTCTGAGCCGCCAGCAGTAGCGGGATCCTGGCGCCGCCGAGATCATCGGACGGCACGTATGCCGCGGCTGGCCCGCGCCTACGCGAGCAGCTTCTGCGCTACCTCGCCGGCCACGTCCGTGAGACGGAAGTCGCGCCCTTGGAAGCGGTAGGTCAGCCGTGTGTGGTCGAATCCCAACAGGTGCAAGATGGTGGCATGCAGGTCATGCACGTGTACCTTGTCCTCGACCACGTTAAAGCCCAGCTCGTCGCTCTTGCCGATCGTGACGCCGGGTCTGGTGCCGCCCCCCGCCATCCACATCGTGAAGGCGTTGGGATGGTGGTCGCGGCCATCGTCAGTGCCGCCCTGTACCATCGGTGTGCGCCCGAACTCGCCGCCCCAGAGCACCAGCGTATCTTCCAGCAAGCCGCGCTGCTTGAGGTCGCTCACCAAGGCGGCGCTGGCCTTGTCGGTGTCCCGGCAGTTCTTTTTCAGGCCAGAGATGAGGGCCCCGTGCTGGTCCCACGACTCGTGGAACAGTTCCACGAAGCGTACGCCCCGTTCGACTAGCCTGCGCGCCAGGACGCAGTTGTTGGCGAATGATGGACGTCCCGGCTCGGCCCCGTACATGTCGAGCACGTGCTGGGGCTCTTGGGAAATGTCCATCAGCTCCGGCGTGCTCGCCTGCATGCGGTAGGCCATCTCGAAGGAACTGATCCGGGTCTCGATCTCGGGGTCGCCGACTTCTCGCAAGCGCATGCTGTTCAGGCTTCCGAGCGCGTCCAGCGAGTCGCGCTGGAGCCGGCGGTCGACGCCTGCCGGGTTGGACAGATACAGCACCGGGTCGCCGCTGGTGCGGAACTGCACCCCTTGGTACATGGACGGCAGGAAACCGCTGCCCCAGTTGGAATTGCCGCCGCTCGGGCCCTTCTGGCCTGAACTTAAGACCACGAATCCCGGCAGGTCGCGGGATTCGCTGCCCAGCCCGTAA
This sequence comes from Terriglobia bacterium, assembly GCA_009838515.1. GTDB lineage: Bacteria > Acidobacteriota > Terriglobia > Bryobacterales > UBA6623 > VXMF01. Next base: position 263,181 of record VXRL01000040.1, on the reverse strand, counting down.
AGCGTCCACGCCCCCATCGACGGCCGCCCGAACTGCTGCGTTCCGGTGCTCATCATCACTTGGGCCGGGGCGTGGTTGAACGCATCGGTCACCAAGGACTTCACGATGGCGATGTCGTCGGCGATCGCGGCGGTATGCGGGATCAGTTCGGACAACTCTGCCCCGCTCTCGCCATGCCGGGCGAACTTGAATTTTGGCCCGAGCAGCGTCGAATTGGGGTCGATAAAGGCCGCGCGGTAGCCTTCCAGCAGGTTCGCCGGCGGCAGCGTCCCCTCGTGCTTGGCCAGTTCCGGCTTGTTGTCGAACAGTTCGAGGTGGCTCGGACCGCCCCCCATGAACAGGAAGATCACGTTCTTGGCAGTCGGGGCGTGGTGCGGCTGCTTCGGTGCCAGCGGGTCCGCTGCCTGCAGCATGTCGCGCAGCGCGACGGCTCCCAGCCCGACGCCGCACTGCTGCAGAAACCAACGCCTTGCCAGCGGGCTAGTGGTGGCATGCGAGCGCAACATCTGTCATTCCCTCGTAATCGCTTCGTCCAAGTTCAACAGCACGCGAGAAACGGCCGTCCAAGCCGCAAGTTCGGCGGTCTCGCCGTCTGCCATCTCCGGCTCAGACGATTGTTCCCCGAAGGCCAGCCGGGCCGCGTCAAGTCCGCCGGACTGCAGGCGTTCCCGCTGGCTGCCCAGCAGGGCGGCCAGTTCGGATCGCTCCGAATCGCTGGGCGCGCGTGCCAGCACGCGCTTGAACGCGTAGTCGATGCGGCCCGGATCGTCCGCCCCGCCCTCATTCAGCGTCCTGCGGCCCAGCTCGCGGGCAGCTTCCATAAAGACGGGCTCGTTGAGCGTGACCAGCGCCTGCAGCGGAGTGTTGGAGCGGTCGCGCTTCACGCAGGCGAAGTTCCCGGTGGGCGTGTCGAAGGTGTCGAGGACGGGGTAGGGCAACGAGCGGTAGCGGAAGGCGTACAGTGAGCGGCGGTAGCGCTGCGCTCCGTTCGCCGTGTACCACCGCTTGGGGCCGTAGCTGACAGGCGGCTGGAACAGGAACTCGGGAGCCGGGGGATATACGGGCGCGCCCCCGATCTGTGCCGTGAGCAAGCCGCTCGAGGCCAGGGCGATATCGCGGACCAGCTCGCCGTCGACGCGGAACCGCGCGCCGCGGGCCAGCAGGCGGTTGTTCGGGTCCAGCCCTAGCAGCCTCGGCGTGACACGGGATGATTGGCGGTAGGTCTCCGAAGACACGATCAGCCGGTGCATGTGCTTGAGGCTCCAGTCGTTCTCCATCAGTTCCACCGCCAGCCAGTCCAGCAGTTCCGGGTGGGACGGATCGGCTGCCTGCCGCCCAAGATCTTCGGAGGTCTCGACAATTCCCGTGCCGAAATGCCCCTGCCAGAGGCGATTCACGATGGCCCGCGCGGTGGTGGGCGAGTCGCGGTCGACGAGCCACTCGGCGAACGCCAGGCGCTGCGGCAGCTCGTCCCGCTCGGGCATCGGATGCAGGAATCCCGGAACCCCGGCCCGCACCTGCTCGGTCGGGCGCAGGAAATCGCCGCGCTGGAGGACGCTGGTCATGCGCGGCGCCGGGCGTTCGTCCAGAACGAGCTGGGAGCTTCCCTCTGGGTATTCGCCCCACAACTCCTCTATCTTGCGATTGGCCTCCGCCCACTCGGCGACCGTGGTGCGCCAGTAGCCGAAGAGCGCCGCTTCCTGCTCCGGCGTGCGCTGGCCGCCGCGGGAGATCAGTTCCCGTGCGTGTCTTGGCAAGGGATCGGCTTCCGCGTCCTCCGCCGCCGTGAGCGAAAGCCGGTACCTGCCCAAGTTCAGCGACTGGTTGTCGTCCGAGTTGTAGCCGCCGTGGTTCATCGAAAGCTTGAACTTGACCAGCGTGGGCTCCTCGATCTCGAGCGCTTCGGCGAGCTGGAACACAGCCTTGCGAGGCGTGTTGCGTCGGCCCGGCCCGGCATCGGTGCTCCACGCGCTCATCGCGAAGCCGTCGATGGCGAACCCGACGTCCCCCAAGATCCTGCGCTTGTTGTCCTTGTCCGGGAACAGGAAGGAGTCGAGTATCGACATCTCGGGGTTGACGTCGGCGGTGGCGCGTGCGATCTTAAGCGCCTTCCACTTCTCTGGATCGTCCGCAGGCGCCACCTCGACTTCGAATTCTGTCAACGCGGCGGTGCCGCGGAACGAGCGGCCCGGACCGCCGAGCGGCAGCCGCGGATCGGTCAGCAGCTCGAGTCGGAAAGCTCGAACCGTGCCCGGCTCTAGTAGGCCCTCCGGCGTGACCACGCTACGTGTCGGCGCGTAGCCTTCCGCCAGGATCGACTTGTCGGGCAGCACTTCGTACTTCTCTCCGCTGCCCAGCTTGATGTGCGTGTCCAGAACGGTCCATTGGGGCTGGCTGGCGGCCTCGGACTGTTCCCATTCGGCCATCCGTTCGCGCCAGTCCGGGTTCAGTTCGCGCAGTCCGGCCTCGATCTCTCGTATTTCCGCGAAGATCTCGTTGCGTACCCTGTCTTCCTCCGCGGTGTAGACCGCCTGCGTGGATTCGTGCGAGTTGTTGATGTACGCGAACATCCGGTAGTAGTCGCCCTGGCTGATCGGGTCGAACTTGTGGTCGTGGCACTGCGCGCATTGCACCGTCAGGCCCAGCACGGCCTTGCCGATGGCGTCCATCCGGTCAAACATGGCCTCCATGCGGAACTGTTCTGGATTGGCCCCGCCCTCGGCGTTGATCATCGAGTTGCGCAGGAAGCCGGTGGCGACGCGTTGCTGTTGGGCCGCATCAGGCAGCAGGTCGCCCGCGACTTGCTCGACCACGAAGCGGTCGTAGGGCATGTCCGCGTTGAGGGCGTCAACGACCCAATCGCGATAGAACCAGACGTGGCGCGGCTTGTCCTTCTCAAAGCCGTCAGAATCGGCATAGCGGGCAGCGTCCAGCCAGATGCGGCCCCAGCGCTCGCCGTAATGCGGCGAGGCGAGCAGGCGATCCACCAAGCGTCCATAGGCGCCCGGCGCCGTGTCGTTCAGGTAATGCCGGGTATCTTCGAGCGAGGGCGGCAGCCCGGTCAGGTCAAGGCTGAGGCGGCGGATCAGCGTTTCCTTGCTCGCAGGAGGCGACGGTTCCAAGCCTTCAGCTTCCAGCCTGGCCAGCACGAAGCTGTCAATTGGACTTGCGGCACTCCGCCCGTTCTTCAGCCCGGGCTGCTCCGGCCTCGCAGGCCGAACGAACGCCCAGTGCTGGTTCAGTGAGGGGTCCGCTTCCCGGCCCTGGGGCCAGACCGCACCGGCCTCGATCCAGGCCTTGATCAGCGCGACCTCCGCGTCGCTGAGCTGGCCGTCCATGGGCATTCGGTTGCCCTCGCCCAGACCGGCCACGCGCTGGTAGACGGAGCTCGCCAGGGCATCGTGCGGCACGATCCGCTGCCCGCTCGGGCCGGCACTGGTAGCCACGTTGCGAGAATCGAGCCGCAGCTGGCCGAATTGTTGCTGCTCCCCGTGGCAGCCGTAACACTTGTCCCGAAAGATCGGCTCGATGTCGGCGGCGAAGTCGGCACCGCTGGCGATGCCCAAGAACGCAGCGAGAGAACCCAAGATCGAGATTGTGCGCATAGGCGGGGCTCGCTGCCATTATATAGTCGGGCCCCGCCGAGAGGCCGCTCAGGATCGGCGCGGCCGGTACCGAAGGGTGCCTCCCACACGGTGGGATGCGGGAGGCGCCGGTCTGGAAGACTACTTCGGTATCAGGCCCGCCTCGTACACGGTGCGCCACGCGCGGCTGTCCCAGCGCAGCAGCTTGAATGCGACGTCGCTGCCCGGCTTCAGGCTCCTCTGGACATCGCGCAGGTCTCGGATCGAATCGATCGGCTCGCGGTTGACTTCAAGCACGACATCCCTTTGCTGCAGTCCGATGTCCTCCGCGAAAGAATGCGCTTCGATCTGGGTGATCAGGACTCCGCCGCGCTGGCTCAGGCGCATCTGGTCGCGCCGCTCGGGGTCGATCTCTTGGACCGTCAGCCCGAATCGGACGGCTGCCTCTTCGGCCTCCGACGGGTCGGCCTCGGCCTCGCTCTGCTCCGCATACAGCTTGGCCCGATCTTGGATCTTGACGTCCAGCGTCAGGGTCTTGCCATCCCGAACGACCTCGATTGGTACGGTTTCGCCTACCGAGATTGCCGCGACCACTTCGATGAGTTTCTCGCCCGTGTCGATCTTCTCACCGTCCACTGACACGATGATGTCCTCGGCGCGCATGCCGGCCCGCTCCGCCGGGCCGTCCTCGACCGTGCGTAAGACGAACACGCCGCCGTCCGCACCGTAGCTCCGACTCAGCGAAGGACTCTGGTCCCCGCTGAACTCCACGCCTATGGAGCCGCGCGACACGCGCCCGAAGCGAACGATCTGGTTATAGGTCTTGACGGCGATATTGGATGCGAGGGCAAATCCGATGCCGTCGTAGCCACCGGTACGGGAGATAATCGCCGTGTTGATCCCGATGACCTCGCCGCGGATGTTGAGCAGAGGTCCGCCGCTATTGCCTGGGTTGATCGCCGCGTCAGTCTGCAAGAACTTCTGGAAGGGCCGGCCTCCCCGGGCGGCGTTCATCTCCCGGGACAAGGCACTGATGATTCCCACCGTGACCGTCTCGCTATACCCGAACGGCGATCCGATAGCGATGGCCCAGTCGCCAACGTTGGCTGCATCGGAGTTGCCGATCTTGGCCGCCTGCAGGCCAGTCTTGCCCTTGACATGGATGACAGCCAGGTCCGTCTCTGCATCGGCCCCGATCAAGGTCGCGTCATAGCGCTCGTCGTCATCGACGAACGACACGCGGATGCGCTCTGCGTCGGCCACGACATGGTGGTTCGTGATGATGTATCCCTTCGGGTCGACGATCACTCCAGAGCCCTGGCCGGAGCCGCGTCGGCGCGGCGGAGGCATCGGCCCCTCTGGGATTCCGAAGAACCTGCGAAACATGTCCTCTGGAGAACTAAACGGACCCGAGTCGTCGTCTTCTTCGTCGGCGCGACTGGCGGGAATGTAGATGCTGACGACCGAAGGGCGCACCTTCTGGGCCAGCTCGGAGAACTGGTTCTCAACCCGTTCGGCGGCAGGCACTTTGAGTGGCGTGGCATCGGAGACGGGCTCGTCAGTCTCAGGCGCGGCATCAACCGATCCCGAGATGATCGTGCCGATCAAGATTCCGGCGGTGAGAGTGCCGAAGATCAGCGCTACCGGAAGCAGCCCGGAGTGTTGGAGGCGTTCGACAATGATTCGCATGTTCGTTTAGACGCGCCACCCACCTTAAAGGTTGTGCCCCGCGCCTTCAACATTATCACCCGACCCACGCACGGCATTCGGATCGCGCGGGCGGGTGCTTGCCAGCTTCGTCGGGGCCGGGCTGCCGACGGTGGGGCGAGAGTCGCACCGCTCTGCAGGTAGAGACATCGCAGCTGACCGGCCCCAACAACTAGAGCTCCGTGCCAGCAGTGGCGACGGCGTGCCGTTGCTTGCTGTCCCATTGGGAGAGGCAGTGCTGCGAAGCATCAAGAAACTTCTGGGAGCGACAACAAGACGCGCGCCGCTGAGCGGGATGATGCGACACACGGGGTCGACCGCTCATCCCGCCCACGCGTACAACGCCACCGATGCATACGATGCGCGGAAACAATGTGTGCTCGACCATGTTGACATCAAGACATCATAACCTCTATGCTCCGATGTATGAGAACGACGCTGACGCTGGCTCCTGACGTGGCCAGCCTAGTGAACCGCATGCGGCGCGTGCGCAACCAAACCCTCAAGTCGATCATCAACGACGCCCTGCGCCAGGGTCTGCGCATGATGGCGGAGCCACCGGGCCAGCCGGAGGTCTACCGGACGCCAGGAGTCGATCTCGGCCGATGCCGGTTCGGCAGTCTGGATGACGTGGCCGAGGTTCTCGCCGTCGCAGACGGTGAGCAGTTCCAGTGATCCTCGTCGACGCCAATCTGCTGGTCTATGCGCACGTGACCTCGTTTGCGCAGCATGAGAAGGCGCGCGCGTGGTTGGACGACCGAATCAATGGGGCCGCTCCGGTGGGACTTCCTTGGCCCAGTCTGCTGGCGTTCGTGCGGATCGTCAGCAATCCCCGCATCTTCGATCGACCCGTGGCGGTGTCTGCCGCTTGGGGCCAGGTGGAGTCGTGGTTGGCAGCGAAGTCGGTCTGGATTCCACTGCCGACCGAGCGCCACCAGCAGGTTCTGGGACCGCTTCTCGCGGACACGGCGAGCCGCGCGAATCTCGTGCCCGACGCCCACCTCGCCGCACTCGCCATCGAACACGGACTCCAGCTGTGCTCGACGGACGGGGACTTTGCACGCTTTCACGGCTTGGAGTGGGAGAACCCACTTCGGTAGAGTCGCGGACTGTACGCAGCGCGAGCCCGCCCAGTGCCTTTGCCGGCTTTCCGGCGCGGCACTAGGCGAAAGCGATCATCGTTCGAGTCCTCCACATAGGCCCGTACGAGGGTCCAGTTCCGGGCTACCGGGCTTTCGAATGCTCGATCTCCAACCTGCCACGTCATCCGCCGCGGCTGCGCTCGGGAGAGCGGGGCTGTTGCTGCGCTAGGCAGTGCAGCGTGCCCAGTCCGAGTGCGATGTCCACGCAATGCACGCCCAGCACCTCGCGATCCGGAAAGCACTCCCGCAATATACGTAGCGCCGCCGCATCGTTGGTGTCGTTGAAGGTCGGCACTAGCACGGTACCGTTGGCGACGTAGAAGTTCGCGTAGCTGGCTGGAAGCCGGCAACCGTCAAACCATAGAGGTCGGGGCATTGGCAGTTCGACGACCTCGAGTGCCCGCCCGCGCTCGTCCCGCATCCCCCGCAATCTGCGCAGATTGTCTTGCAAGGCTGCATAGTTCTCGTCTCGGCGGTCGGTCTCGACGATTGCCGCGACTCGGTTGCGACCAACGAAGCGGGCCAAGGTGTCGACATGCCCGCCGGTGTCGTCGCCTGCGATCCCGTGGCCAAGCCAGAGCACGTTCGTCGCTCCGAGGGAGTCGCCCAGCACGCGCTCGACGGCGCTTCGCGATAGCCCCGGATTGCGGGCGTGGCGCCCGCTCCCCAACAGGCACTGCTCGGTGGCCAGTATCGTGCCGCGGCCGTTGCTATCGACCGAGCCGCCTTCCATCACGACGATCCGGCCGTTCACCTTGGGCTCCAGGACGGCGGCACCGGACGCGTTCGCTACGTAGCGGCCGACATTGCGGTCAGCCTGCCAATTGGCGTAGCGGCCCCAGGCATTGAACGCCCAGCACACACCATGGAGCTGGCCCTCCCGGAATACGAACGTCGGACCCGAGTCGCGCAGCCAAGATCGGTCTGTTGTCACCAGGTGCAGCTCCACACGGTCTGGATCCGCGCCGCTGCGCCTGAGCACGCTGCGCGCCCTCTCGGCCTCCCGCGCGTGGCGGACGAGCAGTCGCACCCGCTCGCCGCCGCTCAGCAGGCGTACGAATTCGGCGAACGCCCAGCGCACTGCCGACAGCTTTCCCGGCCAGTCGCTTAGCGAGTGCGGATAAGCCAGCCAAGTGGCTTCGTGCGGTTCCCACTCGGCAGGCAGGCGAGTGGCACTGTCCGCAGCCTCGCTCACTCGCTGGATCTCCGAGTCAGCTGGCCGTAAGCGTCAATCCTCCGGTCTCGCAGGAATGGCCAGTCACGCCGTGTCTGTTCGATTTCCGTCCGGTCGCATCTTGCGAGCAACACTTCTTCAGCGCTGCCCGCCTCTGCCAGGATCGAGCCGAATGGGTCCGACACGAACGACCTGCCCCAAAACTCCAAACCGGCGTAGCCCGGTGGCTGCGACGGCGAGCTATCGAGGATGCGCTCCGTTCCCGAGCGATTGATTGCTGCGACAAATGCGCCGTTTGCAATCCCGTGGGCGCGTTGGGCGATGCTCCAAGCCTCCCACTGGCGTTCGCCCCATCTGTCCTTTTCGCGCGGGTGCCAGCCTATGGCCGTAGGGAAGATCAGGAACTCCGCACCGGAGAGCGCCGCCAAGCGCGCTGCTTCCGGGAACCACTGGTCCCAGCAGATCAGCGGTGCGATTCGACCGAACTTGGTCGGGAAGGACCTGAATCCCAGATCGCCGGGCGTGAAGTAGTACTTCTCGTAGTACAGCGGGTCGTCGGGGATGTGCATCTTGCGATACGTTCCCAGCAGGCTCCCGTCGGTGTCGATGACTACGGCCGAGTTGTGGTAGATTCCGGCTGCGCGGCGCTCGAATACCGAGCCCACGATCACGATGCCATGGCTGCGAGCCGCCCTCGCAAGCGCTTCGGTAGTAGGCCCTGGTATCTTCTCCGCCAATTCGAAATTGTCCGGGTTCTGCTCTTGGCAGAAGTACTGGGTCAGGAACAGTTCGGGCAGGCAGACCACCTGCGCGCCGCGCCCAGCGGCTTCGCCGATCGCCAGCAGTGCCTTGTCCAGATTCGCCGCTGGATCGGGCCCGCACGTCATTTGCACCAGCCCCAAGGTGGTGGTTAGTGTTGTGGATTGGGCGCCCGTCAAGGCTGCAGCACGACCTTCGTCAGGCCCGGCTCGCGGGCGTACAGCCGGTCGAACATCTCGGGCCCTCGTTCGAGCGGCACTGAGGCGCTCAAGACCGGCCGAACTTGGATGGCTCCGCGCTGCATCAATTCGAGGCAGGCCGGGTAATCGTTCGACGACGCGCATGAGCCCAGCACGTCGATTTCTCGCGTGACCACATCCTGCAACGGGAAAGAGACCGTCGGAGTCACATTGCCTATCAGCGTCACCTTGCCCCCCTTGCGCACGCTCCGCAGCGACATCGCGACGGTCGCATCGGCGCCCACGGCTTCAAGCACCACGTCCGCCCCGATGCCGCCGGTCATCTCGCGGACCGCTGCCGGCACGTCCGCGGATTCCCCGGACTGGATGGTGTGGTCGGCGCCTAGGTGCTTGGCCAGTTCCAAGCGATCCGGCGCAAGGTCGACCGCTATGATGCGGCCACAGCCGGCGCTGCGCAAGGCCTGCATGGTCAGCAGCCCGATCATGCCGGCCCCTATCACGAGCGCGGTATCGCCTAGGGCTGGCTGGGTGCGGCCAACGGCATGGACCGCTACGGAGACCGGCTCGACCATCGCCGCTTCGTCAAAGTCGACCGCTTCCGGTATGCGGAACACGATGTGCTGCGGAACCGAGACGTACTCCGCGAAAGCGCCGTGGCGCCGATAGTCTTCGCACGACACTCCCAGCACGCGGCGGTTCTCGCAAAGGTTGGGGCGGCCTGTGCGACAGAAGGCGCAGTTGCGGCAGCAGATCATCGAGTCGAACGTAACGCGGTCACCCGGATCGAAGGACCGCACTGCAGCGCCGACTTGCGCGATCTCGCCGGCGGCTTCGTGCCCCATGATCAGCGGGGGTATGCGACGGCCGCTGCTGCCGTCGTAGCCATGGACGTCGCTGCCGCAGATCCCGCACGAGCGCACCCGGATCAAGACCTCGTCCGGCTCGATTCGCGGCTCCGGCACCTCCTCGAGGTCGAGCTGCCTGTATTCGTTCAATACCAGGGCCTTCATCTTGATTCAGTGTCGCCCAGCCGAGAGTCGTTGTGGGTCCCCGTCAGCTCAGTGCCCAGCGCAACATTCGCAGGCTGTCTGCCAGCCGGCTGTTTACCCCCAGCGCGGCGGACGGCTCGTAGCCGCAATGCACCATACAGTGCTCGCAGCGATCGTCGTTTCCGCGCCCGTAGCGATCCCAAGGCGTTTCGCTCATCAGTTCCTCGAAGCTGTCCCAGTGCGCGTCGGTGATCAGGTAGCACGGCCCCTTCCAGCCTCGGGTGTTGTAGGTCGGATTTCCCCAAGCGGTGCAGGGCATGTCCCTCTGTCCCTTGAGGAATTCTGCGTAGATGGGTGTCGTGTTCATGCGGAACCGCCGGAACAACGAGTCCACGTCCTTGAACTTCTCCTGGATGTCTTCCCGCGTGAGAAAGATCTCTCGGCTCTTGACGGCCGAATACCCGTAGGCCGGGGAGAGCATGTGGCCATCGACGTCGAACTGCCGCAGGTACTCGAACAGGGCCTCGACTTCGCGCATGTCGGTCTCGCGGTAAACCGTCGTGTTGGTGCAAACCATGTGGCCTGCCGTCTTGGCGGCGCGGATGCCTGCGACAGCTTCGTCGAATACGCCGTCACGCTCCACCGCCAGATCGTGCGTCTCGCGCAGACCGTCGAGGTGGACGTTGAAGAAGAAGCGCTTGTGCGGGCGGAATTCGTGCAATCGCGCCTGGATGAACATGCCGTTCGTGCAGAGATAGATATGCCGCCTGCGCCTGATGGCGCCTTCGACAAGTCTTCCGATCGGCTTGTACATCAGCGGCTCGCCGCCGCAGATCGACACGACCGGCGCGCGGCATTCGTCGATCGCCGCGAGACACTGCTCCAGCTCCAGCTTCGTGGTGATCGTGTCCTCGTACTCCCGGATTCGTCCGCAGCCCGTGCAGGTGAGATTGCAGGCGTGGAGCGGTTCCAGCATCAATACCAAGGGAAAGCGCTTCCGCAGCATCGGGTGTGGCTGCGATCGGGCGCCGTGCCGCGGGACCGCGGGCAGGATCGGAAACGGGCTGTTACGGGGGGCGGGATCGCGCTGCCACTCCGGTCTTGGAAAGAGTGTGTTCTTGGCGACGTACGCGCCCATGCGCAGCGTGCTCGACAGGGGAAGTCTCATGCCTGCGCGACTCCCTTCTTGCGGGCGTATTCGCCAAGCGCCATCAAGGGAAAGTACTGCGGGTACATGTGATAGCGCAAGTAGAACACGCTTGGAAAACCAGTTCCCGTATGGGCCCGCTCGGCCCAGGTGCCCTGGGGGGTCTGGCGCTCGAGCAGGTAGCGCACGCCGTCCGCGACCGAGCCGCTTTCGCAGTCTTCGCTCGCCAGCAGTGCCATCAGCGCCCAAGCGGTCTGCGATGGCGTCGATTCGCCGCGGGCTCTGAGGGCTGGATCGTCGTAACTGTCGGGTGATTCGCCCCACCCGCCATCGGCGTTTTGGAGCGAGCGCACCCACTCTCCGGCACGGATCACTGCGCTGTCCCACGGCAGCACTCCCGCGGCCCGCAAACCGCGCAGAGCGAAACAGGTGCCGTAGATGTAATTCACGCCCCAGCGCCCGTACCAACAACCGTCCTCATGCTGCGCGCGGCGGATATACTCTACGCCGCGCAGGACGCGCTCTCGATAGCGTCCCGGAGCCCGCCGGCACAAGGTTTCCAAGACCCGGCCCGTGATATCGACGCAACTCGGATCCAGCATCGCGTTGTGGTCGGCGAACGGCACGTGGTTGAGGATTGCTGTGCAACTGTCGACATCGAAGGCTGCCCAGCCGCCGTCGGACGACTGCATGGCTGCGAGCCACTCCAACGCCCGCTCTTCTGCGCGGAGCTGCCGCTGAGGATCCGTGGCAGAGGTGTGCTCCAGCGCGAGCAGCACCTCCGCTGTGTCGTCGGTGTCGGGATAGTGATCGTTGCGGTATTCGAAGAACCACCCGCCAGGTGCGGCCTGCGGATTGCGCACGGCCCAGTCGCCCGGCGTGCTCGCCTGCTTGGCAAGCAGCCAGTCGGCTGCGCGGCCCAACGCCCAGCGCGCCGGATCGCCGAGCCGGGCCTTGGCCGCGCCGATTGCGTGGGTCGTCAAGGCGGTGTCCCACACCGGCGAATGGCACGGTTGCACCCGAAATCCACGTTCGTCGTGCAGGATCAGATTGTCGAAATGCGCCAGCTGGGCCCGAAACAGGGGGTGGCTCGAGTCGTATCCCAGCTGCGTCAGGGCCATGATCGAATTCACCATGGCCGGAAAGATCGCGCCCAGGCCGTCGGATCGCTCCAGCCGGGCGACCATCCAATCGCGCGCTGCTTCGATGCCCAGCTCGCGGTGGCGTCCGGCTGCGGTGGACTCGAGAAACTTGATCGCCTTGTCGAGCAGCAGGAAGAAGCGCTTCCAGCTGAGAAGTGCTGGCGCCGGCGCGGCGCGGCCCGAAAACAGTTCTTCGAGCGAAAAGCCTATCGGCGCCCGCCGCCGAGCTCGAGTCGCGCCGAGAATCGAAAGCGGTGCAAGCATCGCACGGCTCCACGACGAGATGGAATAGATGCCGAACTGATGCCCTGCCGGGAGCAGGAAAATCTCCGGCGGGATGGACGGCACGTCCGAGCGCGGGTAGAGGTCGAAGTAGCTCAGATAGAGCTTGGTGTAGCTGTTGGCTGCTTCCACGCCACCGAGATCCACGATGCGTTTCGCGGCGCGCCGAAGTTGCTCGGAGTACTGGCCGTGACCTCCCAGCTTCAGGGCGCTGTAGGCCTTTACAGACGCGTTGATATTTGCCGGTCCTTGAGGATAAATGTTCCAGCCGCCGTCTTCGAGTTGCTGGTCCGCAATACGGTTGCAGGCCGCATCCACCAGCGAGCGTGTTGGCGGATTCCAAGTCCCGTCGCCGCCGGGCTCGTGCAGCCAGAGTTGCAGCAACACGTAGTCCGACTCCAGTGTGGTATCGCCTTCAACTTCACCTACCCAATAACCCCCGGAAGTCTGCCGATTGAGCAGGTAGTTGCAGGCTGCGTCTACTGCCTGCTCGGCTCGGATGGCGAGATTTTCAACAGGCGGCCGTGCGATTGCGGCCCTACTGTCTCGACCAGCGTCTAGCTTCATTGAATGGCCGAGATCCGAGGCGGCTGAGCCTGCCGCAAGCCAGGCGTGAGCGGGAAATAGGCGTTCTCGGTAATGGGTTCTGGCTCTGGCGCCCGACCGAAGCCGGACGACTGCACATGATGATGAAGATCATGGACGATCAGTTCGGGAGCCGATCCGCCCGAGGCGGCCATGGGTGGCGTGCCGCCGAGCCGTGCCGCTGAAGTGGCGTCCTTCTCGTCGGCGAAGAAGCCTGGTGCTCCCTGGGCTGGCAAGGCAACTGCGACGGCTTCGAACGCGCGCGCCATGCCTGTGCAGGATCCACGTGGGCGGGACGATAGAACAGACTCGATGTCTGGGGCGGGCATTATGGACCCAACGCGAAGTGCCAGTATAGCCAATGGATTCTTGACGGTCACAGTTCCACCTAGCCGCCGGTCCGCACCGCGCTAGTCGCGTTGCGCCATTGAGATTTGAGATTCGGACCGATCCGCAACAAGGAGCTGCTCGTGCAAGTGCCCCGACCTTACGCTATCGCCAGGCCGGCCGCGGCAAATCGTTCGAAGTCGGCTACGTTGGCGGTGGCAAGCGGTGCGTCATCGCAGAGGGCGACCGCTGCGATCATGCAGGCGGACGCGTGAGATAGGGTCCAGAAAGGCATCTCGGCCGTCACGGAGGAGTTGTAAGTCTGGCTGGCTCAAGTGATCGTTCGAGAACAAGTCCGCTGGCCAGCGTGTCCGCTCTCCCACGACCCGCCGACACGACTCCACGATCAGCCCGTTCCGGCTCATACCTCGTTCCTCTGCGACGCGGTCCAGCCCGGAGAGCACGGATCGCGGGAAATACACGCTCGTGTGGGGCATGGCAGATTCCAACACAGCATACACTGCCGGTCTAACCATCGGGCTCGGACACAGTGACGCAGGTATAGGCCTAGACATCGCTAGGAGTAGAGTTCTGGCAGCTCAGGCTGTGGATTCCGCTACATGCTTGAAGCGCAGCGGGGTTCTGAGCAGCTTTTCTGTTGGGCTTGGATATAATTCGCAAATGGTCACCTTCGAGTTCTTCGTGCAGGAGGGCTGCGTCCCTGAAGAAAGCCGGGCTCGGATCGTCGCAGACATCGAGTCGGTCTGCGCCGAAGTGCTAGGTGCAGAGGCAGGCCCTGTATCGGTCTCGTGGACGGTGATCCGCAAAGGGTTCGGTTTTCGAGGCGGGGAGCCGTCGACCACCTCCCTAGTCCGCAGCCGCATACCGGACGGGCACGGTTCCGACGTGCGGGCCCAGTTCCTTCGGTCGATCGCGGAGACGTGGTGTAACCTGACGGGTGCGACTGAGGACGAGGTCATTGTGTCCGCCCGCGACTGGAGCTGGGCGGGCTGAGCGTCCCAGAGACAAGGAGTAGAGCGCATGCCATTCTATCGTTGCTTGATTCCGAAGGACTCGCTCACCTATGAGCAGCGCGAGGAGATCGCAGTAGCATTCACCGACGTGCATTGCGGCCTCTCAACCGCGCCGCGGAGTTTTGTGCAGGTCGCGTTTCTTGAGACGGATGGTTCCGGCGAGGTGGCGGACTCACACGGGAGCGGCGTGCTGCGCTATGACACGCCGTACTTCATCGCCGGCGGCAACCGGGCGGGCCGCTCGGAGGACACGAAGCGCCTGATTTTGGGCGGCTTGATCGGGAAGTTCTCGGAGATTGCCGGGGTTCCGGCCGATATGGTCAGCGGACGCATCACCGAGGCGCCCGCCTCGTGGACGATGGAGGCCGGGCGAATTCTTCCGGAACCGGGAGCCGAGGCGGATTGGCTGGAAGAGCCCGCCGCTGCGGCGTGAGCGCTCCCCGCGACGGGATCAGCTGAGGATCCGTCCCTGTGGGCCGAGCCTGAGGCGTCGGCCAGCCCACCAGACCTCGTTGCCGAACAGGCTGCCGAGCCAGACCGCTGCGGCGCAAAGGTCCGCCGCGGGGATGAGCCATAGCGAACGCGCCCTGTTCTGGGCACGGACCAGCCGCGCGGCCGAATGGCCGGCCAAGAGCCGCAGGCCGATCGCAGCTGCTGCCAGCGGCCACAGAGTGCCCGGTTCCGCCAGCAGCGCCAGCACCGACCAAGGAACCGCGAAGGTGACTACGAGGGAGAAGTGGCCCAGCGGGCGCTGCTTGCGGATGGTTCTCGACCAGCGCAGCTGGCGTCTCCAAGACTGCTTCCATGTCGTGCCGCGAGACAAGCGGGTGCTCACGGGCAGGGCCGAGAGCCTCACGGACAGGCCCTTGGCTGCGACTCTGGCCCCTAGGTGATAGTCGTCCCCGATCACGTTGCGCAGTGCCGGGAATCCGCCCACGCCGGCCAGCGTCTCGGCGCGCAGCGCCATGGACGAGCCAAGGCCGAAGCGAAGCCCTTGCAAGTTCTTCGCCATGAGCACTTGGGCAGGGAATTCGGTGTTGATGCGACTGGCCTCCAGGCGGGTTAGCAGGGAAGCGTCGGGCTCGGCCCGATACAGGCACGTCACCATGCCCGTGTTGGGTGCCTGCAGTTCTGCGCTCAGGCTGGCGAGGTAGCGCTCGGGCACGCCGATATCTGCGTCGCTCAGCACCCAGACTGGCTTGGACGCGTGTCGCGCCAATTCCTGCAGGGCTGCGACTTTTCCGTTGCATCCCCGCGCGGGGGCCGGGCAATCGACGAGTTTGATCCGTGCGAGGGGGAAATCGGCTTGCACCTCGCAGACCGCCGCGCGAGCCAGGCTGTCATCGCCGCCGACACCGACCAGAATCTCGAAATCAGGGTAGTCCTGAACGGCGTGAGACCTGAGCAGGTTGACGAAATCCGCCCCGACTCCGCTCGCTGGCTTGAGAATTGTGATCCCGGGTCGGGACCTGGGTTCCGTCGGCGCACCCGACTGGTCGCGGCTGTGTCGCCAAAGGACCACGAGAACGGCTAGGTAGTAGGCGCAAGAGGCGGCCGCCAGCAGGCCGACCGCCGTGACGAACACCACTGTGCGCTAAGCCACGCGCTGGGCATCCCGCTGGGCGACCAAGCAGAGCTCCGCCGCTTTGAAGGTGTGCTCCTGTGTCATCGCGCGTTCGGTGCGTTCAAGGCAGTCCACGATCAGCTGCCCGAAGAAAGGGAAGCCTACGGTGTCGTGCGTGCGGATATGCTGCTCGCCCTTGCCATCGACCAGATAGAGCTGGTCTGATTCCGAATCGCGGCCTACATCAAGGTACTTGCGGAGCTCGATGTAGCCTTGCGTGCCGAGGATGAAGGTCCTGCCGTCACCCCACGCGCCAAGACCGTCCGGCGTGAACCAGTCGACTCGAAAGTAGTTCGTCGCGCCGTTGTCCGCCACCAGAGCCGCGTCTCCGAAGTCTTCCAGTTCGGGGCGGTCGGGATTGTTGTAGTTGGCGACGCGGCTGGAAGTCACGGTGGCGTCGCCGGCTCCGCTGAAGTGGAGGAACTGCTCGATCTGGTGGCTGCCGATGTCGCACAGGATCCCGCCGTATTGCCCAAAGTCGAAGAACCAGTCCGGCCGCGACGGGGCGTTGAGCCTGTGCGGCCCCATGCCGATAACCTGCAGGACCCGTCCGATGGCACCGCCATCGATCAGGTTTCCGGCATAGATCGAGCACTCGGTGTGGAGGCGCTCGCTGTAGTAGACCGCGTACTTCCTGCCCGTGGCCGCGGCTTGCCGCTTTGCCTCGGCCAGCTGCTCCAGCGTGGTCATCGGCGCCTTGTCGGTGAAGTAGTCCTTGCCGTGCCGCATGACCTCGCAGCCCAGCTGGCAGCGCAGGTTCGGTATGGCAGCCGAAGCGACCAAGCGCACCTCTTCGTCCTGCAGGATCTCGTCCAGGCTGCGGGCCGCCCTGGCCTGCGGGAACGACTTGAGGAACTGCTCGACCCGAGCCGGGTCTGCGTCATACACCCACTTCAGGTCCGCGCCGGCCTCCGTGAGCCCGTTGCACATCCCGTAAATGTGTCCGTGGTCGAGCGCCGCCGCCGCGATGGCGAAGGTGCCGGCCTCGACCACCGGCCTGGCCTTGCCCTGCGGCGCGTAGTTCATGCCATCCGACTTTTGCATCGCACCACGATTGTCGCAGAACCATGCCGAGGCCCCGACTCGGCGGCACGGCGACCATATACTCGAAGAGAGGCCTTGCGCTGGCCTCGAGCTCCGGCGCTGGGAACACATGTCGACTGCGATTGCTGCGCGACCAAAATGGGCTGATTGGCTGGGCTGGACCGCCGCGGTAGTGATGGCCGCACTGTGGTTTAGCGCAGGCCTGTGGAAGCTCACCGACATTTCGGGCTGGCAGCTCAAGCTGACGCAGCTGCTCGTGCCAGTGCAGTTGAGCCTGGCGGGCACGTTGGCCGTGGGCGTGGCAGAGGTCGTCGCGGGCGTCTTGCTGTTGCGACCGGCGTGGCGCCGCTGGGGCGGATGGCTGTCGGTGGCCTTGCTCGCGGCGTTCATGGCCTACATGGCAGTGAACTACCAGACGTTGCAGGGCGAAGATTGCTCCTGCTTCCCGTGGCTCGAGCGGGCCGTCGGCCCGGCCTTCTTCTGGAGCGACGCCGCGATGGTGGCGGTTGCGCTCGTGGCTGTGCGGTTCTCCCAGCCATCCAAGAATGCGCGCAGCGCCGGAATCGCGGCATTGGCCGTGGCGGCATTCGCGGTGGGCATGCTCGGAGTAGACCGCATCCAGCCTCCGCCCGAGCTAGCCGGCATCGCGCCGATCAGCGTGGATGGCAGCGAGTTCGACGTGCGGCAGGGCAAGGTGTTCCTGTTCTTCTTCAACCCCTCGTGCATGCACTGTCTGCACGCCGGGCAGACGATGGCCAAGTACGAGTGGCTCGTGGACTTCGTCGGCATCCCTACCCAAGATCCGGACTGGGGGCCGGGCTTCTTGCAGGATGCCGGGCTGACTGGTGTGAAGCTCTCGCCCGACGCGGAGCGCTTGAGGGAGACCTTCGTGTTCGAAGACGTTCCCTACGGTGCAATGCTCGAAGAGGGGTCGGTCTTGGAACGACTCGTGTTCTGGGAGGAGCCTGCGTTGAGCGAGGCGCTGCGGAAGCATGCCTTCATCGAGTGACTAGGCCGACGCCAACGCCGGCGTAGGCGCTGCGCTGCCGCGCCCCACAAGTGAGCCTTGCGCAGCCCGCGTGTGGGGCCGCGCCCAACTATCATGGCTGTTTGGCGCTGCCGGAGACCATCACTTGCAAGGTGAGCTCGGAATCGGCCGGCTACGTGAACATGGCGGCGGTGGCAAGGGTCGACCTTCCGCTTGAGGAACTAGCCTCGAAGGTCTTGGGAGTCTGCGGCAAGGATTCCGAGCGCATCGCGCGGATCTTCTTGCGCGGGTCCTTGGTCAGCGGCGATTCGCGCTTCCGCTGGAGCCCGTTCTCGCTGGCTTCAGGCCAGATGGCCGCGCTCCTTGGCCGTTTCCCCGACTATGACCCCAAGCGCGAGTTCGACATTGCGCGCTGTGACAGAATGCTGCTGCGCGGCATGCGCGGAGACTTTGAGATCTCCCGCGAAGTTGGCCAGCAGAGGCGATTCCTGCGACGGCAGGGCTTTTGGGACCCTGCGCTCGCACTGCTCGCCGAGCAGTCGCCCCGCTGCGAGCGGTACTCGTACTCCGACTGCGCCGACGTGTTCGCGGCCGACCTAAGGGGCTCTGCCTTGGATCGGTTCAGGGAGCTGGGTCGGTTGCTGCGGTTTAGCTCGCTGGAGGCGCAAGTGCGTGTGCTGCCGGCGTCTCAGGCCGCGCTGTTCGCGACGAGAGCCTAGCGGCCCTCGATTCCCCGCGGGGATCTCGCGCACGGCCAACCGGACGGCGCGGAATGGCTTGCAGCGGATTGCCGCAACCCGCTCGATGCGGTAGGATGATCTGCGGAGCGTATACGCCATGAAGCCAAGCACCTCACTTAAGCGAAGAACCTTCGTCAAGGCCGCGGCGGCCGCAGCGCCAGCTGCCGCGTTCGCCGCAGGAAGCGGCGTCATCGGGGC
This sequence comes from Terriglobia bacterium, assembly GCA_009838515.1. Classification (GTDB taxonomy): domain Bacteria; phylum Acidobacteriota; class Terriglobia; order Bryobacterales; family UBA6623; genus VXMF01. The sequence continues at coordinate 244,515 of VXRL01000040.1, read as the reverse complement.
CAACGATAGGATCCGCGCGGCAGTCTTGGGCGTGAACGGCCGGGGCCAAAGCCACATGTACGGGCTGCAGCCGATCAACAACGTCGATGTCACGACCTTCGTCGATCCCGATCTGGAGATCGCGCGCAAGCGCGCCGGCGAATTCGAGCAAAAGCACGGCCATCGCCCCAGCGTCGTGCAAGACCTGCGCAAGGTCATCGAAGACAAGGACATCGATGTCATTACCATCGCGACGCCCAACCACTGGCACACGCTAGCGGCGATATGGGCCTGCCAAGCGGGCAAGGATGTCTATGTTGAGAAGCCTGCCACCCACACGTTCAACGAGGGCCTGAGCCTGATCGCGGCCGCCAAGAAGTACAACCGGATCGTCCAGCACGGGGTCCAGTTGCGTAGTTCGGAGGCCGTGCGCGAGGCCGTTCAAAAAATGCGCGACGGAGCCATCGGCGATGTCTACATGGGCCGGGCGACGATCTTCAAGTGGCGCCCGCCGCTGGAAGCACAGCCGGATGAGCAGCCGCCGTCCAGCCTGGACTATGACTTGTGGGTCGGACCTGGCAAGTGGCGCCCCTACTCCAAGCGCCACGTGCACTACAACTGGCACTGGACTTGGGACTTTGGCAACGGCGAGATCGGCAATCAGGGAATTCACGAGTTGGACATGCTGCAGTGGGGCTTGGACGTGACGCTGCCCGACGAGGTCATGTCTTCCGGCGGCCGCTACATCTGGGACGACCACCGCGAGACGCCTGAGATGCTGACCACGCTGCTGCAATTCAAGCAGGAGCGCAAGATGGCCGAGGTGGCCGTCCGATTCTGGCACTCCAACCATGAAACGCAGTCGGCCAATGGCAACCTCTTCTACGGTTCGGAGGGCTATCTGGTTATCTCCGGCTACACCAAGTGGGAGCTTTACCGCGGGCGCAGGCCGGAACTCGTCGAGAGCGGCGAGTCGCCGACCAAGCACTACGAGAACTTCATCAAGGCGGTGCGCAGCCGCAAGACCGAAGACCAGCACGGCCCGGTCGAGTCCGCGCACCACTCGGCGGCACTGGCGCACTTGGGCAACATCGCGTTCCAGCGGGGCAACAAGCTGAAGTTCGACCGCGCCTCGATGCGCTTCAAGAATGACGAGCAGGCCAATGCGATGCTGTCCAAGTCGTATCGCAAGGGCTTCGAGGTACCTGCGCCGGACAAGGTCTAGCCGCTCGATCCCGGCTCGTCGGACACTACGCGGCCGTGGCAAGGCTGGCACGAGATCTTGTCCAGCCCTGCCTTGCCGGTCGAGTGGGTGTCGATGAATTCCCGGGTGTGGTCGGCGGGTCGCAGGTCCGCCCCCTCGACGTGGCAGTCCGGACAGCTGAACGGATTGTCGATCTTGGTGTGGCAGACGATGCAGTCGGCCATCTGCGGCATGTGCGCTCCAGGCACGACCCGGGTGCTTTCCGCGAGGCCTCGGTGACAGGCGCCACACTCGCCGGCACTGTCCAGAAAGCGCCGCGCGTCGCCAGGCTTGCCGAAGTAGTTCCCGCTGTCGATCGCGGCCGCGACTAGCGGAGCGATCTCGCCCAAGCCGAGATGGAACGAGTGGTCGAAGCGGAAGCTGCGGGCCGTGCCCGCGCGTCCGCTCAGCGGGGCGGTATCGATGGCGGGCGCTGTCTGGCCGTTGTGGCAGGCTTCGCAAAGCGCGCCGCCGGGCAGCAGGTTATCGCCGGCCTCCGAACTGTCCCTCGCCGCACTGTGGCAGGTGCCGCAATCGAGGCCCATCGCTAGATGCGTGCGGTGGGGGAACGCCCAGTCCTGCGCTGCGAGTGGAGCGGCCAGTGCCGCCAACATCAGCCACCTCATGCCAGCGCGGCTCGCAAGAAGCGTCCCGTGTGGGAAAGCTCGCACTGAGCGATGGTTTCCGGCGGACCGCACGCCACGATTTCTCCGCCCGCCTCTCCGCCCTCCGGGCCGAGGTCGATGATCCAATCGGCACACTTGATCACATCCAAGTTGTGCTCGACGACCATCACGCTCGCTCCGTTCTCGATCAGCCGGTCAAAAGCCGCCAGCAGATTCTTGATGTCTTCGAAGTGTAACCCTGTGGTGGGCTCGTCGAACAGGTACAGGGTCTTCTTGTACCGCCGGTCAGCGAGGTACATAGCCAGCTTCATGCGCTGCGCCTCGCCACCGGACAGTTGCCCGGCCGGCTGGCCCAAGCGGATATAGCCCAAGCCCACGTCCGACAGCACTTGCAGCCGGCTCGAGATCGAGCGATTGTCGGAAAAGACCTGCAGTGCCTCGTCGACCGTCAATTGCAGCACGTCCCAAATGCTCTTGCCGCGGTATTCGACCTCAAGAATCTCGGCCTGAAAGCGACGTCCCTGGCACTCCTCGCATGTCAGTTCGACATCGGCGAGGAACTGCATGTCAATCGTCTGCAGACCGGTTCCGCGGCAAGTCGGGCAGCGGCCGACGACGCTCTGGTAGTAGTGGGAGGCCCCATCTACGTTAAACGAGAAGAAGCTCGGCGTATAGCCTCGATTGATGGCCATCGATGTCCGCGCGAACAGGTTCCTGATGTCATCGAAGACGCCCATGTAAGTGGCGGGCACCGAACGGTTTCCGCGGTCGTTCGCTGACTGGTCGACCAACACCACTTGCTCGATTCGCTGAGCACCCTCGACCTTTCGAACCGTTGCTCCTTCGATGTTCGATTGAGACGGAGACCACTGTCGGTTGGCTTGGTTGCAATGCCGGTTCAGGTGGTCGTAAACCACCTTATGCAGCAGCGTCGACTTGCCGGAACCGGAGACTCCGGTCACCACGGTCATCATCCCCAAAGGGATCTCGACGTCGATGGCCTTGAGATTGTGCTCTTGCGCGCCGAGAAATCTGAGGGCAGACCTAGCGCCGCGCGGCCTGCGCCGCGCTGGAGCCGGTATCTTGGCACGGCCGCTGAGATAGCGAGCAGTGATCGACCCGTTGTTGGCAGCCAAGATCGCCTTGTAGGACCCGTTAAACAACAGGCGGCCGCCGTGCTCGCCTCCGACCGGTCCGAGATCGACCAAGCGATCTGCGCTGCGCATCACCTCGCGATCGTGTTCGACCACGAAAATCGTATTGCCCAGATCGCGCAACTCCTGAAGGACCCGGATGAGCCGGGCTGTATCTCGGCTGTGCAGTCCGATCGAGGGCTCGTCAAGCACGTAGCAGACACCGACCAAGCGCGATCCCAGCGAGCTCGCCAGCTGGATCCTCTGGGCCTCCCCTCCCGACAGCGTGTTGGACTTCCGATCCAGAGACAAGTAGCCCAAGCCGACATCGGTGAGAAAGCGGAGCCGGTTCAGGATCTCGGTCAGCACTCGGTCGGCCACCTTGGTCTCGGTCGGGTCCAGTTCCAGGTTCTGAAAGAACCGCATCGCATCCTCTAGTGACAGGCTCAAGACTTGGTCGATAGCCATGCCTCCTACCCGCACATTCAAGATCGCCGGCGCGAATCGCCTCCCGTCGCAGGTATCGCACGGCACTTGGCCTCGCCAGCTCGCTAGCGCTGCGGCCACTTGCGGCTTGTAGCGCTTCCGCGCCAAGTCGCGGAGTATTCCCTGCAAGCCGCCAAATCCCGGGCCGCCGTCTTCCAGAAACTTGCGCTCGTCGGGCTTTAGGTTTCGGTACGGGACATCGATGGGTATGTTCGCTTTAGCCGCTGCTCTGACCAAACGGTTCAGGTACGGCGCCAGCATCCTCCTGCCGAACCGAAACGGACCTTGCCTCAAGCTGAGCTCGGGTGCGTCAAGGACCAGTTCCATGGAGTAGCCTTCGGCGAGCCCGCTGCCGAGGCACGATGGGCAGCGCCCTTCGGGCGAGTGGAGGCTAAACATCGGCGGGCGGAGCTGTTGGTGTTTCAGGCCGCAGCGGCGGCACTCGAAGGCGCTGCTGAATCGGAGGTGGCGATCAGGCTGGCCGGCCTGCTCGAAGCGAATTTCGCCGCACTCGCGGTAGGAGATCTCGACGGCGTCCGCGACACGCTCGCCGATCTCGGATGAGACCGCGAGCCTGTCGACCAAGACGTAGACCGGCTCTTCGAAATCGATATCCAAGAGGGATTCCGGGTTAGAGAATTCGAAGATCTTGCCGTCTTGGAACAAGCGATTGAATCCGCGTCCGCGCAGCTGCGCGAGCCTTCCCGCCAGGGGCGACTCGAATTCCGCGCCTTCGCTGTCGAATTCCTCATACGCTTGGTCCAACGAGATCGGAAACAGCGCGTGCCAGCGACTGCCCGGCTCCAGCGACAGCACGCTTTGGGTGACCGATTCCACGCCGTCCCGGGAGACCCTGTCGCCGCACTTCGCGCAGTACGTCCGTCCTGCGCGCGCGAACAGCAATCGCAGGAAATCGGCTATCTCCGTGGTCGTCGCCACGGTCGAGCGGGGATTCCTGGTGGTGTTTTTTTGCCGGATCGCGACAGTCGGAGCGATGCCTAGCACTTCGTCGGCATCGGGTCGTTCCATGCGCTCGAGGAACTGCCTGGCGTACGACGAGAGGGATTCGACGTAGCGTCGCCGACCCTCGGCGTAGACGATGTCGAACACCAGCGAAGACTTGCCCGAGCCCGAAACCCCCGTCACCACGATAAGCTGGTTGTGGGGCAGCCGCAGGCTGATGTTCTTGAGGTTGTGAACCCGTGCGCCGCGGATTTCGAGGTATTCCTGTGGCACCGGTGGTCGGACCCGAACGCCGTGGAGGGGTGCTGCGGCCGGACGCAGCGACCTCATTATATCTCGCAGGCGGGCCGCGCCTTCGCGGGCAGCGCCGGTCTTGCCGTGCGGCGCGGTTCGCTTGCCGGTGACGGCGTTCAGAACGAAGGTTGGTGGCGGTACACTGGAAGCTAGCGGTGCTGGGCGAGCCTTGGGGCCGCTGGGAGGATGTATCCGATGAAACGAATCTTGACCCTGGCTCTGGCTGCGTGTCTGTGCGCGGCGGGCCTGCTGGCCCAGCAGCCGAATTTCAAGTCTCAAGAAGAGGTCGACGCCTTCATCGCCGTGCAGAGCGCAGCCTCTGTCCCAGAGCGAGCCGCCGCCGGCGAGGCGTTTCTGTCGACCTACCCGGAAAGCGAAGCGGCCGGCCTGGCAGCGTACATGACGATGCTGTCGTACCAGCAGCTGAACGACTTCGACAACATGCTGCTGTACGGCGACATGGTGCTGGAAAGCAATCCCGCGCCGGGCGTCATGGCGGGGACCCTGATCTCGCTCGCCGGCGCGATCCCGACCCGTACCCGGGAATTCGATCTGGACAAGGAAGAGAAGCTCGCCAAGGCCGAGGACTATGCCAAGCGGGCGATGGGGCTGATCCCCACGCTGGCCAAGATGGATCCCAACATGACAGATGACGCGTGGTTGGCCACTCGCAAGGAGTTCATGTCGCAGTGCCACGAAGCCTTGGGCGGCGTTGCACTGAAGCGGGAAGACTTCGCTGCTTCCGAAGCCTCGTTCCGCCAGGCGATTGCACTGTCAGCACAGCCTGTGCCGTTCACGATCTACAATCTGGCCCTGGTTCTGTCCAAGCAAGGCAAGAACGAAGAGGCGGCTGCCGAGGCTCAGCGATGCTCCGATCTAGGCGGATTCGTAGGCGGTGCCGGAACCGATCTCTGCGCAGAGCTTAAGCAGGGCCTGTAGGCAGTCGAGTTTGGGCGATGGTGCCCGGCGAAGCAGACCTGCGGCACTTCGCTGAGCGGCTCGGCCACTGCTTTCGCGACCTTGGCCGCCTGCGCCTGGCGCTGACCCATCGCTCGGCGGTTCTTGGCGCGGGCGGCTCCAACGAAAGGCTGGAGTTTCTCGGTGACACGGTGCTAGACCTATGCCTCAGCGATGTCCTGCTTGAGCGTTTCCCCGACGCCGGTTCAGGAGAATTGACCAAGCTGAAGTCGCTCCACGTGAGCAACGAGCGCTTGGCCCATGTTGCCGACAGGCTAGACCTGGCGGAGTACCTGCAGGTGGGTGGGGGGCAGTGTCTCGTCGGTGATCGGACCGAGCAGCGGCTCTTGGCCAACGCATTCGAGGCGGTGCTGGGCGCGGTGTATCTCGATGGCGGTATCGCTGCGGCGAAGCGGGTGGTTGCACAGTGCATGCTCTCCGGCGACATGTCGGACGCCCTGGACCGGTCGCCGGACGAGGGCAACCACAAGGCGGCACTGCAAGAGTGGCTGCAGGCGCGCCGGCGGGAGCGGCCGCGGTACGCCGTGGTTCGCACCGAAGGGTCAGACAATAGACCGACTTTCTTCGTCGAGGCTCGCAGCGGAGACCTCGTAGGGACTGGCACTGGTCCCACAAAGCGGGCCGCCGAGAGCGAGGCGGCCGCGCAGCTCTTGCGGATGTTGCTGGAATCGGAAGCTTCGGATCCGACTTCCGGAGCGGGCGTAGCGGCCGGGGCGGAGGCCTGAGAGTCGTGCGGGTGCTCGCTCTCTCGCTCTGTTTGGCGTTGCAGGTGGGGACGGCCGCAGTTGACGAAGCGGCTTCGCTGTCTGCCGCGCGGAAACTCCAGCAGATCGCGGATAAGTCCCTGCCCAGCGGTACGGCCGTGGAATTCTCCGAGGACGAGCTGAACGCGTTTCTCAAGATCCATGGAGCGCTGGCGCTGCCAGACGGTGTCGAGAACGTTGAAGTGTCGCTGCGCCAAGGGGGGGCGGTCCTTGGAGCGCAGATCGACCTGGAGGTGGCCGGCAAGGCGCTAGAGAACCTGCCCGTCTTGATGCGGCTGCTGCTGAAGGGGACGCGCTCGATTCTGATAGACAGCGATTTGGCGATCGAGGACGGGCGGGGGTCCCTGAATGTAGTCTCAGTTCTGGTTGAGGGCGTCGAAATCCCGGAGTCGGTCGTGGGCTGGCTCATCGAGGCGTACGCCCCGCCGGAGTTTCGGCCCTACTTAACGGGCGAAGAGGCCGAAGTACAGACCGGGCTCAGCGGACTGCGCTTGGAGCCGAGCCGGGCCGTCGCGATAGTGGAATAGCCTTCTTCGGAAGGCGGAGCAAGCAGTGGACAGCCGAACGATCCTCAGCTACATGCGCGAGCGCGAGGGCGAGATCATCGCCTTGATCCGAACCTTTGTGGAGATCGAATCCCCGACTTGCGACAAGGCGGCGGTCGACCGAATGGGCACTGCCGTGGCGGATGCGGCTGAGGACATTGCGAGAGTCACCCGCTTGGAACAGTCCGAGCACGGAGACCACCTGCGGATCGAGTTCGACACTCCCAGCAAGGCGGACGGCCAAGTGCTCGGCCTAGGGCATATCGACACCGTCTGGAATGTTGGGACGCTGCAGCGCATGCCTTGGAAGCAGGCAGACGGACGTTTGTGGGGTCCGGGAGTGTTCGACATGAAGGCGGGCGTGGCGTACTTGATCTTCGCGGCGCGCGCGCTTCGCGAGCTTGGCTTGGAGGCCCGCCGGCGCTTCGTGGTGCAGCTGAACTCCGACGAGGAGATCGGAAGCCCGTCTTCCACCTCGCAAGTACGCAAGGAGGCCGCGCAAAGTGCGGCCGTGCTTGTGGCCGAGCCGAGTGCCGGACTGGAGGGCAACCTGAAGACGTCGCGTAAGGGCGGGGCAACGTTCAAGGTGTCGGTCGAGGGTGTGGCCACTCACGCCGGATTGGATTTCGCCGCCGGGGCTAGCGCGATTCTAGAACTCACCCGCCAGATTCAGGCGGCGTCGTCATGGACGGACCTAGAACAGGGCATGACAGTCAATCCCGGACTGGCGCGCGGAGGATCGGCGTCGAACGTGGTGGCCGAACACGCCTGGGCGGAATTCGACGTGCGGTTTTCCACGCGCGAGCAGGGTGCTCGACTCGAAGAGCGGTTCGGATCGCTCGCCCCCGTGGATCCACGCTGCACCGTCATTGTCTCCGGTGGTGTCAGGAAGCCGCCGCTGGAGCGAACCGCGGACGTCGTTCGGCTGTATGAGTGCGCCAAGGCGATCTCCTCTCAGTTGGGCGTTGGCTTGGGCGAAGCATCGGTTGGCGGCGGCTCCGATGGCAACACGACCGCCGCGATGGGCATACCGACGCTTGACGGGCTCGGAGCCGTGGGAGAAGGGGCCCACGCGCTTCACGAGAGCATCTTGGTGGACCGCATTGCCGATCGGGCTGCGTTGATCGCAAGTCTGGTTCAGATCGTCTGAGTTCGCATTCGACCGCAGCGCTGGAGGCCAGCAGCCTTTAGCCCTGTCGGGGCGGCGACGTGCATTGGACGGGTCACTCGCCACCAAGCTGGCACGACGTGCCGGCAAGATAGGCCGGTTCGAGTTTCCGGATCGGTTTACAGCCTGTGCTACGGTGCGAGGGCGGCAGTGGAAGCGCGACAGAAGATCACGGTAAATGTGCCCGCCGACCTCTTGGCGAAGGCTCAAGAGGCAACCGGCCAAGGCGTCGCGGCGACCGTGCGCGAGGGATTGCGCATGGTGGCAGCCCGGACTGCGCACCAAACGCTCAGAGAACTCCGCGGCAACGTAGAATTCTCGGTCGATCTGGACCGGCTTCGGGAAGATCGCGGCTGATTCGAGCGCGGTGATCGCTGCGAGAGGCGGTCGTCTACAATACCAGGCACTCAGCTCAAGAGCGGAAGGGCTCTAGCGTCGTGTAACGCACCTTACAGCCGAGGTTCGGGCCTGCGATTCCGATTGGCCAAAGGCTTGTTTGCGTTAGTCGGGCGTCGGTGCAACGACTACTCTCGGTTGGCTCTACCGCTGAAGAGTCTGGCATTTTGTCCTCTGAGGTCCGCTACGGAGAGAGTGAAATCAATGGCCGGTCAAACGTCCGAGAGGTCGGCCAGGGCCTCCACGAAGACCACCGAAAACTCTGGCGGAGAGGTGGTCCTGCTTTCGGGTGGCAATCCTCAGATCGCGAAGGCCGACGGCGACGCCCCAGTGCAGGCATACATTTCCGCCATGCCGGGTTGGAAAAGCGATGTTGGGCGCCGCCTTGACGATCTCATCCTGCGCACTGTGCCCAACGTGCGCAAGGCGGTGAGGTGGAACTCGCCATGGTATGGCGTCGAGGGCGAAGGGTGGTTTCTCAGCTATCACGTGTTCACCCGCTACGTGAAAGTGACTTTCTTGAACGGAGCGGCCCTTCGTCCCGTCCCACCCGGCTCGGGCAAAGACAGGGACGCCCGCTGGGCCGACATCTACGAAGGCGAACTTGACGAGGAGCAGATGGCAACATGGGTCCGGCAGGCGGCCGCCTTGCCCGGCTGGCGTGGCTTCGACAAACTGTGAAGTTCGATTCGTGAACGGGGAATCGCCGTCCCCCAAGGGTTGGGCTTGCGAAGACGCGCTGGTAACCGCAGGTCAGATGGCCGACGCTCGATCGTCGGTCCCTCTACCGACGAGTTCGCCCTAAACGGTAGAGATTGAGGCATGCAGAATATCGTCACCAATCTGTGGTTCGATGGTTTGGTCGGGGAAGCCCCATAAGTCTACACGTCGTGCTTTGTAGACTCCCGCGTCACCCGGATCACTCGCTACAGCGAAGCCGGAATGGGTAAGGCCGGCGATATCATGACCGCCGAGTTTGAGCTAGCAGGGCGGGGATTCTGCATCATCAACGGAGGCCCCCACTACACCCATAGCTCAGCGATGTCGATATTGGTCAAATATAGAGACCCTAGATATTCCGTAAATAATTGATTTAATAAGATTTAATCAATTATTGGTGGAGTGTTTACACTTCGCTGTCATCACATGGAAATTTTCTTGCACCAATCTCTTGGCATATTATTGAAATTTCATATAGAATAGTTCTAAGGAGTGTATTGACCATGTCAACGACCAGCCAAAAAACCAACACACTGACCGTGAGCTTCACGCGTCGAGTGACCAAGAGCATCGATGAAGCGACCCCCCGGGAGCTGGCCACATGGGCGAGCGAACGTCCCGGAGACGCCGACGCGCTGGAGGTGGCCATGGACGGGCTGACCAACAAGCGGGACGAGCTGGCCGCCAAGGCCCAGCCCAACAACAACACCAAGCAGCGACTTGCAGAGGCGGAGGTCTATATCGCGCTCGTCGGAGCACTGCTAAGCCTGAACACGCAGCGCGTGACCTTCAATTTCGAAAAGGACGATGACGCCAGCTAGAACGGTATGTCGTCGGTGTCTTCTGGGAGGTCTTCGGCCACGAGCGCTTGTGCGTAGTCGAACAGTTCAGCATCCAGCTCAAACGTGTCTCTGATCCCATCGACTGAAATGGACGAATAGATCAGCCTGCGCTTGATCAGTGAGTCTATCCCAGTGCTATCAAAGCCCTTCGAGGGAGTGGCATTCGCCCAACTGACAACACAGCCTCCATGCGAAACAAATGCCCGCACTACAGCCTGTTCCCTCGGGCTGAGATCTTCGAACAGCCGGTTCATCCGGTCCGTGTGATCGCTGCGTTCTCGGGACTGCTTCCGATCCGAATGCCACGAAGAGGCCGCGACCTTGACAATCGAGAAGACGATCACGGCAACGAACGCAGCTACTACCCAATCTCCCTGAAGGAGGTACGCGCCCAGTCCTGCGGCCCCTGCGGCAGCAATGGCGATGTTCCGTCCGAAATCCTCTTCTTCGTAGACGCGCTCAATCCAGCCGCCAAGATCCATCAGGGCCATTACATCGTCGAACCGAGGAATCCAGCATAGCAATCATGACACACCTTCATTGGGCCGGCTGGGCAGCGCCAGCGTCGCCAAAGTTCTAGTGGAATGAGACGAGTTGCAGCCAATGGCGTTCGCATGCTGTGTGCCTCGTAGGTCCGATGTGCGTTGCAAGGTGTGTGCGTTACAACTCTCACCGTGGAGCGCGGCCCCTGTGGTAATGAAGGGCATCCCCCCTACGGTCAATTCGAATCTAGGTTCACCGTGGAGCGACCCGAACTCTCTCTCCCGACTTCAATCGGCAAATCGCTTAGAACACCCTCGAGCGGGCTTTGACACCGCACGTTAGCGCACTGGGAGCGGCCAAGAAGGTGAGCGCAGCAGTCCCCACGCGACTCGACTAGCGCCGCAGTGCACTTCGGATTTACCCCTCCGAATCGCTAGATCCTCGGAGTCATCGGAGGCTTGGCTGCCTCTGGTGGTCAAACGTGGCCAGGAGCCCTACGTTTCGAGTAAGTCCTTCAGAGTCGTGCCGGCTGGAACATCCAGGCCTTGAGTTGGTTCGGGCCCCTTGAAGAACGGGTTGCCTGGCGACCACAACTCAACACTCTCGGAGTTTTCCTCGTAGTACTCCGGATCTGTCGTTATCCGAATAGGCTCCTTCATTCCTGGAGCGAGCAGGCTGTACTCTCGCGGCCCCATCGGTTGCACCTGCACTCCCGGAGGCATCAGGTCGGGCTCACGGATCACCCGGTCGAGGTCATCCATTGTGATTGGCGACGGTGGCCGGTCCGGCATTGCGGTCTCGGAATCGAGGGCAGTCTCGATATCGAATCCACCGCGCTCCTCTTCGGCGACTTGTTCTTGGATTCGGTCGGCGACGTTTCGCGCATCAGCAGACTTCCGTCCGGCCAGCACAGCATCCGCGACGGCCTTCGGCATTCTTGCGAGGATTGGCTGTAAACGGCCGACGACCTGCTCGAAGAGGCCGATGCGATTGCGTAGTGCCCGATAAACGTCCGTCTCGACGGTGTTCTTGTAGTGGAGGTTTACCACTCGCACGGACTCATGGTGTTGACCAACTCGGTCGATGCGTCCAATCCGCTGCTCAACTCGCATCGGATTCCACGGCATGTCGTAGTTGACGAGCGCTCCGCAAAATTGGAAATTCAGTCCTTCCGAAGCGGCGTCGGTGCAAAGCAGCACATCGGCTTGGCCGTCCCTAAACCGGCGCTTGACTTGCTCTCGGTCGATCCGAAGCCACGCAGTCTGGACCCCACCTGAGGGAATCTCACCGCCGCGGCCAGAGAAGCACATCAGGCGCAGATCGCTCCGCGAGCGAAGCGCTTCGCGCAGAAAGTCCATTGTGGCGGTGTATTGGGTAAACACCATGACTTGGCCGTACCCCTGTATTGCCAGTTCGTCCAAGGTCTTGTTGAGCCAATCGAGCTTGCTGTCGGGCGGCAGCGATTGGATCGATTCCAGCAGTCTTTCGATCTCGCCTAACTCCTCGAAGGCAAGCGCTTGGGACGCGATGGCTGCCACTTCTTCTTCGTCTAGCACGTCGTCGAGTGCCTCGTCGTCCGCCATGTCTTCTTCCGAGTCCTCCGCCGACATGACCGCATCGTGCAATCTGGCATCGCGGCGCTTCTCCAGGGTGGCGCGTAGGGCGGCGAAGCTGCTTGCAAGACGGCGACGATAGACCGTCATCACGAAGCCAACTGCTGACCTCTCGGCACTGGCTGCTCGGTTGTAGGTATTCGAGATGTACTCGTCGACGGCCTCGTAGAGTTCGAACTCTGCGTCACTCATTTCGACGAAGAGGTCGTCAACTTGGCGCCTCGCAATGGCGGTCGCCAAGACCCCTTGCTTGGCGTAGCGGCGCAGCAGCTCACGGGTATGGCGCGAGATCAGCCACCGAATCGGAGAATGCGCCCTCATTACTGCAATTGCCGCACTACGCCCAGCTGGATCGAGCTGGCGACGAGGAATGCTCGCTCCGTCACGCAGCGCACTGAGCAACCTCCCGGCTTTCAACCGAGACAGTCCCGTCAGTCTCTGAACAGACTCGCGGGATGCAGGACCCAAATCCCTTTCAACGGCTTGGAACATTCGTGCCATACGCTCTAACGCGTCTCCAGACGGTTTGGGTCTGTTGACCAGCTCGAAGAAGTCCAGGAAAGCGGGCGCAGCCCACTCAGGAGGAAGCCCCAGCAGGTCCAGAAGGTCCCACACCTCGACAGGATGCACCTGCATCGGGGTCGCTGTCAGCAGGACCAGCCCTTGGGTGCGGGACTTCAGGGATCGCATGAGCTTGAGCAAGGCATTCGGACCGCCTTGCTTGGAACTGCCAGCGGCGCTTCGGCGGGCATGATGGGCCTCGTCTAGGATGATCAGATCCCACGGCTCAGCGTCTTCAACAAGCGTCGTGAAGCGGTCTGCGCGCCGCATGAGTTGGCTGGATGCGATTACCACTGGTTCTTCATGCCAGAGTCTTGTTGGGGATTCGTGCTTGGCCTGTCCGCCCACTGAGTGCGTCTCGTAACGGCGAAGCGCACGTCCGTCGTAGATTGGCCAATTGAGGTTGAATTTCTCGCGTAGCTCGATCTGCCACTGCTTCAGGACGGCTTTAGGAGCGAGAATGAGAATCCGCTTGGCTAGGCTGGCAAGCCACGCTTGGCGCAGCAACAGTCCTGCCTGAATTGTCTTGCCCAGTCCCACTTCGTCCGCGATCAGCAACCTAGGAGGCCAGTGTTGGTAGAGGCGCTCGAATGCCCGAACTTGGTGCGGCCAAGGCGTGACAGCCGCGGTGGCTTCACCCGTGCGGGACCCGCCGTTTGGAAGCGATGGTGCACGCTTAATGAACGTCCAGATCAGTCGCTGTCGTTCTGTTAATGGCGGTGATGGCGGCTCCGGTTTCTTTGGCTCGTTCTTCAGCCGTGTTGGGAGGCCCTCGCGCGGCAAGAACCGAAGCAGGTCTTGCTTGACAGCGTCCGGCACGTCCAGAACGAGGGCACGGGGCGACGTATCGGACCACAGACGCTCGAAGTTCCGCTCTTCAGTGGATACTCTCTTCGGTTCTCGGCCCCAGCTGGTAAAGACATTGATACTCTCCCAGTTGGACTGCCAACCAGCTTCGGTTTCGTTAAGGCTGCCGGTCCAGGCGAGCTTGTTTCCAATTCGATCCTCGATGACACCTGACTTCTCGTGAAAGATCGCCGGATCGTTTACAGGCAGCCGTTTCTCGTCGCAGGGAACAGCGACCTTCACGTCGAGATGGCTGCGTCCGATCATCCAAGCCAGCAACTCCAGAGCGTTTGCGGCGTCGGTGTTCGGCGGGGTCAGTGGCAGTGCGGTCAAGCGCCGTTCAACTTGGGTGCGTAATTCCTCGCCCCGCTGGATAGCGTCGATTTCGGCTTCCTTGAGGGTGCAGCCGACGACGAGGCGCATTTTTCCTTTGTTGTGAACCAGTCCCTCGATTCCTCTTGCGGCAAGCGCCAACGCGCCCGCACTGAAGTATCCGGTCAGTCGGTCATACCGCTTGGCGTCCTCGAGTGCCGGGACATAGAAGACACGAATGAGATCGCCGTCCTCCGGTGTGTACTTGAGTTGCCACGTCCGATCCCTGAGCACGCCGGTCAACTCCAAAAGCTCAAACGTTGAACACTCGAGGCTTGGTCATCTTTGAGGTTGCACCTTAGGATCTGCATTCCGCCAACGAGCGCGATTGCCTTGATCTGACCGTCGGTGCAAGCCAAAGTCGGGGCTACATACAGGTTCAGCCGCCGTGGCGCTGAAGACATCGGCACCCAGAGCTTCGCACCCGTTGGCACGGCGTCGGGTTTCGTCCCGCATCGTGTGCCGCAAGCCGTCAGCGTGTGATTGCCTGAGCACGCTTGACAGTTGAGGGATTGCATAGCTGATTCTCGCTGGTGAGCTGCTGGGTGGAGCGAAGAGCGTTTCACACGAATCGAGCCACATCTTGACCTGCCGGGTCGAGCAGACGCTTCCGGGGCGCAAGTGGAAGTTCTCCTCGAACAGTGTCGTGACAGTGTGACCGGGCGCCGGCCTTGGTCGTGCTCTCGACGGCGGGGTTGAGTTGTTCGAGTGGATTTGGTGATGCAATGAGGTCATACCGAAACCAATTCGATCCAACTGGCGCGTCGGAGCCTTCGTCGACGACTACCCGAGCCACAATCTCCCAGTTGCATGCGCCTTGCCCTGAACGTCCGAGGGCTCTTGACTTGCAGTTCGTGGACTGATCTTGAGTCTCGGGCATGGGCATGAGTGACTCTCACCGGCATCGGTCCAAACAATGATGGTATGCAATTGGTGTCCGCAGAAATCCAGCTGCCGGTCAACAGGCCAGAGTTATGCCGATATGATCAATAGGATCTCGGCCGATCCGCGGAATCGTCATTCGGCGGCGCTACGCCAGAGCTTAAGTTGTTCCGGTTCGCCGATGTTGTCGTGGTAGGCGAGGCGGGACAACCCATAGAGGGCCTCGAAGTCGTCGCCAGCAGCTGCCGCATCGGTGCCGAGCCGTACCCCCGTGATGGCTGGTGACATCGGTAGTACTTCAAGTATCGCCTTGAGTGCCGCAAGAAACCGAGGTTCGTGACCCACTCCGTTGTGTTCGAGTATCTCGCGGGCGACTGCCAAGGACCTTGACCGCGCTATATGAGCCGCATGGTGAAGTGTGTCGATCATACCCCGTGATCCATCGGCTGGTCCGAGAGTGCCGGTTGCCGCACGGTGTGCGCTGTCCCAGATCATCAGGTCGCTGCTGCGTTTGTTGGCAAGTCGACCCACTATCTCTCGATCAAGATCAACCCCAACCGCTCGTGCCAGCCGCAGAGCCTCGTCGTACGGGAAGACCGGGGCCCGAAACGTGTCCCATGCCAGAACGAAAAACGAGGTCACATTGTCAAGGTCCGCGTCTGCCTTCAGGGCCGCCAACCGCTCCAGTCGCCATCGCTTGACCTCGCGTCGGGCGACATCGAGCGCGTCTTCTGGTGTCACGGAGTATGGGTCCCATTCGTCTAGGTGGAGCTTGCGCTGTCGGCTGCGCGATTCCGGCCGATCCCGTGGCGTTCCCCGCCTGAGAGGCCAGTGGCGAGAGAACTCCTCTAGTGCCGGGCCAAAAGCTGCCAAGAATAGGTCGACTCCGCCGATGCCTGCTTCCTGGAACTCGCCGACACGCTTCGCTACTGCACCGGCCACGAGTGGCTCCACATCTTCCCAGTAACGGAACTCGTCATTCCCATTCGATCCGCTAGACATTTCATTCTGCGAACGAGGGCGGCAGGCGAGAAACACAGTGCTGTTGGCCGCCGCCTTGTCCCGGATGTGCAGGCTTCCGCCTGCCTCGGTGTTGATAGGCCACGATGCCGTGATCGCGAAACCGGCCTCCATCAGGCCTGTGGTCAGTGCGTCCCAGGCACCGGTCGCCTTGTGCGTAAACATCAGCGTCATAATGCCGCTCGGTTTCAGCACACGTCGGCATTCGGAGAAGATCGCAGCCATGCGATCCTGATAGTCCCGTCCAGCGAGAGCACTGGCACCCTTCTCGCCAGAGAACTTTGCCGGATTGGCCACCGCCTCGTTCTCCTTGTCGGTCAGCTGGCGACGGAACAGGTCGGGGAAGACATGTCCTGCCGTGCGCTTGAGCCAGACATAGAAGAAGTCCGACAACTCCGCGTACATGACATTGTCGTAGTACGGCGGGTCTACCACCACAGCGTCGATGCTGCCATCAGAGAGGTGGTCAAGGCTGTCTGCCGATTTGCACGTGATCGAAACGGGAGGCAACGGCGAATGGGTCCCTTCGGACTTCTTCGGAGCAACTTGGTCGAATAGCGGAGCGGCATTAGTTTCGGTGCTCGGATGAACCAGCGCGACGAGTTCCTTGATGCACTTTGCGGTCTGCTTGATAGTCCAGTCGTAGCCGATTCCGACGACCAGTGGGGCCATCTCGGCGTATGACCAGCAGAAGGCAAGATCGTGCCGGTTGAATGTATTCGCGACAACCTCGCGGGTGCGCATCCAGACCGACATGCGCGAGTTGTAGTTCAACATCGTATCCAGCGAGAAAGCCAAGTACCCGTAGGCAGCCTGCCGAATGTCGTCAAGTCGTCCGGCGTCCCGGTCCGCCTCAAGCATTTCCCTGAACACCTCTACGCTGGTGCCGTGGCACAGCAGTTGCCGCGGCGAGAACAAGTCGCGCCAGAGGGCCATGCCATAACGGTGCGGCTCGGTTGTCTTGGTGCCGTCGGGAATCCGCTCGCTCGGCGCGAAGTCCAGCGCTTGCCACTCCGCCAGCTTTTCTGCCAGCTTGGCGTCGATGTCGGCGCTATTGTCATCCTCAGCTCTAGGTGCGCGGTAGCCGCGCACCCACTTGTCGCGACCACGCTTGCCCGACTTAGTCTTGGTTTCGATCCTCCGCTTATACACGACGGCGAACAGTTGTTCGCCCATCCCTCGCGCTTTGGCTTGGGACTTGATTTCGTCTCCGTCGATGATTCGGCCACAGTCGGGCCACGGGCACTGGCCCTTGCCGCGCGCGACTGTGCCCGGTGACTGTTGCTCTGCCTGTTGAACAATCTCAAATGTGCAGACGCGGCCGGGTGTTCCCGGGCCATTGGTGCAATCGGGACAAAGCTTGACGCCAGTGCCGTCCGGAGCAAGCCGCCAATTCGGCGACAGCGGTACGAGACCGTCGCAGTACGGGCATACAATCGTCCGTGCCCAGAGGTGATTGGTTGAGATACAGTTCCGCTCCGGCTCAGGGGGGAAGTACGAAGCGAGACGTTCTTCTCGCGCCGGCACGAACTGATCCGACAGTTCACGGTATGCCGATTCAAGAGCTGTTCCATATAGGGAGGGCC
Source organism: Terriglobia bacterium (assembly GCA_009838515.1). Taxonomy (GTDB): domain Bacteria; phylum Acidobacteriota; class Terriglobia; order Bryobacterales; family UBA6623; genus VXMF01. The sequence goes on along the minus strand of VXRL01000040.1, from coordinate 227,015 downwards.
ACAAAACCGTCGCCCGCATGATAAGTGCAGAGACAGGATTAAGATCGTTGGCCACGGCTCGAGTGCCGAGCCGTACCGCTTCGAATGGAATGCTCCCGCCACCGGCAGTCGGATCGAGAACTGAAGAGGATGAGAGTCCGTTGGTGCCCAGAGTTTCCTGCAACCACCGATGGTCGTCCTCCCGAGGTATGTAGCTGAACGCCCGGGGATAGCTGTAGGCTTGTCCCTCGAAGCGTTCACCTCGTCGGCGGGCCGCATCAATCTTTTGTCGCGTAGCGATTGGATCACCGTGAATCCCAAGGACATGCAGAAACTTTTCCCGGTCGGCATTTGCTGGCAGCAGGGACGCGAGTACTGCCGCTCGTGACGCCACTAGTGGTCGGCGCGCCCACCAAACATGAAGGCGGTTCGGTGCCGGAAACGGAGTCATGGGCGTACGCTCTCGAGTGCTCTCGACGCCGATCTCAGCGATCGGGAGCCAGCGCTCAATCAGGCGGGTGTCGGACATAGGATCAGAATCTTCGTGGGATCTCTCAGTGCTGAGAAGCGACCTCCCGAAGGAACGTGCGTAGCGGCTCCAGCGCTTGGTGTTTGAGGTTCCAATATCCTCGCTTGGCGGCAAAGCCGACCGACAGATGCGGGTCCCGCTTGGTTGCTAGGTAAGCGTGGGAACGAGCCTTCTCCGGCCTGTGTGTCGGCTCGCCGCAGTGTTCTTCGACGCAGCGGAAGAAGTCATCGATGCAAGTCAGCACATTGTCACCACAGAGCGTTTCGTTCAGCAGTGTCTCGAGCATGCCGGTCCGGTTCCCCCCGGGTAGGATCATTGCTGTGACAGCCGGACGGTCGCCGACTCGCTGTCCAGGGGCTTGCGGAACCGGGAGCCCAGCGCCAGCTAGAGACCCTTGGACACTCTCAAACGCCCCTCCAGCGGAGGTCTCTGCATCGCGAACGATCCCGAGGCTTGTGACGCGGGAGAACCCCGAACTACCGACGAATACCGGCAAGAATGTCCGCAGCTCTGCCACGCCGCCGAAGTCTTGGATCTGTACTTCCTCTAGCGCCAGATCTTGGATCAATGCTTCGAAGAAGCCCACTGCATCACGCCCCTCGACAAGGAGCTGTACATTGGATCCGATACGTTCCGGCGGCCGTCCCACAAGTTAACGAACCTCCAACCAGTGCCGGATCGCTGCCTCGACCCTTTCCGTGTCGAATGTCACACATTGACTCGATCCTTCCTTGGTGCGGTCCAATCGGTGAAACCGCCACTCGTCCCTCAGAGCCTCATGAGCTGCCATGAGGCACTCATAACTGTGAGTCGTCGCAATTACTTGTGCGTCGAACAGTTGTGCAGCCTCTTCCACGACAGACCACACCTTCTTCATGACTGAGTGGTGAAATCCGTTCTCGATCTCGTCGACAAGTACGACTCCGCCCGGGACACTGGACGTCGCAAGCACGATTCTGGCGATTCGCGCTACACCTTCCCCCATTGCCGACAGTGGAGTAAGCTCGGGCAGGCCGATATCGCCCCAGATCATTGGAGTGCCGGTAGCGGAGATGTCTTCAACGCTTTCCAAGCTTGGTTCGACAACCTGTAACGCCTTTGTCAACAGGTCCCCTTTCTTGCGCGCCCGAAGCTGACCCAAGCGGACTGCGTCTTCGTGGGCGTTTCCAGGGCCCAAAGACAGATAGATCGGATGGAGCGGAATACCAAGGTCTGCGCTCACGATCCGATGACTGTGTTCCGTCACGCGCATGTCGCATGTATCTCGCCCCATGTTGGTCGCCCATGAAAGATGTAGCGCCCATGGATCAGCAAGCCGCTCGCCAATGTCATGAGAAACTGCTTCTTGTGCGTCGTCAGCCACCCCTTGAGCTACCTGTGAAGTTGGGAAGCGGTAAGGTTCTGGAGTCTCGGAATCGTCTCGCCGCTCCAGAGAGATGGCTAGCGCCACGGGGCCGAGATGGGAATGCGCACCACTGATCTCGATAGACCGCTGCATGTTGAGTTGAGAAAACAGTGGCTTCCAATACGAGGTTGGTAGTCGGCCCGGCGATCCCGATGTTTCGCTGATCCCGCGAATCCCCTTGACCTCTATGGCGCGTCTTGGGTTACCAACGCTGGCCAGCAGGTAGATGGCCTCAAGAACGGCTGTCTTGCCAGCATTGTTGCGTCCGGCAAGGAGGTTGATTCGCTTCAGTTCTCCGATTTCTAGATCGTCGAACAGCCGGAAATTCTTAATCCGCAGATTCTCGAACATCAAGGTCCTCTCGTGCGAATCGTCTCACGTGATGCGACGCTTACAGATCTCTAGTGTCGTTCGGCTGGAGGGGCAGAACAGGGAGACGCGTCCAACTGGCAAACTTGCTGAAAGCATCGCGGGCTCTGTGGTCGGGTGTGTCGCCAACTCTCGGCTCACAACGTCATGCTCGCCCTTTGCGAGGAGCCAAACCTCCCCGCAGAGGGCGGTCAGACGCCCGCGGCGTAGCACGGCCAGGCAGCGGCCCCGCAGACCTCGGACGCTGGGAATGAATCGCAACAGGAGATGCTTCCAAGCATCAAGAGGCGTGCCGGTACCGCCTGTACGCTGCGACGATTGCCGGTAACACCCCATCGACGGAGCCCACCCCCTGCCTGAAAGCGATCCTGAATCACGAACAGAACGTCTCCGCTTGCCGCCTGTAGCTCCTCCTTGTTCATGCATTCAGAATCTCAGGTTGCGCTACACTTGCCTCGTTTCAAGTGTCTCATATGAACAAACACGGTTCGTCTCGCCGCGAATACTACTCGCTTAAGCCACGCATGCGTATGCTCAGGGATTTGATGTGACGGTTCCGACAATCTTTGATACCTGCCGTCCTCGCCCCGATGTGCTCGACGGTACGATCGCCGACGCAGACTTCGCGGCCGATCTTGCATTGGTGCTTTCTGGCAAGGCGAGTGCGGGCTATCGGGACGCAGTTTCGTTCTTCGCCAACACCTACCCAACTCGGGGCCTAAAGAACCTGCTCGCTAACGTCTGCTGTCGACTCAGCGGTTCCGGAGACGCGGCGGCGGCCATCTTTCGGCTCGACACTTCATACGGCGGCGGGAAGACTCATGGCCTGATTGCGCTGTCCCACGCGGCGAAGGGAATGGACGGCGTACCGCACAAAGAGGAATTTGTCGAACCGTCGCTGTTGCCGACGCGTGCCGTCCGTATAGCGGCCTTCGATGGTGAAAACGCGGACCCGGTGAACGGCCGCTCGCTGGACGGCGGGGTTCTGGCATATACCCCTTGGGGTGAGATAGCCCATGCTCTGGCCGGGAAGCCAGGGTATGAGCGAGTACGGAAGAGCGACGAGCAGCGGACGGCGCCTGGCGCGGAGACACTGCGTGCCCTTTTCGCCGGCAAGCCGACTCTGATCCTGCTTGATGAATTGTCGGTTTATCTCCGGAAGGTCAGTAGAATGCCTGACGCGCGCGGACAGCTGACTGCCTTCCTCACGTCCCTGTACAAGGCCGTGGAGACCGCTCCGAATGCGGCTCTGGTCTACACGCTCGCCATCGGCAAGGACGGCTTGGCCACTGACGCCTATTCGGAGGAGAACCAGATGGTCGCAGACGATATGGCCGAAATCGAGAAGATTTCGGCCCGCAAGGCGACCCTCCTAAATCCCACTGAGGAGGACGAGACGGTCCAAGTTCTCCGGAGGCGTTTGTTCGAGTCGGTCGATGACGCCGCCGCAACTGCGACCATAGGTTCCTACCAGAAGCTCTGGGCTGCCAATCAAGAGGTTCTCAGCGGTGATGCTGCTCGGACTGAGGCGGCAGAGGTGTTTCGCGCGAGCTATCCGCTCCACCCGGATGTGCTCCAAACATTGACGAGCAAGACCGCCACACTGTCGAATTTCCAGCGAGTCCGTGGAATGCTCCGACTGCTAGCTCGCACCGTCGCACACCTCTGGATGCAGCGGCCCGCGGACGCGACGGCGATTCACGTGCATCACATTGACCCAAGTTACGAGCCGATCCGCCAAGAGATCATCACGAGGCTGGGGCAGTCCGCTTTCCAGCCGGCCATTGCCAACGACGTGGCGGCCGGGCGGTCTGGGCAACGGTCTCTCGCTGAGGAGATTGACGCCGAGAAACACAAGGGGCTGCCGCCATACGCCGCCTATGTGGCAAGAACTATCTTCATGCACACGCTGGCCTTCAACAAACAGCTCCAGGGCCTGACGCCTGAGGAACTGCGCTACTCTGCGGCCGGGCCGAGGGTCGATCTGAGTTTCATCGACAAGGCGCGTAAGGACTTCACAACCGAGTCGGCCTATCTCGATGACCGGCCGGCGGCGCCAATGCGCTTTCTGGCCGAGGCCAATCTCAGCCAGATCATTCGTCGAGAGGAGAAGCAGGTCGATGCGACCGAGGTGCGTGCACAACTCAATGATCGAATCACGGAGATCTTTTCGGGAACGACCTTCGAGATAATTCGCTTTCCCGGTGGTCCGTTCGACGTGCCTGATGACGTCGGCGATGGCCGTCCAAGACTGGTTGTATTCGCATACGATGGCGTGAGCGTCGGCGAGACGGTTGACGAGGTTCCGGGTTTGGTTGCCGATGTGCACCAGCACAAGGGTGCTGGTGGTTCTGCCTTGCGAGTCTTGCGCAACCATCTCGTACTAGTGGCGGCTGACGACGCTGCCAAAGAACCCATGCAGCGCCGCATGAGGGTACGTCTGGCGCTCCAGCGGCTCAAGGCCCCCGATCGCCTCAGGAGTCTTGCGGCTCATCAACAGGAGACGGTCCTTGCTCTGGAAGCCAAGTCCGAGCAGGAATTAGCGATTGCTGTGCAGCAGTGCTACCGCCACGTCTTCTACCCCTCACGTGACAGGCTTGGAACAAAGGGTATAGACCTCGCGCATACAGCGGTCGATATGCCCTCAGCGTCGGCTCAGCCGGGAAATGGTCAGCGCCAGATAGCGCGAGCGCTACGCGACTTGAAGAAGCTTCGTTTCCCCGACGACGAGCCTGATGCGCCGAACTACGTTCGAGACCGAACACCGCTACGGAAGGGTGAGATGACGACTCGAGCCTTGCGCAACGAATTTCGTCGTGACCCAAAGCTGCCGATTTTGCTGGGGGACGACATCTACATACGCGGCATCCGGCTCGGGATCCAGCAGGGCGACTACGTCTACAAGCGCGGTGATCTGCTGTTCGGGCCAGGTGAGCCGTCGGTAGAAATCTGCATCGATGAGCAGGCTTTGGTCATGACAATGGCCTATGCCAAGAAGAACGGCGTTTGGCCGCGACCTGAGCAGCCCGATTCGCCGCCGCCCGGTCCGCTGCCGCCCAGTCCGCCGCCACCCGGTCCGCCGCCACCACCCCCCCCGGAGTTGAGCGCCGAGGGAGTGCTCAGGGACGCGTTGTCGCAACTTTGGGAAAAGGCGAGAGCCAATGGTGTCGACTCGATCAGTGTCCTAACGATTCGCATGTTCGAGCCCAGCGATGCTTTCCGACTGCTCAGTGCTGTAGGCGGCGTGTCAGACGCGGAGAAGGTCGTCACATTCGAGGGCAGCTATGAGACGCGCGATGGGGGCACGTTTGAATGGGATTTCCGTGGTCCGGCCCCCGACGCCCAGCCGGTCAAGGAATTCTTGGACGCGCAGATGCGGGTCGCTGCGTCCAAGGAGATCAAGGCGTCGTTTGTGCTTGAGTTCGGGAGTGGGCTGACCATGAACGGAGATGCGGCGGAAACGCTGGCAGACCGTCTATGCCGTTTCGTAAGCGGGGCGGCGCATGTCGCCGCGTCAGGTAAAGGCAAGAGCTGATGGTGCTACCCAATTCCCCCATCGACACGACCACGCCCTCGTCCGCACCGAGGTACGAACTGCGCGTACGGGTACTTGGCAATGCCAGCGCAGAGTACGAGATCTGGCAGTTGCCAGCTCCCGCCACCCCGCATTTGAGCGCTGCCGTGCGCGTTGCCGGGCTACGTGGACGAAACCTTGAACTAGTCGAGCACCGTGTGCTTCGTCGCTTGGCTGGCGTGGGTGTCCGACCGAACGGATACACCGGTCGGCGGGTAAGCGGCTACGCGCTTGGTGAGGATCTCGCTCTTTATCTGGGGCTGCTGTTCCGGGCGCTCGCACCTATGCGTAGCCGCGACAACATGCGAGCAGTTGCCGAAGGTATTGAGGCTATGGAGCGCGAGGAAGCCGCCTACTGGCTCGGCATGGCAATGCACCGCCGACGTCCACGTCGGGTATTGACAGCTCTGCGGGTGCTCCTGACAGGTCCGAGCCGGAGGGATGGTTAGTTGCTGATCGTGCAAGCGGATTCTGTCATAGATTCGGACTATGCCGACGGCCAATTGCCCGAACCAAGGTCATCAGGCTTCTTAACCAATCTCGACAGGTGAGGGCTTTGTAGGGAGTAGAACGACCTTCGACCGAAGATGTCTACGGGCTGTTGCATCGGAATGGGGAGTGGGGCGCGACCCTTCCGCCTGAAGAATTCCTCGACTTCCTCGCGGCTGTCCCGTCACTGGCGCACATGCAGGGCAGAACACCAGCAAGATCAGCACTTTGGAGAAAGAGAGTGATGCGAGATTCCCCAAACCTTTTCAGCGACGATTCTGCGGATACGGTGTCGACTGTCGATTCTACACCTGCCGGAGAATGGGATCGGGAAGTCGCCAAGCGTTCGCTCGACGAACTGTTTCACCTCACGCATCAATACGAGAATACTGTTGAATTTCGAGAACTCGTCAAGTTCGTGATACGGTTCCGAGCATATTCTCCATTTAATTCGATGCTAGTCCATGTACAGATGCCCGGAGCAAAATTTGTTGCCCCTCCACATAGATGGCGTCGAGATTTCAAGCGACGGATAAAACCAGGAGCTCGTCCATTGGTGATCCTGAGGCCGAACGGACCTGTAATGTTTGTATTCGACGTCAGTGACACAGAGTCTATGGAAACTTCCAAACCATTGCCACCTGAAATCGAGAATCCTTTTCAGGTTGGTGGAAGATTAAATCCCAGAGATTTTGAATGGTTAATCGAGAATTCTAAGAGAGATGGAATCCGGGTTACAGAGAGCGATCATGGTTCACAGTCTGCTGGACTAATACGCATCAGAGACGACTTGTCTGAATCGCAATTATTCAAGTCTGGAGTCAACAAATCCCGTCAGCCAGTCTTTGTTGAGATTCCAGTGGCTTACGATATTGTTCTCAATAGGAAACACTCAAGAGAGTCTAAGTTTGCGACAATCGTTCATGAACTGGCCCACTTATACTGCGGTCATCTCGGAAGGCCAACTGCGAAACATCGTGCTTGGCCCGACCGACGTGGATGCAAGCGTGCTGTACAAGAATTTGAGGCTGAATCAGTAGCTTATCTGGTTTGCCAGCGCTCTGGAATCAATAATCCGTCAGAAAGATACCTCAGACATCATCTCGGAGGGGATGAGAAATTACCATCAATAAGTCTAGACTGTGTGCTAAAATCATCTGGACTAATTGAGTCCATGACTAAGGGAAGATTGAAGCCAAGGAAGGAGTGATAGAGGAATGCTTAGAAATAGAATTAATACTGCTTAGAATACACCTCGAAGTGATCAACGATAACCGTGCTAGTGTGATCCATACAACGGTAGGTGGAGCGAAATCGATCAGGTTGTTTTCATCGGCACCAATTTTCATGGTCATTCAGGGCTCGGGACGGCACTGTGCGAATACGCGGTTGCTGGCGGCTAGCGCCGGGCAATCAATCGCACGGACTTGACAACCAGAGCGAAGAGCGCGGCCAAGAAGCCCAGCATCGTGATGGGCGGTAATGACCCCGGCCAAGTCGACAGGTCAATCCACCCCTTGTATCCCATCGCGAATGTGTGACCGCAGGCCAGTGCCAGAGTGGCGTAGCCCATGTGCTGCGCCCGTAGCCAGCGTTCCATGCCGAACGCGTCATACATGTGGGGCAGGGTGGTGATCGCCGGGAACAACAAACAGCCGTAGGCTAGTACGCCGCACAGAAACGTGACTTCGCCCGACAGATTGAGCTTGCCGGACTCTGCGAAGAACTTTTCATAGTTCGCCGGTGACAGCAAGACCATTGACATCAGAACGTGCATCGAGATCATCCCGAAACCCGTCAAGCCGAAAAACTTTGCCTTGGCCCGCACTAGTTCAGAGCCAGGCGTGCCCCCGAACAGCTTGCCGACCACGTACGCCAGAGCGATGAACACGACTCCGCCGAACGCGGCGGACTTATTGACGATGTAAAGCGGCAGATGGGTCCACTCAACGCCCTTGAAGACGTTGTAGCGAACGATTGCGTAGACCATGCAGGCACCCCAGACCGCCAATACCCATGTGATGCGCTCCTTGGAAGGCAGGCGCAGGCTCGATCCCGGATTGGTCCGCAGTCGTGGTTGGTTGGCCGAAGAATCGGAGGGCATAGACAGAAAATCATACTGCAAGATGGCGCGGGCCCCGAGTCAGCCGATCTGTCCGGGATCGGGGCAGTCATGCGGGGGGACGTGTGCCGGACCGCTGCCATGGCCGGATCGAGGAGTGGTCGTGTATCACGGCATGGGTGAGCTTTCAAGCTGACGACACCATCGCTGAGGACTACCGCGATTCCAAGTCGCTGCTAGTGCGACACTCGGTCGAACGGTATACCCTAATGGCGCTGCTGGGCGACCTGCGCCACAAGACGGCACTGGACGGGGCGCGCTAAAGGGGGGATCTGCGCCGGTCACTTCAGGCGGGCTGGCGCGTTGGAGGTGACCGGAACTCGATGTCTTGTCGGCAATCGTCGCGCTGGCGGAGGCGCAAGAGTGGGGGGAGCCAATCGGTTGCCAGTACGTGTGCATGGATGTTGCGGACTTCATGTCAGCCGCGCCGGTTGAGGTGGTGACGGCGATCCACCTGCTGAATCATGCACGCACTGTAGAGGATCTAGAGCGCTTCGACTGCGCCTCCTTCCGTGTGCTTCGGTCCGGCGGCCTGCCTGTGGTCTACAACACCTATGTTTGACGACCGCTGAGGTATGTGGGCTTGCGGGAGGCTTAGCCTGATCGGGCTCGCCACTTCACATCAGGGCTGGCTGACAACATAGATCTGCTGGGTGCCAGACTGGACCAGAGACTAGGTCAGAAAGTCCACGACGATAGAGCGAGGCTAGGGCAGCAGAAATGCCGTTCCCTGGAAACCCACCGATGCGGCGAATCCCCACTGCACTTCGAAAAGCCTGGGATCTGACCACATTCCCATTGGTAAGGCGAGGGATGCGGCAATATCCCCGGGATGGCCCATCGGATCGATACGCAATGCAGACTAACGTCACTCAACAATTACGTAGCGCCCAATCGGTTGTCGTGTCGAACCAAGTCGCCGACCGAGTATTTCATCGTTAATGCTGGTTTCGTAGCGATACTCTCGTGGCACGCTAGGGCACTCGTCGCGTGGAGTCCCGCTGGCACGGACATTGTCCGGCATAATCCAGAACAGCTCATGTAATTTTGGCGAGTAGCACTCGAACAACCCCAGCGGGCTGAGCCTGCGAAAGTACAACAGATCGTTTCGCTCAAGGAACCCTTCGATTCCCGAGTCAACGCGACGTACTTCGAGCCACTGCCCCGGTCTTGGGCAATGCCAAGCTCTTTCCCTTTCGTCATCAAACAAGTCTGGGAAAAAGGTCCTAGCGACCTCTTTGGCCTTCGATGTTACGGTGTGTGCATCGAGTCTGACGCCGTTTACGTGCTGCAATTCTGAGGGTATTTCGCTGAAAGACAAGCCTCCGAGTACGATTGGAAGTAGCCTGAATTTCGCTCTACCATGTTGCCCAATCTTCTCGACGGCGAGTCGAAGCTCACGATGTTGACCTTCAGCGTCGCGAGAATCCTCGGATGCGACGAACGCAAAAAGTTCGGCCTGGTCAATGCAAGCCTCTATCTCAGGCCAAGTCTCGGCGGATAACGTCTTGTCAATCGAATAGACCCACGCCTTGACCCCATTCCGAAGCAAGTGGTCAGCGAAGTTCTCGACCAGATCTTGGTTAGGTGCTGGGTAACTTATGAAAACGTTGTGTTCCACCGGAATACATCCAAGCAAGGAGCGGCACGGCGATCGGAGTCCGAGGGGCCCTGACCGTCGTAGCTATGACAATAGCGGACACGTTGGCAGGAACACGGTCGAAATAGTTTCGCCAAACGATCCGGTGGAAGAGATCGAAGATCGGTTGGGGCCTGTACGAGTTCATTATTCGCCCGACGTGGCCGCCCTCGGCGTCGATCGTAAGCCCCGCTGAGTATGATCCCAGCAACGAGCACCTCCGACGATTGGTTTTGTCGCGGTGCCGCTTGGCCGCAGTGATCATTCTCTCTCGGTCATTATGATAGCTGATGCATCGGCTGGCACCGCACCGAAGTCCGACCGGGAGACCGTTGCGCTGTTGAGTGGCATCGCCGAGCCAGTGAGCATCGTTTCGGAAGCTGGCCCGAGCGCATGCTGAGCGATTGGTAGGATGCCGTGGGGGTGCAGCCGTCGGTCCACAACGCCGAATCCAGCTAGGAGATTGTCCGCACGGACAGAGCACATGATCTTGGGCGGTGCCCTGCGGGTCCTGGACCAGTTCGGTGCCCTGCCGAATGGCAGTCCCAACGAGGCCGAAGCCGGCCACGCAGTGCCGGGCCTTATGTAGAGCCAGTAGGATTCGTCGTCATGCTCCGCGATCGGCTGCGACCGAGTCGGCAACTTCTCTCAACTGTGTTTCCACCGACTCAAGTACTTCATCGAAGCCGACACCATCGGGAATTGAGATGAAGCGGTCCGGAGCGCCCTTCGGCTCTGAGTAGCTCACCACGAGTTGCCGTTCCCTAGTGCTCATCCCCAACCAGACCACGTGCCAGCGACCGCCGCCGCCCAGCCTGAGATAACGTCCGTAGCGATCGTCACGACGCCACCGATTTAGTCCCGTCTTGTCCACCCAGCCGTCTTCGATGCCGGACTCCGTCACGCTGTCCACGATCCGTTCGGCGACCAGGGGGGAGATGCCGGAGACGAGATCCTCCGCCCGTTCTTCCGGCGAAGCGATTCCCAATTGCTGGCGAAGGGTCGCGGCGTGCGGCCATATCTCGTTCACGTAGTCCGCCACAATCTGGCTTCGGCGGTTGATCTCTCTCTCGTTCCACGTCTCTCCATCGATGTCATTGAGTAGGCGACGGTTCATCTCTAGGTTGTCAGCTTCAAGGAGCTTCACCTTGAAGGGCCACGCACGGTTGCCGAGTTTGGGATTCAGCGCGCGAGTTACCAGAGTTAGATTGCCAATGCGGTGAACCAGACCGTTGAGCCGTTGCCTGTCCTCGTCACTGTCTCCGAAGTTCAGGTCTGTCTTCCAGTGCCGCTCCCACTCCTGCGGTGCAACGTGCTCGACGGTCAAGGTTGTCTTGGTGCTAAAGGGCATGGTGAGGTCGTCCTTGCGCTCCTCATGCATTCTCTGCGCGATTCCTCGCAGCAGGAGTTGGATTCTCGCACTTGAGATGCCGCGATACATGTCGGCCTCTCGCAGATGCAGCACGACCTGATCGTCGCTCGGCCAACGGCTCGTCCAGGTCGATTTCTCGAACTCGTCGATCAAGCAGGAAGAAATTTCGTCCGTAGGCGCGTCGCGGACCGATTGCACATAGCCGAAGGCAACGTCGTCGAAGCCGGAGTAGTTCGCTTTGATCGCGACACGGCGCATGAGATAACTGTCGACGATTCGGAGCGCCCGATCGAAGTCTTCGCCGTAGCCCAACCTGTCTACAAGGACCATGAAAACCGGAATCAGCGAGGCGAGGTTAAGCGTGTCCCTTCGATGCATCACCAAGAGCGCGTAATCTGAAAACCTGTCGCCGTCTCTTCGATCAATCTGGCTGTAAATCGTTGCGTAGCGGCCCAATCGCTCCAGCAGGCCGTGAAGCTCCTCGTCCGACCTCCGGTATACGTGCTCGCCGACGTATCGGAATTCATGGTAGAGCCGACTACGCGGGAAAGTGTGGAGGTCCGACTCGCCCGACACCTGCTGACGGCGTCGAGGAAGCTCGATCTGTGCAAAGAAGGACAGGAACAGGTCGATGCGCTTACCAGAGAACCGCGGCACGCTAACCCGCTGATCCCAGTAGGGATCGCTGTCGTATCGCTCGAGATTCTCGGTGTAGGTGCGGTCCCCGTCCGGGTCGTCTTTGCGAACGGCGATAGAGAGGATGTAGTTTTTTGTCTTCTCCCACTCGGTCAGAGGTTCGCCCCGAGCGTTCAGAGCCTCGAAGATTGCGTGGCTGTTTTCGTGACCATCCAAGCGGATGTCAACCACCTGAAGATTGTCCAGAATCGCCTTCGTGAGCGCGGCCGCATGTTCATCATGAGATTGTTCAGCGACGCCGGCGAACCATGCGGTCAATGACTCACGGAAGTAGATGTAGCAGTCATGAAGCCGTAGTTTCTCCTCCTGCTGAACACTGGAGCCACCAAGACCGGCTTCGATGATTCTCGAAAAACCCTCGTAGTCACTGCTCTTGTGTTGGATCTTGTACTTGTCGGAATCCTCTTGGACTACTTCCTGAGGATTGACCAATACGTTCGTCAGGAGGGCAGCGCATTGCGTGAGACCACGTTCGTTGAAAGCCGAGCACGCCGCTGCGATGAGGATCTGAAGCGTAGTCAGCCTTTGTTGCCCGTCAACCACCCACCAGCGGTCGATGAAGCCCTGAGCCCGGATCTGTTTGGTAATTATCGTGCCTAGGAAGTGTGCTCTACCGCCCGTGCCCCCAGCGAGAATCTGGCGCGTGAGGCCCCTCAGGTCGTCCCATAGAGGCTCCCATTGGCCTTCGCGAGTCCAGACGTAGTTCCTTTGGTAGCTGGGTATCGCGTACTGCTTCCGGGATGGGAAAGCTAGCTGGATTGTGGTGGGTTCGGCATGCAACATGTGCTTTCTCCTCAGATAGATCGTACTGGCGGCACGAAGCCAGTCCCGGATCGCGCCGACTTCATGGTTGGTCTGGGCGGCCCGGGCTATATCGCGCATCGCGCGACGGGCCGGCGGACGTGTCCCGGCTGCCGGTCTGCCCTAGCCTTGCATCGCGGTGAGAGGGCGCATCACCGCTGTGGAAAGGCCGGCGAGCCGCCCAGGTACGGCTGGGAGTCGAATAGCGCCCCCCGGCCTTCGAGCCTGGGGTCTTCCGTTGCGATCAGGGCCTGCGCCAAGCGCACTGCCAACTGGATGCGAATGCTTCGGTACTGCCGGTCCTCCGCTACATTGGCCACCTGTCCGGGGTCTTTCTTCAGGTCGTACAGTTCCTCGGCCGGGCGCTTGGCGAAAGACAGATCGTAGTACCGCTTGAGCTCCGAATCGTTGCGGTTTTGCCAAAGGAACCATTTGGTCGGGCTGTTGTCGCAGTCAGCCAGCCAAGCGTTCGGCACTTGCGCGCGCTCGTAGTCCGGCGTTCCAGCCGGCCAGCGATCGGGCTCGTAGTTGCGGATGTAGAGGAATTCGTCCGTGCGGATTGCGCGAGCCGGGTAGCCTCCTAGCTCAGGCGCTGCTTGGGCTACAACATGACGCTCGCGCCCAAAGATGACATGGTCGCGGTCGGCCGACACGCGCCCGGACCGGTCAGACTTGAGGAGTGGCAGCAGGGAGCGACCGGTCATCTCGTTCGGCGCCTCCAGCCCTGCGGCAGCAAGGAATGTCGGGGCTATGTCGGTGGTCGAGACGAAGTCGGTGACAGTCCGGCCTCCTGGAATGGTGCCGGGCCACATGATCGCCATCGGAACGCGCGTTCCGGAATCGTACAGATTGCCCTTGGCCCTTGGGAAGGGCATTCCGTGGTCGCCGGTCATCACGATCAGGGTGTTTTCGAGTTCGCCCAGCTCTTCGAGCAGGTCCACCAGTTCGCCGACTTCGCGATCAAAGCGTTGGACCTCGAAGTAGTAGTCGGCAACATCGCTCCGCACCACTTCTGCATCGGGGAAATGCTCGAAGAGATGCACATCTTCAAGCTTCACGCCGCTCTCCACTCCCGTGCCTGCGGTGTAAGGACGGTGGGGGTCGCTGGCCCCGAACCAGAAGCAAAACGGCATGTTCTTCGGACGCGCCTCGAAGAACCCTCCCACGCTGTCATAAATCTTGCCCGCCGGGCTGACGGTGGTATACGGATGCGTGCCCGGCCCCCAGCCTTTGCGGTAGCTTCCCACGAAGTATCCCTCCGCTGCCAGCAGCTTCGGGTACTCAGGCGCCGTTGAGGGCCAGACGCTCCAGAGGTTGCCTGCGGGGCCCAAACGCCAGAACTGCTGGCCGGTGATGATCGCTCCTCGGCTGGGTGTGCACGAGGGAGACGAAATGTAGGCGTTTTCCACGAGCACGCCATCGCGGGCCAAACGGTCGAAGGTAGGTGTCTTGACGCCCTTGTCCCCGTAGGCTGAGGCATGCGGCCAGCCCCAGTCGTCAGCGATTGCGAAGACGATGTTCGGCCGCGCTTGCGCGACCTGGGGCGGTCCCGCGCAGAGCGCAGCCAGCATCGGCAAGAGTGCAAGTCTCGGCTTCATAGCCGATCACGATACCACGGGCGGTTTACCGGCTGGCACCTCCCTTGGGAGGGGCAAGTAGGCACCTACGGGATGAGCAGCAGCTTGCCCATGGTCTTCCGGCCGGCTAGCTGCGATTGCGCTTCGCCGGCTTCGCTAAGCGCGAACTCGCCCCCGACATGGATCTTCAGGTCGCGGTCCTCAATCCAGCGGAAGATCTCGGATGCGCGCCACATCAGGTCTTCGCGGTTGGAGATATATGCGAACAGGGACGGGCGCGTCAGGAACAGCGACCCGCGCTTGGTAAGTTCCAGCGGTGCGAGCGGCGGCACTGGCCCGCTGGCATTGCCGAATGTCACCATCATGCCCCTGGGCTTCAGGCTGTCCAAGCTCCCGTTCCACGTCGACTGGCCGACCGAGTCGTAGACCACGTCGACGCCATGGCCATCAGTGAGACGGCGGCATTCCTGTTGGAAGTCTTGCTCGGTGTACAGGATGACCTCGTCCGCCCCTGCCGCTGTGGCCTTGGCCGCTTTCTCTGACGTCGAACACGTGCCGATGACGCGTGCGCCGAACTTCTTCGCCATCTCGATCAGCAGCAGCCCGACACCTCCCGCGCAAGCGTGGATGAGCGCGGTGTGGCCCGGGCCAAGAGTAAACGTGGACCGTGTCAAGTAGTGGGCCGTCATGCCCTGTAGCATTGCTGCTGCGGCCGTCTTGGTCGCGATCGAGTCCGGGATCCTCACCAGTCGGTCAGCGGCCACCGCGGCGTACTGGGCGTACGAGCCATGCACGCCCGTGTAGGCCACCCGGTCTCCGGCCTGCAAGGTCGAAACGTCGGCGCCCACCGCGCTGACCGTGCCCGCGCCCTCCTGACCGTTGGTAATCGGAAGCTCGGCAGGATATAGCCCGGTGCGGAAGTAGATGTCAATGAAGTTGACTCCGGCCGCCTCGATCTTGACGACGGCTTCGTTGGGTCCCGGCTCGGGCGTGGGGACGTCTTCGTAAGTGAGGACCTCTGGCCCGCCGGTCTTGTGGATACGGATTGCTTTCATGGCGAAGCGGTATTCTAGCAATTCGATGCGTGTCCGTAGCGTTGATGCTTGGCACCTGCGGGCGCCGCTTAGCCAGCCGTTCAGTTTTTCCCAGTTCTCCTACGCGCAGCGGGAAGCCATGCTGGTGCGGCTTACAACGGAGGATGGCCGCGAGGGATGGGGAGAGGCGTATGGCCCGGCCGCCGTGACCGCCGCCATCGTTCGCGAGTTCCTCGCTCCTCTGCTGATCGGAAGAGATCCGCGCGCTGTCGAATCGAACTGGGAACTGCTGTACGCGCGCTCACTGGATTACGGGCAGAAAGGCGTGATGCTGGCCGCGATTTCCGCGCTGGACATCGCGTGCTGGGATCTCAAAGCGCAGGACGCCGACGCACCTCTCTATCGGCTGTTGGGTGCCGCGCCAGTGGAATCCATTGAGTGCTATTGGACGGGCTTCTACTTTGGCGGCAACGAACCGTTGGAGCGGCGCTGGGAGCGCGAGGCCCGCGACTGCTTGGAGCAAGGGTTTCAGGCCGCCAAGATGAAGGTCGGCCTAGGGGTGGCGCGCGATGCGGAATTGGTGGAGGCGGTGAGGCATTTTCTTGGCTCGGGCGTCAAGCTATCCATCGACGCCAACCACGCCTACATGCCCGCCGAAGCGATCGAGTTGGCGCGGCGAGTGGAGGGCCTGGGCATCCATTGGTTCGAAGAGCCTGTTTCTCCGCTTGATCCGGAAGCCTACCTACAGGTGAAGAGCCAGACGGCGATCCCTATCGCTGGCGGGGAGTGCGAGGCGACCCGCTTCGGATTCGAGCGCTGGTTCCGGCGGCGGGCCGTAGATTTCGCCCAGCCCGATCTGTGCGCCTGCGGCGGCATCACCGAAGGTCTCAAGATAGCGACGCTCGGCTCGTTGACTGGCGTTCATGTCACGCCGCATGCCTGGGGTTCCGCGGTCGGCCAGGCGGCCGCGCTGCACTTCTACGCCGCCCGGCCGCGGCATCCGTCCACGCTCACGGCCGAGTCAAAGCTCATCGAGTGCGACCAAACCGAGAATCCATTCCGGCAGGTCATCGTTGACAAGCCGCTGCGTCTGGAGGGCGGACGCTGGTACCTGCCACACACTCCCGGCTTGGGGGTGGGTATTCGGCCCGAAGCGTTCGAGCATTATCTCGTTGGTTGAGCCCCTTGGGGCTCCGTCGTCTAGAGCGCCCGGCGAACAGCGGATTTCCAGCCCGCGTACAGGTCTGCGCGC
Source organism: Terriglobia bacterium (assembly GCA_009838515.1). Taxonomy (GTDB): domain Bacteria; phylum Acidobacteriota; class Terriglobia; order Bryobacterales; family UBA6623; genus VXMF01. The sequence goes on along the minus strand of VXRL01000040.1, from coordinate 210,177 downwards.
CGCGATTCCGGCATGGAGGGCTCGAATGTCCGGTCAACGCTCCAGAAGTGCTCCAACTCGTCAGTATCGCTCCAGAAGCCGGTCGCCAGCCCCGCGAGGAAAGCGGCGCCGAGTGCCGTCGTCTCTAGGTATGCGGGTCGCACCACCGGCACTCCCAGGATGTCGGCTTGGAACTGCATCAGGAAGTCGTTCTCGGTGGCGCCCCCGTCCACTCGGATCTCTGTGAGCCTCGAACCGCAATCCGATTCCATCGCCTCCACCAAGTCGCGCGTCTGGTACGCGATCGACTCCAGTGCGGCGCGCACGACATGCTCGCGCGTCGCGCCCCTGGTCAGCCCCGTCAAGAGTCCGCGGGCTTCGGCGTTCCAATAGGGAGCCCCTAGGCCCGTGAAGGCGGGCACCATGTACACGCCGGCCGTGTCGGCGACTGCTTGCGCCGCTGCTTGGGAGTCAGCTGCGGTATCGATCAGGGCTAGCTCGTCACGCAGCCATTGCACGACCGCGCCTGCCACGAAAATGGCACCTTCAAGAGCGAAATCGTTCCGTCCGCGGGCCGAAGCGGCAGTCGTGGACAGCAGCTTGTGCTGCGACTCGGACGGCTCCGCTCCGGTGTGCATCAGGGCGAAGCAGCCGGTGCCGTAGGTGTTCTTAACGAGGCCGGGGCGAAAGCAGGCCTGCCCGAATAGCGCTGCCTGCTGGTCACCGGCGATGCCTGAGATGGGAATCTCGGCACCTATTACTTCGGCGGACGTTGTCCCCATCGTGCCGCACGAGGGCACGATGCGCGGGAGCATGGCAGCCGGCACGCCCAGCAACGAGAGCATTTCCGGATCCCAGTCTCCGGAACGCAGGTTCATCAGCAGTGTTCGCGAAGCGTTGGTGCGATCAATCACATGAGTCGTGCCGTTCGTCAGCTGGTACACCAGCCAAGAGTCGACCGTTCCGAATGCCAGCTCGCCGTCCTCGGCCCTTCGCCTGGCATCCGGCACGTTGTCTAGGAGCCACGCGATCTTGGTGCCGGAGAAGTACGGGTCCAGTACGAGCCCCGTGCGCCCGGCAACAGCCCGTTCATGGCCCGCAGTCGCTAGTTCGCTGCACGCAGAGGAAGTCCGCCTGCACTGCCACACGATGGCGGGACCGACCGGCTCGCCCGTCGTGCGATCCCAGACGATCGTCGTCTCGCGTTGATTGGTGATGCCGATGGCGGACATCTGACCCCACCCACCACACTGTTCCGCAACCTCGCTGGCTGCCTGCAATTGGACCTGCCAGATGGTAGTTGGGTCCTGCTCTACCCAGCCGCTGTGGGGAAATCGGCTCTCGAACGGATGTTGCGCGACCGCTCTGGCCCGCGCCTCGCGGTCGAACGCGATGGCGCGGGCGCTGCTCGTGCCCTCATCCAGGGCCAGTATGTATTCAGACATTGCTCTTGATCTTGGCAAATGCGGCCCCATCGGCCGAAATCCGCGTTCGAAGCCCTGAGATCGAGCCGGTAGCTATGGGAGGGGCATTTCCACGCTGTCTGTATCCCGGGCGGGGACAAAGGACGCCGCCGGAGCTTCGGTGCGGGTCTGTTCCAGCCAATACACTCCGTCGTAGGGCAGGCTATTGCCGCGAGTGCCCACAAAGTCCATGTCGCCGTCCCCGTCCAGATCCCGGGCCACCGCCATGTCGAACATTCCGCGCTTGCGACGCGAAATGTCGTGCCGAGTCCACTCGCCGGTACCTTCGCCCGGATTCTCGAACCAAGCCAAGCGACCCAACGGGTCATCTACGGTGACTTCCTCACCATCCCTGTCGCGCGGCCCCCGGCTGTAGCTGCCGCAGTAAAGGTCTTGGTCGCCATCGCCATCGATGTCAGCCAGGGTCAGTCCTGTGGACGAGTCGGGCCTCATGCTGCCGATCCGGTGCAGTGGCCACGGCTCTCCAGCAGATTCAGGTTGCTCGAGCCAGACCACGTTGTTCCGGCCTTCGCTGAGCAGCACGTCGAGGCGCGAGTCTTCGTTGAGGTCGAGAAAGGCGAACATGAAGCCAGTCATGGCAGGAGTCCCGTACCCGTCGGGCGGCGCGATCTCGATGGAATGTTCTTCGAATTCGATCTCCGGCTTGCCAAGATTCTCGAACCAAAAGATGCGGGCTTCCGCTCGGGATCCCGCCAGTATGTCGAGGTCGCCGTCGGAGTCCAGATCCACCGGACGCGAGTTGATCGGGACGGCCACCTTCGTTAGGACGTGCTCCTTCCAAGAGTCGTCGTCGAGCGGGTCGCCTGCAATCTCGTACCAGCTGATTGCTCGCGCGGTGGCATCGCTGGCCGGGCCTGACTGGCTGCCCTTGTTCGGTGCGACCACCTCAGGTCTTCCGTCGGCATTGAAGTCTGCGAAAAACACGCGGATATACGAGCCCCGGTCGCTGGCAACAGAGGGAATGATGCGCTCCCAGCGGGCGGTGCGTGCATCTTTCCCCGGATTCTGGAAATAGATCAAGTGCGCGAATTCGCAGGAGGCGATCACGTCGGGGAACCCATCGCCGTTGAGATCGGCGATCGAGACATCTTCGGCGGCGCCGGCTTCCTCGCCTTCGGCCAGCGTTACCAGCGTCCATGTGTCCGGATCTTCTGATCCGAATGCCAAGCGGATATGCCCGTCGGCCACGCCGTCGTACTCCGTGTCGGACTCATGCACCGACACGACATCTTCGTATCCGTCCTTGTCTAGGTCGGCCATTTCCAGCCCATCGCTGCCCGCGATGGCTACGCCGCCGGTAGCCAGATCGTCGATCACGTGTTCGCGCCAGGAGATGAAGCTGCCGTCGGCCGCTTGGGCGGCTGTCAGCGTGTCTGCCACTAGTTGCGGACTGGAGGTCTGTTCCCCGCCGCAATGAATGCACGCGATGGCCACAAGGGCGGAGAAGATGGAGGGAATTCGAGAGCGTTGCATGGGGCCTAACAGATTGGAGCACACCACAGGAAATCCGCGCGAGCCGTTCTTGCAAGATTGCCACACGCACAGCCATAGGGCGAGGCGCTCGACCCCGCGCATCCATCGAGCTCAGGCGGGCCTGGCAGTGGGTCGGAACCGGTACTTCGGCACCCGATCTGGTTGCAGCTGGGGACGATTTTCGCGTAGCGGGACCCCGCGGGTCGATAGTCAGACGGTCCTGCAGGAGGGCACGTGGACACCCGGAGCGTCCAGGAACTGCGGGGCCGAGTCCGCGATCCTAGTTTCGCCGTACGGTCTCGGCGTTTGGCAGGGGCCCGGACGCCGGATACGGCGTATTGAACACGGTCTTTTCGTCACCCTGCTCGTCCATCCAACTCTCGAGCCGTTCCCGCAGCAAAGCCAGCAGAGAGCGACGCTCGGGGCGCTCGGCGAGGTTGGTCTGTTCTAGGGGGTCGGCCTCGAGGTCGTACAGCTCGTGTGCCGGACGTTGAAAGTACCGCTGGACGATCGCGGCAGCCTCGGCGTCGTTCGTGGCGGCACGGTCCCAAGAATGCCAGTACGCGCCCGCCCCGTCCTTGCGCAGGATGTCGGAGTGATTTGTGTGGATGTGATCGGGCAGCAAGTTGAGGATGTACTTGTAGCGCTTCGTGCGGATGCTGCGGATCGGATAGACGTTGTAGACCCCATCACCGCTGTGGGTGGTGAAGATCGCTTGCCGGTGCTCTCCCGACCGGCCATTGAGCACAGACGCGAACGAGCGCCCGTCGATACCGGACGGAACATCGCCACCCGCCAGATCGATAAGAGTTGGCAGCAAGTCGATCCAGCTCACCATCGCGTCGGTTCGCGTCCCCGCCTCGATCCTACCTTCCCAAGCTACGATCAGCGGGACCCGGATGCCGTGGTCGTAGAGGTTCCATTTGCCGAATGGCCACTGGCCGCCGTGGTCGCTGGTGAACACGAAGATGATGTCTTCGCCAAGTTCCTTTGAGGCCAATTGCATCACCCGTCCGAACTCGCTGTCCAGCCCCGTGATGTCGGAGTAGTACCGCGCGCGGTGCTCTCTGGTCTCGGGCGTGTCCACGAAGTATGGCGGCAGGCTGGCATCTTCCGGCTTGTAGATGTTTTCCTCTGTCCAGGGCACATGAGGGCGCCTGTCGCCGACCAACAGGCAGAGCGGGCTGTCTGAGGAGCGCTCCTTGAAATATTCCGCGACGTTGTTTGCCAGTCCGACGCGCGGTCTGGAGTAGAAGTCGAAGCCATATTCAGGCTTGGCCTCGCCGTGCGCTACCTTGCCGAACGCTGCGATCTCATAGCCCAGCCCGTGGAGCGATTTGGTGAGGTATGCCGTGCCGGGACGAGGGTAGGTGTGATTCGCCTCTGCGCCGTTGCGCGCGGGCATCAGGCCTGTCAGCAGGGCCGCGCGGCTCGGCGCACACGCCGGCGATGCGATGAAGGCGTTCTTGAAGGTCATTCCCATGGATGCCAGCCGCTCGATGTTGGGCGTGCGCACGTCGCGCGAGCCGTACACGCTGGTGTCCCTGCCGCCCAGATCATCGGTCAGGAAGACGACTAGATTGGGCCTGGCGTGGGCGGTCGACCACGCGGCTAGGGCGAGCAGGACGGGAGCGATCCGCATAGGGTTTGCCTCCCTAAGCGTACCCCAACGAGTCCGTGAGAACTCCAGCCGAGCCACTGCGATGACACGTGTTGTCAGCGTCAGGCGGAGCCAGTGCAAGATGGGGCAGAATCTTGGTTGGCGGCAGCGGAGTCGGCGCAAGCGCTCGCCTAGATCTGTTGCCCGCTACCTGGCGATGCCGGCAGGGATTGCTACCCGCGCCGTCCGAACCGGCCCCGACCGAATCCCCTGCGGGAGTCAGGCCCCGCATCCGGGTCGATGACGAGGTCAAACGCCGTGGCGACCTCCCCAATCTTGGAGCCAGGCACGGGATCGAAATCCACGAACAGCGAAGAGGGCTCGCTCGAACGTGCCGCCTGCCGGATCACGCGGTCGGTCTCGTTGCCATCATGGCCCTTGAGGAAGAGTTGCGTGGTCAGGACTCGGCGTCCGCTCAGGTTGACGGCGTAGTGGATGTGCGGGACCCGCCTCGTGCCGATGCTGTAGGGTACGGGTTTGATCGTCCGGAACCGGTATTCCCCGGTGGAGCCGGTTTCAAAGCGCCCGAAGCCTTGGAAATTCGAATCGCGACGATCCTTGCCCGGCGCGGCGCTATGGATGTACACGCCGTTCGCGTCCACCTGCCAGATTTCCACCGTCGCATTCCGCACAGGCTCGCCGGTCGTTGTCATAACCTTCCCGGTCACATGCGCGATCTGGCCCAAGGAAGGCGTCGCTGCGTCGTTGATGATCAGCAGATCGTTGTCCGTGTCCAGCGGCATCTCGTCTGGATAGTACGGGCCCTCCGTCACCGTGGGGGTCAGCGCGAGTTGCTCTGCAAAGAGACCTGGGACCGTGTAGAATGCCGAGACGGCGGCCACCGTTCTTGCGAACGCGCGCCGTGAAGTCGAAGACTGGAATCGTTCCTGCATCCTTGCCTCCCGGTTGAAATCGCTGCTCCAGCGAGGCAATGACTGTCGGCTGCCAGCCTGCCTCCTTGCCAGACTAAGGCGCTAGGCGAGCCGGCCGGTTACCAGTGGAGTGACGGACCGGCCGCTGGCTTCGCGGATCTGGCGTGCAAGCTGTTCTAAACCCTTTGCCGTGCAGGATCTGGCCGGCTTGCAAAGCCTGTGTAATTTCGCTTGTTAGCGGCTCCCAGCGGCGGTACGGATCCTGCGCGGGAGTGGCGTCATCGCTGGGAGGCGCTCCGGTTCCCCGGCGTTGGGGGTCGGCCGTTTGCCTAGGGCGTCCAAGGGGTTGTAAGACTGTCCGCACGGCATCGGCTGGTCCCACGCAAGGCGATTCCCCGTGCGCGCTCCGCAGGGAGCTACAGGGCGAGGATCGCTAGGGCCTGTCCGTATGCCGGCGAAGGAAATCGAGGAGGATGCCGGTGCTCGCGTCCCCCTCGACTCCCATGTATGTGTCTAGGGGGGTATGAGCTCGCCCTTTTCCCTCATGGGACGACGCTTCGATGCCGTGCTGATCCAACTTGGTGGTGAACATGGCGGCTTGTTCTTGCGAGACCGCCCGGCCATCCGAGGTGAACAGGAGATACGGCGGTATGCCCTTTCCTGCTTCGACGTGGTGCCAGGGCGACACAGGGATCCATCCTTCCGGCGCGCTGCCGAACACGCGGGTTTGGGACTGCCCTGCCGTTTCCATGCGCGCCGGCACGTTGAGCATGGCAGAGTCGATCACAACCACGCCGGCGAGGTCGCTCAACGATCCTCCGGCGTCTTCCATGAAGATCTGATTCGCGCCCACTAGGGCAACTAGGTGTCCTCCGGCCGAATGTCCCATCAACGTGATTCTCGCGCCGTCGCCGCCGTACTTTGATGCGTGCTGCTTGAGCCAGACCGCGGCCGAGGCGACATCCGCTGCCATTTCTGCCAGGCTCGCTTCGGGACGGAACCGGTAGTTCATCGAAGCGAACAGATATCCCTTCGGAACCAGAAATGCGGGCTTGAACAGGGCTCTTTCCTTGTCGCCGCGGATCCACCCGCCGCCATGCACATACAAGACGGCAGGCGCGTCGCTCAGCCCCTCCCGAATATAGATGTCCATGCTTTGCCGCAGCGGGTCAGTCTCAGGATTCCTCGCATAAGGGACATCGGCAATGCGGATGACGCCGCGCTCGGCTCGAACCTCCTTGGAATCCCGAACCGCTCGCAAGCTCTCAAGACCGTCCCCTGCGCCATAGGAACGCAGCGTCGGGTTCGGCCAGAATCCGAACGGTTCCAATCCTCTCGATCGATGACGTTCCGCCATGCGCTCGCGAAACCTCTCGACAGCCGGCTCGGGAGCAGTCGGCTGTTCCAGATAGCGCGCTAGGAAGCGGAAGCGGTCTCGGGATCGCTCCGTCATCGTGCTGCCGACGTGGTCCGCCCAGCGGACCAACCGGAATTCGTGCGGGATGCGATGATGCCACAGCAGGCGATGGATGAAGTCCGCGCCCTCGACGAATCCGAAGCCGTCTTGCTCACCGACCTCGATGTAGATCGCCGAGCCCAGAAGTCGCGACGGGTCTCTCTCAACAATCGAAGCAGGGTTCTCCCGCAGGAACCGCTTGTCGTCGAACGGGTCGCCGAACAGATTCGCAATGCGCTCCGGAGGGCGGATCTTGTTGCGATCCGGCACCTCGTCCCAGGTCACGCCAGGCCATACAGCGGGCTGCATCGCGGCTATAGCCCCGAACGTCTCTGGATGCTTGAAACCGAGCCGCAAGCTGCCAATTCCGCCCATTGAGCCCCCGCTCACCATCGTTTTCTCGCGCCCACGGCTGACGCGATATTTGGCCCGCAGGTGTGGCAGGAACTCGTCCATCAGGAAGGACTCCCAGCGCTCCGTGCCGTCATAGCTGTCCAAGTAGATCGAGCCGGCCGCAATCGATGGGGTCACGACCACCATGCGCGGAAGGTCGTTCGAGGCCCACATCTCGCTGATCTGTGGCTCGATCCGTGCAATCTTCTCCCGGTCGCCGCCCGCGCCATGCAGCAGCAACAAGAGCGGAAATCGCTCGCCGTCGGGGGAGTAGCTGTCAGGAAGCAGAATCGCGTACTCGACTGCGCCTGCGCTCACCAGGCTCGTTGATAGTGACTCGCGGATGATCTGCGAACCGTGCGCTGCCCATGCGGCGAGGAAGCACGCAATCAGCCGGAGGGCGAATCTGAACTGCATCAGCATATGGCCTTAGGCCTGGGCGTCTTGCGCGCGCTTGGAAACGTCGCCGGGGATTAGCCGCACAACGACAGCCACTACTGTAGATGTCGAGGTGGATACAGGCAAGAGTCTGCTAGCCAGTCCTGTCTAAGTGGCCGTTTCTCGGGGATTGACGCGCTCTGCAATCTCGTGGCTCGCCTCAATCTCGGCGAGGCGAAGCTCGTAGTTCTTTTGCAAATTCAGCCAGACCTGCGGAGTCGTCCCGGAATAGCGCGCCAGGCGCAAGGCCGTGTTGGCCGTCACTCCCCGGTGACCGCGCAGGATTGCCGTGATGCGGTTTACCGGCACGTCTAACTCCCTTGCTAGCGCGGTGGCCGACAGGCCGAGTGCTTCGAGTTCGTCCCGCAATATCTCTCCCGGATGCACCGGCCTCATGCCATTCCTCGCATTCATGACTCAACCCCCTCGGTAGATCGGAAACGAATGTGATCGCGCTTGAGTTGGTGCTTGCGCTGAACGTGGCAACCGAGCGATATACAGGCCTTTGAGCGGTGGCAGGCGCGCCAGGACTCGAACCTGGGACCCTCTGCTTAGAAGGCAGATGCTCTATCCAGCTGAGCTACGCGCCCGCAGCACTCTCATCGTAGACTAGGCGGACTTGTTCGGCCGGTAGTGGGTTGCGCTGATCCGGTTGCGGAACAGCTGCTCGCCGCAAGGGATTTTCGAGCCGCCGAATACTTAGCGGCTGGCGCTACTTGGGCTTCAGCTTCTCTGCGAGCCGATCCGTGATGTGGTCGACGAGCGAGGGTATCGAGGCGTTCACGACTGCCTCGACCTGCTTGTGGATCGCGCTCCGCAATTGCTGCGAATCTGCATCCCCGAGAGCTTGGTGAACGAGCAGGTCTACCGCTGGAGGCTTGGACTCTGATCCGTCCGAGGCCGCGCCGTCACCGCCGTTTCCGACCAATGCGCTGAGGACCTCGGGATCGAGTGGTTTCTGCAGCACGCTCGAAACGCCCGCCTGCAGGGCCTCGGAACTGTCGATTGTCTCCAGCGGTCCAGCCAGCAAGACTACGCGCAGCTCTTCCATTCCGGGCAAGGAGAGCACTTCGCGGCAGGTGTCAAAAGCGTTGAGCTCTCCGAGAGTGCTGTCCAGCAGCACGATGTCCGGCTTGCTCTGCGCGATCGATTCCAAGGCCTCCGCGCCGACCATGGTGCCAGCGATCTCGTGCCCTTCGGCCCCGAGAGACTTCTCCACCATGCTGTGCACGTGGGGATTGTCGTCGGCGACGAAGATTGTGGCCACGGGGCTCAGTTCTGCTCGTCTTGTTCGGCTGCGGTCTCGCTGGACTGGGTCTGGGGTTGGTTCAGGCGTGCGTCAGGCTCGGAATCCAACGCGCTGGGTCCGGAGATGGTCTCGACTGTGACGTCGGCGGTGGGCTCTACCGCCGCAGCCGCGGAGGCTTGGATCCCTGGAGGCGTAGAAGGCATCAGCGTAGTCATGGCGGGATCGCCGGCCTTCGCGGCCATGCCTAGGTCCGGCTTGCCGCGAAAGATGCCCCAGAACGTGCTCATGCGGCCTGGCTCCGTACGATGTTCCACGTTGTACTTGTGCAGTTCGAAGCGCTCTGGATCGGTCTCGGGCGATACGCGCTGCAGAGCGCTGAGCTTCTCCTTGGCGCCCTCCACGTATGGGCTCAACGGGTAATCCGACACGATCTTCTGGTACGCCGCGACTTGCTGATCCTCGAAGTTGTCGCCGAGCTTGCTATAGTTCTCGCCCAAGAGCCACAGCGATTCGTCCGCCTTGCTGAAGAGAGGGTAGTGGTCCGTCACGCTCTGCAGGCGATTCACTCCCGCCCGGAAGCTGCCCTTCTTGACATAGAACATCCCCACCCGGTACTCACCCTCTGCGATGACTTCCTGGACGTTGCGCAGGAGCTGCTGCGTCTCTTCGAGGAACACCGTGTTCGGGTAGCGCAGCAGCAGCTGGCGGCACTCTTGGTCGGCCCGCACCGCGTGGAGCGTGTCGCGATCCGGCTTCTGCAGCTGGTTGTAATGGATCTGGCAGATCTTGAGCTGGGACTCGGCGGCCTCCTCCATGTTGGGGAAGAAGGTGATGAAGTCCTTATACTCCGCCTCGGCTTGGGCCAGTCCCGCTGACGTGCCTTCGCGATACCAGCTGTCCGCGATCGCCAGCTTGGCCTTGGCGATGTACTCGCTGTCGGGGTAGGTGTTGATCAGCGTCTGGAGCGTGATGCGGGCGAGCTCGTACCGGTGGCGCTCGATGTTCTCAACCGCTTTGTCGAACAGGATCTTGTCCGGCTGCTGGGAGTTGTTCGCGATCGGGTTGTCGTACGGGCTCTTGCCGCAGCTGCTGGCCAACAACAGGAGCAGCGCGGCGAGACCTGCGAGAGACGCATGGCGTAGGCGGGGCATCGCCTTCATAATACGCCGAATCGGCGAAAGAGTTCAGCACATTGCTCATTGAGCCCGGGCTTCGCAGCAAGAAGGGCGCTGTCACGTTGAGGCCTTGCCCAGCCAGCTGTGTCGTCTCCGGCGATGGTCGCCTGGCAGCCTTGGGCGAGGCGCAGTTGGTGCAGAGCTGCAGGTGCTGGGCCTGGCCGCGCTGCCAGGCAGGGCTCAAGCGCTTGCAAGCGCTGGCAAGTTCGCCCGCGCAGACAGCGCACGCACTGCTTCCCCGATGCCATCCGCCCCGAACACGCTGGAGCCTGCCACCAAGATGTCACAGCCGGCTTCGGCCAGCAGTCCCGCGTTGTCCAGGTTCACCCCGCCGTCGACCTGAATCTGGAACTCGTGACCGGCTTGACGGCGCAGTGCGCTGAGGCGCCTGACCTTGTCGAGACTGCCGGGCAGAAACGACTGCCCGCCGAAGCCTGGATGGACGCTCATGATCAGCACGAGGTCCACCTCCGCCAGAACCTCGTCGAGCGTGCTCAGCGGAGTGGCTGGATTCAGGGCCACCCCCGCCGCTGCTCCGTGGTCTCGGATCCGCCCGAGCACTCTACCCAGATGCGGGCAGGCCTCTTGATGCACCGTGACCATCTTGGCGCCAGCGTCGATAAACGCCTTCGTGTAGTCTCCTGGATTGGCCACCATCAAGTGGCAGTCCAGTACCAGGTCTGTGGTCCTCGCCAGGGATTCGACCACCGGAACCCCGATGGAGATGTTCGGGACGAAGTGGCCGTCCATGACGTCCACATGGAGCATGCGCGCGCCACCCGACTCGGCCTGTCGGACCTGCTCGCCCAATGCGGCGAAATCGGCCGCCAAGATTGACGGAGAAATCTCGGCCATGGTGCTCCAACGCCCTTGGCTTCAGTCTATCAAGGGCTTAGGATTTCCTCGGAGGTGGCCGGTTCAAGACCGGTCAGTTGCCAACTCGTCTTCCGGAACCTGGAGACTCCCGGCGGCCGTGCTATCTTTAGCGCAAACGAGGCCCCGACTTGCAACGATCCAAGTTCTTCAGTCCAGTGGGTGAGATCCGCATGCTGGCCAGTGACACCGGCTTAGCGGCGATCTACTTCCCGGCACAAGCGCCTAGGCTCGAGGCCCGCCTAGCTCCTGCCGGAGTTCGTCCGGGGCACGGAAACATATTCTTGTTGCAGGCGGAGGCATTCCTCGCTTGCTACTTTGATTCCGACTTGGGGTACTCGCCCGACATTCCGCTGGACATGCGCGGCACGCCGTTCCAAGTCAGCGTCTGGAGCGCTCTGCGCGATATTGCGCCGACGCACACGATAAGCTACGGCGAACTGGCGTCGCGCTTGGCAAGACCTAGGGCGGTGCGTGCAGTAGCCGCAGCGATCGGACGCAACCCACTGTCGATTTTCGTGCCTTGCCATCGCGTCGTGGGAGGCGACGGCAGTCTGACGGGCTACGCCGGCGGCCTGGATGTGAAGCGCTTCTTGCTCGAGCACGAGCGGCGTTGCCTGGCCTCGATGCGCGCCATCGCGGCCTGACTGATGGAATCAATGTCGCCGTCCGCCCGGCCGCTGGGCGCTAGTCTGTGGGCTTGCTATATAAGGCTGCTTATCCTCTTGGCGAGCGCGTTGCCTGCGCTCGCTGCCCTGCCGACGCCTGAAGAGCACTTTGGCCACTCCATGGGCGACGACCGGACCTTGGTCGCATGGTCCGACGTAGTGGAGTACTTCCGCATCCTCGACGCCGACAGCGATTCGATCCGGGTGGAAGAACTCGGCCGGTCGACCGAGGGCAGGCCCCTGATCCTTGCGACGCTCGCCGCTCCAGAGACGCTTGAGCAAATCGAGCGCTACAGGGAGATCCTGGCCAAGCTCGCGGACCCCCGAGCGATTACGCAGGAAGAGGCTTTCGACTTGGCGGAAGAGGGCAAGCCTGCCGTCGTGATCACCTGCTCGATCCATTCGAACGAAGTGGCTTCAACGATGACGGCAGTGCAGTTCGCCTACGACCTGCTGACGCAGGACAGCGGCCGGCACCGCGCAATCCTCGCGAACACGATCTTGCTCCTAGTGCCCTCGCTGAACCCCGACGGGGTCGACAAGGTCAGGGAGTGGTACAGGCGCTGGGTCGGAGGCCCCTATGAGGGAGCTCCGCTTACCTCCCTCTATCACAAGTACCTGGGTCACGACAATAACCGGGATTGGTACATCTTCACCCAGCAAGAGACCCGGCTCATAGTGGAGAAGGTGCACAACAGGTGGCGCCCCCAGATCGTCTATGACGTGCATCAGATGGGCCCCAATGGAGCGCGCATGTTCGTGCCGCCGTGGATCGATCCGATCGACCCGAACATTGACGCCCTGATCACCCAACAGGTCAATGCTTTCGGAACCGCGATGGCCATGGACCTGACAGCGGCAGGCAAGAAGGGCGTGCTCGTGAACGGGATTTACGACTATTACTCGCCGGCGCGCCACTACCAGAGCTATCACGGTGCCCTGAGACTGTTGAGCGAGAGCGCGAGCGCCCGCTTCGCCTCGCCGATCACGGTAGTCGCGGAACAGCTCAAGACCGATCGTCGGGGCTACGATCCGAGCACGAGCAGCTGGAACTTCTTGGAGCCATGGCAGGGAGGGGTGTGGAGCTTGCGCGACATCGTCGACAACCAGCTGATCACGTTCGAATCCGTGCTGTACAGCGCCGCGCTGCGGCGATCGGACTTGCTCCGGAACTTCTACCGCATCGGCCAGAGGATCATCGATCGAGGGCGCGGGCGCGCTTTCGTCGTGCCCCGCGAACAGCACGACTTGGCGGCCACTACGCGCCTGCTGCGCACGCTGGAATTCGGCGATGTCGAGATCGCTCGGGCCTTGGAGGACGCGCTGGCGGAAGATCGCACCGTGCGCGAGGGCGACTTTGTCGTGCAGCTTGCGCAGCCCTATGGTGCGTTCGCGAACACGTTGCTGTCCCGCCAGGACTATCCCGATCTGCGCCAGTACCCGGGCGGGCCCCCGCTGATGCCGTATGACGCGACAGCGCACTCTCTGCCACTGCTGATGGGCGTGGAAGCGTTTTCAGTCGCGGGCGAGCTCGACCTTGCGACCGAAGTCGTCGAGACGGTCCCGCACCTGAGCGGGGGAGTGGCGGCGGCGGACGAGTTGATGCTCTCGCCCGACCTGGGCGCTAGCTGGGTCGCGGTGAATCGCTTGCTGGCCAGCGGGGAAGCTGTGCATCGGAGGCGGTCGGACGGAGCGTTCCTGCTTCGCGCAGGTCCCGATGCAGTCGCGGCGCTGGAGGAGCTGGCGAACGAGTGGGGCGTTGAAAGCGCCGCCAGCGACACGCTGGCTGCCGGGCACCCGCCCCTGGCTCTCCCGCGCGTGGCGATTTATGCGGGACACGTGCCCATCATGGACGAAGGCTGGACACGCTGGCTGTTCGACCGCTACGAGATGCCCTATGAGACCGTGGGGAACGCCCAGGTGCAGGACGGCTTGGTCGGCAAGTACGACGTTTTGATCTTGCCCGACGCAGCCCCAGAAGTGCTGGACAAGGGGTACGCCCACGAGTACGGCTACGGCGATTCGATCGTGCCGCCCGAGTACCGCGGAGGGTTGGGGGAGGCCGGAGCGGCGGCTCTGGTCGATTTCGCCCGAGCTGGAGGCACCATCATGGCGTTCAGCCGAGCGGCGTCGTACGCCGCCAACCGATTGGGCCTGCCGGTGGAGAATGCCATCGAGGGACTCGCCAGGCAGCGCTTCTTCGCGCCGGGCACCTTGGTGAACGTGGAAGCCGACCTGTCCCACCCGCTCTGCATCGGCATGCAAGAGCGGGAGGCTGTGTGGTTGCAGTCGGGTCCCGTGTTCCGCGTTCGCCGCCAGTTCGCGGCAGAGGTCCGTCCCGTGCTCCGCTTTCTGGGGCGCAACGTGCTTGCCTCCGGGTGGCTGCTCGGAGAGGGCCACCTGGCAAACCGGGCGGCCGTGCTGGACGTGCCGTTCGGCAACGGGAGGGTGATCCTTTTCGGCATTCGCCCGCAGTACCGGGGCCAGTCAAACGCCACGTTCAAGATGGTTTTCAACGGCCTATACCTCTAGTCCTCCCAGCGTCGGTCCCGACCCGTGAACTACTTCAACTACTTCACCGAAGTGGAAGAGCATTTCCGGCGCGCCCGCAACAGCGGGATGTTCATGATGTCGCCGCTGGATTGGGTGCTGGTCGAGTCCTGGAAGGATGCCGGCATTCCGCTCGGCGCGGTCCTTAAGGGCATCGACAGGTCATTCGAGAAGTATCACGCCGCCAAGCGGCGCCGCTTCTCGACGGTCAACTCGGTGGCCTACTGCTCCCAAGAAGTGCTCGGCGCGGCTCGCGAGATGGCGCACGGGGACGCTGCCATCCAGCAGTCCGCCAGTGCCGGGTTCGAGCCAGCCGCTTTGGCGGCGTTCTTCACGGAACGCGCCGGGCAGTTGCGCCAGGCGCCGCGCGGGCGGGGCGTGCCGGAAGACCTTCTTGGCGGCATGGCCGGCACCCTGGAACACCTGGCTGAGCAGGCCGAGGGCGGGGAACTGGCGGACTTGGAAGATGTCGAGCGCAAGCTCACTGTTCTCGACGACCGGCTGTTCGCGGCTGCCACCGTCGCTCTGAGCGAGGACCAGCTGTTGCAAGTGGGCCGCGAGCTTGACGCGGAGCTCAAGCCCTACCGCCGCAGGATGACGGCGGAGCAGCTAGGCTCGCTGAAGCAGACCTATGTTCGGCGCAAGACCTTCGAGCTGCTGGGCCTCCCGCGCCTGAGCCTGTTCCATATGGGCTAGCCTCGGGCGTTCCGCGGCCACGGTCATAATGAGAGTGTGATTCACCGCTTCGTCCTCCACAACGATGCGATTGTCCCGAGCGACGAAGCTGTCCTGCGCCCGGGACAGGTGGGCCTGTTTAGCGGTTGGGGTGTTTTCTCCACCCTGCGCATCTACCGAGGCATCCCGTTCGCGTTCGAGCGCCACTGGGAGCGCTTGGCTCGCGATGCCGCCCTGCTCCATGTGCAGATGCCGCCGAGCCGAGACGAGTTGCGGTCGCGGTTGGTCGAACTGGTGGTTCGGAACGGCTGCCCTGAGGCGAAGATGCGCGTCAACGTGATGCGCAGCCAAGGCGGACTGTTCGAGGGCCCCGGCTCCGGCCGGGCGTCAGACGTGGTCGCGTTCACCGCCGACTTGGCCTCGGACCCCGGCAGCGTTGCACTCTCGCTGCAACCCCACGGCCGCGATTCCAAGTCCAGGTTCGCGGGCACCAAGACGTTGTCTTGGGCGCACAACCTGACGCTATTCGAGAATGCCCAGCGAGCCGGTTTTGCCGATGCCCTGCTGCTCAACGAGCGCGGCGAGGTGTCTGAATGTACGTCGGCCAACGTATTCGCCGTGACGGACGGCGCGACTCTCACGCCTCCGCTCACGAGTGGGTCGCTGCCCGGCGTCACCCGTGCAGTGATGCTGGAAGAGCTGGCCGAGCCGGTCGAGGAGCGGGTGTTGTATCCCGACGATCTCTACGCTGCCGACGAGGTGTTCATCACATCGTCCACGCGGGAACTCATGCCTGTCACGCGCATCGGCGACCAGTCGCTAAAGATCACAGCTTGGCCCGTAATGCATAGTCTGCGTTTGCGTTTGCGCGAATATATCGACAAGTACTTGAATTCTGTGCAGTGATCCTTGGCCGCTAAGGCATCAGGTCCTGCTCGGCGAGGAAGTCGCGGATCGTCTTGTCGATCGACGCGACCTGCTTGCTGGAGAACCCGCCGTGCCCGCCGCCCTTGACGGTATGCAGCCGGTGCTTGGTCCCGGCCGCCTCGAGGCGGCGATGCAGCTCCAGCGCGTGCGAGTAGGGCACGATCTTGTCGGCGTCTCCGTGGACGGTGAGAATCGGCGGCAGGTCGCTCCGGACGTGGTGGATGGGCGAGACCGCGTTGGCGATCTGCTTGCGGTCGGTCATGCTGCCAAGCCACCTGACCGCATAGCTCTTCTCGTTCGGCCGGCCGGCCATCAGGTCTGCCACGTCCGTGATGCCGTAGTAGTTCACGATCGCCGCGACCCGCGGCTCGCCGGATGAGATGCATTCGGCATCGAAGCCGGCCGCGGCTTGGAGCATTCCGGTAGTCAGCGAGAGGTGTCCGCCCGCGGAGCGTCCCGTCACCACCAGCTTGCTGATGTCGAAGCCGTACGTCTCGGCGTTGCGAATGACCCAGCGCAGGGCGCAGCGGCAGTCTTCGACAGCTGCGGGGGCGAGGGCCACGCGGCCAAGCCGGTACTCCACGTTCACCGCGTTGAAGCCCATCTCCAGATACGGCGCGATGGCCAGCACGCTGCTTTCTTTCGATCCGCCGACCCAGCCGCCGCCGTGAATGTAGATCACGGTCGGCCGAGGGGCGGGCTCGCCGCGGTGCCAGTACACGTCAAGCTTCTGCTCGGCGTTGCTGGCCGTCTTGTAGGTGATGTTCGGGCTGACGCGGTACTGGCTCGAGACCCACGCCGCGAATTCGGCGGAATCTCCTCCGAACAACGGGGCTGCAAGCAGCATCGCTGCGGCGAAGAATCTGGTGGTGTGCATCGAAAGCTCCTCCGGAGTGCCTTGGGACGAGGTGGTACGGTGTGTGTTTGAGCCCGAAGGAGCTGAGCGGACAGCTCAAGAAGGGGGCCAAACCCGCCCCGGGTTACCTCTTCTTGGGTGCCGAGCCATTCTACCGCGCGCGGTGCGCGGAATTCCTTCGCGAGGCGCTGCTGGGGCGGGAGTCTGACGAGGGCTCCATCGTCGAGCTCGACCTGAAGGACGACCGCGTCGGCGACCTCATCGGCGAGATACTCACGCCGTCTTTGTTCGGCGGCGCTCGGTTGGTGGTAGCGCGCAACGCCGACCAGGTCTTGCCCAGGATCGCGACCGGTGAGGGCAAGCAAGAGAAGGCCGGGCTGGAGGCGTACTTCAGGGATCCGCTTCCGGACGTGGTGGTGCTGATCGAGGCGACCAAGCACCGCTGGGACGACCGTGACGACAGCGCCAAGTTGGAGCGGCTGGCAAAGTTCTATGCGTCTGTGCCTGAACGGGTCGATTTCAAGCCCTTGAGCGAATCAGATGCCCTCTATGTAGGGAAAGTCCTAACCCGGCGGACGGCCCTGAGAGTTCCGCAGGCCGTGCTGGCCGAGTTGATCGAGATGCTCGGAGCGGATGCATTTCGCCTCGAGAGCGAGTTGGCAAAGCTGAAGCTATACGTCGGCGATGCGCGCGAGGTCACTTCGGACGACCTGACCTTGTTGGTGCCTGAGGCGAGACAGCGCGGAATGTACGAATTCTCGGACGCCATCGCCGATCGGGACCGGGCGCGCGCATTGGAGGTTCTCGACACAATGGCCAAGGCGGGGATGTATTGGGGCCTGCAAGTGAGCGCCTTGGCCACCCTGTTCCGGCAGGCTCTGGCCGCCAAGGAGGTCGGTGCCGGCAGCGCCCGCGAGATTCGCCGGGACCTGCCCGGCCTCGGCATCAAGGTGTGGCCGATGCGGGCCAGGCAGCTCGAGGGGATTGTCTCGCGCTATCGCACCGACGAGTTGCGGGCGGCGCTGATCGAACTGTTCGAAGCGGACCGCGGCCTGCGCAGCGCGCGGCCAGACGACCGCGTGCTGATGGAAACCCTGGTCATGAAGCTGACCCGCTGAGAGCGGCTCTGCCCGTGCGACCGTGCCCTCTGACAGACGGAATCGGCTGTGCGGCGCTATGACGACGAAGCCTGGGCAGCCTTGTTGGCGGCCCGCGCAACGGAAGATTTCAGGCGGTTGGCCTTGTTGCGGTGCAGCACGCCCTTACGGACGGAACGGTCGATCAAGCCCACTGTCGAGTCGAGCAGGTCTGCGGCCGCAGCGTCGCCCTGGCCATCCACGGCGGCGCGAAACTTCTTCAGCTTGGTGCGAAGCTGGCTCTTGGCTGCCCGGTTGCGGGCCGTCCGGCGCGCCGTTTGCCGGATGCGCTTGATTGCTGACTTATGGTTGGCCATGCGTTTTCTAATTCGAGCATAGGCGGTCAAAAGTCCGCCTGTCAATCACGCCTGCTAGGCAATCGCGCGGCTGGAGTTGCAGGAGCGCGGGCGTCTAGGGAGGCCGATGCGCGGGGCGCTTGCCATAGCGCGGAGCCAGACTGTACCTTGGAGCGAAACGGTCGATGCCCGACCACACCGTAACGCTGAGAGAGCGGCTGAAGTATCTCGGTCTGGCGGTCCTGACCGTGTTCAACACCTACGTCTGCGCGAGCCTTGCGGCGTTCGCGCTGGCATCGCTATCGGACCACCAGTTGGTGCTCGCTACTGTGCCGTTGCTGTGCGGCACGGTGATCGTCACCGTCCTGACCGTGGCCGTTCTGCCCCGCGCCAGCTGGCGGCGGGTCGGGCTTGGGCCCGGAGCGGGCCGAGGCGTGCCGCTAGGGCTGGTCATGGGGCTCCTCGGCTGCGGCGCCCTAGTGCTCGTGGTGTCGTCGCTCGGCTGGGCCCGGTGGGTGCCGATCGAGGCCGAAGCACTTCGATTCGACCTGCGCGCGACGCCTGTGCAGGGGCTCGCGCTGCTGGCAGTCGGCGCTACTGCCGAGGAGCTGTTCGCGCGGGGCCTGCTGCTGCAGTGCTTGGCCCGGGCGCTGGGGCCTGCCGGAGCCATCGTGCTGACTTCCGCCGGCTTCGCCGCGCTGCACGGAGCGAATCCCGGCATTACGGCCCTGTCGACGTGCAACACCGCGCTGTTCGGAGCCGTCTTCGGTGTGGCGGTTATTCGGCAAGGGTCTCTATGGCTGGCTACCGGCCTGCATCTCGGCTGGAATGTCGCACAGGCCGTGCTCGGCGTGAACATCTCCGGCATTACAATAAGGCTGAGTGATTTGAACCTCAGGCTCGGGCGACCCGAATGGGTCACCGGTGGCGACTATGGATTCGAAGGCGGACTGCTTGCGACCGGCGTGGCATTGGCCCTGCTGGCGATCGTTTGGCGGCTCCCGGAATCCGGCGCGCCCAAGCCGATGCTCTGGGATGCCCCGCATGGAGATCGCGGCGCCCGTGCGCGAGGTCTTGGCGGGATTGATCGCGCTGTTGGCGCTGAGTCTGGCGGCCCCGTCGGCGAGCGCGAAGGCCGATAAGTTGACGCCGGGGCAGCGGGCTCAGTTGATTCGCGACCTGAACGCCGAATACGGCACGGCCAAGCTCCAGATCCCTAGGTCCAAGAAGCCCTTGGTGTTTAGGCCCAGCGGCCAGTATGACCGCAGTCAGTGGGCAGAGGCGATGACGAAATTCGGCCCGGCGGCGCGGCTGGGTGACTTGGTCCAGATCACCAACGTGCAGTTCGTCGGCAAGAAGCTCGTCTTCGAGATCAACCACGGCATCGGCGGCGGGCGCCGCTGGTGGCACCGCATCCAGGTGGCCGGGGCGGCGGGCCGTGGCACGACGCTGGGCGCTTCGCAGAACACTCACGCGCCGGGCGGGACCAAGCTGGCCTTGGTCTTTCCCGAGAGTGTTCCCGTCAAAACTGCCGAGGAATTCAAGGAGATGCTCAAGCCGGTGTTGGACTTCAACCAGCGTTCGGCGACGGAACTCTATCTTGACAAGATCGATGTGAAATACCGCGAGGCGATCGAGAGGAACGAGGTCATCGAAGGCATGGACAAGGAAATGGTGCTGCTGGCGAAGGGCAGGCCGACGAAGAAGATCCGTGACTTCAAAGAAGGTGTCGAGACCGAGGATTGGATCTACGGAGAGCCCCCAGGCGAGATCGTATTCGTGACGTTCTTGGACGGGGATGTGATCCGGGTCAAGGAAAGCCACGCCGCGATCGGCGGATGGGTCAAGGAAACCGCACAGATCGAGCGCTGAGGGGCAGCCGCGCTCGCTTCGCGCAGTGCTGCCTGGGAGGCGCTAGCCGGCATGGTCGCGATCCCAGCGCCGCCCGATCGCGTCGGCCGCGAGTATGGCGTCTGCGACCATGCCGGGGTTGACCTCGAACGGCTCGTTATGGATCGTCTCGCCTTTGGCTACAGTGCGCTTGGCGATGCGACCGAGTTCGTCTTGGCCACAGTCTCCAAGACCGATGTCGGCCAGCGTGATGGGCAGGCCGACGGACCGGCAAAACGCCATGACCTCGGCGAGCGCGCTGCTGGCCTTGCCTTCCAGAACCAGTTGCACGAGGGTGCCGAAGGCTACCTTTTCGCCGTGGTAGAACGCGTGCGTGCCGTGGGCGACCGTGAGTCCGTTGTGAACCGAATGCGCGGCAGCGAGCCCCGAAGATTCGAAACCGAGTCCGGACAGCAGCGTATTGGCCTCGACGAGCCGCTCCAGAGCGGGCGTGACGGCCTGCCGCTGAGCGGCGGCGAACGCATCCCGGCCGTCTTCCATCAAGGTCCGGTAGCACAGTTCCGCGAGGGCTAGGGCACCGCGCGTGGAGGCGCCGCCGCGCATGTTGCGGACGTGGCCCGCGACACATGTTCGTGCCTCGAACACGGTGGCCAGCGCATCTCCCATGCCCGCCGCCAGCAGCCGGGGCGGCGCGCTGGCGATCACCGTGGTGTCGACTAGGACAAGGTCCGGGTTGCGGCCGTAGACGCGGTAGTCTACGACCCGCCCCTCCTCGTCATACAGCACGGACAGGGCGGAGCACGGGGCGTCGCTCGAAGCCACCGTCGGGCAGTTCACGACGGCTAAGTCCAACTCGGCGGCGACGGCACGAGCGGTGTCGAGCACCTTACCGCCTCCCGCACCGACGATAACCTCGGCTCCCGCTTTTTTCGCGACTTGCTTGACGTTCTCGATTTCCTTGTGGCTGCATTCGCCCCCGAACGGATGCACCTTGTAGGCGATGCTGGCGTTACCGAAGCCCTGTTGCCATGTCCCGGAGAGACGCTTTGCCGGAGTCCTGCCCGCGAGCACGAGTGCTGGCCCCTGCAGCCCTATGCGCTTCATCTCGGCCCCCAAGGAAAGCGTGGCGTCTGGGCCTTGGGTGTAGCGCGATGGGGAGGAGAACACGGACAGCATGCAGAGGATTGTACCCGTGTTGCCCGACTGTCAGGCCCGTCAAGTTAGTGAACGATCACTCAGCGGAACGCGGCATGCCACGGCGTGCTGTCGCCGGAGCAGGTCCTCGGTCCGGTAGAAATCACCCAGCCCTTCATGACCTGCATCGGGAAGCCGTCCCGCAGCAGTTGCTCTCGATAAAGTCGATCGAACTCACTGGACTGGAAGACGCGCCGGCCGCGCTCTATTTCCCGCTACTCCGGCTCCAGCAACAGCCGATGGGCGGTATTCGCCTCCACGGCCGACCGGCTGTAGACGAGCGGGGCGTACCGCCCCTCGGCCCACATCGGCAGCAGGTCGTCGTAGTGTGGGCTGCCCGGTTGACCGGATTGCCCCGGCGCGCTGGTGAAGACAGAGCGATCCCAGTCGGCCAAGTCGAGGATGTGGCGGTAGGAAGCTCCACTGGATTGAGAGTAGCCCGGTCCGCGCGTCGCGTTGGGTGTGAACCCGTCACCGCCGCGTCGTACTGAGCCCAGGTCCAGCGCCGCCCTCCTCTCGGGCGTGTTCGATAGCGGGTGCCGGAAGTTGATTTGGTGCAGGTCGCCCCACCGCCAGCTCGCAGAGTCCGGGCCGAGTCGCGAGGTCAGTTCGGCGAAAGCCTCGTCAAGAGATTCGGACATGATCTGGTGTCGTTGCTCCCTCGGAATCGCGCGCAGCCCGTTGATCAAGGTGGGCAATTGCAGGTAGCGGGCGATCAGTTCGCGAGAGGACGGCGGGGCGCTAGCCTCGACGTATTGGATAGGAAGGCGCTTCATCCAAGCTTCGAATAGCGCAGCTTGACTGGATTCGGCGTCCAAGACGAAGTCCCAACCATCGAAGGCTGTCGAAGCTGCCGATGGGCTGTCCAAGGACTCCCTCAGCAGAGCCACAAGCTGGCGAGCCGGCAGAGACGTCTCGTCCAGTTGTAACGCCTTGAAGTCTTCGATACTGAACTTGCCGCCCCGCGCCAGGACCTCGTTGACCCGCTCGAAACGGTACGGGGCCGACCAATCAAACCCTAGGTCGCGCGCGTATCCTTCGGGAATGATGTTGTGGTTCGCGGTCGCGATGTAGCTGCTCGCGGGATTGACGAGTTGAGGGAGCTCCTCGACGTCTAGAAACTTGCTCCAACTGTAGCGGCCGGTATGTCCAGGGACTGGCAGCAGCCCGGACCAGCCCTCTCTCACTGGCATGAGTCCGGCGGCCACCCAGCCGATATTGCCGTCGACATCGGCGTAGACGATGTTCTCGGCGGGAACCTTCCAAGCCCGCATCGCTTCGACGAATCCATCCCAATCCCGGACTTGGTCGAGAGCCAGGCTGCCGAGGTAGCCGGCGGTGCCCGGTTCCTGTCCGGCCCAGCGCAGCGCGACCACCCTATCGCCCTCAGGATCCGCCCAGATGACCGGGCCGTTGCGGGTGAACGCGAGTTCAACCTCTTCCGGCTGGCTTTGTCCCCTGACCCTCACTTCCTCGCGCTCGATCTCCATGTCGAGCCATTCGCCTCGGAGCAGGTACTGTCGTCGGTTCTCAGGGTTGGTCCTCTCCACGACCAGATCCGCAAGATCGTACTGGACGATCGTGAACCCCCAGCCAACGCGGTCGTTGTGGCCGATCGCGACGCCGGGCAGGGCTGGCTCGCCAGAACCGATCACGTTCCATCCCGGGCCGTTGAGGTGTACTGCGTACCTCAACGAGGGCAAGATCACCGGCCGGTGTGGATCGCTCGCCAACAAGGGCGCGCCCGAGGCGCTGAGCTCCGAGCTGACGACCCAGTTGTTTGAGCCGTCCTGATCGTGAAGCACGGGAATGCTAACGGCCCGCCGGTATTCGCTTGTGACGCGGTCGTCGATTCCCGCCAGGTCGACATCGGGATCGGGCCGCAGCTCTCGTGCTGGATCGGTCGGATACCAGCGCTGTGTCTCATCGATGCCGAGTTGAGCGACCATCTTGGCGCGTGCGATCTCCTGGCTGATATTCCTTACCATCAGCAGCCCGGCGACTCGCAGCAGCACATGCTCCGGTTTCCAGACACCGGGCTCGAAGTCCAATAGCTGGAATTCGAGCGGAAGGTTGTCGCGATTGCGATCGACGTATGCGTTGATTCCGGAAGTGAACGCTTCGGCGATCTCCTTGGAGTGGGGCGAGTAGCTCGCCCATTCAGCTTCCATGTCACCGCGATAGCGGACCAGGCGAGCGATACGATCGCGCGAGACGTAGTCCGGGCCGAAGATCTCGGCGAGCTCTCCCGCTCCGGTCCTTCGCCAGATCTCGATCTGGTAGAGCCGGTCTTGGGCGGCAACGAAGCCTTGTGCAAAAAAGAGGTCGTGAACGGTCTCCGCGTAAATGTGGGCAACACCCCAACGATCCCGCAGGATCTCCACCGATTGATCGAGCCCGGCAAGCGAGATGGTGCCTTCGACCTGCGCCAGGCGCCTGTTGGCCTCGTCTCTGAGTGATTGGGCCGACTCTGGATCCCCGTCGCACGCGGCGAATGAAATCACGAGTGCGATCGTTGTTAGCCAGCGCATACGGCGCTTAGCATAGCGTCAAGAACACATCGATGAGATCTCAACACGCGTAGCGGCCAGCTTCGCCCTCGGTCGCTGCATCGGGCGGCCGCGCTCTAGCCTTGAATCCGAACGAGCACCAGCAAGCCCAAACCGAACACCAGAGCCGATGTGAGCAGCACCGAGCCGACCTTGCGCTCGTCATGAGTCTGGAACCACAGATAGATCCCGCTGGCTCCGATTGCCAGCAGGGCGATCGAGGTCAACAGGAGCACGGCGCCCCAGACGTTGATCAGTTCCATTTCGTGCCAGAACCCGTGCGCGAAGTGCATACTCTGCAACATGCCGATAAAGGCGAGTCGTGTCGTCTTGACGTGCACTTCCCGAGCGCCGCGCTGATATTGAACTTGGTAGGCTGTCCCGAGCCGACGGATCGTGAAGGCAAAGCCGCCCTCGTCCGAGGGCTGGATTCGAACGATCTCCCCGCGAAGTCCGCGCTCCTCGATCAGATGCAACCCCAAGGCTCTCGGCGTGTCCGCGTGACGCGGGTCTACGGCCAGGCTCTCCTCCGAGACGGTGGGCTGCGGCTTGAACCACGAGCGGTGGGCGAGCCTGACGGAGCTGACCAAGTAGACCGCGAGCGCTAGGGCAAACGCTAGCCCGAGTGTCAGATGAATGTTCCGAATGAGGCGATACATGGCTTCACCGCAGGGCTGCGTATAGCACCAACGTCAAGACTGCGCTCAGTCCTAGCGTCCACAGGGCCCACGCCATCTTGGGGCGCGTCGCAATCCACATGTAGAGACCCGAGACGGTCATGAAGATCACTGCCCACATCGAGAACTGGTTGTACGCCCCCCACAGATGCACCTCCCAGCCCGGATTGTGGATCCGGAAAGTCTGCATGTGCATCAAGTTCAAGAACCCGCCCAGGGGGCTGGGCGTCCGTTCGATTCGGAGCAAGTTCTCCCGTTCGAGCAACAAGATCCGGCGAGTGCCGTTGGGGGTGAGGTAGCGCACTTGGAGCCGGCCGTCATTGTCACGGTTCGGCTTGCGGCCGGGCTGGATGAACGGCAAGCCGGAAGCGCCGATCATGGCAGCGGTGATTTCCTGATCTGTGGCCTTGCCGTCCACCTGGAACGCTACGGTGCGAACCTCCGGTTCCCGGCGGGGCCGCTCGGCTGGTGCCGGCGCGAAGCTCGCCCAGATCCCGACGATCCCCCAGACGGTGAATCCGACATAGCTCAGCAGGCCGGAATAGATGTGCAGCTTCTTGATCCAGCCGTACATCGCGTCACTCTCCGAGTCTGCGACGGTCCATGGGAGTCTCGCTGGGGAAGTGCGAGGAAACCATCAGGTGCCGATGCCACAGCACCACGAGCCTAGTGGGTCGTTTCATTATGTTGCATTCCGCGACGAGGACTAAGCGCAGCCCTCTGCAATTCGAATCATGGCGGCCCGGGTACAGGCCGCCGCGCGGCGTTGGCTGGGACCGGTCAACGCCGCAATGACGAGGATTGGTTAACCGGACTGGAGCCCCTTAGGCGGCCATGGCCAAATCGGGCTCACTTCCTTGTAACTCTGCACTTTGCCGCCCTTCCGGGAGCGGTGCGTCCTGATCGGACTGATGCTGAGCAGGATGGCCGGATTCGGTGCTGGAATAGACTGATTTACTGAGAGACACGATAGGAATCGGCCCACCGGCGACTCGTTCGTTTAGGGCCCACACACATGTGAATGACTGCGGCCGACCTCAGCATCTTGCTCCAAGAGGGAGAAGGAACAACGCTTGAATTCAAGGCAGGCTTGTCGCTTTCGCTTGCACGGGAGCTGGTAGGGATGGCCAACACCGTCGGTGGCAAGATCCTCCTAGGTGTCCGGGACGACGGCACAGTGGTCGGTGTGCGGGACTCGAATACTCTTCGCGCACGCATTCAGGACATCGCTCGGAACTGCGATCCTCCGGTACGGATTCGACTTCATCCTGTCGGGGATGTAATTGCCGTCCACGTCAAGGAGAGCGATTCCAAGCCGGTGCAGTGCAGCGAGGGCTTCTTCTCTCGCCAGGGGGCTGTCACTCAGAAGCTGACTCGCTCCGAAATCCGCGACCTGTTCCAAAGCGAGGGCGCTGTCCGATTCGACCTGGCGCCGTGCCCACA
Organism: Terriglobia bacterium; assembly: GCA_009838515.1. GTDB lineage: Bacteria > Acidobacteriota > Terriglobia > Bryobacterales > UBA6623 > VXMF01. The sequence continues at coordinate 184,303 of VXRL01000040.1, read as the reverse complement.
GTTCGTCTATCCGGAGGATTTCGACCGCGACAAGTTCAATACATGGCTCCGCCGTACTGGCATCGCCAGTGAGGCCCGGGTCGAGGACGTGCTGGTTAACATCGATGCTGCGGAAAGGGCGAACGGCGAACTACTCTTTCGAAACGGGGGCGTACTCTTCTTCGCCAAGAACGCGCGACGCTTCTTTCCCCAGGCCTACATCACCTGTCTGCTGGCCCGCGGCGCGGACAAAGTGCACATTCTGGACCGCAAGGACTTTGATGGCGGGATCGTGGCTGACATCGAGGAAGCTATGCGCTTCGTCGAACGCAATACCCGCACCGCCTATCGCATTGAGGGACTCCGGCGCGAGGACGTTCCTGAGTATCCGGTCAAGGCCGTACGCGAGGCAATTACGAACGCCGTGATGCACCGCGACTGGTTTGTCGAAGGTGCCAATGTCTTCGTTGAGATTTACGCAAACCGCATGGAAATAGTGAGTCCTGGAGGCTTGCCGGGAAACTTGTCGGTCACCGATCTGGGCGGCAGGAGCGTCCGAAGGAACTCGTTGATTGCCGACTTGCTTCACCGGATCGCGTTCATCGAGAAGGCAGGCACCGGCATCCTGCGCATCAGAAACGAATCAAGGGACTTGCGCTGCCCGGATCCTGAGTTTGAGGCCAATGGATTCTTTACGACAAGATTTTGGCCCACTCCTGAAGTGCGGGAAGCGACTGGAGCACCTACGACCACGTCGATCACCGACCAAGTCACCGACCAAGTCACCGACCAAGTTCAGCTTCTGAGCGTCGTGGTTGGCGAGATGAGCAGGGAAGAACTTCAGGAAGCGGTCGGACTGAAGCACCGAGGCCATTTCCGCGGGGCTTACCTGCTGCCAGCCCTGCGGACGGGCTTGATTGAGATGACCGTTCCAGACAAACCGCGCAGCCGGAATCAGCGCTATCGACTCACGTCGGCGGGACGCAAACTCCTACTGCGCATCAAGGAATCAGACCGCTAGCGTGTGCTGACTGCAGCTCGATTCTCTGGAAGTAGTGCACCGTCCGTGGTGTGGCGACAAGCTAGCCCGCGGTCGCCACTTTGATAGCGGGCGACGCCGGGATCGGAGGCTCCGGTCGTTACCATCCTTGAGTTGTTGGACCTCCCGCTCGGCAGCTGCTACCAGCTAGTCCACGATCGCCTGATAGGCGAGCCGTTTGAACTCTTGCCCGTATGACAGTCCGCGGTACGGAAGGATCTGCACCATAAAAATCGTGACCATCTCTTCCTTTGGGTCGATCCAGAAGCGCGTCCCGGCGGCCCCTCCCCAGCGATACTCGCCCTTGGTGCCGATGATGCCCGTCTGCCCGGGTCCGCGACTCACCGCAAACGTCAGGCCGAAGCCCCAACCGGCCAGTGAAGTCCCTCCCGCTCGGGACATGTCGACGGGCATGTGATCGGCTCGCATCAGCTCCACCGACTTTCGGCTCAGGATCCTGACGCCGTTCAACTCGCCGTCGTTCGCCAGCATTTGGCAGAAGCGGGCGTAATCCATCGTGGTCGAAACGAGTCCCGACCCACCGCCAAGCTTCGTCGTCGGTTGCTTGTAGCTGTCCTGGGCCGCAGCGGTTGAGCGGCGCACCGTCTTCTTGCCGTCGTTGAGCGTGTAGAGGACGGTGAAGCGGTCCCACTTCTTCTCGGGGACGTAGTAGCCCGTGTCACTCATTCCGAGCGGCTCGAAAATGTTCTTGCGAAAGAACTCATCGATCGGCATCCCGGAGACTGCTTCGACGTACCTTGCAAGAACATCGGTCGAGTACCCGTATTGCCAGGTCGTTCCAGGCTGTTGGACCAGGGGTGCCTTGGCGATGCGCTTGACCATCTCTTCGAGAGTCGTGGCCTGGTTGACACCGGTCTTGGCGAAGTACCTTTCCCCATCCGGCGCACTGGGACCTGGGTAGCTCAGCCCGGCTGTGTGCATGAACAGGTCTCGGACCGTGATCTGCCGCTTTGCGGGCTCGGTGTGGGAGTCTCGGCGATCGGTCACCCCGCTGGTCTCCTCGAGCGCAACCCGCATGGTCTTGAACTCGGGCAGATAGTTCGAGATTGGATCGGTGAGCGCGAAGTGGCCGTGTTCATAGAGAATCATCGCGGCGACACCTGTAACCGCCTTGGTCATCGAATACATCCGGAAGATGGCGTCCTCGGGCATCTTTGTGCCGGATGCTTTGTCCATATCGCCCCAGGTCTTGAAGTACCCGATCTTGCCGCGGCGAACGATCATGCCGATGGCCCCAGAAAAATGGCCCTCAGTGACATGACCCTCCATCGCCCGGTCTATGCGAGCCAGTCGCTCAGCCGAAAGGCCGACTTGCTCGGGCATGGCGGTTTGCAGAGCGTCTGTCGCCCAGCCGGAGGGCGCTAGAACGAGCAGGGCGGCTGCCGAGACAAGAATGTACTTCATCGGATCCTCCTAAGTCGGCGATCAAGCCGCAGTCTTCCCGGTGACTGCCGTCCCGATCGGCCGGACGGTGAAATCGTACCATCGAACGGCGCAACAGCCTCGTGCCCTTCGATCGTTCAGACAAACCGGGTCAAGAAATGGGCCTGAGACCAACCGGACCGACGGCCGGATCGACACGTTCCCGGCAACTAACGCTAGCTGAGCCTGCTAGGTAATCCGGTTCGGATCGGAGCCCCTTGTGTTAGGATCAGATCGTCGAGCGGGAGTAGTTCAGAGGTAGAACGTCAGCTTCCCAAGCTGAATGTCGCGGGTTCGATCCCCGTCTCCCGCTCCATGCTCTCGGTAAGTTGCAGCGATTGAGCCGACGGGATGGCTCGAATCGGCTCCGACGCACTTCGGACCGGTACTCGTCCGAGCAGCCCCCAAGCGGCGATTCGAGCAGGGCCGGGCCTTGAACGCGTCTGGCAGGGCCGCTCGTGGCGCAGACGTTCAGACTGATGTCTACGTCGTGCCCGGGTTGGTTGGCGACCGGCTTCGGAGCGACATCCATATCGCGTATCAGCGAAGCGTGCTATGGGTGCCTCCTGTCGTGGGTCGGCCGGCGCTGCAGTGTATAATTCGTCCGGCGTTTGAAACGCCAGCTCGCTTCAGGAGGCGTCCATGCTACTCCGCACCGTGCTCGCCGCGACAGTTCTGTGTTCGATTGCTGTTGCGCAACAGCAATCGAACTACCCGCCCAACATGCCCGAGGCCCGGGTGGAAACGTACAAGTCCGTCGAAGGAACCGACCTCAAGATTTGGATCTTCGAACCGGAAGGGCACAAGGCGTCCGACGGCCGTCCGGCAATCGTGTTCTTCTTTGGCGGCGGCTGGCGCAGGGGCACTCCGGGACAGTTTCGACATCAAGCGAAGCACCTCGCAGCTCGGGGCATGGTGGCGATGGCGGCGGACTACCGAGTTCTCGACCGTCACGGCGTCAAAGGCCACAAATGTGTGCAGGACGCAAAGTCCGCGATCAGGTGGGCCCGCGCCAACGCGAAGCGGCTCGGGATCGATCCCAACCGCCTCGCCGCCGGTGGGGGCTCGGCCGGCGGACACCTAGCTGCATCGACGGCTACCCTGCCTGACCACGATGATCCGTCCGGCGACAAGTCGATCAGTTCGAAGCCCGACGCGCTGGCACTGTTCAATCCCGGAATGGTGCTGGCCAGCGTGCCGGGAAAGTTTGAATTGGACAAGGAACAGATCGCCTCTCGAGCCGAGCGGGCGGGTGTCGAACCGGAGTCGATCTCGCCGTACCATCACGTAAAGTCCGGCTTCCCGCCGGCAATCATTTTTCACGGGAAGGCTGATACGACTGTCCTGTACAGTACGGCCGAGCTCTTCACCAAGAAGGTCAGATCGGTCGGCAGCCGGTGCGAGTTGGTCGGCTACGAGGGCGAAATCCACGGGTTCTTCAATTACGGTCGTGGCGACGGTTCGGCCTATACAGACACGGTCCGCCGCATGGACGAATTCTTCGTGTCGCTCGGGTGGCTTGAGCCGTCGGTCTCGAACAAGCGGTCGGATTAGACCAGAGTCACGACGACGGAACGTTCCCACGACGACGTCGCGGCGAAGACCAAAGTCCGTGGCGCCGCTGAACTTGATCATTCCGACACTACCGTTCTCAGCGGCTCCTATCGACGGGTCAACGCAGCGCCTCCACTGCCCGACCTGCGGATCGTGTGCCATTCGCGCTTAGTAGTTAGAAGGTCTTCTTGGAGAACAGGGGTGACCGTTCCAGGGTCAAGAGTGACGGTTATTTCCCGATAGCCGCGCTCAAGGAGTACCGCTTCGCGGGCTATGCGACGACTTCGTGATCGCATAGAGTTGCGAAAGCGGGATCTGCGCCACTTCCATGTCTTCTTTGTTCACTGAGTAGATCACCCAGAGGCTCTCCCCAATGACGACTGAGTGCGGGTACTGGTATCCGCCCCCTCCTTTCGCATTGCCTGCGTAGCGCGTTGGCGGGGCGACGAAGCGGATCACGGCCATGCGATCAAACTCGAGCCCGTCCCGGGAAAGCGAAATCGCCAGCATGGCTCGGCCTCCCTGCCTGGCCGACATCGGCAGAGGGTTATTGATCACGTAGTACTGGCCGTCCGGCAATCTGCCTGCATTGGCGCGGGAGCCCGTATCGGGGAAATTCGTCCGTGTCGGCACTGTCCACGTCTTGCCATCATCGAACGAGAAGGCCGCGTAGTGACGCCGCGGCCTGGAAGCCTCGATTTCGGAACGGCTTTTTCCGTGAATCGTGCCCTGATTCCGGTAAAGGCGCACCCACGTGCCGTCATCAAGGCGCCAGGCTTGAGTGGGCTCGGTCATCCGGTGCTCATCGTCGGAGTCCGGGTGCTGTCTTGGCTTGAAGAGGAGCTGCCGCAGGTTGGCCGGCTCTTCGAAGTAGGCATTGATCTTCGTCACCAGCACCCGGTCGCCCGCGGGAAGGGCCGGATAGCCGGGCTCCGGCTGAGGGGCCGTTTGGGATAGCCAGAAGACTTCGCCGAGCGTTCCGTCTATTCTCACTTCGCGTGCGAGGAATCCAACGCGGGTGCGCGTCACCTCGTTGAAGCGGTACACCTTTTCCGCCAGAGCCTTGTCCACGCAGGTAACCGCATAGAGCTGACCGTCAATGTTGGCAAAGCCCTGCGACGTCTGAAATGGGTTCGATCGGTTGGCCTCCGACCGCGGGACTTTGTCTGCAAGAGGCGGGAAGAGAGGTTTGGCAGAGGACCACGTCTCGCCTCCGTCGATCGAGTAGCGGAACATGCCATGCTGGCCCGACGAGTTTTCGTCCCGCGCGTGGCTGTCCCAAGAGGCGAACAGCACCCCCCGGTGATAGGCGAGGTAACCATGGTGGCTGAAGGTTCCTGTCTCGGGCGTCGCCGCGAACAGCCGGGTCGTCTCCACGCGGTCCAGGAATTGGTAGCGAAAGTCCGCCGCCCGTCCGGCAGTCCAGTCCACAACCGGCGTCTCGACCGCCTCTTCTGCGGCGATCAGGCTCCCGGATTGCAAGACCGCGATTGCCCAAGCGAGCCGCAGGTATGAGGCTGCTCTAACCATCGCTGACAAACTTAGCGCATCAGCGCATCGGGATTGGCCAGCTGACGGGCTCGTCCTGATTGGATTTGCTCCAATCACACGAGCAGCCGTCGACTCGGGCTTACGAGCCGGGCTGCTCCTTAGACAGCGCATGGGCTGGTCCAGACTTCCGCTCCTCGCGGCACCGCGGTTCGCCGCTGCTCTTCTGCCTTGCCCGGCGGCGGGTCGGCCGAACGTCCTCCCGATCGTTTCCGAAGACAACGGCCTCGAAATCGGAACCTACGGCGAACCCTACGCCCGCACCTCCAACCTCGACAAGTTGGCTGCAGAGGGTGTGCGTTTGGGCCGCGCTTCCGTTCCGCAAGCGGGCAGTGGACCGTCCCGCCCGAGCCGATGATGCGCGCCGGCTCCAAGCCCCGCTGCTGGGCATGCCAGTCCTTGACGGTCGCGCGTTCCAACTTCGAATGGCTGGTCGATCAGGGTGCCAACCCTCGGTAAGCATTCGCAGACGCCGCGGGGGCGTCTTCTTGAGCGAACGTCGGCCCCGAATTCAGGCTTCTGGAGCGCAGCGGTGGATGGCTCCAATCTGGCTCCGCTAGCGGGCGGGCTAAGAGAATCGCCCGGTGGAGCCCACGCGAGCGACGACCACAACAAGTACAAGCCCAGCTAGCTTGCGCCGAGTTGAAGAATTCTGGCCATCACGGGCCGTACGATTGCGCAACCGACAGTTGCTGAGAGGCCGGTTGCTTAGTCGCGCTGGGGCCAAGTCCCCGACAGGCGCCTCAGCATGATTAGCTGGCCTAGGTGGTGTGAGTTGTGATCCGCGACGAGCAATGCCTCGCGGAGAATCGTCTGGCCCTGACCGTGTGCGATCGGAGCGAGCAAGTCCACCGCAGGGTCGCCTAGCAGGCGCTTCATTTCATTCAGATCACTTTGGAACCGCAACACTGAGCCATCCCAGGCTGCGTCGCTCGGCGGGGCTTCATCCGCCGGCCAGTAACCGCTCGGAAAGCTTGGAGGAACGTGGTTTGGGTTGCGGCTGAATTCGAGGATGTCCCACTGACAGATCCGCAGGTGCTCGAGGAGTTGCCAAGCCGTGTGAGGACACCCCGCGAGCTTCGCGCCCCGAAGTTCCTTGGGCCAGCCGGAAAGCACGGTGTTGAAGTTCACATGCGCATCTTCCCAATCCAGGAGTCGAATCAGGTGTTCGCGCAGTGCCTCTTGGTCTCGCATCTGTTCTCCTTGCCGTCTCCGATCGTGACGGCCCTGATAGGTTAGCTCCCAGCCGTCTTGCGTGGACGCGACCGGATCGAGACGCCTGACACTCGCGACCACCTTCGGGTCCATGGAGGCAGGACGGCCGATTCTTGCAACGTCTGAAATGGGTTCGATTGGTTGACCTGCGACTAGGGGACTTGATCTGCAAGCGGTGGGAAGAGAGGCTTGGGAGCCGACCAGGTCTCGCCTCCGTCAGTCGAGTAGCGGGACATGCCACGCTGGCCCGACGAACTTTCGTCGCACGCGTGGCTGTCCCGAGCGGCGAACAGAACTCCCCGGTGATAGGCGAGGCGGCCATGGTGCCCGAAGGTTCCTCTCTCGGGCGTCGCCGCGAACAGCTTGGCCAACTCCACGCGGTCCAGGAATCAGGAGTGAAAGTCTGCCGCCTGTCCGGCCGTCTAGTCCACAACCGGCGTCTCAACCGGCTTCTCCGCGACGGTCAAGCTCCCAACTTGCAAGACCGCGACAACCCAAGCGAATCGGGGGCATGAGGTTGACCTAAGCATCGCTGACAAATCTAGCGCATCGGCGCATTTGCAATGGTCGGTCGACGAGCTTGTTCTGATAGGCTTTGCTCCAAGCACGAGAGCGGCCTTCAACTCGGCTCACGAACTGGGCTCTTGCTTGGACGGCGCATGGACTGGCTCAGGCTTGCGCTCGTCGCGGCATTGCGCTTCGCCGCTGCTCTGCTAGGGCGACGGAAGTGCGATTCGGGCGGCTGCCAGCACGGCGATTCGATGAGCGTTCGCTTTCGAGGGCTAGCATCATCGGACCGGTGACGCTCCGAGCCATGGGCGAATGGCGAGAACCAAGCATGACATGCGGTCCGCTAGTGCTCCGATCGAGTCGGTGACTTCGCGAAACTAGTTGGCATGTATTTGGTTCCATTCCTGCTCGCCTTGACGTCGCCTGTGTCCGTCGCGGCAGCAGACCTGCCCAATATCGTCTTGGCATTGGCAGACGACCAAGGCTGGGGAGAGGTCGGTTACAAACGACATCCATATCTGCTGACCCCCACCTTGGATGAGATGGCTGCGTCCGGCCTGCGTTTTGACCGCTTTTATGCCGCGGCCCCGACCTGCTCGCCGACCCGCACGTCAATCCTGACCGGCCGCCACCCAAACCGCTCCGGCGTGTTCTCCCCGAACCATACCACCCGGCCCGAGGAAATCACGATCGCCCAGATTCTGAGATCCGCTGGCTACCGCACTGGCCACTTCGGCAAGTGGCATGTCGGAGCGGTCAAGGCCGAGTCGCCCACTAACCCGGCCCGAATGGGGTACGAGGAGTACCTCGCCCATGACAACTTCTTCGAGATGCACCCGCCGCTGAGTCGCAATGGGGGACCGCCGGAAATCATACGGGGCGAGAGTTCGGAGATTTGCGTGGATGCGGCGCTGGACTTCGTCGAGTCTGTCCGATCCGATGGTGAAGAGCCGTTCTTCATCACGCTCTGGTTCGGCTCGCCGCACAGTCCGTACCGAGCCACCGATGAGGATCTGGCGCTATACGCCGATGTGCCGGGAAGCGATCTGGCAGCCCGGTTTGCCGAAATCACAGCGATGGACCGGGCACTGGGGCGCTTCAGGGCGGCCTTGAAGCAGCGAGGTCTCGCCGACAACACGCTGCTTTGGTACACCTCGGACAACGGCATCACCGTGGAAGGTATCCCCGAGGAGCAACGGAGGGACCTATACAACGGCGGCTGGCGCGGGCGCAAGGGCCAGATCTACGAGGGCGGGCTGCGCGTGCCGGCGATCATAGAATGGCCAGCCAAGATTCCCCGGCCTCGGAATACACAAGTCCCGGTGGTGACGACGGACATATTCGCCACGCTGCTCGGGTTGCTCGACCTCAGCCATCCGCAACCGGACCGGCCCCTGGACGGTGCCGACATCACCCCCCTGATCCTGCGAAATGAGATGCCGCAGCGCGGGTCGGCCATTGGATTCTGGATCTATGACCGTCGCGCGGAGACTGGCAACCAGCGCTGGATGCCAGCGGAACTAACCCGAGGCACTACGCCCACCACCCGCAACCCTGGCATCGACTTTGTCAACTTCCAGCACCCGGTCGCCAAGACTGAGAACTTCGGAGGCAGCGCAGCGTGGACCGGCAACCGCTACAAACTGATTCGCATCCGGTCCGAGGCGCCGCAGTTGTACGACCTGCTGGCCGATCCCCGTGAGCGCCGCGACCTTGCGTCCGAGCAGCCAGAGCGGGTCGGTGCGATGCTGGCAGCGATGGAGGCCTGGCAGCGCTCGGTCGAGCGCAGCCTGGCAGGCAACGACTACTGACGACCGGTTCCTAACCTCTTCCGACAAGCGGCATCTGAGTCGCCATCACAGTCATCGTGAGCACGTTGGCGTCAAGGGGCAGGTTGGCCATGTACAGCACGGCGCGCGCCACGTGATCGACATCGATCGTCGGCTCGGGCGCCAGCTCGAAGTTGGCTTGCAAGACCCCGCGCGACATCCTCGCGGTCATCGGAGTGCCGGCGTTGCCGATGTCGATCTGTCCGCAGGCGATGTCGAACGCGCGGCCGTCCAAGGCGACGGATTTCGTGAAGCCGGTGACGGCATGCTTGGTAGCGGTGTATGCTGCCGAGTGCGGGCGGGGCGTCTGGGCAGATACCGAGCCGTTGTTGATGACTCGACCGCCGCGCGGGCTCTGTGCCTTCATGATGCGCATGGCCTCGCGGGTGCAGAGGAACATTCCTGTGAGGTTGACGTCAACGACTCCCTCCCATTGCTCCAACGTCAGATCCTCTAGTGGCACGGGCGGGGCATTGCCTCCTGCGTTGTTGAAGAGCAGGTCGATGCGGCCAAACCGCTCCAGAATCTGCTCGAAAGCGGACCGGACCGAGGCCTCGCTTGCGACATCAGTTGGGATGGCAAGGGACCGCCTGCTGTCCTCGGCGAGAGCGGCGGTCTCGTCAAGTGCGGCGTGGCGTCGCCCGAGCAGGGCGACGCGATATCCGTCACCGAGCAGTGCCAGGGCGCTGTGTCGGCCCACTCCGCTCCCTGCGCCGGTTACCACGGCGACGCGTGTCTTGGATGTTGCTGTCGCTGTCATGAGTCGTACCAGCAACGAGCATACCTGTCCAGAGATGTGGCGGGGAAGTGCGTGGTTCATCCGCTCTTCGGATGGCCGCTGCGTCGTGCGCGGCGAACCTTCCCGCTACAGGGACCGGGTCCGTCAGGTGCGTTAGGATGATCAAAGTGAAGCTGCGCAGGAGAGAATTCTGGCTGTTTGCAGGAGCTGGCCTATTCGCTGCCACCAGCGATGCGCTGTGGGCCGCCGAGATCGAGTTCCGCGATGTCGAGGCCCAATCTAGGCAATTCATGCGCTGGTATGAGGAAATCCCGCTCACCGACTCGCAAGAGGCTGTCAAGAAAGCGGCACTGGGCAATATCCCCGCCCCCTGCTGCTCCGACAACAGCGCCTACACTTGCTGCTGCCCTTGCAACATCTCCCGCACGATCTGGGGTTTGAGCCAATACATGATTGCCAAGCAGAATGCGTCTGCGGATCAGGTGCGTTCCAAGGTGCAGGAGTGGATCGCGTTCATCGGCCCCAAGCCTCCCGACGGATTCAGCGGCTCGGGCTGCTACACCGGCCAGTGTCCAAGGCCGTTCAAAGAGGGCGGCTGCGGCGGCATGCGCGCCGACGACTTGGTCCTCTAGCCGGCGGGGCACTTCCTCGGACATAGGGTGTAGGCTATAGCGCAATGAACCTCCCGAGCCTGACCCGGACGCAGTGGCTGATCTGTTTCGTCGCCGCTCTGGGATTCGCATTCGACATCTACGAGCTGTTGATGCTGCCGCTCATCGTGCGGCCCGCCTTGCTGGAATTGGCAGACGCCCCGCCCGGCTCGCCGGCCTTCAACTTCTGGGTCGGCCTGCTGTTTTACGCCCCGGCCGTCTTCGGCGGAATATTCGGGCTGCTAGGCGGTTGGCTGACCGACAAGCTGGGCCGCCGCCGCGTGCTGGTTTGGAGCATCCTGCTGTACGGCTTCTCGGCCTTCGCGGCCGGGTTTTCGACCAGCCCCGAGATGCTGCTCTTCTTCCGCTGCACGACGTTTATCGGCGTGTCGGTCGAGTTCGTGGCGGCTATCGCCTGGCTAGCCGAGCTGTTCGCGGACCAAAAGCAGCGCGAAGCCGTGCTCGGCTGGACGCAAGCGTTCAGCTCGGTGGGCGGAATCCTGGTCACGGGGGCCTACTATCTGGCTGTCACGTACGGTTCTTCGTTCCCGGAGATCTACGGCGGCCACGAGGCATGGCGCTACACCCTGATCTCGGGCCTGATCCCGGCGATTCCGCTGATGATCATCCGGCCGTTCCTGCCCGAATCGCCTATGTGGGAGAAGAAGCGGGCCGAGGGCGCGCTGCGGCGGCCCAGCATCGGGGAAATCTTCCAGCCGCGCTATTTCCGAACGACCGTCGTGACGACCATTCTGGTGGCGTGCAGCTACGGGGCGGCCTTCGGAGCCATACAGCACGTGCCTCGCATCGTCCCCGGGCTGGTGGGGGACGCCACTCGCTTGCTGCAAGAGCAGACTGTGAGCCAGGTGCAAGCCATTCAGGAGGTCGGCGGTGTAGCAGGGCGCGTGCTGCTGGCGATCTTGGTGGTCATGATCGTGGCACGAGGCCGTCTGCTGCGGGGATTTCAGATCGCCGGTCTGATCGCATTTCCGCTCGTGTTCTTCTATGCGGCCACGAACAACCTAGTGATGCTCCAGGTCGGCATGTTCGTGGCCGGCTTGGTGACGGTTGCGCAGTTCAGCTTCTGGGGGAACTACCTGCCTCGGGTATATCCGACTAGGTTGCGCGGAACTGGCGAGTCCTTTGCGGCGAACATCGGCGGCCGCATGCTTGGTACGTTTGCGGCGCTTCTGACGACCCAGCTCGCGACTATCGCTCCCGGAGGCGACGAATTCGTCAAGCTGGCCTTCGCGGCGGGGGTGGTGGGCACCGCAGTCTACGCGATCGGCTTCATCACCAGCTTCTGGCTGCCCGAGCCGGGCGAGCAGCTGGAAGATTGACGGCGAAGGCCGCTGCGCCCGCTGCCGGAAGATTCCCGGCGTGAGTCGTCTGCATCTTCCGGCAGCCGGTAGCTGCGGGCCAACTTCCTGGCCGGGCGTTCCAGTCTGACCTGGCCAGTCTCCACGCCGTCTTCGTCAACGCGCTCGGCGCACACGGCTAGATGGTATGATCGGGCCGGAGCAGACAGCCATGGATCGACGAACGTTTCTAGCCGGTGCATCCGGAGCCGCTCTCGCAACGACCGCATCGGCCGGCCAGCGCGGAGACGTTCCTACGCGCGCATTCGGCCGTACGGGGGAGAGTCTGACCGTGATCGGACAGGCGGGAGGACGCTTTCCGCTGTGTTCCTTCGAAGAGGCCAAGGCCATCACCCGCCGCGCCTACGATCTGGGCATCAACTACTTCGACAACGCTCACAGCTATTGGAGCGGACGCTCCGAAGAGGTGTTTGGGGAGGTGCTGCCGGCGGTCCGCAAGGATGTCTTCATCACCACCAAGAGCACGGATCGGACGCGTGACGGGGCTGCGAAGGAGCTGGATCTTTCCCTCAAGCGCCTAAAGACGGACTACGTGGATCTGTGGCAGATCCACGCTGTCGGCGAGATGGACGAAGTCGATCGGATCTTCGGCCCCGGCGGTGCCATCGAGGCGTTCGAGGCGGCCAAGCGGGCGGGCAAGTGCCGGTTCATCGGTTTCACTGGCCACCGCGACCCCCATGTGCATATGGCGATGCTGGAACGGTACGACGGCTACGACACGATCCTGATGCCATTGCATCCGGCTGACCCTTCGTACCTGAGTTTCGAGCAGATCGTCCTGCCCGAGGCACGCAAGCGAGGCTTGGGCATTCAGGGGATGAAGGGACTGGCGAATGCCAAGTTGCTGCAGTCACTCAGCGTCCGCCAGTGCATCCAGTACGTTCTGAGTCTGCCCGTTCATTGCTTGGCCGTTGGCTGCACCACCATCGGGCAGATCGAGGATGATGTGCGCATCGCCCGCGAGTTCGCGCAGTATGACGACAAGCAGCTCACCGCGATTAGGGAGCGCGCCAAGCGGATCGCCGGCGCTGGCTTGGAGGACTGGAAGCGCGACCTGAGCCAAGCCTCTGCCCGCCCAACCTACGTCGGCGGTTGAGTCCTGACACCGGCAAGCGGGTCCGAATGAGCGCGGCGGATCGGTATCGAGCGGCCCGACCATGCACTGCGCCGTCTTCCAAGATCCGGCGTTGACTCGACGCGGATTCGTCGCTGGCCTCGCTGGCGTCGCGGGTGCTGCGGCGGCACGCAAGCCCGTCGGGCTGAGCTTCGGCACTTATGCGCTGTGGATGCTCAGGTGGGAGGACTCGCTGGAATTGATCGGCCGCACCGGCTATGACGGGGTCGAACTCGCGGTGATGCCGGATTGGCCGACAGCGCCCCGGCAGCTCACCAGAGGCGATCGCGGTCGGCTGCGGGGAATGCTCGCCGATCTGGGACTTGCCCTGCCGGCACTCCTTGACAACCTCCAACTCATGGATCCGGTGCAGACGCGTGCCCAGAACGTGGATCGCTTACGCCGCGCAATCGACCTCGGAAACGATATCGTGCCGGGAAAGCCGCCCATCTTCGAGACCGTCTTGGGGCGTGAGCCCGGAGAGTGGGAAGCGGTCAAGAACCAGATGGTCGATGAAATCGGCGAACTGACTCGCGAGGCCGGAGATGGCGGCACCGTAATCTGCTTCAAGCCCCATGTGGGCGATGCTGTGAACAATGTCGAACGGAGCCTGTGGCTGGTCGAGCAAGTAGGCAGTCGGCACTTTCGCTGCACCTACGACTACAGCCACCTCTGGCTTGCAGGGCACGAGCTGGTGCCATCGCTGCAGGCGCTGATCCCCGTCAGCCCCTACATCCATCTCAAGGATGCGAGGAGAACGCCTGCCAAGCACGAGTTCCTGCTGCCCGGCGATGGCCCGACCGACTACGTCGAGATGTTCCGGCAGCTGGGCGACTTGGGCTACGAGGGGTATGCGACCGTCGAGGTCAGCGCACAGATCCACAGGCTTTCGGACTTTGAGCCGATTGCCACGGCGAATCTGTGCTACGAACGGATGGCTGCAGCATTTGAAGAGGCAGGACTACCAAGGCCCAATGTGTAGCGCGGCGCTATGCCGGGCCATCGTCCCTTAGGGCCGGGCCATTAGGGAATGGGTTGGCTCCGGGACGATATCGTGGGTTAGGTTGGGGCACCACCGCTCCGGTATCTGTCAGAAAGTGATCAAGCAGCGCGCTCAACTCGCTGACGATAGATGGCTGTTGTCCGGATAGGTCTACCTGTTCGCCGACATCCTCAGCGAGGTTGTAGAGTTCGTGGCGGTCGTGTTGGCCCGGGCCGTCGCAGTGGAAGCGGATCAGCTTCCAATTTCCGCGGCGCACTGAGGTGCTGGGCCTGTGGAGCGTGGCCGGCGTGTAGTGCGGGCTATGCACGAAGATCGCCTCGCGCTCGAGCGGCTCGCCACCGAGTGCCGGCACGATGCTCACGCCGTCGAATGACTGTCCCTCCCGTCGCGGCACTCCCGTCAACTCCAGAAGGGTCGGGAAGAAGTCGATGCTTTGCACGATCTCTTCGGTTCGGGAGCCTGCCTCGACCAACGGCGGCCAGGCGATGATCAGGGGTTCGCGGACGCCGCCTTCGTAGATCGAGGACTTGCCGCTGCGCAGCGGCGCGTTGCTTGTCACCGGCACTCCCGCATTGAGGCGATGGACCATGCCGCCGTTGTCTGAAAAGAACACGATGATCGTGTTGTTGGCGATGTCCAACTCGTCGACCACTCCAAGCAGCGAGCCCACCGCGTCATCCAAGCTCTCAACCATTGCACCCATGATCGGATTGCGCTGGGCCATGCTCGGGTCGGCTTTGGCTCGGTACTTTTCCACGAGGTCCGGCTTGCCTTGAATCGGAGCATGCACGGAAAAGCACCAGTAGTTGAGGAAGAACGGTCGGCCGCTGTTCTGACGGATGAACTCCGCAGCCTCGGTCGCCATCCGGTCTTCAATGTGCTCGCCCTCAGATCCCGCTCCGGGCCAAAAGCTCCAAGGTCCGAGATAGCCGCCGGATGGGCCCGGTCCGGGCGTGTGGGGCAAGTCGATCTCGAATCCTTGGTTCAAGGCGTCGAAGGGCTCCCGACCGAGATGCCACTTGCCGAAGTGCGCCGTGCGGTAGCCTGCCATCCCGAGTGCCTCCGCTAGGGTGAAGTAGTCGACGCTGAGTCGAGTCAAACTGTTGGCGCTGAGAGCCGGTTGGTTCTCTGAAGCACGGGGGCGGAGGCTCTTTTCCAAGACTTCGCGCTCGAGATGACCCGCGGCGGTAGTGATCCCGATGCGGGCCGGGTGCAGGCCAGTGAGGATGCTTGCGCGTGTGGGCGAGCAGATTGCCGCGGCGGCGTACGCATTGGTAAAGGTCATGCCGCGCTGGGCGAGCGCATCGATGTGGGGAGTTTCGAAGAACTGGCTGCCGTAGACGCCAGTGTCAGCCCAGCCGAGGTCATCAGCAAGAATGAAGATGACGTTCGGTGGGCGCGTCAAGTCCGTCTCTTCGGCGCAGCCATGCGCCCCGGCGAAGACCACTGATAGGGCTATCAGAGACCGGAGCGGGCCAATCCTCTTGTTCAGCATGCTTGGATCGCGAATGCTTGCCTGCGCCTGCCGTAGAGAATTCGCCCTCTAGGGCCCGCCCACGATCTCGCCGTGTGGCGTGCCTTCGGCTAGCTCGGCATAGCGTACGCGGACCTGTTCGGCGAAGCGGTCCGCCACCCAGTTGCTGACTTCGTCCGAGAGTTCGATGGTGGTATCGGCTCCGGCACCGTCTTCTACCGTGACGACATCCTCGAGGGACTTTCCGTCGGCGAACGCGGCTTCGACTGCCGCATTGAGCTCCTCGAAGAACTGCCGCTGGCCCGCGGCGATCTCCGATCCGCCGCTGGGGCCGTGCCCGGGAAGGATGGTGGCGGGCTGGAGCGCCTCCGCTTGCTTGACCACGTTGGGCCAGTTGCCGGTGTTGGAGTGCCCGGTGAAGTTGTACGGGCCGTTGACGATCGCGTCGCCTGTGCACAGGATGCCGTCGTCTGGCAGGAAGACCATTCCGTCTCCGCGTGTGTGGGCCCACCCGAAATGGTGGAACTCGACCTTGCGGCTGGCACCCTCGAGCGTATGTGGAACGACTTCAAAGGTTTCCATCGGGGGTTCTACGGTGTCGGCGCCAACTGCCGCTACGTCGGGACGAGCCTCGGCGGCAGCCTGCCACCCGGCGGGCTCGTAGCGCTTCATCTCCTCGGCCACGCCGATGTACGCCAATGTCGTCGCGCCTTGGCGCGTCCACACTGCGTTGGCGTAAGCGTGATCGCCGTGGTGGTGGGTGTCAAAGACGTAGCGGACGGGCTTCTCGCTCACCTGCTGGATGTCCTTCATGAGTGCTTTGGCACCGCTGGGAAAGTTCGCGTCTACGACCAGCAGGCCATCGCCGATGTCGATCACCACGTTGTTGCAATGCCCCTGATCTCGCTCACCCATGCGAAACCAGATGCCGTCCTTGACTAGTTTGAGCGTCTCGGTCTCGGACACGATCTCGACCACTGGAGGGGCAGTGCATTGCCAAGCGATGCACAGGCCGACGGCGGTTAGAACAAGCAGGAGAATTCGCATGACGGGTTCCCGGGGAATTGGAGGATTGGTCCTCTCGGGAAGATTTTATTCCCCTTGGGAAACTCTCGCAAGTCCCAGACTGCAAGTAGGCGGGCCCGTCGATGAGCTATGCGGTCCCGCTTGCGCCCTGGAAGACGCGGACGCGGGCATGATTCCCGCCAAGTTCTCTACGCGCAAGAAGATTTCGAGTCGGAACGACCAGACAGCAAGATTCCCGAGACGTTGTGGCGGAGGAGTTCGGGTAGATTGATCCCTCGGGCCCGTCCCTGCCGTAGGCATCCGGCGGAGCTTGATCGGGAGGTCTTCAGTACCGCCGTGCACCCGTTCTCTGCCGTACAATCTTCGCTACCGGGCTTCCGGAACTATCTGTGAGCCACAGGGGGACGCTCATGCATTCGGGCAATTCGTTGGTCTCGAGAAGAGAGGTGCTTGCGACTGCGACTGCCGCAGCCGTCTCGTTCGGAGCGTGCGCCGACTCGCTCCCTGGGCCGCGCGCCGCGAAGCGCCCGAACTTCCTGTTCCTGCTCTCGGACCAGCACCGGTCGGACTGGCTCGGACGAAATCCGGAAATTCCCGTGCCCACCCCCAACATCGACAGCCTCGCCGGTCGCGGTGTTGACTTCACCCAAGCCATCGTGGCTTCGCCGGTATGCGGCCCGTCGCGCTCGTGCCTCGCGTCAGGCATGGAGTACGAAAACTGCGGGGTGGAGGTTAACCGGGATCCCTACGATCCGGCCATCACCACGTTCTACAAACACTTGCGCGAGAGCGGCTATCGCACGATGGCAACCGGAAAAATCGACCTGCACAAGGGAGCCCAAGGGCGCACGCTCGATGGCAAGAAGAACATGGACGAGTGGGGCTTCTCAGACATGCAGATCACGGCGGGAAAGGGCGGGGGCTACTTCGGAGGGACCGTCGGGCCGAAGGAACCCTACTACGCGTACCTATCCGAGCTGGATCCTCCGCTGGACCGCATCTGCGCCGATGACATCCAGCGCCGGGCTGAGCCTCGCGAAGAGAACTGGTGGGGCATGACCGAGCCGTGCCCCTTGGACGACGAGCACTACCTCGACAATTTCACTGCTAGGGAGGGTCTCAGGCTGCTGGGCAGGGCTCCTGACGAGGCGCCTTGGTTCTTGGTGGTGAACTTCAATGGCCCGCATCCTCCGATGGACATCACTGCCAGCATGGAGCGGAAGTACCGCGGGCCTGATCGGGTCATCGAGGACTTCCCGCAGCCCAGGGACTACTACGGCCCGTTCCCGTTCGATCAGCACGTGCTCATCCGCCAGAACTACTCTGCGATGGTGGAGAATATCGACGGCTGGCTGGGTACATTCCAAGAGCGCTTGCGCGAGCGCGGCGATCTAGACAACACGGTCGTCGTCTACTCCAGTGATCACGGAGAGATGCTGGGCGACAAATCGCTCTGGGGAAAGAGCCTACCGTTTCAGGCCTCGGCGGGAGTGCCGCTAGTGATGGCCGGCCCGGGCATCGCGCAGGGGCAGGCAAGCGACGCTCTGGTCAGCCTGATGGACTTGGCTGCTACCTTCATCGACATGGCCGAGCTAGCTGTGCCGCCCGAGATGGAGAGTCGCTCTTTGCGGAGTGTGCTGGACCAAGGGGGCGGCCAGCACCGCGACTTCGCGCGCTCCGCGCTCAAGGTGGAGCGAGCACATGCGGGGCGGTTTCGCATGGTGCAGGATCATCGGTACAAACTCGTCGAGGGCTTTCGAAATCGCCGCGAACTCTTTGACCGCGAGGCAGATCCGCACGAGCGGGAGAACATCGCCGACAGTAAGCCAGCAGAGGTGGAACGGCTGGGGCAGCTGTTCGCCGAGGCGTGACGCGCCAACCGAGGAGTGCTGTGCCGGGCAGCGTGGGCTCCGGAGCTGCCTTGGATCAGTATGAGGGCCGATGATAGGCAGAGAATGGCCGCTCATTGGGCAGCTCCAATTTGAGAGCCGCCTTCGTCCGTGATTGCCGTTCTAGGCCATCGGGCGGACCTTGCTGATGAGCCGACTCGAGGTCGGGCACTTCGATCCAGTCGCCGGACCAGTGTTGTCTTGCCGCACTGGTGCTGGGCGAGTAGGCAGGCCACGCGCGTGTCGAGCAGCGCTGCCTGTATCGAGGGAAATAGCAATCGCGGGCAGTAGATTCCACCCGGCCCTCGGGAAGCTGCGTCCGTTTGCCAGTTAGAGTAGCGTCCGTTTGCCGATTAGACGAGCGTCTATCTGTCGGCTATGGACGAGTACGGGAATTGCTGGGGGTCGCGTGCCGAGCTCGTGGTCCTAGATGTTCTGACGGTGCGCTGCTGGCATGCCGGAGTCCGTGTCACGCTGCTATCCATGTGGCTGGGTGGAGTCAGCTTGGGTCGCAGGAAGCCCTCACATGCTGCCTGTCCGCCCACACCATCCCGGTGTCGCGCTGGGTAGATATCGAGCCGCTCAAGTTGCCGCGGCCAAT
This sequence comes from Terriglobia bacterium, assembly GCA_009838515.1. Taxonomy (GTDB): domain Bacteria; phylum Acidobacteriota; class Terriglobia; order Bryobacterales; family UBA6623; genus VXMF01. The sequence goes on along the minus strand of VXRL01000040.1, from coordinate 165,311 downwards.
GCAGCCAACGGCACCTCGGGGAGGCAGTCACAGCCCTCACGCCCGTCTGGTCAGAACATGCCGTTGTCGTTTGCCGCCTCTTCGGGAATGATCTGGAGCACGTCCCAATGCTCCACGACCTTTCCGTTACTGTCGAATCGAAAAATGTCGATGCCCGCATAGTCGTGGTCGCCCGGCCAGTGCTGGTAACAGTGCAAGACCACTAGGTCGCCCTCGGCAATGGCTCGCTTGAACTCCACGCGCTTGCCGGGGTATTCCCTCGCCATCCGCTCGAAGTAGTCGATGAACGCCTCCTTGCCGTCCCCGACACCGGGATTGTGCTGTGTGTAGGTCTCGCCCACATACTCTTCGACCGCGGCCCGTGGCTGGCACTTGTTGAACATCTGGTCGTAGAAGCCCATCGCGGCTTGCTTTATCTGGTCTGTGCGATTCTGCATTGTCTTTCTCCCGGCGTCCCAAGCGATCTCGCTCAGCAGGGGCGTTAGCCGCTTGGCCTGCGGGATTCGTTCAGGCGATCACAACAATTTCCGATGTGGCCTCGAGCGGTCCTCAAGGGTCGCGCATCTCCCGCCGGCTGTTCTTCGGCACTCCACCGTCCACCGGAAAAAGCCTTCGGCTAGCGTCTTGGCAGTCTCAGAGCCGATCTCGGACTACGAGCGCGACACTACGAATCGCAGAATAGGCCTGCTATTCGATCGAGACCTGCATCAGGCTTTGCGCCTGTTTCAATTCTGGCGGAAGCGGGAAATGGACATCCTCCTCGACCGCCTCGACCTCAATCACGTCGCGAAATCCCATCCCTCCCAAGCGCTCCAGTACCCTCTTCACCAGCGACTCTGGTGCCGACGCACCGGCGCTGACAGCTACAGTGCTTGCGGTCTCGATCCAAGCGGGTTCGATGTCTTTCTCGTCGTCGATCAAGTAGCTTGGCAGGCCGCGTTGGGCTCCCACTTCAACCATTCGCGCCGAGTTGGAACTGTTCTGCGACCCGACGACCAGCAACGCATCTGCCTCGGGCGCAGTCTGCTTGATCGCGATTTGCCGGTTCTCGGTCGCGTAGCAGATGTCCTTGGCAGGGGGCCCCTTGATCTGAGGGAACCGGCGTTTCAACACGGCGATGATCGATTGAGCTTCGTCAAGGCTGAGAGTGGTTTGGGTGAGGTAGGCGATATCGCCGTCGGGAACCTGCACTGTCTCGGCTTCATCCGGCGTGGACACCACAATCGTCTGGTCGGGGGCTTCGCCAACCGTTCCGATCACTTCGTCGTGGTCGCGGTGCCCGATCAGCACGATCGTGCGGTGTGACTTGGCGAACCTGACCGCTTCCAGATGCACCTTCGTGACCAACGGGCACGTGGCGTCAATCACCCGGAGATTCCGCTCTTCCGCGTCCCGCCGCACCGATGGAGCGACACCGTGGGCGCTGTAGACGAGGCGAGCTCCCGCCGGAACATCGTCCACAGAGTCCACGAACACAGCCCCCCGCGAAGCGAGGTCACTCACGACAAAGCGGTTATGAACGATTTCCTTGCGGACATAGATCGGCGGCCCGTAGGCTTGCAGGGCCAGCTCAACGATATCGATCGCCCGTACAACTCCCGCACAAAAGCCGCGAGGCTTTAGCAGCAATACAGACTTATCCAGCCTAGTAAACATCTCTTATTGCCAGCGTAGAGTTCTTATTGCCAGCTTACAGCAAGTATACACTCTTGACACTGTGAGTGCGGATCCAGATTCCGCCCAAACTGAGTACATCTAACAGCGTCGAGGCAACTCGCCCCAGATCGGCCTGCCCCGAACTGGTCCGAGCTCGCTGCCCCGGGGCTCCGTCACAGTTCGCAGACTGAATCAAGGAACGCCCCCGAGGCAGCGCCACATGCGGCGTCGTCGTGGATAGGGCGACCGCCTTGAGAGCTGGCCGAAGCGGTTGTGGGTGGAGTGACATCCGCACGGAATGGCTGTCCTCTTCCTGGCCTGAGGAGCGTCAACTACATCACGTGGATTCGAGGCACAGTGATCCCGTCAAGGACTTGTTCAAGCTTTCTTGAAGCGCCAACCGTACATCATGCGCCCGTAATAGTTGAACCACTTTCTTGTTTCAGGATCTTGAAACGGATACTCCGATCCAAGTTGCCTCGCCGTAGCCAGTCCGGATACGAAACAGGTCTCTTGACTGTTAATTAAAGTATGAGCTCCACAGTGCCATGTTCGTTGATTTCCCTGAACAAAGCGAAACATGTGGATTAGGAAAGATACGTGGAAAACATCGTGAACGATGTGCTGAAACCACCATTTCTTGATGATTTTCTCTTCGCTGATATGACTGATGGGATTGTATGTCACCAAGCATGGCTTGTCTGATCGATTTGCCCAAGGCTGCTGGTTATGCATGATGTAGGTGATTTCATAGTTGTCCGGTCTCACGCCATATTGTTCGACGTGGTTGCTTCGCGTGGCAAGTGGTTCGACATCGTTTTCCGGCAGAACTGAAGCATCAGAATGAACGATCGTGTGATTGTGCAATTCACTCTCGTAACGGATTGAAGAGAGCAGATAGCTCTCCAAGAGGGTCGGCTTGTCTAGGATCATCAATGTTTGATTCGCGTTGCACGCGAAAACTATGTCGTCAAATGTCTCTGTCTTCCCGTTCTCGTCTTCCACGACGACCTCTGATGGACGCCGGTATACCCTTCGGACCGGACGGTCGAGGTATATCTTGTCCTTGAACGAGGCCGACAATTCTTCATAGATGCGCCGTGTGCCCCGCTCCCAAGTTTGCATTGGTGTTGCAGATTCGATGTCAAAGAACTCCAAATATCGGGAGAACAGCGAAACAGGCATGTCAAACACGTTCGTTGCCATCAAGAAGTTGACGAACATGGGTTTCAGTATCTTGTATCTGAAATCGCCAGAAAATCGGCCCAAGTTGAGAACAAACCCCATACTGACATAGTTGAATGGATTGAGAGAGTTGAGGAGCCTAGATCTAGATCGGGTGAGTCGTCCGAACCATTTCAAGAGTTTCAAGAGCTTCTGGAATCTCTCGATCTCTGGTTGCAAATTCCTCCTAATGTCTGAGTCGAAATTGTGAGCATAAATTTCACCTCGATATCTGACACTGTAACTAAACCTTGTATCGACTAATTCAATACTGTGTTTTTCCATAAATTGAAGGATATGATGGTATACAGATGGAATGCAAGCGGTGACAGAAATATCGAATGGTATCAAACTGCCGTCGTCTTGCGGCATATCGGCTGTAACCGCGTTACCACCGATCTGGGACCTCGCTTCGAATAGCCGGAAATCGAATCGTTCGGGGCTTTGCTGCAGTGCCCATGCCAACCCAAGCCCAGAAACTCCACCACCGACGATTGCAACGTTTCTCGGCATTTCCGCTTCGCTTGATTGAAGGCTCCTACAGGACTATCTTCCGCGATCTGCTCGAATGACATTGGGCAGCTTCTATGGATGTCGTGCGGCGGAATCGATGATGGCCGGCACCGCGACCGACAGCAATGCGAAGGGTCGCCGGCACACGTGTAGTATGGCGCATTGGGAATCCTCAGAGATCAGCGTTCCATCTCTTTGAGGACGAGCTAGGCCCGGGCCGCGCAGACGAGCGCATGGCCTGCTGTTGCGGATGAGCGCGCCCGGGGGTGGCCAACAGACCGCCGAGGATGGGTTGCGGGGTCGACCCCAACGCCCAAACGGAGGCTGCCAGAGAGCTATTCTGACTCTCGAATCCGTCCCTGGTGCGAGGGACACAAGAACTCCCCAGATTTCCCGGGGGAGTCGGTGTCGGGCCGAACGTTGTAAACTCGAATTCTAGGCTGGTCTGCTTCGATGAAGCTGGTCGCATTGGCATCCGCCCTGCTGGGCGTGTTTGCGCAAGCCGCCGTGGCGGCGACGGCCGGCGTGTCCGAATCGCTGGAGACTACCGAGGCCGCGAGCGCTCAGCAAGACCGAGTTCGCCGCAAGGACCGGCCTGAGATGGCACAGGTTCGACAGGCTGTTCAAGCGTTTCGCCTGATCACAGCTAGCGCAGGACTGCGCCCGGGAGCTGCCAGCGACGCGCAACGGACGGCGGCTGTCGGCGGGCGCAGCAGTTCATGGCACGGACGTGTATTCGAGTACCTCCGCAACGATGCGCTCGACGCGGTGCCCCACGAAGTCGTCCAGCGCGGCGGCGACCGCAACTTGCGCCGTCGCAACCAATTCGGTTTCACGCTGAACGGTCCGTTGGCCGTGCCGAAGCTGTACGACGGGCGGGGCCGCACCTTCTTCACGCTCTCGTACGAGGGAACGCGAGAGCGCGTCGGACGCTCGTACCTGCGGACCTTGGCCACAGCGCAGCGACGCTTCGGGGATTTCTCCGACCTTGTGGACAAGGCGGGAAACGCGCTGACAATCTACGATCCAGCGTCCACGCGAGCCAACCCGCTCTACGATGCGTCGCGCCGCGTCAGTCGGTCGAACCTGGAGCACGTGCGGGATCCGTTTCCAAACAATCGCATCCCGTCACAGCGCCTTGACAGCGTCGCGCTGGCGGCGAACCGCGAGTACCCGCTGCCCAACACCGCGGTGGGGCCTTTCTATCGCAACAACTACTGGTCGAACCCGTCCGAGCGCAATACGCCCGATGGATTCATCGCCCGCGTTGACCACAACCTCGGCGACTCGCAGAAGGTCACGCTCAACATCAATTCCTCCGATGGGTTCAGCGACGGTCTGGACATCTACCCCACGGCCGCGAACTACGCCCGTCCCGATCGCGAGTTTGTCAGCCGCAGCGTGAGTTTGTCGGACACGGTCAACCTGACGGCGAACCTCACCTACCGGGCGTCGGTCAAGGCTCGGTCCGAAATCGTCGATACAAACTCCCTGCTCGGCGATCAGGACCTGCCGCGGGACTTGGGCCTGCAGGGGGTCAACGGCAAGGTCTTCCCGGCATTGCGCTTCCGCGGCTACACCGGGATGGGGCCGTCCCAGCGCTCGTACTTGCGCAATGCCCTAGCGGTGTACGACTTCGACAACGAGCTGATCCTTCGTGCAGGCAAGCACACCTGGACGATCGCCAGCACCGCCAACTTGGTCGACTGGGGCACCCTCGAACTCGACGCTCCCTCGGGCACGTTCTCTTTCAGTGACCGGCTGACCGGCCTGCCCGGGATCAACAACACCGGGGACGGATTCGCGACATACTTGCTCGGGCAGGCGTGGCGGGCTGAGGCGACCGACCAGCCCCAGCCTGCATACCTCCACCGGAAGTCCTTTCAGAACACCGTCGGCAACCAGTGGCAGGTGCGTCCGAACTTGACTCTGTCGCTGCGGGTAACCGTTGACGCCACTTCGCCCCGCACCGAGAAGTACGATCGGCAGTCCTCGTTCGACCTGTCGGCCATCAACGACGCCACTGGAACTCCGGGAGCCCTGGTATTCGCGGGCCGCAACGGCCAGGGCAGGGCGTTCCAGCCCTACCGGGTCCGCACTGAGCCTCGGATCGGAATCTCTTGGAGCCCCACCGAGAGTCGCAGCACGGTCGTGCGCGGAAGTCTCCTGCGCTCGTACAGTGCCGTGAGCCTGCGCTCGGGGCCGTTCGCCACGCAGGGCTTTTCGGGTCGGCGTTTCCCGGTATCGCAAAACCGCCAGTTGGTACCCGCGGTGACGCTGGCTCAGGGTTTTCCGGCTCTGACCAACCCGCTGCCCGATTTGCGCAACGACTTCGCCAACGGATCCGACGTCGACATGATTCCGGCGACGGCCGCACAGCCGAACTTCAACCACTTATCTCTCGAAGTCGAGCGCAAGCTGCCCAAGGGGCTTATGCTGCGCGCGCGGGGACGCGCGACCCGTGGGCGCGATCTATTAGTAGGGGGGCACATCGTCTCGCTGAATCAGGTTCCTCTGAGCGCGCTGGCCTACCGCGACCGCCTCAACGATGAGGCCTTTCGGCGGTCCCTGCGCCCCTTCCCGCACTTCCAGCAGATCCGCGCCAACTACCAGTACCCATCGGGCAGGCTGCACTACGACGAGGGGCAAGTCACCTTGCGGAAGCGCACTGGAGACGGACTGAGTTTTGACTTCGACTACGCCTACCGCAGGAGAAAGGACGACTATTCGGGGCGCGGCGTGCAGAATCCGCACGACCGCAAGAGCGCTTGGGCACACAGCGTCGGATTCCGTCCACAGCGGCTCTCGCTGAGCTACACGTATGAGCTTCCCATAGGGCCGGGCAGGCCCCTGCTAGGGCGGCGCGGACCGCTGGCCACGCTGGTATCCGACTGGACAGTAAGCGGGTACACCAGGTGGTACAGCGGAGATCCAATCGTGCTTGAGCCGATGTTCAACAACACCGGCGGCATCGTGCGGTTCTTGCAAGTGGACGCGGTGCCCGGCATGAATCCGCACGTGCGGGATCCGGGGCCCAGCCGCTGGTTCAATCCACATGCTTTCGTCGATCCGCCGGACTTTGCATTAGGCAATGTGGCGCGTTCTCACCCCACGCTCCGGAACCCAGACTACCGAAACCACGATATTTCGATCACCAAGCGGGTCGTGCTCAGCCAGGAACAGAGCGTGGAGGTTCTCGTGCAGAGTTTCAATTTCCTCAATCAAGGCAATTGGTACGACCCTGACAACGAGATCGGCCCAGCCAACGCCCGCAACGTGAACGCCGGGCGGATCATCGGTTCGCGCGGAGGACGAGTGCTCCAGCTCGGATTGCGCTACAACTTCTAAGAATGGGCGCTGTCCGGCTCGCGGTACTTGCTGCGCTTCTCGCCTCACCGGCCTTCTCGGAGGTGCTCAAGACGGCCGTTTGGTGCCAGGACCCCCAGCAGGCGATAGCGGTTTCCCTCGGTGGTGAAGTCGCGGCTGTGCGTTCCGTGCAGACGGCGGAGGACCACCTCATCCTGCTGCTGGTGATGGATACCGTGAAGTTTCCGGACCGCGTCGATGCCGCGCGCGACGCACTCGTAGCCAAGCTCACCAGCCTCGGCCCGAAATACTTCGTCAGCGTCATGTCCGCGCAAGACGGCCTCAGGGTGATTCTGGACCCGGTCAGGGGCCGGGCCAAGCTCTTGGAGAAATTGCGGTCGCTGGACGTTCGCGGCGTGCCCGGGCTGATGGATGTCGTCGAGCAGGTCTCAGAAATCGCCGACCAGACGCTCGCCTCGGCCGACGTGCGCGTGGCGGTCTTGTTCATCACCGACGGTGAGATCGAGGATTACCGCGGCGACTACACGATCCCTGTGGTCAACCCGAGCGACAGCAGCGATCTGAGCCGGCGATTCCGCGGCCAGCTGATTCTGGAGCGTATTCGGTCCATCGTGGACCGCCTAGAGGGCGCGCAGGCGCCACTATTCTTCCTGCACTTGGCAAGGCAGTATGACCAGCTGAACGAGGTTTATCAGAACGGCATGAGCGAGTTCTCCCAGACGACCGGCGGGCGGGCAGTGTTCGTCAGGGGAGTGCAGGAGGTCCCTGCGGTGGTGGAACAATTGCTCGACGAGATTGCTGCGCACTCGGTCGTTACCATCGATGCCTCGTGCGAGGGCATTCAGAAGCTTGAGATTCGGTCTCCTGAGGGAAGCGTCCGCCATCGCGAGACTGTCCGTTGCCCGTGAGGGGGAGCATCGCTTCGCGCTCGACTGCTGATCTCGACCTGCCCCGGAACGCCGAGGCGGCCTACACTGGATGCACCGCCATGTATCGCCTTGCCCTAGTCCTGCTGACCATCGCGGGCTTCCTCGCCGCCGCTTGGCCTGCTGCTGCGCAGGATCGCGGGTCCAATCAACAGTTGCCCCCCGGGATCGTCAAGCAGGCCGATGTCACCTATGCGGAGGTCGACGGACGAGAATTGCTGCTCGATGTCTACTCTCGGGAACCACGGCCCGAGCGACCCGTGCCAGTGGTCGTGTGGGTTCATGGGGGCGGCTGGCGGGGCGGCTCGAAGGATCGCATCAACCGCTCCTTGCCGATCCTGGATCACGGGTATGGACTTGTCTCGGTGGGCTACCGGTTGAGCGGTGAAGCGATCTTCCCAGCGGCCATCGCCGATGTGAAGGCCGCTTTCCGCTGGGTGCGAGCGAACGCGCAGCGTTACGGCTTTGACGCCGCACGAATCGGCGCTTGGGGATCGTCGGCCGGCGGGCACTTGGTCGCTCTGCTCGGAACCGCCCACGAAGTGGAGGAATGGGACAGCTTGCACGAAGAGAATGCCGGCGTCTCTTCAAGGCCCGATGCGGTCTGCAATTGGTTCGGGCCCACCGATTTCCTGCGCATGAACGACTTTCCGGGCCGCATCGACCACGACGCGGCCGATTCGCCGGAATCGCGATTCATCGGGGCTCCAATTCAGGATCATCCCGACAAGGTCCAGCGGGCCAATCCCGTTAGCTACGTAACGGCGGACGATCCGCCGATGCTCCACATGCACGGCGAGAACGACCAATCCGTGCCGTATAACCAAAGCGAATTGCTGCACGCTGCCCTGCAAGCCGCGGGCCTCGATACCACGCTCTACAAGGTCAGCAATGCAGACCACGGCTTTCGCGACATGCAAGGTGACACGCCGCAAAGCCTCATGGCGATGGTGGTCGCATTCTTCGAGCGCACGATTGGAAAGCCCTGACGGCGGGCGTCATCCCCGGCGTCAGATACGGTCCGGCTAGTCCTCCCAGGCTACACCGGTGCGCTCGGCGTAGCGTTCCCACTCCGCTGCCATGCTCTTGACGCGGTCCGGAAAGCGAGCGGCCAGATTGGTCGTCTCGCTGCGGTCGTTTTTGAGGTTGTAGAGCTCCCAATCGATCTCTTCGGGCATGCGCTTGCCCCAGACGGCCTTCCAATCTCCCTGGATCAAGGCGCGCGCGGCCTGGTGTTCGAAGTAGAGGGGGCGGTCGGAAAGGCTCTCGCCGTTGAAGACCGGCAGCAGGTTCACGCCTTCCTCGGGCTGGACGTTGCGTCCCGCGAAGTTCAGCGGGTAGTCCGCGCCGGCAGCAGCGCGCAGCGTCGGCATCACGTCAATGATGTGGCCGCGCTCGCGCACCCAAGTTCCGGCCTTGCGGATTCCCGCGGGCCAGTGCGCGATGAACGGAGTGGCCGTGCCGCCCTCGTGCGTGAAGTGCTTGTACAGCCGGAAGGGGGTATTGCCCAGATTGGCCCAGCCGCTTCCGTAGGAATGATAGGAGCCCGGCCCTCCCATGTTGCGCAGGGCGTCGCCGGTGTGCAGGATCGTCACTCCCTGGCGGCTACGTTCGTCGAAGCCGTAGGGCCCCCATTCGTAGCAAGCGCCGTTGTCGCTCAGCAGCATGATCAGCGTATCGTCAAGATCACCGCTCTCGCGCAGGTGGTCGACAATCCGGCCAATGCCTCTGTCCACGTGTTCGACCATCGCCGCAAACAGCGCCATGCGCCGCGCTAGGTCCTTCCTTCGCGGCTCTTCGATGGAAGCCCACGCCGGATTCGGCTGGCCCGGAAACCCGTTCGCGATATCTTCGCGGTCTACCGGCACCAGCGACCTGTCCGTAAACGTCCAACGCTTGCCATCCACGAGTCCGATTCGCTGCATGCGAGAGTAGCGCTCGTCCCGCAGTACATCCCAGCCCCGCAGGTACGTGTCGACGTACTTGTCCGCGCTCTCCGGGGGCGCCTGGACAGGGAAGTGCGGAGAGGAGTGGCCAAGAAAGACGAACCACGGCTGGTCGCGCCGCTGGCCTTGCTTGATGAACTCGAGCGCGTAGTCGCTGAACACGTCGGTCGCGTAGAACTCCCCTTGAGGCCGATCAATCTCCTTCTTGCGCCCTTCGGGCAGGCGCACGTAGTAGTCGGCATCCCACTGGTCGTGCGAGTGGTCGAAGGCGTAGCCGAAGAACTCCTCGAACCCGCGCTGGGTCGGTCCGGTCTCGTTGTGCAGGTGCCACTTGCCCACGTAGTAGCAGCTGTAGCCCGCTTCGCCAAGCGTCTCGCCGAGCGTTACGCAGCGATCGTTGAGCCGCCCAAGATAGGCCGGGCCGCGGGTCGGATGCGGCTCGCGCGTCGTGAAGCTGGCAACGCCAGTCTGTGGTGGGTACAAGCCGGTCATGAGCGAGGCCCGGCTCGGGCAGCAGCGCGCGGAGTTGTAGAAGGACTCGAAACGGACGCCGCCCTCGGCCAAGGCGTCGATGTTGGGCGTGTCAATCTCTCCGCCGTAGCAGCCGAGGTCCGAGTAGCCGAGGTCGTCGAGCAGGACGACGATGATGTTGGGCTGGTCCGCGGCGAAGGCGGCGGGCAGCGAGACGAGCAGGAGCGCGGTCAGGAGGCGGGTCATTGGCATGAAGGTATCACGAAGCGGCGCTGGCTCGGCGGCGGCCCCCTCCCGGCCAGCCGCTCAGAGAGATGCCGAGCCGCTGGCGAAGCCGAGCTCTGCCGTGGCGCGCGCATGGTCGTAGCGAGCCTGGTGGAAGCCATTCTCGGCCACGGCGAGTTTCGTTCTTGCAACGACTACGTCGAGTCGGGAAGACAGGCCCTGCTGGTGGCGGAGATCGGCCAGGGTCGCCATCGCTTGAGCTTGCTCCAGGGCCAGACGGGCCGCCTGTACCGCTTCTAGAGTCGCGACCGCTTGGCTGTGTGCGGTGGCAACCTCGAGCTGTATCGCTTGTTGCAGCTCGTCGCGCATCGCCTCGGTCTTGTCCACCGCCAGCTTGGTCTCTTCGATGACCGCTTCCAGCCGCCCGCCGGTAAAGAGCGGCAGTCGGAGTCCGAATGCGCCGAACAGCAGCCGGCCTAGGGTCAGTTCGGCAAAGCGTGTCCAGCCGCCACTGAACATGATCATCAGCCGAGGATACTTCTCGCGCTCGGCGCGGCGCACCCACTCCTGCGCGGCCTCAATTCTGGCATCGACCGCCGCCAGTTCGGCGCGGTTCTCGCGTGCTCTGGCTAGCAGAGACTCGAGCGCGTCCAGGCCGTCCTCCGAGATTGCAGGCTCTTGCAGCTGGAATCGGCTGGGGACCTCCTCCCCCATGACGGTCCTAAGGCTTGCCAGTGCCCTTCGCTCGGCTTCGGCCGCCGTCGTGAGCCCGAGCTGGGCCTCGGATGCGTTGAGCCTAGCTTGGTCGGCCTCTACCTTGGTGCCCAATTCTGCCTCGAGCAGCGCATTGGCGCGGGCTTGCTCCAGATCGCGCCGCTTGACGAGTTCGCTGGCCGGCGAGAGCTGCCTGCGCGCCTTCAGGCCGTCGAAGTAGGCCCGTTGCACCTCCAGCACCAACCTGGCTTGGTCGGCGCGGAGCGTTTGCTCGAAGTACTCCACCTCGGCCCGCCGGGCTCTGCTCTCGAACCTGCTGCGCTTGAAATCGAGGATGTCTTGGAGCACGTTGACGGAGACCGCTCCACTCCTGGGCTCGGGCGAGGATGCCAAGCCATGCAGGTCGAAGAGGTTGGCGGACCCTGTCAGGCCCTGGTTCGCTAGCCCGCCGGCATCGACTTGCGGCAGCATGCTCGCGCGAGCCTGCGTGACACGCGTCTCGGCCTCGCTGATCGCGATGGCGGACTGCCTCAGGCTGGGGTTGTTTGCCAGCGCTGTCTCGATCGCTTGTTCGAGCGTCAGGCTACGTACTTCTCCGCTAGTCTCGGCTGCGGCCGGAAAGGCGGCGGCGTGCGCTGCAGCGATCAGAGTCAATAACCGAATCTTGGCGGTCACGGCCTGGACTCCGGGTTCACCTCGACGGCGTGGACGGCCGTGCCGTCCGACAACGGCTCCCTTGCGGCTACGATGACTCGTTCGCCGCCATCGAGTCCGCCTGTGATCTCGATATCGATGCCGTCCCCGGGTGCAGTCTCGACATCGACACGGCGCGCCCGGCCTCCGACGACTTGGTAGACGAACGAGCGCTCGCCCTCGGCGTGCAGCGCCTCGGCGGGGACCGTGACCGCACCGGCCCGGATAGCGAGCGTGAGCGTGGCGCGTCCGAACATGCCCGGAAGGAGCAAACCGTCGGGGTTGGGCAGGTCGATCTCTGCCCGCATCGTTCGGGTGGCCGGATTGAGCGAGCGCGAGAACCTGCTCACCGAGCCATGGAACTGCTTGCCCGGCATGGCATCGATCACGACCGTCGCGTCACCGCTCGCCCGCACGTGCGGCGCCTCGGACTCCGGCACGTCTATGGCGACGCGTACCTTATCCACCTTTGCGACAGTAGCGATCTTCTGAACCGAATCGCTGGATATCGCCGCTTGCAGCAACGCCCCCGGATCGACGAAGCGATCCGTCACGATCCCGTCGAACGGCGCTCGGATCTCGGCGAATCCAAGCAGTGTCTGGAGGCGCTGCTTCGCGGCTTCTAGTTGCTTAATTCTGCTGTCGATCTGCAGGATCCGGCTCTCGACTTCGCTGACATTCGCCGCCGCCATGTCCGATTGGGCCTTGGCCTCGTCGACATCTTGCTGGGACACCACATCCGGCTCTGCAGTTCTCACAGCTTGCAGGCGCTCGTAGGTGAGCGCGCGAAGCTTGGATTGCGCCTCGGCGCTTGCCAATTCTGCGTCCGCCATGCGGCGGTCGGCTGCTGCGGCGGCCAGTCCGGCCTCGCCCTCGCGCAGTTGATCGGAGATTTCGGGCACGTCGATCTTGGCCAGAAGCTGGCCTTGGCGCACGCGATCCCCGATGTCGACTGCAATTCTCTCCAAGTAACCGCTGACCTTGCTGTACAAGGCCGCTTGCTGGTCGGCCTCGATGCTGGCAGGCAACGAGATGGTGCGCACGATGTCCCCGCGCGCCGGTGAGACGACTTCCACGTCGAGGGCATGCGTGGTGGCGGGCTCGTCTGCGCTTGCGTCGGCCCGCCCAAGGCTGCCCGAGGAGCAGCCTAGCCCGGTGAAAGCGAGGGCGAGGGCTGCGTAAGAGCACGTCCTGTGAGGCCGCGGCCGAGAGATTCCGCGCGGCCGTTGCACCGCTGCGCCGGTCTCGCTCGTGACGGCAACGGTGGCTCGTGGGGCGAGCAAGGCCCTAGGGGTGCTCATGCCAGCGTCTCCTGAGGCGTCGGGCCGGGCCGCTTGAGGATCACGTACAGACACGGGACTACTACAAGCGTCAGCGCTGCTGCGCTCAGCACGCCGCCGATGATCGCTCGTGCCAGTGGGACGTTGGCCTCCGCACCTGCGCCTCCGAGGGCCATGGGCGTTAGCGCCAAGACCGTCGTTAGCGAGGTCATCAGGATGGGGCGGAGCCGCACGCGAGCCGCCTCGACTATCGCGTCCCGCAGTGCCGCGCCGCCGGCCAAGCGACGATCCGCGAAATCGACCAGGAGGATACTGTAGGCTACCACCAGCCCGACCATCATGATGATGCCCATTGCGGACATCATGCTCAGCGGATTGCCGCCTAGGAATAGCAGCCAGCTCACCCCGATGAGGCCGAGCGGAACGGCCAGCATCACGATGAACGGATCCCGGAACGAACGGAATTGAAGGACCAGCACGAGGTACACCAACACCACGGCCAGCAAGAAGCCTTGTAGGAACTGCTCCAGCACATCGTGCATGGTGGCGACCTCTCCGGTGAGGCTGTAGCTGTAGCCAGCGTCGGCGAATTCTGGGCCGGTGACCTCGAAATACGCCCCTCGGTCGGATTCGCGCAGGACAGGTCGGAGATCCTTCGAATCGCCCAGCAGCCGTTCGACCTCCGCCACGACCGAGCCGATGTCGTGGCCGGGCAGGACCGTGGCGTAGATGTCGATCACCCGCGTGATGTTGCGATGGCTGATGGCGGCCGGCCCTGTGTCGCGGTTCAGATTGACCAAGGTGCGCAGCGAGACCGGTTTGTCAGCTCGCGATCCGCTGATCGGAATGTCGCGCAAGGTCTCGACGGAGACGAGGTCTTCCTCCCCATACTGCGCTCCGATGAAGTAGTGGTTGCCGTTTCTCTCGTCGATCCAGAACGCGGGGTCGAAGCCGATGCTGGAATTAGTGGCGGTCACCAGGTTCTTCATCACGTCTTCCACGTCGACGCCGGCCATGGCGGCCTTGACGCGGTCGATCTCGACGTCGAGGATCGGGTAGTCCATCCTCTGTGCGATCCGGACATCGGTGATCCCTTCCACCTCGCGGGCGCGCTCAGCAATGATCGTCCCGATGCGATGCGAGGTCTCCAGATTGCTGCCTGACACTTGGATGTGGATGGGGGCAGGCTCGCCTTGGTTCAAAGCCGCGGTGAGCAGGCCGCCGGTGTCGAACGAGAACTCGACGCTGGGGAACTCGCGATTGAGCTTCGAGCGGAGCCGTTCCACGTACTCGAAAGATCCTGGGTGGCCCGGCTTGTTCTTCAGCTGGACCAGCATGAATGCGTCCATCGGACCGGTGTTCGGAGTGTAGGCCGCGGGCCAATCCATCAGCACGCCGATGTTGCTGATCAGCATGCGCAGGTTCGATTCAGGGAAGCGCTCCTCGTCCGACGGGTCGGGTTGGCCGATCTCGGCGATGATCACTTGTTCGATCTCGGCCAGCTTCGACTCCGTGTTTTCGATGCGTGTCCCGGACGGCAGCCGGACAGTGATCTGGAATTGCCCGGCATCCACGGCCGGGAACAGTTCCGTGCCGGTCGAGCGCAGCAAGTACAGCGATGCGACCAGCAGAAGCGCAGCGCCGCAGACCACCGCCCAGCGTCGCGGTATCAGCTTTGCGACGAGTCCCTCGTATGCGCTGGCCAGCGCTAAGCCCTCCGTGTTCCGGGCCTCCCCAGCGTTGCCCTTCAGGATGCGCGCGCAGAAGGCTGGCACCAAGGTGATGGAGAACAGGAACGAGGCTCCCATCGCAAAGGTCGCTGCAAGCGCGACCGGGCTGAACAGGTAGCTGGCCATACCAGTCAGGAAGGCCACGGGGAAGAAGACGATGCAGAACGTGACGGTCGAAACCAAGACCGGCACTGCCACCTCCGAGGTGCCTTTCAGAGCCGCCTCCATAGGAGGCTGACCTGCGTCGACATGGCGGACGATGGACTCGACGACCACAATGGCCTGATCGATCAAGATGCCGATTACCAAGGCCAGGCCGCCGATG
This sequence comes from Terriglobia bacterium, assembly GCA_009838515.1. GTDB lineage: Bacteria > Acidobacteriota > Terriglobia > Bryobacterales > UBA6623 > VXMF01. The sequence continues at coordinate 150,281 of VXRL01000040.1, read as the reverse complement.
GTCATCGCGTTGAGCGTCGCCCCGCTGAAATAGAGGCCGGTCAGGGCGGCTAGGATCGCCAGAGGCAGGCTCAGCAGGATCAAGACCGTCGAGCGCAGTCGGCGGAGGAACAGAAGCACGATCAGTGCGGCGAAGCCAGCTCCGAGAAGCCCTTCCCATTGCAACGCCCTGAGCGCGCCGCGCACGTACACCGATTGGTCGAGCACAACCTCGATCGAGAGATCCTGCGCTGACGCATCCATCTCCTTGAGGCGCTGCTGGATGCGCTCCAAGTTCTGGCGGATCGAGCTCACGATCTCGATCGTGTTCGCACCGGGCTGGCGATAGATGGGGATGTAGACCTGCCGTCTGCCGTTGAGGCGGACCACGTTGCTCTGGATCTGGCTCGAGTCGCGCACCTCGGCGACATCGCCCACGAGTATGGGTGCCCCGTCGCGCACTTCGATCGGCATGTCGTTGAGGTCCTCGACCGCCGCCGGCATGGAATTGGCGAAGATTTGGTAGTCCAGATTGCCGGCCTTGAGGTTGCCCGCGGGAATGAACACGCTCTGCCGCTTGAGTGCGTTGACCACATCCATCGGAGCCAGCCCGCGCGCTTCCAGGCGCATCCGGTCGACGTAGGCGAGGATGCGCCGCAGTTTGCCCCCATAGACCGCCGGCGCGATCACGCCCTGGATGGACTGCAGGCGATTGCGCAGTTCGAAATAGGCGATATCGTAGAGCTGCTTCTCGTCCATGCTCGGACTGGACACGCTCACCAAGCAGAGCGGAACCGAGGCCGTCGGGTCGAATGGCATGACCATCGGCGGGATCGTGCCCGGCGGCAGGTAGAACATGTCGCTGACGGCGTAGGAGGTCACCTGACTCATGGCCGTCTCGAGGCTGATCCCTTCGCGGAAGAAGTCCTTAACCACGCAGACCCCCAACATGGCCTTGGCCTCTTGGTGCTCGATGCCAACCGACTGGCCGGTCCAGCGTTCGAGCCGGCTCATGATGTCGCGTTCCATCACCTCGGGCGGCATTCCGGGGTAGAACGTCACCACTTGGACCGCCGGGGTCTTGAAGATCGGCAGCAGGTCGGCCGGGAGGCGCTGGTACGAGGTGATCCCGAGCACGACGGTGGCGAGGGCCGCCACACCTACCGCGTAGGGGTTGTTCACTGCAAACCGAATCATTGGTGGCTAGCGGGAGCCGCGCCTCTGCGCTATCGCAGCGGCTGTGACGCTTGCCGGGAAGGCAGGCAGCACTCGCAGTCGGATACGACTTCTATAGCACGGCTCCGGATCGTCGCCCGGATGGGTATGGTAAGGCCGCTCGTCCCATACCCCCAGTCGATCTGATGCGGATTGAATGTACCACGCCAGCGCTCCTGTCCTGAGACGACCGCTCGCTGTGCTCATGGAGCAAGGGCGAGTGCTGCCAGATTGGAACCGCCGGGTGGGATACATCGAGGTCGAAGTCCGGCCCGGCAATAACGCCTGTACTTGCTAGGCCAACGATAGATCTGCCTTGATCAGCACACTCTGCCGCCCAAGCGTGCGATTGGCGCAGCGAACGGAGCACGGAACGCTGCTGACACTTGAACAGCTACGCTGCTGCCTGTCCTCGTCTCTTCACGTATCGATCAATCCTCTGCGGAATCCACACGGTCAGCGACATGTCCGGCCTTAGCCCGGCCTCTCACGAGTCCTAGAGTCTGAGGTGCTTGAAACTCACAGATCTCGTGCTTGTTGAGGGACCGCTTGCAAACTGCGCCTCAGGCGATGCCGGTCGAGCTCCCTTCCCGGATTCGGGGGTATGTGCCGCGGAGATATGTCCAAGGACAGGTGCTGGATCCGCCGCCTGAGCTGTTGCCGGCCTGAGCCAGAGCAGGCTAGGCGGGGATGTCGCGGTCAAGCGACCAATTCAGGCCAGCCTGAGGGCCGTGGGCGGGACTCAACTGCGGAATCTAGGTGACGGATCGGGGCGGTGCCAGCCCGTCGCGGGCCATGTCTCTGCCGGGATCAGCCCCTCCCGGTGTCCCCCAACGTTACCCGCCGCCACGCACCTTGTGCTCGGCCGCATTGCCGATAGCGTGGTCGCCGAGACCGACGTCCACTATGGCCCCGGCAGGGCTCCAAACGGACCCTCCGTTCAGTTGCAGCGCGTCCGCGGGGATGCCGACACCGTCCGCATCCCGGTCTCCCGATCGGATCTGGTACGTGAAGCCCAACGTGGATGTGCTCGTTCCGTCGAGAACAGCGGGGCGCCCGTGGCCGCCGACGTCCAACTCCAGTTGCACGGCGCGCGACGCCTCGATCGGTCCGGTGAATTCCACCCTGACGCCAATCTCTTCGCCTGTCCCGTATGCCTCCCCGTCCCGCGGTTCGGTATGGATTCGCAGTCTGCGGACGACCAGGGTGGCTGGCGCGCTGCCATCCACGGCATGCCCTTCCGCGTTGGCAATGGCCCGCGTTCCGAGGTCAAGTTCCGCGTCGGCACCGGTGCGGCCTCGGACCGTGCCGCCATTCAGTGTTAGGGCGTCGGCGGCAACCCCGATGCCGTCGCTGTCCAAGTCATCGGACTGCACGGCATAGCGAAACCACAAGGTGGTCCTGCCGGTGGCATAGTGGTTGGCTCGCCTTGTCTGGCCACCGATGGTCATTCCCAGTTGCGGGGTGCCGGAGACTTCGATCTCTCTGTCGAAACGCACCCAAGCCCGGATCCATTCGCCCGCACCGTATGCCGTCCCGTTTTGCGGCTCGGTCGCAATCCTCACATCGGATACCCACGGTGGGAGCACCAAGCTGCCGTCGACGTTGTGGCCTCGCGCCGCGGTGATAGCATGAGCGCCGAGATCGAGATTCGCGTCCGTCCCGGCCAAGCTCCGAATGGCACCTCCGTTGAGCGTCAGGGCATCGGCTGCGATCCCGACGCCGTCCGCGTCGATGTCCTCGGCCTGCACGTCGTAGCGGAACAGGACTCGTTCGTGCCCTCCGCATTGATTGGTGCCGCTCCCGGCGCCATCCACTTGCCGAATCTCTTCGCCCACTGCGAGAGCCATCCGCGGCGTCCCGGTGACCTCGACGGGTTCCCCGAAGTGCACCTCGACCCCGATCTGCTCGGCCTCGACGTACGTGTTCCCTCTACTTGGACGGCTGGCGAGACGGACACGGCTGATTGTCGGAGCGCTGGTCGTACCGAAACTGCCGTCAATGATTCCCACTAGGACCGGAATCTCAATCCCCGTGGGAAGCGTTTCGTCTTCGCTGACCCGGACAACTGTCAGCGTCCCCTGGTGGGATCCCAGCTCCTGACCCGCACTGTTGACAGTGACGGCAATGTCAGTCATTCCTGAGTCCGTTTGAGTCCATTCCCGCGGGGAGGCCGTTACCGATGCGAGGCTCGAATCGATCCGGTACCGGACGGAGCCCGTCACGGCGTGGCTCAGTCGGATCGTCTGCGGGGCAGGATCGCTCGTATTGGTGCTGATGAACGTCAGCGCTGTCGGACTCGCTCCGGTGATCCCGCTCCGCTGGATCTCCACCGACAGCGTGCCCTGGATTGGGGTCTGTGTCGGATGGACCGCCAGGCCGATGGAGTAGATCTCGTTCATCAACGGCGGAACTGAACTCCGGTTGATCGTAACGCTCTCGCTGGAGCCCGCCGTTTTCGACTCGAAGTCCGCAATAATCGCTTCAGTCTCTCCGTCGTCTTGCCGCTCGACGACCTCCCTTCCGAGAGAAATGTACAGATCGACCTCGGCTCCGGGCGTGGTCGACTGGAAGGTGACGGTCAAGGAATTCGCGTCGCTCGGTACAAGGACGTTGTAGCCGTCCGAACGGTTGTGGAGTTCAAACTTATCGGTAGCCGCAAGCGTTACGTCGATCGATTCGCCCGGGGCCACTGGCTGGCTTTCGGTAAAGACGGGCCAAACGGCCTTCGGGGCGTCCGCCTCGACGGTCTGGACCAACTCGGAACCGGATACGGCACCGACCCATCCGGCGAAATGCCGATCGGCCGTCGGAACGGCCGTCATCGTCACCTCCGTTCCCTGCTCGTAGTAGCCGTCTTCGGACTCCGGCGTGATCTGGAGCGCGGCATCCCCATCCCTTCTGCCGATCGGACGCCCGGTTATGACGTACTCCCGGACGAGATCCAGTCGCAGGGATCCGCCCGTCGCCGGCACATCGACCGTGTGGGCGCGCTCCGCTCCGTCGCTCCACCCCTTGAAGCGGTACCGGAATCCGGCGCTCACAGGAATCGTCTCGGGGGCATCGACGCTGATGCCTTCTTGATGCTCCGCGGCATGGACCGCGAACGGCAAGTTCCGGGACCTGCCGTCGACTTCGATCCGCGCTTTGTCGACGTCAGTCTCGATCACGAAGAACGGACCGGCCTTGAAACGGGCTTCGTAGGACGTCCAGCCACTTAAGCGACTGACGCTCTCGACGGAAGCAGGATTCTTGGACTGCCCGTGCCGCGTCGTGGAATTGTTCCAGTGCCAGTCCGCGAACTGGAGGCCGCTGTCCGGCTCCGAGACCGCTTCAAACTTGATCGGCGACCCCAGGGTATGGAAGCCGCCGCTCGATCCCGGACTCACCGTCACATGACCCGCTCCTGCCGGTGTGGCACAAGCGAGGAACTGCTTCTGTACGACGAAGCTGGCCTCGTACCAGGTGACATCCGGGTCGGCCGTGATCGTCCGCTCGGAGCTGCCTCCGTCGTTCCAACGTCCGAAGACGTACCGCTCGGTTCCAAACGACTGGGGAGACGGGGCTTGCAGCACGTGTTCGCTGTCAGCAGCCCAGTCGAACGTGGCGGGGGTGACAACGCGGTACCCGTCAACGATAATCTCCAGCCCCGGTGGATTCGTTGAGATCGTTGTCGAGGTCGGCGGCATTCCATACAGTCGGGCCACTCCGTCTATATCCCCCGCCGACAACCATGTCGACGACCTGATCGGCATGCCGGGAGGAATCGAGTCGATTCCTGAGGAGTAGTGCATCACCGAGGCGTAGTCGTACGGTCCGCCCACCGGGCGGATGCTGACGTATGAATACCTGCTCGGCCCCGTGCGCAGCACGTCGGAGACCTGAATGTGTCGGTCCCGATCCTTGCGTTGGTGTTCATGGCGCAGACCTATCACGTGCCCGATTTCGTGGACCGTGGCCCTTATCCCACAGCCTTGGGGATCCCGAAGCGACACTGCGCGCGCTCCGGTGGCGCGGTAGCCTACAACTGCGCTGCAGGCCGGCCTCGACGGAGTTGACGAGCTGGGTCGGAACTGGACGAACGACGACTCGGTTGTCCGTGCGACGAACGTGAGGACTGTTCTGGAATTCCATTCGTGGACTGCTTCTTCAATGTCTTGCAGTGCTCTCGCAGTGAAGCCCGGTTCGATCTCGTACGGGATGATTCCATCCGGCCAGAGGTAATCCCCGCCCACGGCCGAGAGGTTCCTCCTCTCGGGCAAATGGCCCGGAGACGGCTTCCCGGACCGCCATCTGCGAGTGGCTTCGACGACCTCCTTGACCCTGCCCAGAACCATGTCTCCGTCGTGAATTGCGAGGCCGTCGATGACCTCGTAGTGCAGTGCCTCGTCACCGTAAATGGCTACCCCCATCGAGCCATTCGGTGGTTGTTCCGATTCGACTGCGCGGTCGGCGCCAAAGAGTAGGGACGGAGTGAGCAATCCAGGAACGAATGCCGCCACGCCCAGGGTTAGGGCCAACTGCCGAAATCGATGTGCGGCCCACCGACGGAGCCTCGCCGAATCGCTTGTTTGTTGACTCTCGAATCGTCTCGGCACGGATGGAGACTGAGCCGGAAGTCGGGTCCTGCAGCAGCCGGCCCCTGTCGGGTGGCTTGGGCTCGAGAGCGGGAACTGCCCCTCCGCATGCAGGTACGACGGCAGCACGTTTCTTCCTTTCTCGATCGCCGTCATGTCTTCGGAAGTGGTGAAAGTTCGTTATGGACCCGGCCGGGGTTGGGCCGCGTTTCAAGCTAACGCATTCTGAGGACCGTGTCTTTGCGATGTGCCTGACCGTCCCAGTCTCCCGACCTCACCGACGGTTCACAGTGGCTGGATCCACGCGTAGCGATTTCGCATGGCCACCACTCAAAGACAACTGTCACGCCACGGTGTATGAACGGTCGGGAAGCGCCTCGAACTCAAGCTTGGATAGATCGAGACGTGTCGACTCATTGTCTATATCGAAGCCCTCGACCTCCCCCGCCGCATCCAGATCGACATTGAGCCTGTCGGACACTTCGCGCGTTTCTGTGCCCAGGCTCCGTTTGAGTCCGAAATACAGGCTGTCGGTATCAGCGTAGTAGCGGAGCCTCATTCTGTTCCTCTCCGAAATCGGCGATCAAAAGACCCATTTGGACGGTTGCGCCATCCTCGGATCAACTAGCTGGTGTCGCTCCCGCTGCGATCATTGACCGAGGTCCGCTCAGGCTAGCACTCACTCCACAATCCTCCCTTCGTTCGTCCGGCGGACTAGTCCCTCCTTGAGCTCTCGGCGTGTGTGCGCCTCTAGGCTGCGGCGCGGCGACACTTCAACATCGTTGCCGGTCTAGGCCATGGATTGAAGCACACCCCTTGCGATTTCGACCGCAGGGCCCCTTCGGAGGCCCTTGCCTATCGGGCGAACACCCCCGCGGACCTTCGCATATTTGGACGGGTTCAATCCCTGGAGCTTCTCAAGACCGAGGAGAAGGGATCGGATGTCAATCTCGCCGTAGATCTGCTGAACGATGGCTGGCTTGATGCTTATTACTGCTTGGTGGTGAGCAACTACGGCGCTGTCGCCGAAGCCATGCGGCTCGTGCAGCGGACTGGGCCTCTGACTCCGGGATCCGGAGGACGTTCGCAGCAGCTACGGGCACGGCCCCCAGCCCCACGATAGGGGGACGATTCCGCGCGACGGCTCCTCGAAGAGTTAATGCGCGACAGATCCCGCCACCATCAGCCGAAGTTGACGCTAGGCCAGCACTTGCTGCACGATCCGCCCTTCGTTCGTCGGGCCGATCAGCCTCTCCTTCAGCCCTTGGTGCGGGTAGTGGAACTTGTACGGATCCAGTCCCAGCAGGTGCAGCATTGTGGCTTGGAGGTCGCGGGGCGTGACAGGGTCGCTGTCCACGTAGTATCCGATGTCGTCTGTCGAACCAAGATTGACGCCGCCCTTGATGCCGCCGCCTGCCATCCACATCGTGAACGCGAACGGATGGTGGTCGCGTCCGTAGTACTCGGTCTTGTCGCCTTGCCTGTTCTCGCGCATGGGAGTGCGCCCGAATTCGCCTCCCCAAATGATCAGGGTCTCGTCGAGCAGGCCGCGCTGCTTGAGATCCGCGATCAGGGCTGCGGCGGGACGGTCGATGTCGCGGGCCCGGTCTGGCAGGTCGTAGCGGATGTCCGTCCGGCGGGCGCTGCCGTGGTGGTCCCAGCCCCAATCGTACAGCTGCACGAAGCGCACGCCGCTCTCGACCAGCCGCCGCGCCAGCAGGCAGTTGTTGGCGAACGAGAGCTTGCCCGGTTCGGTGCCGTAGAGAGAATGTATCGAGTCCGGCTCCCTGGAGATGTCCATCACTTCCGGTACCGAGGTCTGCATGCGGTAAGCCAGTTCGTACTGCTCGATGCGCGAGAGCGTGTCGGGGTCTCCAGAACTCTCTCGCTGCAAGCGGTTGAGATCCCCGAGCGCGTCTAGGGTCGACCTTCGCAGGGAGCGGCTCATTCCTTCGGGATTGCTCAGGAACAATACCGGATCTCCCTGAGTGCGGCACTGAACTCCTTGGTAGACGGACGGCAGGAAGCCGCTGCCCCAAAGACTCTTTCCCGCGCTGGGCGTCTTGTTGCCGCTGACCAGGACCACGAAGCCAGGCAGGTCTTGGTTTTCCGTCCCTAGGCCGTAGGTGGCCCATGCGCCCATGGACGCGCCACCTAGGCGCGCGCTGCCGGTCTGGAGCAGCAGCTGGGCCGGGGCGTGGTTGAACTCCTCGGTGGTCATCGAGCGGATGATCGCGGTCTCGTCGGCCACTTCAGAGAAGCGGGGCAGAAGTTCGCTCACCCAGGTGCCGGACTGTCCCACTCGCTGAAACTCGAACGGGGTGCCCAGCATTTGGGGGACGCCCTTGATGAATGCGAAGCGCTTGCCTTCCAACAGGTGCTGGGGGCAGTCAGCGCCGCTGTGCTTCTGGAGTTCGGGTTTGGGGTCGAACAACTCCAGCTGCGACGGGCCGCCTGCCATGTGCAGGTAGATCACTGACTTCGCCTTGGGTGCGTAGTGCGGCTGCTTGCGCGCCAGCGAGTGGTCGGACGAGGCCGCTCGAAGCGAGCCGAGGTACATCGAGGCGAGGCCAAGCTGGCAGCCCCGCAAGAAGTGCCTGCGAGTCTGGTGACGGGCGAGTTCTGTTCGCATCGACATGGTGTTCACCGTTTTGTGAGGGCTTCGTCGAGGTTCAAGACCACGTTCGCGACAGCCACCCAGGCCGCCTCATCCGCGGTCGAGGCGCTGTCGGTCAAGTCTGGCCGGCGCAACATCGTCAACCCGAGGTCAAGATGCCTGGGGGCGTCGGTGAGGCCGGTGTGGACCGCATGCACGGCCAATACGTTGCGGCCCGGTCGCAGTGCTCGGCGGGCCTCGGGCGTCAGGCCGTAAGGAGCGTAGGAGCCCGAGCCGTCCAGATCCTTGGCGGCGAACACTCCGTTGATGTGGGCGTGGAACGCCGCGGAGTGCCGCACCTCGAAGCGAAAGTCTTCGACGTCTGCTTCGGTAAGCTCGAACTCAAGACGCGTCCAGAGCTCTGGCGTTTCCCAGCGGGTGCTAATGCTCGAAGCGTAAGGGTCGACTCCGTCGGCGCTGTCACCCTTGGTGAACCCGAACGCTGACGGGCCGGCAGGCCAGCCGGCGTCGTCGAACTCAGGATCCGCCCACTGTGCGCCCGGCTGGTCGGTCGTATAGCGCCAGGTCGCGGCGTCGCCCCGCGTATCGTTCACAAGCGAGACCCGACGCTCCCGCGTGTACAGGACTTGGTCGTAGTTCGCCAGCTTCATCGCGCTATCGCGGTCTTGGCGCAGTTCGTCGACAGCAGAGTCGCGCAGTTCGAGAAGGCGATCGATCTCCCGTTCTGACGGTGGCCGAGACAAAACGCTTCGGAAGATGTGGTCCAAGCGCTCAGAGGCGCTAGATCCCCCCACCTGTGACGAGCGCCCGGCCAGGTGCTGTGCGGCCTCCATCAGGGTTGGGTCGTTGAGCGTGACTAGCGCCTGCAGGGGAGTATTGGTCCGAATCCGGCGGATCGTGCAGGTTTCGCCCGAAGGTGCGTCGAAGGTCGTCATCGACGGGTAGGGAGATGTGCGCCGCCATAGCGTATACAGCGCCCGGCGGTAGCGATCCTCGCCGGGGCTGGTCTCCCACTGCTTGCTGCTGTACACCACCTGCCAGATACCGTCCGGCTGCCATGGCATCACCGGGGGCCCACCCATCTTGGCCGACAGCAAGCCGCTGGCGGCTAGAGCCTGGTCCCGCAGCATTTCGGCAGAGAGGCGGAAACGCGGGCCTCTGGAGAGCAGGGAATTGTCGGGATCCGCTTCGAGCCTGTCTGGCGTGACGTCGGACGTTTGCTGGTAGGTAGCCGAAGTGACCAGGGTCGTGAGCATGGCCTTGACATCCCAGCCGCTACGCACGAATTCGGTCGCAAGCCAATCGAGGAGTTGCGGATGTGTTGGCGGCTCGCCTTGGATTCCGAAATCCTCTTCCGTCGCGACGATACCCTTGCCGAAGAGCCTGGCCCACAGGCGGTTCACGGTGACTCGCGCCGTGAGGGGATTCTCGTCGGAAGTGAGCCACTGCGCCAGTCCTAGTCGGTTGGCGGGCGCTCCCTCCGGCAGGGGGTGGAATGCGGTCGGCACCCCGGCCATGACGCGCTCGCCTAGGTTTCTGAAATTCCCACTCTTGTGGACAAACGTCTCGCGCTGGTCCGTGGCAGCCAGTTCTCGCAGTACCGGGGTGGTCACTCCCTCGGAGACCTCGAGCTTCGGGCTGTCGTCGTCCTTGTCTGCGTCGGCGGTTTGGTTAAAGAAGGCGTACAGCGAGTAATACTCCCCGTGCGAGATCGGATCGTACTTGTGCGAGTGGCACTGGGCGCAGCCCACGGTCAGCCCCATCCACACTTGGCCGGTCGTGGCGACTCTGTCCTTAACCGCTGCATCGCGGAATTCTTCGTCGTCCGTGCCGCCCTCGGTGTTGGTCATCGTATTGCGATGGAAGCCGGTTGCGACGAGCTGGTCGTCAGTCGGTTCGGGCAGCAGGTCGCCCGCCAGCTGCTGGACCGTGAACTCATCGAAGGGCATGTTGTCGTTGAGGGCCCGGACGACCCAGTCGCGGTAGGGCCAGATGGTTCTGAGGGTGTCCTTCTCGTAGCCCATCGAATCGGCGTAGCGGGCCAAATCCAGCCAGACGCTTGCCCAGCGCTCCCCGTACGCGCTCGAATCGAGCAGAGTCGCGACGAACTTCTCGTACGCATCTGCGGATCGGTCAGCGACAAACGCCTCAACCGCTTCCAGTCGTGGCGGCAGGCCGGTCAGGTCCAAGGACAGCCGTCTCGCCAGCGTGTAGCGATCCGCCCTGCCAGATGCCGCCAGGCCGACGGACTCCAGCTTGGCCAGCACAAAGTGGTCAATCGGATTCTGGGGCCAGCTCTTGTCGGTGACGCTCGGAAGTTGCGGTGTCGCCGGGCGTTGGAATGCCCAATGGCGCCGGTACTGCGCACCGGCGTCAATCCATTGCGTGAGAGTGTCGATTTCTGCGGCGGTCAGGCGGTCGCCCGTCGGGGGCATGGGATTGGTTTCCGCAGTCACCCTGGCCAGCATTCGGCTAGCGCCGCTGTCTCCGGGGACTAAGCCCGCGTAGCCGCCGTCTCGCCCGGTCGCGCCCTCGTGTGAATCCAACCGAAGATTGGCCTGGCGGCTGTGTTCGTCCGGGCCATGACAGGGCAGGCACTTCTGCAAGATTGGGCGGACGTCGGACTGGAAGTCTGGTGCTGCGCTGGCGCTACCAGCGAGAAACACTGCGAGCAACGCCGCGATGAGAGCACAGCGCAAGATCTGCGGTGTGAGGGCTGAAGCGGCACGACTCATCAGGCAGGACCCTGCGAAACCGTCCCCCGCGCACCGCAGGGGCCAGATTGATCGAGCCGTGCACTGCATGAGCACAGGCCTTAGTGAGGCGTCTCCTGGCCGGGCGGTTGCGCGGCTTGATCAATCGCACTGTACGACGAATCGCTCGTTCCAGTCAATATGGACCGGCGATTCGGCCGCATATCAACAGCGCCCGACGCGAGCCGCCTACTTGGCGCTGATCCGACCGTAGTATGCGCCTGCCAAGTCTTTTCCAGATTGGTCGCTGAACCAACCCTGCAGCGTATTGCGGCCCTGCTCGAACGTCAGTTCGAAGCGGATCGATGACGCTCCTTCTTCGGCATTCGCAGTGACGTGCCGCTGGGCGTTCACGCTCACGCTGGCCGAGGCAATCGGAAGCGCCACGCCGCGCTCGATCAGCATGCCGCCGATCGTGGCACCGGGACCCTCCACAGTCAGGTCGCGATCCAAGTGGAACGGCCATCGGCTCAGTTCGACGTCGTATTGCCCGGCTTTCTCGACTTCAATCTGCCAGGGCCCGCCCCGTGGCGGGCCGCAGGCGTTGGCCGTGCGCTCGCGATTGTCGCAATCCACCTCGATCCAGCTGTTGGAGGTCAGGTCCGTGAACGTGCCCGCCTCGGCGCGTATGAAGAGCGGCTCGACTTCTTCGACGGAGGCCTCGATCTCAGCCCAATACTCGTCGTAGTGGGCCTGCATGTCGCGGACTATATCGGGGTGCTCGGCCGCGATGTCCGCGGCTTGGCCCGGATCGCTGCTCAGATCGTACAGCTCAGTGCCTTCCACGAGCCGCCACTGGTTCCAGACGACCGTGCTTTCGGCGTACTTCGCCGGTCGGTGCCTGCCGCCGTACTGAACGATGAACTTGCGGTCCGGGCCTCGATCCACTTCGCCAGTCAGAAGCGGAGCAAGGCTGGCGCCATCGAGGGAGCTCAACTCCGGCACGTCGAGTCCGGCCAAATCGGCCAAGGTGGGGAAGATGTCCGTTACTTGGGCCGGATAGCCGATCGTGCGGGGCTCGCCGAGACCCCCGTCCGGCCAGCGGACGAAGCAGATCGCGCGGTGGCCACCCTCATACGGGCTGCCTTTCTTCCCCCGCATGCCGGCGTTGAACACGGTCTCTCCTTTCGCCGTGCCGTTGTCGTTCATCAGCACGATCAGCGTGTTGTCCTGGATGCCTGTTTCTGCAAGCCAGGCGTCGAGGCGCGCGAAGTTCTCGTCGATATTCTTGATGAGCCCGAAGAAGTGTGCCAGGAGAGGGTCGTCGACTTTGTCCCCATACGGCGCGAAATCCTTGCCTAGGGAGTGGAACGGGTAGTGGGGCGTATTCAGCGCGATGTACGCGAAGAACGGCTGTCCCATGCCTGCTTGCTCGCCCATCCACTCCATGGCCTCGTCGAACCACAGGTTCGTGCAGAAGCGGTCCGAATAGCGCACGTCGGTCTGGTCGAGGTAGCGCGTGTAGTAGTAGTCGTTGTCGTACTCGATCTCCGACGCCAGTCCCCAGCCCTTGTGCCAGACGGCGCGCTGGAAGCCGCGATCGAGCGGGCGGTGCGGATAGGTGTCACCGAGGTGCCACTTGCCGAACAGGCCTGTCGCATAGCCGCCGGCAGCGAACGCCTCGGGCATCGTTGAAACGTCGCGACGCATGAGGTTGCGGCCCGCGGGGACCATGCCGGCCTTGTTGCGTAGGGAGTAGAGACCGGTCATGAGTTCCCCGCGGGTGGGGGTGCACACCGACGCCACATGAAAGTCTCCGAAGCGCACGCTTTCGCCATGGAGCTTGTCTAGATGCGGGGTCTTCAAAATCGGATTGCCATGGGCCGAGAGGTCTCCGTAGCCCTGGTCATCGGTGAGGATGACGATGACATTCGGGCGGGATTGAGCTGGATCTGCGGAGCCGCCGCATCCTGTCAGGGCGACCAGTGCCGCAACTGCCAGCGCGAGTGCTGGGGTGCTGCAGCGATGGAGTCGAAGTGATGATCTGGATTTCATGTGAGAGTCTCCCGCTCCAATTTTCTGTTCGGCTCTTCGCCAATGGTCGAACCACGCACCCCGGCTGCGCCGTGCGCGGAAATCCGTGAGTTCGGTGCGTTCGCTGGAATCACAATGCTCCACGCGGCTAATACAGGTGGTCGTATCAGGGCTTCTTCTGGCAGCAGCACGATGATGGCACCGTAGAAAGTGTCCGCTGTGCCGAACGACCGCAACCCATGGTACCCCAGTGAAGGGCCCTTGCCTGGTCGCTTCAAGTCGGCCAAGAATGCGCCCCTGCATGAGTGGCCTTGTGGGCCGAGCCACGCTCGTTCGGGGGGCTGCTATGATAAGCCCGTTACGGCGAATCGCGGAGAGGTGGCCGAGCGGCTGAAGGCAGCGGTTTGCTAAACCGTCGTAGGGTTCAAGAGCTCTACCGAGGGTTCGAATCCCTCCCTCTCCGCCACACCAATCCCGGATAGGTGTTATCAGAATCTGACAACACAGGAAAGACCGACAGAAGCAGACCGTTCCTTTCCCAGTCCACTAGCGCTGAAGCCCGAATAGCTCATATTGGGAATTGCGTACTGGATTCAATTGGCATAACCTAACGGACGACTCATGTTCAATGCGTCCGGTCTACCAATGACGCGGCGCGAACTCTTGGGAGTGAGTTCGCTGGGCTTCGGTCAGATCGCGCTTGCACACTTGCTGGCTGGCGCTTCTGAAGCCGCGCCGGTGACGGTCTACAACGACCTGCGCGCCCGCAAGGGCCACTTTCCCGGCCGCGCGAAATCCGTCATCCAACTGGTCCAGAATGGCGGTCCCAGCCAGATGGATCTGTTTGATCCGAAACCCTTGCTAGCCAAGTATGCCGGACAGCCCCACCCGGACGGCGTTGAGATCCACCAGCCCGGAAACACAAACACATTGCTGGCGTCGCCCTTCGAGTTTCGGCAGCACGGGGAGTGCGGGATGGACGTCTCGGAAGTCTTGCCGCATCAAGCCGAAATCGTTGACAAGATCTGCTTTATTCGCTCGATGCACACCGAGCACAACAACCACTCCGAAGGGTTGAACATGCTGCTGACCTGCAAGATCTTTGCGGGTCGTCCGGCAATGGGCGCTTGGATCAGCTACGCGCTCGGCACGGAAAACCAAAACCTGCCCGCATACGTCGTTCTGCGCGATCCGAAGGGATACACGATCGGGGCCAAGCAGCTCTGGGCCAATGGTTTCTTGCCTGCTCTCTACCAGGGCACCGAGTTCAATATGGACGGCTCGCCCGTTCACCACCTCAGGCCAGCCGAGCCGAGGCCGCCAGGCGTGCAGCAACAGGGCTTGGACTACTTGGCCCGGATCAACCGGCTGCACCTAGATGCTCGGCCTGGCGAGACCGAACTCGAATCTCGCATCAGGAATTTCGAGCTGGCAGCCCGCATGCAGGTCGAGGCAATGGATGTCCTCGACATTGCGAGCGAGTCCCCGGCAACCAAGAAGCTGTATGGCGTCGACGATGAGCTTCGCGGCCCGTACGGGCTGCGCTGCCTGATGGCGAGGAGATTGGTCGAGGCCGGTGTGCGGTTCGTCCAGGTCACCACCAGTCCCGGCCAGCCCTGGGATCATCACGACAAGCTCAGCGAGAGAATGTCGCAAATCACGACCGAAACCGACCAGGGGGCCGCTGCGCTCGTGAAGGACTTGGACCAACGGGGCCTGCTCGACGAAACCATCGTGATGTGGGCCGGCGAGTTCGGCCGCTTGCCGACGACACAGCGCGACGACGGACGGGACCACAACCGAAACGCATTCACCATCTGGTTCGCCGGCGGCGGTTTCAAGCCTGGCTGGATCCATGGCCAGACAGACGACTTCGGCTACAAGTCGGTCGTTGATCGCGTAAGCGTCCCTGATATGCATGCGACGGTCCTGCATCAGCTTGGTCTCGACCACCGCAAGACGACCTATCCGCACGCGGGACGGCTCGAGACTCCGGCCGACGTCACGGTAACTGGAGCCCGAGTCATCGGGGACTTGCTCGAGAACGAGGTTCAGACGGCATGAACGCCCGTCTGCTCGTGGTCCTATCGGCTGCGGTCGTTGCGAGCGGTGCGCCAGCGGAAGGGGATGCTCCGATCTTCGAGAAGGACGTCCAGCCAATCCTTTCGGCGTATTGCCTGACCTGTCACGGCAAGAGTTCCCCGGAACAAGGCGTCGATCTGCGGACGGCCCGAACCGTGTTACGTGGAGGATTCAACGGTCCCGTCGTCGAGAGAGGCTCTCCCGACGAAAGCCTGCTCTACCAGAAGCTCGCGCAAGGCAAGATGCCTCCGCAGGCCTTCAAGAGCCGGGTGCCGGAGGCAGATGTCGAGACGATCCGGCGCTGGATCGAAACAGGCGCCCACTCGAAGCAGGGAGACGATCTGTCCGAAGCGGCCCGACTCCAGATCGCTCGATTCGAGCGGGAGATCCAACCGCTTTTGAACGAGCGTTGCGTCGCTTGCCATGGCGGAAGCTCCCCTGAATCCGGTCTGGACCTTCGCACTCTAGCCTCTACGCTGCGTGGCGGCAAGCACGGCCCAGTTGTGCTGGAAGGCTTCTCGGAAAAGAGCATTCTCGTCCGCCAATTGGTGAATGGTGTGATGCCTCCCGAAGGGGCGAGCGAGCCTCTCAACGCCGCCGAGGTCGAACTCATCCGGGAGTGGATCGACGAAGGTCAATTCGCCGACTTCGTAGATCTTGGCAGCCCGCTCGATCGGGCCTTCACCGAAGCGGAAGCATCTCCCGTGACCGCATCTGACCGGCAGCGATGGGCGTTCCGAGCACCGCTCGCATCCGCACCGCCAAAGGTCGAGACTCCCAGCGCGGTCCGGACGTCCATCGACGCCTTCCTGCTGGCGGCGCTCGAGTCGCAGGGCTTGACGTACTCCACGGAAGCACCGCGACAAACCCTGCTGCGACGAGCGTACTTCGATCTTTGGGGCCTGCCGCCCACTCCCGAGCAAGCAGCAGAGTTCCTTGCGGACGAGCGACCTGATGCGTACGAGAGACTGCTCGACCGCTTGCTCGAGTCTCCTCGCTACGGCCAGCGCTGGGGCCGTTTCTGGCTTGACGCAGCCGGGTACGTCGACACAACTGGAAAGGACTACCGAGCAGACACAGTGAGCTTTTCGCCGGGGATTTGGCGCTACAGGGACTATGTCATCGATTCATTCAACGCAGACAAGCCTTGGAATCGCTTTCTGACCGAGCAACTGGCCGGGGACGAACTCTACGATTGGCGCAACGCCGAGCAATTCTCGCCCGAGATGCTCGAAGCCCTGGTAGCCACCGGCTACTTGCGAACGGTTCTAGACGCGACCGACGAGGACATCTCGGACCGTCCTGCCGACCGCTACGACACCCTGTTCGCACTCCTCGACAAGGTGTCTCGCAGTGCGGTCGGACTGACGCTCTCGTGCGCCCGCTGTCATAGCCACAAATACGATCCGATCCCCCAGCGCGACTACTATCGCTTCTTGACCCTGTTCTCGGCGGCCTATAACCCGTCGGATTGGATCCAGCCCAAGAAGCGCCTGCTCTACACGGTTTCACCGGCGGAGAAGAAACGGATCGATGCGCACAACGAGGCTGTCGACGCGAATATCGCGAACCTGACAGACGAGGTAGAGGAAATCAGCACACCGTACCGGGACGCGCTGTTCGAGGCCAAGCTCAAGGAAGTACCGAGCGCGGATCGCGAGGACTTGAGAATCGCATTCGCTGCCATCGCGAAGGATCGCAGCGTGGTCCAGCAGGAGCTTGTCAAGAAGTTCGGGTCGATCGTTGAGGTCAGCGACGAAGAGATCTCGGGTGTGGCATCCCCGGGGCACAAAGAGCGCTTGTCACAGCTTCGTCGGGACATTGCGGAATGGAAGGCCAACCGGACCGCGCTCGAGCGCGTGCAAGCTCTCTGGGACGGTGGGTCGCTCCCCACCGTCCGGCTTCTCCAGCGCGGCAGTGTCGAGTCTCCCGGGCCGGCCGTCAAGCCGGGCTTTCTCTCGGTCTTGTGCAGCGCCGAGGAGCCTTGCCTGGCAACGCCCTCTTCGAGTCGGGCAGGGGAGACGACCGGGTACCGTCTGGCGCTGGCCGAGTGGTTGACCGATCCGAAGCATCCTCTCACCGCGCGGGTCATAGTGAACCGCATCTGGCAGCATCACTTCGGCACTGGCATCGTCGCGACGCCGGACAACTTCGGCTCCAACGGCTCGCCGCCCTCCCATCCAGAACTGCTTGACTGGCTGGCGGTCGACTTCGTCAAGCACGGCTGGAGGGTCAAGCGCCTGCACAAGATGATCATGCTCTCGACCGTCTACCGCCAGTCGTCAAGTCGTGCTGACAATGCGGCCGGCGAGCGGGCCGCCATCGAAGATCCCGACAATCGGTTGCTTTGGAGGATGCCGTTGCGAAGGCTGGAAGCCGAGGCGCTGCGTGACTCGATTCTCGCAGTAGGCGGCAACCTTGACGACTCTCTGGGAGGACCGCCCGTCGAACTGGACCACCAGCCTGACGGTTTGCAGGTTGCCGTCGCGGAAGGCGCGCACCGTCGCAGCGTCTACTTGACGGCCCGCCGCACATGGTCGTTGACGTTTATGGGAACGTTTGACTTCCCGAATATCGACACCACTTGCACCCGTCGCGCGCCATCGGCAACTCCGCTGCAATCGCTGACCATGATGAACAGTAACTTTGTTATGGAAAACGCTGGGGCGGTTGCGCGGAGAGTACTGGACTTCCAGGTCGGACGCCCGACTGATCTCGAGACGCTAGCCCGCGCGGCCTACAGTTCAATCCTCACGAGGGAACCCAGCAGTGAAGAGATCGCCCTGGCTCGGGATCATCTCGAGAATCAGCAGAGGCTGTACGTGCGCGCAAACGCACCAACCGAAGAGGCGCTCGCAAAGTCTGTCGAGAGCCTTGCGCATATGTTGATTAGCTCTAATGAGTTCCTATACGTGGATTGACGCAACGCTTGGCCGGAATGACTCCAGGCGGGTTCTTCCCGGCTATCGGCCTCGCCTTTGGGGGGGGCGCGTATTTCCAGGCCCGCGGTCACGGCCCTGTCTGCCGCCGCGCGGTACCCTCTTGGCGTAGGTCTCCGATCGGCTTAGCCCGGAGCTATCCGTGAAGAGAAACTCGGCGCCTCCCGCCGGTAGCAGCGTGTAGCTCACTGACTGGCGTTGACCGCGAAAGTCGAGCTCCAATCGGTAGCTGCCTTCTCCTGAGTTGTCGAAATGCGTGATCGTGGCACCCCGGATCGGCCGGGTGGAGGGCCGAATGGCCCGTGTCCGTGGCTGCACAGCAACTTGGCCTTCCCGCAATTCGATCCGGCCCCGGAACCCGCCGTTCACTCTTGGATAGTCCGGACTCGCATGGTAGTGGTACAGGCCGTCAGGCCCGGAATGCCCGTTCAGCCAGTCCAAGCCCTGAACCGCCGATCCGTCAGCCTCAATGTATCCGAACAGCGGGAATCCGTCCAGCGCCCACGCCAGTGGCAGCCCCGTTCCGATCTGGTCGGCAAGATGAACCGGAGCGGTGTGATAGTGGTAGTCGTCGGCCCTGCCGGCGTGACCCCCGAAATCGTCCAGTTCCCCGGCGAGATAGGTGTCCGTGCGACCGTCCTGCTTGATCGGATTGAAGATCGGCACTCCGTTCGCCGCGATTGCGATCGCGCCGCGGAAGAGGGTTTCTCGCGCCGAAACGGGCGTCGCGGCGAAACGCGGGCGCAGGGTGAACCGAAAGGCGTTGTTGCCTTTGTAGGGCTGGGGTATCGGCACCTGCCCGTTCCAGGCGCGGATTCCGACCATCATCGGATGGCGAGGCATGCCGCTGGACTCCACGTAGAAATGCTCGTCGTCCCAGCGTACGCTCACGTTGTCTTCGAACGGCCGGAATGAGCGTGCCACCAACTCCGGGTCGAGTGCAAACTCGGGTCCTGATCGTTCAGCCGCTGCCACGGTCAGCAGCGCCAGCAGAACTGCCGCTATCCTCGATCGCGTCATCGGGTCTGAAAGCGGCCTTGGCGTGCTCCGCGCCCGCGCCGCCGGTCTTGGCAGGACCGGGGACGGTCCCGCCTGTCCGGGCCTAGCGAGTATTCCCCAGACTGGAGTCTTGCGAGCGTTTCCTCTCCAAGCCCTTCCCGGAGGTGGCCCATGAGTTCGCGCTGCAGCCGGCCCGCAAGACCCTGATGTTTGGCTGCGATGTCGCGCGTCTCCCGGGGATCGGCATCCACGTCAAATAAGGCGGCCCGCCCTTCCACCCAGAAATAGAGCAGCTTGAGGTTGTCTCGAAGGATCGCGGCCTGCGGGCCGGGCTCGCGGCCCCGTGCTTCGCCGAAGAAGAACACAATCCGGTCAACGGGACGGTCGATGCCCGAGTCGCAGCCGCTCAACAGAGTCCGCTTCCAGCTTCCGCCCTCGACTCCGGGGGGAGGTGATGCTTCCGGGCTTGCGAGGTCGAGCACAGTCGGTAGCAAGTCGTACCCCACGACGGGGGCGTCGCAGTAGGAGCCCCGCTCGATTCCCGGCCCCCGCACCAGCAGCGGCACGCGGAGCCCGCCCTCCGTGACGTTTGTTTTGCCCCCGCGAAGGTAGCGTGTTTGGCCGCCGTTGTCCGACATGTAGATCACGTACGTGTTGTCTCGAATGCCCAGCTCATCGATCTTCGCCAAGGTCATGCCCACCGCCCGGTCGAAGTCGTCGGCCATGGCGGCGCGAGTCGCGTCTCGGTGGAGCCGTCCCGGTGGCTGTGCTTGCCACCGCCCAAGGGTCTCGGGCAGCGATTGGTTGCTGCCGTGCACCGCGTAGTGCCATAGCTGCAAATAGAAAGGGCGGCCGTCCTCGACGCTGTCTTGCATGAAGCGGTTGCCTTTCTCCGTCAGTTCGAACATGCGCTTCGGATCTTGGGGGTTGGGAGATTCGCCATCGTGGTTCTGGGTGATCCGTCCGTCGTCCCTGTCGAATCCCAGCTCCCTTTGCGACCTCGTGAGCTGCCACTTCCCGAACGTCGCGGTCCTGTAGGCAGAGTTAGCTTGCTTGAGTGCGTTGGCCAGCGAATGGCGCGAATCCTCCCGGAGACGTAGAGCGGTCCGTTTGTCAGGGGCGTTCAGGCTTGTGGTGGTCATGCCGAATGTGATGGCGTACCGAGACGGCTCGCACTTCGGCGCCGCCGCGTACGCTCGAGAGAACGTCATTCCTTCCCTGGCGAGCCGATCTATGTTCGGCGTCCGGTGATAGTCGCTACCGGATTCGGGCAGACTCCGGATCATCCGCCTCGACAGGCCGTTCCAGGCTTGGTCGTCGGCTAGGACAAAGACGAAATTGGGCGCCGCGGCCGCCGTCAGGGCTCCAACCATCAGCAGGCAGATTCGTAGCGTCACTGACACTCTCCACTGCACTTCAGTCGAGCACGGAAGGAGTAGGCGACGCGTCCTTTCCCGGATCCTCCGCCCTGCAGACGAGTCTGGACGAGTTCGACGAGCGCCGCTTCCGGCGACACCGTGACGCGGACATGCCCGGGCCCACCGACAATGTCCCCGTTTTCGTAGGGGCCGGCGATGTCGCGGGGCACTCCGTACCGACCCAGCCCCGGCTGTGGAACGAGCAGGTACACAAGACCGTCAAGATCTTCCTTCACGAACGCGTGGTCGTGCCCGTGGAAGACGATGTCAACGCCGGTCTCGACGAGCATCTGGTGAATCGGCATCTCCCAACCGGGCCGGCGCTCGTCGAATTCGTACTTGCCGTGCAGAGAGCGACCTCCCCACTCGAAAAGATTCGCAGCGGCAGCCCCGCCGCGGGCGGCCTGGTTGAGGCCGCCCACGAGATGATGGACGAAGACGAACTTGAACCTCGCCCGGCTTGATCGCAAGGTCTGCGCAAGCCAGCGGAACTGACTCTCGCCGAGCGTGCGGGCCCAGAAGTCGCCGCCTCGCCGTACACGGTCAGTTTCCCAGAATGGGTCCAACGCCACAAAAAGGGCGTCGCCCCATTCCCATGAATAGTAGTTCCCACGGCCCAAGACGCCGTCTGAGGGCGTCGCGAAGTAAGCGTCGCGCTGCTTGCGGGCCCACCGTCCCATCGCGCCCTTCCGAAAGCCCTCGCCATCGTGGTTTCCCGAAACGAGGAAGACTGGCGCGACGCTCCCGATCAAGCCGAAGTAGTACCTTTGTGCCAGATATTGGGGCAAGGCGTCCCTGTAGTCCGTGCGGCGCTTGTCGGTCATGAACGTATCGCCTAGATCGACATGGAAGTCCGGACCGGCAAGCCTGGCGTTCCGCAGGGAGGCTTCGTACAGGCGTGTATCGGTCCTCCCATCCAAGTGGGAGTCGGCTTGCACCGTAAATACAAACGTCTCGCCTTGCGCCCTACCGCTCCGGAAGGTAAATCCGCCCGAGGCTTCGAAGTCGTCCCGCGGGCTGGCGCGGCTTCGCCACCGGTACCAGTGCTGCGCGTGCGGAACGAGGCCGTCAAGGATCGCCTCCACCGCCACATTCGGCTCGAGACGAACAAGTTCCGACCGCTTGTCGTACCCACCGGGGTCCGTACCGTATTCGAAGTAGCCCTCAAGAGTCGAGTACGCCACGATGCTCGCGGTGACCGACGTCTCGGTAGGGTTGCCGAGGACAATGTCGTACGGCCTGCTCGGGACCTGCGTTCGGAATTCCTCGACCGGGCCGCGATTCCCGCGCCTGCCGGAGCGCTCTTCTAGCGGCGCTGCGCGGCCGCGCTCCGGGCGCTCCGATGGAACTTGGGCCGAAGCTGGGAGATCGAGTAGACACGCACCGGCAAGCACGAGTGCGCAGCTGAGCGCAGCAAAGGGGCTGAAGCCGATTGCGTGCAGCCGGGACGTGTCGGCCTGCGCTTGCCCGGAGAGCTGCCCTCGTCCAGCTGCCATTGCTTCAATCATCGGAGTCGGGTCCGAACAGTGTCAACGAATCCGGGCCTTTACGGGATCCATTTGAACAAGACTTTACGTTGCTGGTGGGTGACGCGACCGTGCCGGCTTGCGCCGAACCGATGGCGGCTGGAGAAGACTCCCTGGGACGATCGCTCGGAACAGCGTCTCGCAGACGTTGCGCGACTGTCGGCCGCGCGGTCTCACTGCACGGCTGATCGCCGTCTCCAGCGATTTCAAGTGACCTCTCGGTCTGATCGAATGCGGCGAGGGGGCCGATTCTTCGGAGGACGGCGGTGCTCCAACGCCACACCCGGTTCGACGGTCGCTTAGGCCGAGGCATCGACTTCGACACGCCCAATGTCCCCGACCGAAGGCATGATTCTTGAATTCGTCGTTCCGATGCCCGGGGCGCAGCGCGGGACGATCCTTGCCGCGCCATCAACCTGGGCGCCTAGGCCGTACGCGGTGCCAGCATCATCCGGGCGGACGATGCCGTTGGCCTGGATTCGCCGATCATTCTCGGTGCCTTGCCGCGACGCGGTCTTGTCGAGGGTAACGACTGCCTCGGAGGTAGCGGCGGTCCATGACCGCTCTCGATCATCGCCTTACAAATGCAAGACCATATATGGTCTAAGTAGGTTATGTCCCATATGGTGAAAGTGTCGGAACTCAAGGCGAAGTTGAGCGGGTACTTTGCACATGTGCGCGGTGGAGGTACTGTAACGGTCTGTGACCGCAAGACACCCATCGCTCGTCTTGTTCCGATCGGTGACCAGGCCGGAGGACTTAAGGTGCGGGAGGCAATCGATCCTAGAGCCCCTTGGCCGCGGAGGCGCATAAAGCTCAAGAAACAGGTCGACGTGGTTGAGCTGTTGGGCGCTGATCGGGCTGATCGGTGACGATCTATCTTGACTCTAGCGCCGTCATTCTCGCTCTGGTGGGTGATGGTGATCCATTGCAGGAATGGGGCAGGTGGGATCGGGCGTATTCGAGCGAACTGATGGCCGTCGAGGTACGGGGCACGACCGACCGCTTGCGTCTTGAGCGCGCACTTGATGACGAGGAAGTGGCAGATGCACACCACGAGCTCTCGACGGCGGTGCGCATGGTCAGCCTAATTGAGATCACCCCTCAAGTTCTGCGGAGAGCAAGCCAGCCGATGCCGACCGTCGTCAACACGCTCGACGCGATCCATCTGGGTAGTGCTCTGCTTTTCGCGGAGCGCACCAATACCGATGTCTTGTTCGGCACGGACGATCGGAGCCAGGCTTTAGCTGCCCGTGCCCTCGGTTTCGAGGTAGTCGGCGTCTCCACCCGTTAATTCGATAAACGGTCCGCCCGGCACCGCCTTCAATCGCTCCGACGAAGCTTCACAGTGTCTACGGACGCAGTGGCTTGCCATAATGACAGTCTGAGTCGCCTAGCTCCTTTCGTCGACCTACCACCGACCTCACTTAGCACTCCGCAGATCTCCCCGGTTCCATGCGTTCAGCTTGCCTACTCCTGTCCGTTGCCCTCTTGCCGCTCGCTTCAGCGGAGTGGAATCAATGGCTCGGCCCCGACCGGGACGGTAAGTCGCCCGAATCGGGATTGCTTGCGACTTGGCCCGAATCCGGTCCGGAAAAGGTCTGGCAAGTCGAATCCCTTGGCGAGGGCTACTCGTCTCTTTCCTTCGCAAACGGAATCCTTTTCACTCAGGGCGTCAAGGACGGCAAGCAGTACTTGATCGCTCTTGATGCTGAAACAGGGAAGACCGCATGGGAGACTGAGCATGGCAGGCCGTACTCCAATCGCCGCGGGGGTGGCCCGCGAGGAACTCCTACAGTCGACGGGGATCGCGTCTACGCCCTCGGCGGGGACGGAAACCTGATATGCGCCGATACCTCGACCGGGGCAAAGGTCTGGGAAAAGCACCTGCTCAAGACATATCGGGCGAGGAACATCAACTGGGGAATGAGCGAGTCTCCCTTGGTCGACGGAGACCGTCTAATTGTGAATGCTGGCGGTCGGGGAGCCTCGATCGTCGCGCTGGACAAGGCGACGGGCGATGAGCTTTGGAAAACCCAGAGTGACGAGGCAGGCTATTCGTCCGGCGTGGCAGTCGAAATCGACGGCGTTCGCCAGTACGTCTTCTTCACGGGGGAAGCGGCAGTCGGCGTCCTAGCCACCAACGGCGAGTTGCTCTGGCGCTACCGACCCGTTAGCAACTCGACTGCCAATGCAGCCACGCCGGTCGTACGCGACAACCTAGCCTTCTTCTCGTCCTCCTACGGCACGGGTTGCGCATTGCTCCGCCTAGAGAGCACAGGTGGCTCTACCACCGCTTCCGAGGTCTACTTCAACCGGGACATGAGGAACCACTACAGCACTTCGATACTGCTCGATGATCATTTGTACGGATTCTCCGGCCGGATCCTTACCGCGATGGAGTTTGAGACGGGTGAGGTAGCGTGGCGCGACCGTTCCGTTGGCAAGGGGCAGATCATCCATGCTGATGGTCGGCTCTACATCCTCTCGGAAGACGGGGTGGTTGGCCTGGTTGAGCCCAGTCCCACCGAATACCGCGAAGTCTCACGCTTTGTGATTGGAAGCAGAGACTATCCAACTTGGACGCTTCCGGTCATTGCCGACGGCATGCTGTATCTGCGCGATCAAGAGAGGCTATACGCCTATAACGTTAAGGCCCCTTAGGGTGCGCCCGCCAGCTACGAGGTGCTCGGGGCCACCCAGAGAAGTCCGTCTTCCACGCCCGTACTGCGACAAGCGTTCATGTCCTGGCCCAGTGCCCCTCCTCCGGAGCTATAGCGTCGTTCGATCCCCCTCCATCGGTTAAGGTGGATAGGGCTTCCAAGGAATCAGGGCTGATGCCTGGGAGCTAGCGGTCAGCGACCGCCCAGGATCGAACGCATGCAACGACAGGATCAAGCGGCCAACGCCGCCGAAGCCACCGGCGACCGGATTCAGCGCCGTCGCTTCTTCCGGACTGCGGGAGCGGCGGCAATCACCGCGGCCTCAGCGTCCCGGGTGGTCGGGGCGAATTCGCGCCTGCGCATCGCACTCGTTGGATGCGGCGGCCGTGGCAAGAGCGTGGCGTCCAAGGCCGCAGCGGTCGAAGGGGTCGAATACGGCTACTTCTGCGATGTCTACGACAAGCAGGCAGAAGCCGCCCGTGAAGAACTAGCCGGGGGCAGCGGCAAGGTCGGGAAAGACTTTCGGCGCGTGATGGACGACAAGGACATCGACGCGATTCACGTTGCGACGCCCGACCACTGGCACGCGCTTCCCGCTGTCGCGGCGCTCGAGGCCGGAAAGCACGTCTATGTTGAGAAGCCGCTGGGCCATAACGTCTTGGAAGGGAAGGCCATGGTGGATGCCGCGGCTCGCTCCAAGGCGGTGTTCCTGACCGGCACGCAGCACCGTTCCGCCCCGCACCTACAAGAAGCTACCGAGATTGTCCAAGGTGGCGTGCTCCGCGACGTCCATTTTGTCCGCGTCTGGAACTACGCCAACCTGATGCCAATTGGACCCGGCACGAAGCCCGACTCTGACCCACCGCCCGGACTGGACTGGGACTTCTATCTCGGACCCGCTCCTTGGGTGCCGTTCAACGAGATGCGCTTCCTGCGCACGTACCGGATGTTCTTCGACTATGCGGGGGGCTGGATCACTGACTTCGGCACGCACCGTTTCGACACGATCCACCAAATCATGGGCCAAGATCGCCCCAAGAGTGTGGCCGCCGCCGGCGGCCGCTTCGCCGTGGGCGGCATGGGCGACCAGCCCGACCTGCTCCAGGTGACGCTGGAATATCCCGGCTTTGTGCTGAGCTACGAAACGTGCAACATCAACTCGTTCGGCAGCATGGGTCGCTTGACCCAGGGCATGCCGCTGCACGGTGCGCGCGCACCGGAGAACCGGCCCAATGGGATGGCGTTTTACGGCAGCAACGGGACGCTCATCGCGGATCGGCTGGGCTACGAGATCATCCCCGAAACGGGTGCCTACGGCGGGTCCCTCAGCGACAAGGACGCCTTCGCGAAGAGCAAGCTGAGCAGGATGCACAAGAGCGGGAGCGAACCGTCCCAACTCCACGCCGAGCACTTCGTGCGCTGCGTGCGGGACGGCGAGCCCCCCCGATCGGACGCGCTCATCGGCCACCGCTCGTCACTCATAGCCCATCTCGGCAACATCGCCTACCATGCCGGGCGCAAGCTCAAGTGGAACGGCGAGCGCGAGGATTTCGAGGGCGATGCCGAGGCATCGCGAATGCTGGGCCGCAAGGCACGCAAGCCTTGGGATGCAATCAGCACCTAGCTGCTCAGTACGGCCGGGCTCACCGGCTCGCACCGTTGTAAGTGCTTAGGCGCCGGGAGCAACCGGCCAACCGCGGCTTACAGCTCGAGCTTGGCCTTGGCGTACTCAAGGCAGGCTCGGTTGTTATTCTCCTCGATCTTGAAGCGCTCCTTCTCGTCGAGTTGATCGATCAGCGGAAGCGGTCTGCCGTGGCTTTGGACGGTAGAGAGCGACGCCGCCAGGTCCGCTCCGGGTACACGGCCCATCGTGATCCAGTAGTGCTCGCGGAGACAGGGAATTTTCAGCGCGTCGCGCGTGATCATTTCGAGCGTGAAGCGGACTTCCGGGCGGGCCGAGCGAATCGTCTCGACCACCGCAGCCATGTCAAGGCAACCGGTGCCAAATGGAACTTCGGCGAGCAGGAAGCCGTCTTCGTACGCCTCGACACCCATGTCCTTCAGATGCACGGACGTGGCGTACGGAGCGAATGCCTGGACGGTATCGAGAGGGTCCTCCAGCAACGACATGTTGTTGCCCGTGTCAACGGTGATGCCTACCCACTCGCTCTCGATGCGCTTGAGAATCCTCAGCATCTCGTCAATGCGCCAGTCCTTGTGGTTCTCTAGGGCGAGCCGCACCTGGTGGCGGCGCAGGATTGGCTCGGCGCGGCTCAGAGACCGCCAGCTCACGCGGGCGAACTCCTTCCAGTCCTCGAGAGTCTTGAACGTCTCGTAGCGGCGCCCGCCCAGCATCACTGTGCGAATCACGCTTCCGCCTGCAGCCTTGGTCGCGCGAACGGTCCGCTCAAAGACATCCAACTCGTCGGAGTCGTTCTTAGGCAAGCGGGCGGAGACTTCCACGTACATGCCGTACTCTTCGGACTTCGCACGCACGCGCCCTGCGTAGTCATCGCTGAGCTCGCTCAGGGGCGCTTGGATTCCCGCCGCGCCCATGCTGTTGCAATGCTCCAGAAAGCGCAAAGTCTCTGTGAAGCGTTGGCTCCGCTCGACCTTCTGATCTGCACGGCCGCGCTGCATATACGCGGCGGTGCCGATTCCCATTCCGTACGTTGACCCGGTCGTTGCAGCTGCGGGCCCGACTGTGCTCGCCAGTGCCAAGCTGGATCGGAGGAAGCTCCTGCGGGTGTCGACCATGACGGCTAGTTTGGCACAGTCGTGTTTCGAGGCCAAGTCGACGATCAGGCTTGCTGGTCGCCGCAACCACTAGGCTTTCGAGCTTCGCACTTCGATGCAGCCGGCCGCCGCGAATCCTCGGTTGAACGCAAGAGCCTCCGGGATTTGCCGCCGGTGCATGACTTCAAAGCTGACAGCGTCTACGAACGAATACCTGCGTTCGCAATGCCGCTGCAACCACAGACGAGCCTCTGCCTCCAGGTCCGAGTCCGTGTGGGTCAACCTGACCAGTGATGACCGCTGTAGCGCATAGAGAAGGCTCACGGCCACCTTGTGCCCGGCGCGGCAACGCTCGATTGATTGACGAAAGAATCGCGTGCCAGACACCGTCCAATTGCAAGCTTGGCTAGCGTCCAAATGAAAGTTTCGATGCCGGCTAGTTGAAACTCTGGGCGGAATCGGAAAGCTCGCAGGATACATCCGCACCACGTCGCTTTCGAGTTGTCCGCCTCACTCGGTCGTTGGGCTCATCTGGCTAGCGAGTGCTTCCGAAGAAGAATCCAGACTACCGGCCTGTGCAAGCAGGAGGCGTTGAGCATGGACGCAGATCAGTCCCGTGCCAGCAAGGTCTTCTCTCGATTCGTTTGCACAAAGTATTAAAATATGATACTTTACAGAAATGATATGGAATCCAAGCAGGCCGACTGCCCGTGGTTACATCGACGGCCTCGCCTCTGCCGGATACCATCACTTTACTTCAGGAGACGCCCGCGACGCTCTCGGCGTGTCGGCCGCCGCCACCAAGCTCGCTCTCAGCCGACTTGCCCGGAAGGGCATCATTGCCCAGCCGGCGCGGGGCTTCTACGTGATCGTTCCGCCGGAATACCGTTCGTTGGGATGCCTGCCGCCAGAACAATTCATTCCCAGCATCATGCATATTCGCGCAAGACCCTACTATGCAGGCCTGCTATCGGCGGCGCAGTACCACGGCGCGGCCCATCACCGCCCCCAGCAATTCCAAGTGCTTGTCCGACACCCCATTCGCCCAATCGAGTGCGGTCGAGTCCGTGCGGCCTTCGTCGTTCGCAAGCACGTTAGCATGGTGCCCACTCAATTCTTCAACACACCGCGCGGCACGATCCGCGTCTCAACTCCGGAAGCAACAGCCATTGATCTGGTCGGCTATCGCCACCGGGTTGGCGGGCTCGACCAAGTTGCCACTGTGCTTGCCGAACTCGCCGCCCAAATTGATCCTGAAAAACTCGTGTCAGCCGCACAGACCGCTCCAATTCCATGGGCGCAGAGGCTCGGATACCTGCTCTCGCTAGTTGCTTCCGGTAAACGAGCGGATCCCCTCAGAGACTACGTCAAGCAAGCAGCGCGACAATCCGTTCCTCTTGTCCCTAGCGTCTCCCATTCTCAGGCACGTAGGGACGCGGACTGGAAGGTCTTTGTCAACTCGGACGTGGAGCCTGACCTGTGATTCCGCGCGACTACATTACGGAGTGGCGTAAACACGCACCGTGGGTGGAAGACTTCCAAGTCGAACAGGATCTGGCCATCAGTCGTGCACTAGTCGCGATATTTGACCACCCGGTCTTGCGGGAATCGTTGGCCTTCCGGGGCGGGACAGCTCTCTCCAAGCTCCGTTTTCGTCCTCCAGCACGCTATTCCGAAGACATCGACCTCGTCCAGATCAGGGCCGAGCCGGCCGGGCCAATGATGGATTCTTTGCGTGAAGTCCTCGACCCTTGGCTTGGAGAGCCGCGGCGGAATCAAAGTGAAGCACGAGTGACTCTCTCCTACCGCTTTCGATCAGAGGACCTGCCATCCAAACGGCTTCGGCTCAAGGTGGAAATCAATTCCGAGAACATTTCGCAGTCTGCGGATTCAAGCGATTCCCGTTCACGGTCCCCTCCCGGTGGTTCGATGGCAGTACGGAGATCACATCGTTCCTGCTCGACGAGTTGCTCGCCACGAAGTTGCGCGCCCTCTATCAGCGCAGAAAGGGGCGTGACCTGTTCGATCTTTCGAGAGCACTTGATTCGTCGGAGGTCGACCCGGACGGGTGGTAGCGGTGTTTTCCCGTTACATGGAGCACGGCGGTAACGTAGTGACTCGTGCCCAATTCGAGCGGAATATCGAGACGAAGCTCCGCAACGATCAGTTCAAGGCTGACCTTGATCCGCTTCTGGCCATCGGAACTTTCTGGGACGTCGATGAGGCTGCGGAACGCGTGCTAAGTGGGTTGGTGGCTCTGCTACCAGACAGTCAAAGAGGGCGACGCGGAGCCACGGTTGCCGATGACTAGCCGAAGACGCCCATGATGGACTGGGCGTCTCGTTGGCCGGTCTCCAGTCTCCCGCGGCTGTGAGTCTGGCCGAGGGGAATTGCCGAAACGCGACAGAATGCAGGACCGCTGGAGATGCAACCAGCTTCACCAGCTTCGCTCTAGACGTGGCTCGATTCCGATAGTATTGAAGCGGACACCCGTGGATAGTAAGCAACTCAGGCCGATTTTTCGCTGGGGGCTGCCGCTATTTGTGTGCGCGGTCCCACCGTTGCTTACGCCGACTCCAGGGTTATCCCTGACGGAGGGCTCAGGCTATACCCGGACCGTCTCCGTCGGCGCAGCGTGGAGCGAGGAGTGGACCCTCGAGGCGGGAAGGGCATTTGACGTCTCGCTGCAACTGGTAGAGCCGTCCGCCTTGCCGACGAACGCTCGGATCGAAGTCCATTGGTCCGGCCCGGACCTGCCAGATTCCGGCATCACGGGCGATCGGGGCGATTCCGGCGTTATAGCCACTACAAGCTGGTCCAAGGTGCTGCATGCCCTTGATCCCGACCTACACTTGGTCTATCGCGCCCCGGTCTCGGGAAGATATTCGATCCGGATCGAGCCCGTGCTGGATCGCGAGCAACCACTTGGGCCAATCCCGCACGATACGGGCCTGGCACCGCTGGCGACGCCGCTGCCAACCGTCACTCCTGCCGTGGATCGTGGCGCTTTGGCGATCGCGATCCGGCCGATCTCCGCCCTCTCGTCGGAGTCCTTGATCTTGGAAGCGGAGCCGAACAACGCACCCGAACAGGCCACGCTGCTTCCGCTCAGCGAGGCGGACGAGACCGGGACTGTGTACGTCGTCGGCGGTGCCGATGATGTCGAGTACTACAACAACACCAGTACTGGCAACACCCCCGACGACTGGTATCGCATTGAGTACGACGGCTCTACTCCGAAGTACCTCAGCGCCAATCTCCAAATCGTCGAGCCTGTCGTCAGCGCTCGCATCCGCTTCTATAAGCAGGGTCGCCCGAACGCGGAGGAGCTCCGCGAGCGCGACGTGCCCAATAGCCGCGACTTCTCGAACTTCAATCCCATTCCGTACGTGCATCCGCCCGCCACGGTCATTGACGGCCCGGTCCCCGTATATACGTACGAACAGGGCAGGGCGATCAACGAGCGGGCGCACCAGCAGGATCGCTCTTTTCGGACATTCGTGACCCGTCAGCTTGAGCCGGGACAGACCTACTACCTGCGCGTGGAGGCAAACCAGCCGCACTACGAGCTGCAGGTGCGCCTTTTCGACCCGGCACCGTATTCCGATCCGGTCAAGGCCGTGCGACAGGGTGTGTACTACCACCTTGCCGAGATCGATGCCTGGCTCATCCACCGCCCACGCAATATAGCTCTGCACCGCCGAGTGCGCGATGCGACAGCCCTGTTTGGCGAGAACTGCATGAGCTGCCACACCCAAAGCGGCGTCTGGGGTGTGGCGGATGCGTTTCGCAACGGGTACGGCCCGCACGGGGTGGAGCAAAACTACCGGCGCTTGGTCAACACGATGTACGAGTCGCTCCGCCTGACCAACGAACTCAAGGACGCGGCAGTCAACACCAGCGTCGCGCCGAACGATCTGGGTGACGGGCCAGCCGGCACCCGGGTCGCCGGGCGCAACATCGTCTTGCACGAGCGCACCCACGACCCCAAGCGGGTGCATGCGCAGTGGCAACAGCGGACCGCCAACTACGTGCTCCAGACTGCCGATCCGAAAGGCATCAACGCGGCAGGGCGAGGCTCGAACTTCGGGCCCAACGTGGTCTTCAAGTTTGGGGCCGAGGTCTTGGAGCGCGCGTGGCGCGAGACCGGCGAGCCGCGCTACTTCTTCGGAATCGAAGAGAAAGGGAGGAAGATTCTCGCCACCGAGGACGATATCCGGGTCACCGACGACTATGGCCACCGAGTCGAGTTCGTGCACCGCATCTGGCCGGCCGACTATGTCGAGCAGGTACGCAAGCTGACCAACTCACCGCGTCGGATTGCGGAGGCGGAGAAGTTGGATGCCGACCTGCGAGCCAGGGCAGCCACCGACCTGAGCCGGATCCTCGCCCTCCAGCGGGAGGACGGAGGCTGGGGCTTCGAGCCCGGCAAGGCTGGCGAGAACGGCGGATGGCTGCGACCTGACGACCACAGCTATCCCGCCGCCACAGCGGTGGCATTGATAGCGCTCGAGGCCGCCGGCTATACGGCCGAGGATCCCGTGGTCGGCCGGGGTGTGCGATGGCTTCTGGAGAACCAGTACCCGTACGGACTGTGGAATGCCGCGGCTGCGACGGGATTCGTTACCAGCGCATATGTCATCAGGGCCCTGAGCCGTCTCCATCCCGCTCCCGAGGCTGACGCCGAGCACGAGTTTGCACTGGCCCCTGAGGACGGTTTCCTAGAGTCGCTTGCCAAGGCACGGGCCGCCCAGGCCGCGGCAAGCTCCGAGCACACGGAATTGTTCAAGGAGTTCACGAGCAGTCCTTACCCACAGGTTAGATACTACGGACTCTTAGCTCTCGGTGGTGCAATGGCGCATGATGCGGTGCCCACGCTGATCGAGCATTTCGACGATCCGGTCAAGAGCTGCCGCGAAGCCGCGTTCTGGTCGCTACGACAACTGCTTCTGGACGGTGGAGGTTGGAGCGAACTCTTTGAGGCCTTCCGAGAGGGGACCGACCGCACGCGCCAATCGGTCATGCATGCGTTGGTCACGCGAGCACATCTGCCCGGCAGCGGTGTGGAAGTGGACCTGTCTGAACTGGCGGGTATCCTTACCGCCGGGATGGTTGACCCGCACCCCGGGGTAAGGGCTTACGCCTTCAAGGCTGCGTGGCACTGGTGGGTCTGGAATCCGCCCATGCGCGAGCCCATCAACCAAGCGTGGATCGATGCGCTGTTGCGCGAGGAGCGCGAAGCGCACGTCGACATGGCACTGCGCTACTCCACGATTTCGCTGTTCATCGTCAACGGCCAGGTCAACAACATCACTCGCGAGCAGTTCGCGGCGCAGCAATATCCGGAGCTGGCATCGCTGTTCCGAGAATTGCTCGAGTGGCGGCAGACCGCTCCGCCAGAGCGCAGGCGGCTGCTCGACCGACGGCTCACTGCCATGGCGGCGTCCCACTACATGGAACGTGCCAACCAGCAGAGCCCTGGCCAATTCGCTTACAGCACCCCGGGTGCTACCGAACTCTTCGGCAAGGCGGTGCTGGCTGTGTATCAGGACGAGGCTCGGGCAGAGGTGCCGTGGCGCTCGATTGCCCTTGAGGGGGCTCGCGGCGTTACCCACAAGCCCCTGCAGGACACGATTCTGTCCTTGTTGCAAACCGCTGATCCAGGCATCGTGGCAATCGCAGCGCGAGCCCTGGCAAACCCCGGCGAGCTCTCTCTGCCAGCGCGCCGCGGTGCCTTAGCACCACTGCTAGAAGTACTGCGGTTGTACGCGGACACCGACCGGGAAGACGACGCAGACGCCCTGGCCGGCTTCTTGGCCAGGGTGAGGTGGAACTTCGATGGTCTCAGCGAGGCCGAAGAGGAAGAATTCTACCGCTTGCTGCTGGAGTTGAGTCCAACCCGTGCCGCTACGGCAACGCCGGCGAGCGTCCTGCTGGGAAAGCCCGCCCCGACTGAGGGGCCGACTCTGGCAGAGTCTCCCTACGCCCCGTTGGTCGCCCGCATTCTGGGCGAGAACCGTAGCCTGCATCGCAAGCAAGCGTTCAGCCACCTGTCAGCCGATCCGCGGCTCTGGCTTGATTCGACCGAGTGGATGCTCGCTTTCAGGGAGGGCGGCCAGACAGTGGCCGAAGCGGTTGCGGGGGCAGTTGAGGCCGAAGACTTGGAAGTGGCCGAGCTGACGTTCGGTCGCACCACCGACCTGGCCATTCCAGGCGGTGTCGCCAGCAACAACAATGCTCTGATCTGGGAAGAGGGCAAGGTCGGGGCGCACATCTCGTTCTCGGTGCCCGTGCCGCGGCCGGGCAAGTACGAATTGCTCGGGGCGGTCCTGCACGGTGCGTCCCATGGCATTGTCCGCATTGAGTTCGACGGCGAGCTCGTGCTGGACCAAGCCGACTACTATCGCGAGGAAGTCACTTCCACCGGACCGATGCGGATGGGGGTCTTTGACCTCGCGGGCGAGCAAGCGCTCCTGACGGTGAGGATGCTGGGGACCAACCCGGAGGCCGAGCCGGAATTCAAGTTCGGATTGGACTACCTCAAGCTGACCCCTTGGGAGGGAGCGAAGTCGCAGTTCACCAAGGACGACAGCGGGGCCGAAGTAATCGACCCGATCGCGGCAGCCAAGCGGCAGGTAGTCGAGATGTTCGTGCGCTGGTTTTCGCCGGAATCCTCGGAAGAGACTCGCGAACTTGCCGCCAAGCTGGCGGCCTCGCCCGCGCTGCGGCGGAATCCTGAAGTGCGCAAGGCAGTCGCCGCACATGTTGAGAAAGAACCGGTGGCCGTAATCCGCAGGCGGCTCCAGAATCTGCTTGCTAGCGACGACGAGAGATATGGCAAGGAATTGCAGAAGCTAATCCAGGCACAGGATCTCGACGGCGGGCGACGCCTGGATGCGTCGGACATGTTTGTCGAGGACATCTTGCATTTCCGAGACCATGTCTTCGCCGAAATGAACCGGATCAGCGAGCGCGACAATCGCGCCTGCATCTCGTGCCACGGTGTTCCGGGCCGGGTGCCCACGCTGTACCTGAACCCACCGGACGATGCCGGGCACATCGAGGCCGCCGAGTTGCTGGAGAACTATCGCAAACTCCAGGCCAGGGTGGATCCGGCCGATCCCGAGCGCAGCTTGGTCCTGAGAAAGCCGCTGAATGTGCAGACGGGGCAGGAAGAAGGGCATCAAGGAGGCGTGCGCTACGAGGCAGGGGATGCGGGCTACGCCGTGTTACGGAAGTGGGTGCTCAAGCAAGCGGAGTTACAGGCTGTGCCGGAGAATCCGTAGCCAAGGTGTGGTGGGGCGATGGCTGCGAAGTCGTCACCCGGTCGGTTCGCCTGAATTCAAGATCGATTTGGCGGTCGGCGGCCCCTCCGACCATCGGCGGTTCCTGCTCGCCACCGAGCACTCTGGGTGGAAGCGGGCACGCTAGCACTGCTCGATGGAAAGTTGCGCTTCGATGGGGCTGCCGTCGAGCGCCCAGCGCTAGTAGACGATGAATTCAAGCAGGTTGCCATCGGGATCCCGCGTGTAGCGGCTCCTTCCCTGCGCGGTGCCGCCACTCCGGCCGCCCGTTCGTAGGACCGGTCCCGTCACGACCTCCGCACCCGCACGGGTTAGGGCCTCAGCTAGCGCCGACTCCGTGCCTTCCCACACGAAGCAAAAGTCGCCGCAAGGCGGCTCGGCAGCGGGTGCCCGTAGCGTGAACTGCTCGCTCTGCCACAACGCGGGCCGGTGGAAGTTGATCTTGTGATCCTCGAAATGCACGGAGCAGATCCGCTCGCCCTCCCGCACATGGAAGCCTAGACTCCGGTAGAAGCGCAGCATTGCCTCGGTGTTTCGCATGGGCACGGCAACGTGGTCGAAACCGCTGACCATCCCTGATTGGCCCGTGGCCCGCCGCCGGGCGACGAGTGCCAGATTGCTCAGCGCTGCGCCCCAAGCCCACAGCGAGCGCCTGCGCAATGGTCCCTTTACTTGGCTAGGCATCTTCAGCCCCCTTGTACCGTTCCGCTGACGGAGAAAGCAGATGGGCTCCAGTGCGCGACCAGCATCTCGTAGTGGTAGTCATCCGAGACTTGCGTGTAATACGCCGTCACGGCAGTGCCATCCGCCGTTTGCACGGTACTGGGGTACCCGCAGTCGGGCCGGGGACAGTCCGCGATCCTGAACGGCGGGCTCCAAGACGCTCCGGCATCATCGCTCAGTCTGACATCCACACCGTAGTTGTTCCAGCAGCGGTTGCCATGGCTTAGCAGGACTCTCCCGTCAGCCAGTCGAGTGAGGTGACCGGTAACCTGCAGCGGCAGTGTCAAGGGTTGCTGACGCTTCCAAGTACGGGCGTCATCGTCTGACGAAAACAGCTCGAGATGGACATCACGCCTCTCTCCGAACTCGCGAGCGGCCGCCAGCCAGCGCCCGCCGCCCAAGTGCAAGATATCGGTTTCGTTGCCTCCGGGATGGAGCGATACCGCCTGTCCCCAAGTCCGCCCATCGTCCGAACTCCTGATGAGGTGACAGGCGCGCGAGTGCTCTCTTCTCAAGTACGCCGCCACGCAGAGCGAGCCGTCATCCGCCGCGCGGATGTTGCCGAATGGGATGAATTCGTTGCCTGCCCCTATCCCGTCCTCGGGCGGGGCGGGGAAGTCGGTGCTCACCGACCATGTCCTGCCGTGGTTCGATGACCTACACACCCACGGGCGCAATGGCTGGCGATGGGGGTTGACGGACTCTCCGCGCCTGTTGCGATCCGCCCAGCCGCTACACAGAACGACAACATCGCCGTTGGCAGCGATTCCGGCCGCGCAGTTCATCCGGTTCGTGCCTGGCTCGTGCTCGGCGGGGCGGCCGCGAAACCTCCACGTTCGCCCGTCGTCTTCGCTTGCCCAGCAGTCCAAGTCGCCCTCCCACAGGCCGTGGCAGGGCTGGTTGAAGATCAGGGCGAGGATGGTGCCGTCGTTCAGGAGCTGGAGGTTGGGCCATGCGCAGACTCCTTGAATGGCAGTGCTTGTGGAGATGCTGGTTGACTGGCCTGGCGTCGCGGCCCTCGCACGTTGCCGGTTTCCCAGCATCATTCCCGGCAGCCACGCGGCAGAGGCAGCCGGGATGCCGACGAGCAGGTCACGGCGTCTGCAATCCATGGCAATACTGTACTCGCCGCAACGCCGATTCGGCATAATGATCAGCGGGAGGCTAGTTTCGTCCGGAATGCATAGAACGATCCAGCGGCGCGTGGTCTGGCTGCTTGGCCTCGCCATGGCTATGCCCGGTCTGTGCATTGCTGCCTCAGTGGAATTTGGCAGCGACGTGCAGCCGTTGCTGTCGGACCGCTGCTTCGCGTGCCACGGCCCCGATGCGGCCCAGCGGCAGGCTGGGCTGAGGCTGGATCTGCGCGAGCACGCCGTCGTGCCGGGAATGTCCGGGCGGGTGCCAATCGATCCGGGAGATCCCGCGGCCAGCGAGTTGATCCAGCGGGTGGCTTCGACTGATCCCGCACGACGGATGCCCCCGTCATATTCGGGCCACGCGCCCTTGGAGGCTGAAGAGGTCGAGATCCTGCGGTTGTGGATCGAGGGTGGTGCCGAGTATTCGACCCACTGGGCTTTCGTTCCGCCCGAGCGCCCCGCGCTACCAGCTGTGTCGCAACCGGGTTGGTTGCGACAGCCGCTCGATTCGTTCGTGCTAGCGCGCTTGGATGAAGAAAGCCTATCTCCGTCGCCTGAGGCCGCGCCGCGCGCGTGGCTGCGCCGGATGGTGCTTGACTTGACTGGTCTGCCGCCGTCGATCGCGCAGGTGCGAGCGTTCGAGCGTGCGGTCGAGCATGAGGGCGAGATCGCCTACGCCAAGGCGGCCGACCGGGCGCTTTCATCGCCGCGTTACGGCGAGCGCATGACGATGGATTGGCTGGACGTTGCGCGCTATGCCGACACGCATGGATTCAACAACGATTCCGAGCGTTCGATGTGGCGCTGGCGCGATTGGGTCATCGAGGCATTCAACCGCAACCTGCCCTATGACCGGTTCCTGACCGAGCAGTTGGCTGGCGATCTGCTGCCCAGCCCGACAATCGACCAGCTGATTGCCACGGGCTTCAATCGCAACCACGTCATTAACTCCGAGGGCGGCATTATCGAAGAGGAATACCGCGTGGAGTACGTGGCCGACCGCGTGCGCACGCTTGGCATGGCATGGTTGGGGCTGACCGTGGAGTGCGCCCGTTGTCACGACCACAAGTTCGATCCGATCTCACAGGCGGACTATTACAGGCTGTTTGCGTTCTTCGACAACGTCCCGGAGCTGGGAGAGGCGGGCCGGGTCGCGAATGCGGTGCCCATGATCCCGGCCCCGACTGCCGGGCAGCGAGCCCGGATCGCCAACCTGCACTCCCGCATCGAGGGGCTGGAACGAGCGGACGAGGTCAGCGCAGCGCGGTTCGAGCCAAGCGCGGACGCCTTGGCGGCGTTGGCCGCCCCTGAGTACCCGCACAACGCTGACTTTTTCGTCGGCTGCGAGGACGGCCCTGATGCGGGCATCGCGGGGCGCTCCTGCGGTGCGAGGGAGATCGATCCGCAGACGGAGATCAAGCTGGAAAAGCACGGAGCGTTCACGCTAAGCATGTGGTTCCGTGCAGATGTCGAGCATTCCGATGCTCCGCTATTCTCTGCGATCGACTACTCGGCTGACCCAGCTTCGTCGGAGTATGGCCGAGGCGTCGGGCTACGGTCGACGGGCAGCGAGGTGGAATTGCGGCTGAGCAAGCGCTTCCCGTCGTACTCGATCACTGTCCGCAGCAGCGGGGCTTCGCTCCGCCCCAACCAGTGGCATCATGTCGCGGCAGTCTACGAAGGCTCTGAAGGCAAGCGCTCGATGCGTGCCGAAGCCGCTTGGGTCCGCCTGTATGTTGACGGCCGCGAGGTCGGGACCAAAGTCTTGCACGATGACGCCCAGTCGGCGGCTAACTTCGTGGCGCCGTATCGGCTCGGTCGTGACAACAGTCCCGCAAAGCGTGAGTTTTCTGGGGCGTTTGACGAGGTCGCTGTGTGGCGGCGAGCCTTGACGGAAGACGAGGTCATTGCGGTGTTTGAAGCAGCGGCGCTGCCGTGGGCCGTAGCGCGGGCCAGCTCGGAACCTGAACGCCGCTGGCTCCATAGCAAGCTGAATCCCGCAAGCGAACTGACCGACGCGCGCCAGCAGCTGTTCGCCTTGGAGCGCGCGCTGCCGACCACCATGGTCATGCAAGACATGGACTCCGCGCGGCAGACGCATGTGCTCATGCGCGGGCGGTACGACAGCCCCGGCGAGCCGGTTCCTCCAGCCGTGCCCGAGACATTGCTGGGGCACTGGCCCCAAGCGGCGCCCAAGAATAGGCTTGGCCTGGCGATGTGGCTGACCTCGGGCCGGCATCCGACGACCGCTCGGGTGGTGGTCAATCGATTCTGGCAGCAGGTCTTCGGCTTGGGCCTTGTCAAGACCAGCGGAGATTTCGGCCTGCAGGGAGAGACGCCGAGCCATCCTGAGCTGCTGGACTGGCTGGCGGTGGACTTCGCCGCTTCCGGCTGGGATGTCAAGCGCCTGATGAGAAACATCGTTCTGTCGGCCACGTACAGGCAAGACTCGGCGGCGGAGCAGTCGCTGCGCGACAGGGATCCCGAGAACCGGCTATTGGCACGGGGCCCGCGCTTTCGCATGCCGGCCGAGAGCATCCGGGATCAGGCCCTGGAGCTTGCGGGCCTACTTAGCGGGCAGCTTGGCGGGCCGAGCGTGCGTCCTTACCAGCCCGAGGGTCTGTATGACGGCGTGGTGGTCGGTGCGGACTATCCGGGCACCAAGTGGGAGCAGGATGAAGGCGAAAGCCTATACAGACGCAGCCTCTACACGTTCTGGAAGCGTACCCTGCCGCATCCTACGATGACGGTTTTCGATGCGCCCGACCGCGAGTTCTGCACGGTGCAGAGGTCAATCACCAACACGCCGCTGCAGGCGTTGACGCTGATGAACGATCCAACGTTCGTCGAAGCGTCTCGCAAGCTGGCCGAGCGCGTTCTGCAGGAGTCCGGCGCGGATCGATCGGAGCGCCTCGCGCATCTGTTCGAACTCGTCATGGGCCGCAGTCCAACCGACGACGAACAGCGCGTCTTGGGCGAGACTCTACAAGCGATACTTGAATCGTTGTCCGCAGAGGATGCCGATCCAAGCGGCTTTCTGGCGGTTGGCGCATCGGCTTCCACTGCCGGGTTCGATGACCGGGAGTTGGCGGCCTATGCCATGGTGGCAAGCATGGTGCTGAGTGCGGACGAGGCGATTACGAAGTCATGACACCTAATTCACAGTCGGGTCTTGTTTCCCGCAGGGATCTGCTGGTTCGCTCGGGATACGGCCTGGGGGCGATCGGCCTGCATGTGCTCGGCGTTGCGGAGAGTCCGGC
Organism: Terriglobia bacterium; assembly: GCA_009838515.1. Lineage (GTDB taxonomy): Bacteria > Acidobacteriota > Terriglobia > Bryobacterales > UBA6623 > VXMF01. Next base: position 110,381 of record VXRL01000040.1, on the reverse strand, counting down.
GGCTCCGGCGTTTCCGAACTTCGCGCCCAAGGCGAAGAGGGTGATCTTCCTGTTCCAGTCCGGCGGCCCGTCGCATCTCGACCTGTTCGACCACAAGCCGTTGCTGCAGGATCGCTTTGGAGAGGATATCCCCGAATCGGTGTTCCAAGGGCAGCGCGTGACTGGGATGGTCGCGCATCAGGCACGGTTCCAAGCGATGCCCACGAAGTACGCGTTCCAGCGGCATGGGCAGAGCGGCATTTCGCTCAGCGAACTGCTGCCACACACCGCGGGAATTGCGGATGACATCTGCCTGATCCGATCGGTGCATACCGAGGCGATCAACCATGATCCCGCGATTACGTTCTTTCAGACTGGCAGCCAGCTGCCGGGACGCCCCAGCATGGGCGCGTGGGTGGACTACGGTCTCGGCAGCTCGAACCGTGACCTGCCAGCCTTCGTGGTGTTGCACTCGGTAGCCAGCGAGGGGCCGGGAGGACAGGGCTTGCTGGCGCGTCTGTGGGGCGCGGGCTTCTTGCCGAGCCGCCACCAAGGGGTGCAGTTCCGCTCCAGCGGCGATCCGGTGCTGTACCTGAACGACCCGCCCGGCATGACTCGCCATCAGCGCCGCCTGATGTTGGATGGCGCGGCCCGGCTGAACAAGCTGCAGTACCGGCGGGTAGGCGATCCGGAAATCGAGACCCGGATCGAGCAATACGAGATGGCCTATCGGATGCAGGCGTCTGTGCCGGAGCTGATGGACGTCTCGGCCGAGGCCGAGGGAACCTACGAACTCTACGGTCCCGACTCCCGCAAGCCCGGCACGTTTGCGGCGAATTGCCTGCTCGCTCGGCGGCTGGCGGAGCGCGACGTGCGCTTCGTCCAGCTCTATCACCGCGGGTGGGACCACCATGGCGAGTTGCCCAAGCGCCTTCCTGTCTCGGCGCGCGACACGGACCAGCCATCGGCGGCTCTAGTGCAGGACCTGAAGCAGAGGGGCCTGCTGGATGACACGCTCGTCGTTTGGGCAGGCGAGTTCGGTCGCACGCCTTACGCGCAAGGTGATCCTAAGCCAGACGACTATGGCCGCGACCATCACGGCAAGTGCTTCTCGATCTGGATGGCGGGTGCCGGCGTAAAACCGGGTCATGTCCACGGTTCTACTGACGAATACGGCTTCAATGTCGCCGAGGGTGCAGTCTCGATCTACGACGTGCAGGCAACGATCCTGCACCTGTTGGGGATTGACCACGAGCAATTGGTATATCGGTTCCAGGGCCGCCGCTTTAGGCTTACCGATACCGAAGGCCAGGCGATCCGTCATGTGCTTGCCTGATGGCAGGCCCGTGCAGCGGGAATCGGCAGTAGCCCGATATCCAGGTTCAGCGTTCCCGGCGAGCGGGGTCGCGATGCTGGGAGAGGTTTCCACCGAACCTTAGGACGGATCCTGCGCGATCCGCCCGCCTCCTCCGATACCTTACGATGGGTCAAATTTCACGGTGGTCCGGTTAATAGCCCTTTAGAATCAGCGAGTTGCGCTCCGGGCTCCCTGGCAGAAAGGCAGAGGGCCAGAGTCCATTGAGCCGAAGACATAGCCAAGGCACGATTCTCCGCGATCCGTACGCCGCTGCCGGGCGGACCGGGGTCAGGAGAGCAGGCTGGCAATCACGGAGACGAAGAGCGCGCCGTAAGCAGCCGAGCAGATCACGAGCGCGACCCGCCTCCACAGCGGCGGTCGCAGCTCGCGTGGCAGCAGCCTGGTGTTGACGACAAGGATGTGGATGCTAGAGACCGCGAGGACGAACCCCGCGGCGTTTCCGAGCCACTTCATCATTTCCATCGCCGTGCCCCAGCGCACGACGACGCCTGACCAGACTGTGTATGCAAGAAAGAGCGAGTAGTACAACGTCCGCGCATGATTCCGAACGAGGCCACGAATCGCCGGGCTTCCCGTCCAGCCAATGTCGGTCAGCATCCGGACCAAGATCTCCGTGTTGCCGAGATGGGTAGAGAACAGGATCCAGAATCCATTGAGCAGGGCGAGGTACCAGAATCCGTGCCAGAGATTGCGGCCCAGGTAGTCCGCTTGATACGCACCCGCCCCCAGTTGCGACAAGTCTGTTCCGTGGGGAATTACGCTGGCCGCCAGATTCACGTTCAGGAACATCCCGACAAAGCAGCCGACAGCCCAAAGCCACACCTGGTCTGCCGCGACATACTTCCACCAACGATGCCACCGGCGCAGGTTCTCGCCGCTGGTCCGGAACACGCTGCCGGTCGCCGACAACCGAATCTCACGGCTGCTGGTGGCCGAAGCGATTGCGCCCGAGTGAGCGCTCATTCCGAAGCCCTTGTCGCGAAACCAATTGGTAATGGCGAGGTTGCCGAAACCTCCAGAACCTGACGACGCCGCGAGCGCTCCCACTAGGGCCAAGTCGACGCCGTCCGGCAGCGAGCCGACAGAGAAGAAGCCCGTTAGGGTGGACATCCAGTCGCGCGCCGGCACAAAGAACACATTGACGAAGGCCAGGAATCCGAATATGAACGCCACCATGATCCAGGACACCCGCTCCAAGGTGCGCTCGATTGTCTCGCCGAACAGTAGCAGGACAAGAGCCAAAACAATAACCGCATAGGTCGCCCAGGCCAGTTCGCCGGTGTCGTCTGGGCCTGGCATCCGGCCCGCGAAGGTAGCGAACACAGTGGCTGCGCTGCCAGCAGCCACCGCAGGGAGGCCTAGTTGGACAATGCACAGGAGGGCGTACGCGGGGGCCCAGAACCGCGGTCCGGGCCGAACGCGCATGAAGCCCGTGACAATCGGCTCGCCAGTGTAAAGGGTGTATCGGATTGCCTCCAGGTTGAAGAGAAGCTGAAGCAGGATCGCGACAGCGGCAATCCAGAGCAGGTTCCGGCCGTACTGCACGCTGATCGCCGGTCCCACCAGCCATTCGCCGCCCCCGATGGACGAGGCGAGCAGGATGGCGCCCGGGCCGATCATTCGGAACAGGTTCCGGACCGAGAAAGGTGGGGCCTCGGGCATTTCCCGGGTCTCCCAAGGCGGCAAGCGGGTCATTCGCCAATCCTGGGCGTGCGTCGCCCGTGCGGCCGGACCACCCGGCTCATCCGTCACGCCGATACCGCATTTGCGGTAGCTTGCCAGCCTCACGCTTGCGAGCGAGGATCTCGTCGTACCGCAGCAGGGCGCCGAGATCCTCGCCCCGCATCACGGCCCCGGTAATGCCGGCCTCGACCTCCAAGAGGCGCTCGGCAGCCTGCAGCGTCTGTTCCAAGCGCTCGGCCGGAACGACCACGACTCCATCGGCATCGCCAATCACCCAGTCGGCCGGTCGTACGGGCAGGCCCCCGCACTGCACCGGAACCTCCAGTTCGCCCTCATACTCGGCCCCGCCGGCATTTGGCACGACGGACCTCGCATACACCGGAAACGGATCTTCGGCTACCTCCGCGCTGTCCCGAATAGCGCCGTCGATCACTACCCCAGCGATTCCCTTCAGGCGGGCCGCTCGGGTGATGATGCTTCCCCAGAGGGCCGTGTTTCGGTCTCCCCGGCCGTCCACGACCAGCACGTGATCCGCAGGGCACTCGGACACCGCTTTCCCCACCATGAGGATGTCGGCGGAATGCACCCGCACGGTGTAGGCCGGTCCGGCCATGGAGGCGCGAGCAGACCAGCACTTGATCCCGTGATCCATCGCACCAGCCTTCCCCAGAGCGTCTGACACCAAGCCAGTTGACAAATTGAGGAATCGCTCACCAACGGAACTGACTTTCCGCTGGAACGCCGCCGATCGCGGCTGCTCTGTCTTGCTGTCTGGCATCCCGGGTCCTACTCCGGTCTATCGCTCCTGAGACGCTCGCCGCTAGCTGCCATCGATACCTGGGCTGGGTTGATCGCTCCGTACTTGGCCTTGTTCGCCGTGATTTCGAACGCCTCTTGCACGGACTCGATCCCGTGCAGGAAATGGGTGAGCATCGGACCGAGCCGGATGCGCCCCGAGGCCACCAGCCGAACAGTGTGCTCCAAGTGCGCGAGCGAGCTGATGTCCGGAAAGATCAGGCGCAAGCTCCGCTCGCGCAGGCCGTCGACATCGATCTCGAGAGGTGCCCCGAACCAAGAGACCACCACCAGCTTCCCTCCAGAGCGCACGGCCTTGATCGCCTGGCCCAGAGTACTCGACCCGGCCAGCCCTTGGCGCGGGCTTCCCCCCGCGCACTCAAAGACCACATCGGCCCCGTTGCCGCCAGTCGCGTCGCGGATCTCTTGGACCGGATCACGGGAGCTCGCATTGATCGCCGAGTCCGCCCCGAGTTGCTCCGAGACGAGGCACGCCTCGTCCCGCACGTCCACCGTCAGGATCCTCCCTGCTCCGGCCGTCCTGGCAGCCTGCATGCACTCGAGTCCCATGCTGCCTTGGCCGAATACGGCCACGGTGTCACCAAGTTGGATGTCCGCAGTGTCGACAGCCGCAACGCTGTCGCTGAGGGATTGGAGGCAGGCACCTTCGCGGTCGCTGATCCCGGATTCGACTTCCACTAGGGCGATTTCGGGCAACACGGCGAGTTCGGAAAAGCAGCCGGGTAGCTGGAACCCGATGATCGGGCCCTTGCGACATTCGTCGGCCCTGCCGTCGATACAGAGCGGACACTCCTCGCAGGGCAGCTTGGCCCGGGCAGCCACCCGCATCCCGGGGCGGAAGCGCGAGCCACGAGGACTTTCGAGCACCCGCGCGCAGAACTCGTGCCCGAATAATTGCACGGGCGCCTCCGCTTGGAGCCTCCTCTTGATTTCCGCATATGCGAGAGTCGGCACGCCGAATGCCAGCTGAGCCTCTGTCACGCTCGGCTGGACACACAGGATTTCAACAAGAACGTGACGAGGCTTCGGCTGCGGGTCGGGCACCTCTTCGAGGCGCATGTCTCCGAAACCGTAGAACCTCCACGCACGCATGATCGTAGCCCGGGTGTCGAGGGCAGTGTAGCAGCCCCAGTTGGCCCCACCTGCCAGCATGGCCGGAATGGTGGCAGCGCCAAGTTCAAGTCCCGACAGGGCTGATCCTGACACTCGATGCTTCAGGAGCGGCTGTCGAATGCCGCGCCGTGCCGGGCACGCTTCGCGAGCCCACCGAAGCCCCCCCGCTTGAGCCATCGGATTGAATTCGTAGCCCCAGTCTTCGTCCTGCACACCGGAAAAGCGCGAGCCAAGAGTGCGGAGTTCGCCGCCCGCGTTCCTCGCCTTGCAGGCGCTCAAGAAGCGGACCCTGAAAAACCTGTACAGCGCTCGGCCACAGCGGCCCGCCGACGCCCACGGTGCCGTTGACGCCGTGGTGGCAGCCGCGCAGGGCGGGCCCGCTGACATCTCCGCTGAGGACTTTCCGCCCGAATTACTCGCTCTGAACCGCGGCGAACGGCGAGCATCTGGTGGAGACGACGCTGGACCGAGATAGGCCGGGGCAGCCGAGTGTTGCAGGGCGCGGAACTTCCCGCCCAGTTCCGTTAGTGAGCACTCTGGTTCACGAGGCCCTTACGCTGCGATGTGCCATATTTCCTCGCCCGGTGCCAGTGTGCAGCCAGCATGCCCGAAACGTGTAAACAGTGTGCAATGCAGAAACGCGCACACAGAATATTCTGACTTTGGAAGGACATCGAGACGAGCGGATTTGAATTCTTGGCGATAAGGGGCTATCCTAACGCGGGTCACGGAGGTCCAAGAATGTTTCACATGCGGCAACTCCTCGTCCTTCTGGTCTGCCTGGCAGCTGCCGGTTCGGCAGCAGGCGAACCCGTCATCACGTCCCGCAGCATAGTGAACGGGGTTACGTTCGGCGACGGCCCGGGGATAGTGCCGCGAGGCGGCATACTCGCGATCGTAGGCGAAGGCCTCGCCGCCGAGCAGGTCGATGCAGAAACTCAGCCGTTGCCGACATCGCTCGGGGACCCGGCCGTCCAAGTTCTCATCAACGGGACGGCAGCGCCGCTCTTCTTCGTCTCGCCAACACAGATCAACGCGCAAATCCCCTGGCAGACTGAGGCGGGGCGGGCGGAGATCGTAGTCCGGCAAGGCGAGACCGACAGCGCCGCCATCGACTTTATCGTGGCCGGCATTAACGTGAACCTGTTCCGGCACAGCGGAAGCAGCGCGCCGATCGCGGAAAGCTGGGTCCCCTCGACGGATCCCGCCGCCGCGAGCTCCGCACCCATCGGGCTGGGCGGCCCTGCGGAGCCGCCGGCTGCCACGGGGACGGTGGTCGAGCCGGATGCGACCATCAGCGCGGGCAGCGTTCTCCGGGTGTTCGCCGCTGGAGTTGGCGATACAGAGCCGGCGCTCGTGTCCGGGTCCGCAGGCGCGCAGGACACCACGTACGAGTTCGCCGAGGCGCAACGCGCGTTCCTTGGCGGAATTCCGGTCGTGGAGCCGTCATTCGGCCCGTCGACGGAGCTGGTCGGAGTGTACGAGATGACCTTCACCGTCCCGGATCTGGCGGGTTCCACAGAGGTGTTCCGCTGGGTCTCGGGCGGCGGAGGCGCGTCGGGCGTGATGGGGCCGGTAGGAGCGCCCGTGGCCCGCTACATGGCCGTGCCGGAGGGAATCACTTCTGCGGAAGTCATTCAGATGACGGACCTCAATCCGTACTACATCGCCCTCGGAGGGAACCTCGACGTAGAGCAGGGTTGCTATCCAGACGTGCACGTACTCGATTTCCGCCGTGAGGCGACGACCGCGATCAGTGATTGCGTTTTCCCTTCGTTCCCGAACAACCCCGACCCGGCGCAGTACCGCCCATTCGAGGCGGCGAGGAACAGTGGCGTGCTGGCGGCGATGATCGCACCGGACGCCGCCCCTGCGGCAGGCTTGAGTGATCAGCTGCTGCTGGTTGACAGCGCGGCCGGCACGACAGAGACGGTCGCGATCTCGGACGGCGCGGACCGGCTCCAAATCGGTCTGGGGAACAGCGCCACCCTGCGACTGCAGCGTCCCGAAAGCGATTCGGTGGAATCGGGGAACGCCGTGGTTGACCTTTCCGGCGCGGTATTGGGCGACGCCCCAGCGTTCGCCGAGTTGCCCGACGAGGTTGACGGCCTGAGCGTTGATTTGGGACAGGGCAACGCCAATTTCATCGGCGGGTACCGCGTGCGGTACTGGGGTACAGCCTCGGCCGACGACGGCATTCGTCCGCACGCCATCCTGTTCGACGGCGACGCGAACGTCGTAACCAAGGTGGCGTTCCCCGATGGGTGGGACCCGATCGCGCCGCCGCGACGCCAGAATCCGCGAGGAGACTTTCAGGGTGGGCCTTCGTTGGCTCCGGCCACCGGGGGCTTCGCCGGAGTCACCACCTCATACGTGGGCATTCGGAAGACGGATGGTACCCAGGACGGTCTCATGGCTGTCCAACTGACCCTGCCTGATCCGGACAGCACGACTGCGGACAGCGCTGGCGACGGCGAGTCTCAACCAGCCGCGACAATGACGGTAACTGCCATCGAGTTCGGGTCAGGGGTCTACGCGGCCAACTGCGTTACGCAGGTCCGTTGGCTCCGGATTCCGGCAACCCGCACGATCGCGATCGTAGGCTCGGGCGAAGCCTTGACCGACTTCGCCGAACCCCGCGATGGCGGGATCTGTGCCGGCGACCGGTTGGTACTCTTCGACACAGTAACGCAAGAAGTCCGCCAAGTCATGGTTGGCGAAGGGGAGCAGCTCGACGCCTGGCTGAAGGGCACCTCCAACAGCTACCTGTACTTCGGGGACGGCACTCGCGAGGTGCCGTACCAGGCGTCGACGAAGATCCATGTCTTTGACGGTACGAGCGAGACTTTCCGGGAGATCGCATTGCCCAGCAATGCGGCCGAGCCCCCCGCCGCAATCGGCATCCCGTACAACAATCAGCTGACACAGAGCGTAGATGGCCAGAGCCTGATCGTGGCGCTGGCGACCAGCGGCCCGCCGAGGACCAATAACCAAGGGGTTCTGGTCCAACCGTACCCGGGCAACGAGGGACTCTTGGCGGTAGATCTGGAAGATGGATCCTCAACCGTCCTAGCCTTGCCGGAAGGATTCCTGCGCGTGGAACTGGGGTCAGGAGTCGGCCAGCTTGCCCAGCAAGGCCGTCGCCCCTTCGGCGTCATTCCATTGATTGGAAGGGCGTTCGCCAACGCGAGGCGACCTGGCCAGCCGCCCTCAACGCGAATCGTGACCTGGGACATGGCCTCCGGGGATTCCACGGTGGTCGCTCTGCCGGAGGATGCGCATTTCACGGTCCGCCCGTTGGGGCCCGGCCTGGCCCAGGCGCCTTTCCTGTGGGACCTCAAGGTGCCATCCGCATCGTTCGCCTTCGGAGTCTACAACCAAGGCAGAGACCTGATTGGCGTGGCCGTGGTCGGTCCGGAAATGGAGGTTCCGGACGAACAAGCTATGCAGCAATGAGATTCCACCTAAGCGACTTGCGCCGCGCTTGTCTTCAAGCAGTTGTAGTCCTCGCGTCTGGAACTGCGCTGGCTGTCGCGTCGGCCGATCCATACCGGTCAGAGGGTTTTCTCAAGATCCCCGAAGACGTTGAATTGGACGCGATATCGGCGGTAGCTGTCGGGCCCGCTGGACAACTCTACGTGCTGCATCGTGGGGAGCCGCCCGTGCTGGCCTATGACGCCACCGGGGAGTTCTCTCACGGCTGGGGCGGGGGAATGTTCGGTGTCGCGCACGGACTACGCGTGGATGCCGAGGGTAACGTCTGGGCAACGGATAACAACCTCCATGTTCTCTGGAAGTTCTCCCCAGAAGGCGAGGTGTTGGCCACTTATGGCGAGGCGAGCGTTGGCGGGGACGATGAGACCCACTTTCGGTCACCTGATGACATAGCCTTCGCTTCGAACGGCGACATCTATGTAGCGGATGCAGGCAACGGCCGCATCGTGCGTCTGGCCGCGGATGGCACCTTCAAGGCTCAATGGGGCCGGAAGGGCAGCGGAGAGGGAGAATTCGCCGCTGCCCACGGCATCGGAATCGATGCGGAGGATCGGATCTACGTCGCGGATCGGGGCAACAACCGGGTCCAGGTCTTTTCCAAGGACGGTACTTTCGTGGCCGCGTGGAGCGGATTCGGCAACCCGTTTGGCGTTCAGGTCGTCGGTGATGAGCTGATCGTCACCGACGGGGATGCCCATACTGTCAGCCACCTGCGCCTGAGCGATGGCCGGTTGACCCATCAATGGGGCGGGCCGGAGACCCTGCTCCTGCCGCACTTGATGGATCACGATCGGAGCGGCCGCCTATTTGTGACGGAGGTAGACGGCCAGCGAGTCCAAATATTCAGTCGGGTCAACTAGCCGTCGCGAAGCCCAGTATGCTTCAAGTGCAGATGCTGGTCAACGTCGCGTCCGCTGGTGCCTCCCGTCGAAGTCGGCACTCCAATTTGCCTAGCCACGGTCCGAACTAGCACGTTCAAAGATCTCGCATGCTTGCCCGTTGCGCCCTCGACCTCTACTGGATGGCTCGCTACCTGGCTCGGGCGCAACATCTTTGCCGATTGCTGCAACTTCAAATCGAATCGCTCGCCGATCGATCTGTCCGAGAGATCCACTACGGCTGGGTGCGGATCTATCTCTGCTTGGGCAGGATGCCTCCGGTTGGCGGATTGGAATTTGACTCCGACGAAGATTTCACGTTGGCAGATTCTTACACCCTGGCGGGGGACCTGACTTTCGAACAATTGAACCCCGCCTCAGTCTGGAGCTGTCTCCAATGCGCGCGCGAGAACGCGCGCCAGACTCGCAACTACATCAGCGGCGAGATGTGGCAGTGCATCAACGAGGCTTTCCTGCGCATCCGCGATCGAAACATCGAAGAGTTCTGGGAGACCTCCCGTCCGGCGTTCTATGTCGAGACCCAGCGGGACATCGATACGTTTACAGGTGTTGCCGAAGTAACCAAGCACTGGGACGAGGGCAAGCGATTCATCGACCTTGGCCAGTGCGTTGAGCGGATTCAACTCCTTGCCGCGCTCTTGCTTGCGCAATCCGAGGGGGACCGCAGGTCAGGTGGCACGATTGATTCTGACTGGATTAGCTTGCTGGATGTGTATCACGGCTATCCCGTCTACTGCCAGTGCCACGGTGTGGTGGTCGAACCCAGGAAAGTTGAAGATGTCCTCGTCAGCAGCGACCTGCTACCGCTGTCCTTGGTGCATTCGTTGGAACGGCAGGCCGCAGTGCTGGAAGGAATCGGCGAGTCGCCCGTTCAAGGTCGGCGCGAGCGCATCGTCGCGCTGGCCCAGCAGGCGCGTCAGGCAGTCGCGCAAGACTGGCCGGGCTGCGCTGATCGCGAAGAGTTTCTACGCCAAGTCCAGCGATCAAGTTATGGGTTGAGCGATCTTGTCGTCGACAGTTACGTGAACTACGAACTCGAAAGCGGTTGATTTGATGTAACTTGTGCCAATTGTCGGCGCGAGCTTGTTTGGTAGATTCCAAGGCGGCATGCCAGCTTGACACGCTTTGTGCAGCTGTTGCACAAGCCGCAAGTACGTCAGTTCGACCCTCTGTTGGTGGCGAGGGATCGTTTGAGATCGAGAGCCTGTTCAAAGCCTGGTTCGGAACGCAGAGCGGCCTCAAGCTGCTCCAACGCCCCGTCGTAGTCGCCGCTTGAAGCGAGGACGACCGCGTAGTTGTAGCGAGCGCCGGAATGGCCCGGCTGGCTGCGAATCGCAGCCAGCCAGTGGCGCACGCCCTCTTGTGTGCGGCCTTGGGCGGCCAAGATGTTGCCTAGGTTGAATTGCGCATCGGCAAGGTCGGGTTGCAGGCGAATCGCTTGCCGAAGTGCGTCCGCTGCCTCATCGAAACGTCCCAGCTCTCCCAGCGCACCGCCTAGGTTGTTGTGGAACTCGGGCAGATCGGGGTCCAAAGCGGTTCCGGTGCGGCTGGCCTCAGCCGCTCGTTCGTATAGCCCTTGCCGGGCGTAGTGCAGGCCGAGTTCGCGGGCGATGCGCGGATCGTTGGCTGCCAGCTTGGCGGCTGCCGACAGCACTTGCTCCGCTTGTTGGAAATCCCCGGCTTGCGAGAGGACGGATCCCAAGCGGACACGGGCCAAGACGAAGCTCGTCTCGCGCTCCGCCGCTTGTCTGAACCAGTGTGCGGCTTTTCTGAGTTCCCCCACGTCCTGATACGCAGCGCCGAGGTCGAAATAGAACTCTGCATCGCCCGGATTGTGATCAAGAATTGCCGATTCGAGTCGCTCGATGCCTGTGGACAGATTCGAACCTTGGGCAACTTGCGCGACAGCGGTATAGAGGGCGTCTTTAGTGGCCGGGTAGTACGGCACTACGGCGCCCTCGTAGGACACTTCTCGGAGAGTGCTTCGTTCGGACTTGGGGCGAAGCAACCCTTGGGCCGGGAGCGCTTGGATCCTATGGTCGGTCATGACGGCATGAACGACATCGTCGGTCCGACGCTTCGGCATGTGGCAGCTTGCGCAGTTCGTTTTCGAGGAGTGCTGGCCGTCAGCCCACAGGACCCGCATTCGCGTCTGGTGGCATTCCAAGCAGGCAGCGTCGTAGCGTTCGGACGCCGCCGCGCCTCGCGAGGGCTTATGTGGGTCGTGACAGTTGATGCACGATAGCGATTCGCCGCTCTCCACGAAGCAGGGAGACTGGCGCAGCCTGTAAGCGGAATGGTTGATCTCAAACTTGTCGTCCCAGCCGGTTCCGGCGGCGTGGTCAAAGTACAGCGCGTACGCGCTAAGCGGTTCGCCGGCGCGATATGAAAAATACCCACGTCCGTACTTGTGCACGATGTTGGGCAGGGGACGGCTGGTCGACTCGAGGTGACATTGCATGCAGACCTCCATTGCCGCATCCGGGGAAAGATTTGCCGGGTTGACGATGGAAGTCTTGATCCGCTCGGCTTCAGGAGAGTTCGCCGTGGCCGCCGCCACGTGGTCCGATCCAGGGCCGTGACAGCGCTGGCAGTCAATGCCTTGCGGGATCTCGCCGGTATAGCGCGGAAGCCGGCCTGGCCGGTCCGATCGTGGCGCAACCGCCGGATAGCCGTTGTGGCAGAACATGCAGTCGTAGGCAACGACCCGCTGGAATCCATCGTGGTTCGGTCGGTCGTAACCGGGGCTCATGCCCCACCTACCGCCGTCCTGGGCGTACCAGCCCAGCGGCAGCTGCGTTAGCTTGCCGCTCGGCGCCAGGTGGAGATAGCTGCGGGCATGATTGCCAGATCCCAAGACGAAGTGGATCTCGCGCTCCAACACGTTAATCTCTGAGCCGAGAGCATCAATTTGGTGGCGGCGCTGGAAGTAGCGCCCGTCGCGGAGGAGCATGCGATAGTAGCGATCTGAAGCCGCATGGCGGAAGGCATCTGAGAGGTTGTAGTCCTCGACTGTGTTATCGGGCCCCGGTTTATAGAATGAACGCGCCATCCCGGTCTGCTGATACGTATCCCAGATGTCCGAGTGACATGGCTGGCAAAGCTGGGGATCGGCGAACTTAGCCGGCTCTGCGAACTCGCTGGGTTGCAGGTGGGTCGCGTTCTGCCGGCTCAGCCAAGAGTAGGTCAAACTGCCGGAGCCGATGATGGAGAGACCGATGGCTGCCAGCACGAAGTACGAGCGTCGGGAACGCGGTGGCTCTTGGGATGGCCGGGCGTCCCTTGCGCGCTTTCGCCTTGCTGATTTGCGCCCCATGTTCCGAATGCAGCCCACCGCGATTCGTGGCCGTCGCTGGTGCTAGTCTAGACGCGAACCAGCCTGCGACACGATTCGTGCCGTCGAATCGAGACCGCAGTGCTGATTGTGGACGGTGCCGGTTGAGCCCGTCGACCGCTTTGGTCAATCGCTCTTCGAACTCTTCTCACGTCTGGCATCGAAGCATGGCATCAACTCCTCGTAGCAGGCGATCTCGCAACACTGGGGTATTGTGGAAGCTGCCGGGCTGCTGCGCACGAGGCGCTAGGGGAGGTCGAAGCTCCGCTGGTTCGTGGCCGTCCCGCTGAAGGCTGCCGGAGAGCGGGGGCCGACTCGACAGATAAGAGCATTTCGAAGCCAACAGAGGAGGGCATCCAGAAATGAGGATTTACCTAGCCAGTGTCTTCGTAGACGACCAACAGAAGGCGCTTCGGTTCTACACCGAGACCCTTGGTTTCCGTGTAAAGCACAACATCCCTCTGGGAGAATACGCTTGGATCACAGTCGTATCCGAGGAAGCTCCGGAGGGGACAGAGTTGCTGCTGGAGCCCGATGCCCACCCCGCGGTCGGTCCATACAGGAAGGCGCTTGTGGAAGACGGGATCCCCAGTACCTCCTTCGCGGCCAACGATATCGGAGCCGAGTACGATCGTCTCGTGGCAAGAGGCGTTCGATTCGTGCAGCCGCCAACGGACCTCGGGAGTGTGATTGCCGCAGTGTTCGAAGATACGTGCGGCAACTTGATCCAGATCACGGAGGAGAAGCGTCAGCCGTGACCATCGCAACCGCTCCGGTCGACCGATCCCTGATCTAGCCCAAGGCGCTGTCTTGGGATCTGGCAACGGAGTCCGGCCAAGAGGCCTTAGCTCTCTGGCAGAACTCCGCCATTCAGGCAACGTGCGACCAACTCTGCGGGATCGCATCAGAGCCGGTAGGCAACCGGCATCATGCTTGGTGATAGGCCGCTGTCATGGTCGGATGCTCCAGGTCATCCGAGGAGCGAGCAAAGGCGCTGCCATGTACGATCGTCCCATCGAGTGTCAACGCCTGCCCCACGATCCTACGGTCCTCCACTCGCTGATCCATTCCGAGACCAACCCCCGGTGCATTCTGTGACTTGAGCGACCCGAAGCGCCTGAGAATGCGGAGCACTCTCGTCGGAGAAGGGCGCCCCAGCGCCCTAACGCTCTCCAGCAGGTACGACCGGATCAATGCCTCCCAGTGCGCCTTGAGCAGTTCCGGCGAGCCGAACAGCTCGATCGCTGCTACCCAGCGCCCGTGCGTGACGGCGATCCCGGTCTGGCGCGGAAGCGGCCCTCGCTGGACGAGATCCGCGAGTGCCTCGCCCCGTTGGCTCTCCCGACGGTAGACGTCGTCGATGACAGACGCCGCAGAGGTCTCCGAGTGAGCCTCCGCGGCCTGCAGTACGTCGGCGACCTCGTTCCAGACGGCGCCCTGATCGCCCCGTCGCGACCCGCGGTGGCGCATGGTCTGGTTCACAAACTCCTCTTTCCGCAGGCGCACCGTGCGGGGAGCGAAGGTCTCGGCTTGCCGATACGCCTCTGCGCGTCCCCAGCGTCCCTCCTCAAGACACGAGACCGGGATTTCCAGCTTGGTCATGGCGGGAACAAGCACGGTCCCATTGATCGTTCGGTTCTGCTTGCCGCCCAGAAAGTGCTGCCCTTCGACAACCAAGATCGGCTTGCGAGTGGGGTTGTGCGCCAGCAGCGTCGGGACGGCCGGGTTTTCGAGCTCCTTGATGACGAGGCCCGAGTCCTGCCCGGTCGAGACTTCGGGAAGTTCGGCATCCATCAAGTAGATGGGGAAGAACGAGACCCCGAGCCGCGTGATCGGACTGCCGATGGCAGCGGTTTCGAGATTTGGAAGATGTGAGCGGTTGGTCATGGCTTTCCTCCTTTGCATGTGTCCCAAGACTTATTGTCAGAATGATATTATCACTCTGACAATAAGTATGCAAGATTATTGTTGTATTGTCAATAACTGACGGAAAGATTTTTTCTGGGGGTGTCGCAGGGTGTCCGCTCGCGGTCGTACGCGCAACGGCGGGTGTGTCAGTATTCAAGTGGGAGGTGTCCGATGAGTTCCGACGGCGGTTTCGACTACAACCCTGGCGACTACCCTCCGGTCGCGGTCACTGTCGATGTGGCGCTGTTCGCGATTCGACGGGACAAGCTCCATGTCTTGCTGATCCAGCGGGGAATCGAACCCTTCGCGGGCGCTTGGGCCCTGCCCGGCGGTTTCGTTCAACCCGACGAGGGCCTAGATGCCGCGGCAGCCCGCGAGCTTGCCGAAGAGACGGGCGTTACCGAAGACTCCGTCTACCTGGAACAGCTGCGCAGCTACGGCTCGCCGGGACGGGATCCGCGCATGCGAGTAGTCACTGTCGCCTACTGGGGAGCTTGTGCTGAACTTCCCTCGCCCGTGGGCGGTAGCGATGCCGCGCGGGCGGAACTCGTGCCCGCGGCAGAGATCGAGGATGGCGATATCGAGCTGGCGTTCGATCACGGGGCGATCGTCTCCGATGCCTTGGAGCGCGTCCGGGCGAAGCTTGAGTACACCGCACTCGCAGCGAGATTTTGTGCCTCGGAATTCACCATCAGCGAACTCCGGAAGGTCTACGAGACTATTTGGAACACCCGGCTCGATCCTGGGAATTTTCAGCGCAAAGTGCGCGAGAACCGTTCGTTCCAGAGAGTGGGCCGGTCAGTGCTATCGGCCGGCGAGCCAGCGGCGCGGGATGTCATGGCTCAGGAGACTGGCTTCGAGCAGGCCCAGGCGAATTGGGACGCCGCGGACGAGGTAGTTGCAAGCGCGGAGATGGCTGCTCCTTGGCCTGAAGAGGTGTTCCAACGCGCACCTAGCCGGCCGAGGACTCGCAGCGGGCGCCCGGCCTCGCTGTGGACCGCCACTGACTCCGAATTGACTCTAAATTCCCCGGTCCCAAGGCGACGAGCATCGCGCAAGGTCTGACTTTGGGCGGTACAATGCCAACCACGCGTGAGCCATGTCGTCTGATCGGTCGAAGAAGCTGTTCGGATTGGCGTCGCTGGCGGCGGGCACCCCGGCGGCCACAGGCACGACCCCTGAGATCGCTATCAGCGGTCTGGATGCTTGGGCGATCCGCTCGAGTGCGGAGGCTGTCCCGCGGCTGGTCATCGCCTTGCGCACCAATGCAGGAGTGACCGGCTACGGAGAGACCAGCGCCGGTGCGGATCCCGCCTCGTCAGTCGCTGAGGCACAGCGGTATGCCAACGCGTTGGTCGGCAAGGACGCCATGGCGAGCGTGGCCGTCCGCGTCTCCCTGTCTGCAGCCGCACCGGCAATTCGCGGCGCAGTCGACATCGCTCTCCTGGACGTGCGGGGGAAGATTGCGGATGCCCCGGTGTATGACCTGCTTGCGGGGCGGACCCGCGACAAGGCGCGGGCCATGGCCTCGCTGCAAGGGAGCAGCGAAGCGGAACTGGGCCAGCAGGTCTCCGCTGCCCGGAATTCCGGCTTCCGGGCGTTCTCGGTGCCTGCGCTGCTTCCTCAGGGAACCCCCACTCGGGGAAGGGAGTTCTTCGCCAACACCGAAGCCATGCTCCGGCGGCTGCGTCAGGCTGGCGCCACGGACCTCGTCCTCGACTGTGCCGGACGCACCACTGGCGCCGAGGCGGCCGGACTGGCCGCGCGCCTTGAGACGTTCCATCTGATGTGGATGGATGAGCCGACCACCCCGATCAGCGACTCCGCGCTGCAGAAAATCTCGCACGAATCCGTCACGCCACTCGGATGGGGCAGGTTTCTCACTTCCAGCGGTCGATTCCAAGATCTGCTGCGCATGCAGGTCGTCGACGTGCTCAGGCCGGACATCGGACTTCATGGAATCAGCGGCGTGCGCCAGTTGGCTTCGCTGGCGGAGGCCTATTACACGGCGGTGGCGCCGTTCCATCGAGGCGGACCCATCGGCACCGCCGCAGCGCTGCAGGTCGCAGCGTCGATCCCCAACTTCGTGGTTCAGGAAGTGGCCTATTCGACGGACGAAGCGGAGCGGAAGATGCACGCCGCGATTGCCGGAGAGTCCGTGCCACAGGTCGCCAACGGATTTTTCACGCTGCCGACGGGTCCGGGACTTGGGCTCGAGATTGACGAGGCCGCATTGCAGGAGTACGCCGCATGAACCGACGCCAGTTCTTCGGAGGAGCCGTGATGGCGGGCGCTTCGTCTGCGGTCGCCGGAGCGGGTCGACATGCGGCGGCGCTCCCCGGGTGCGGGTGCGCTCCCGTTGCCGCCGCGGCCCTCGCGGCAGCGCCCGGTCCGATTCGTATCACCGGCTTTAAGACGTTCGGTGTTACGTGGGAAGACGACTCCGACCGCCCGTACGTGTTCGTCAAGCTGGAGACAGACCAGGGCGTCGTCGGTTGGGGAGAGGCCACTTTAGAAGGCAAGGCTGGCGCCGTCCTGCAGACCATCGACGACCTCAAGGAGTTCTACATCGGCCAGGACCCCATGCGTGTCGAGCACATCTGGCAGAGCATGTACATCCACGCGTTCTACCGCGCTGGGCCCATCCTCGGCTCGGCGATTGCCGGCATCGACCAGGCACTGTGGGACATCCGTGGGAAAGTGCTCGGCCAGCCGGTGTACCGCATGCTGGGAGGGCCCGTCGATCCCCGCGGCGTCCGCGGCTACTACCATGTCCGGGCAAACACGCCCGAGCAGCTCGCCGCGCTGCGCGAGTCCGCGGATGATCTCGGGATCACGGCGTTCAAGAGTGGGATCTCCGGATACTATGAGTGGATCGAGACCAACCAGCGGATCAACGACGCGGTCCAGCGAATCCAGATGCTCCGTGAAGGACTCGGGGACGGGATCGACATCGGCATCGACTTCCACGCCAAGACCAGCCCGACCGTAGCCTCGATCATCTGCAGGGAGGTCGAGCCGCTCCACCTAATGTTCATCGAGGAGCCGTGCCCCCCGGAGAACTACAAGGCGATGGCTCGGATCGCGCGTAGAACCACGGTCCCGATCGCCACAGGCGAGCGGCTCGTGGCGCACTACTCCACCCAGCAGCTGCTGGAGGACGGCACTGTGGACATTCTCCAGTGCGACATCAACCATGTGGGAGGAATCACTGCCCTCTGGAAGGTGGGCGCGATGGCCGAGGCCTCGGGATGCTACATGGCCCCGCATGCCTGCGAGGGACCCATCGGGGGCATTGCGACTCTACACGTGGACGCGGCGATGCCCAACTTCATGGTCCAGGAGATCTGCTCCGGCGTGGAGCCAACGTTCAAGGAATTGCTGTGGCAGGACTGGTTGGGCTTCCCGGCTATGCGAATGGTGGACGGGTATTTCCCCCTGCCAGACAAGCCCGGCCTTGGATTCGAGGTCGACGAGCGGGCACTGGCGCGGCATCCGTTCAAGGGCACCAAGCCCATGAGCCGCGTCTGGCACGAGGATGGGAGCGTCGCCGCTTGGTGAACGGCGACCATTGCGCTCAGTGGTCCGCGACTCCGCCGTCCGGGAATCGCAGCTGCTGGCGAGTCACCGGGACGTACGGCCGGCGCTCGCCGACCTTCTCGTCGAACGTCACGCCCAGACCCGGACTGTCCGGCGGCAGCGCGAATCCGTCCTCGTAGCGGGGTCCGCCCCCGAGGAAGAAATCGTCCCAGAACGGAGCCCTCTTCCCGGACGAGATCTCCTGGATCGCGAAGTTCGGCGTCGAGAAGTCCACGTGCAGCGAGGCCAGCGTCGATATCTCGCTCTGCGGATTGTGCGGGCATAGCTCGATGCGGTTCGCCTCGGCGATCGCGGCGATCTTCTTCAGCTCGAGAATCCCACCGCAATGCACCACGTCCGGCTGGATGTAGTCGACAAGGTGCCTGTGGCAAATTTGGGAGAAGCCGTACTTGGTGAACAGCCTCTCCCCCGTGGCGAGCGGTATGGTTGTCATCGAGCGCAGCCGCGCCAGCTCCTCCAAATCCTCGATCTGGGTCGCCTCCTCCACGAAGTAAGGGTCCAGCGGCTCGGCCTGCCTGCAGAACGAGCTCGCCATGGTCGGCGTTGCCTTGCCGTGCACGTCGATGCAGATCGCGAAGGCATCGCCGACCGCCTCGCGCACGGCCCTCAGGTTGGCTATGCCTTCCCTGACCGAACGCACCGGCTCGATCACGTCGTCGTGAGTTGTGACGAAGCTGCCCTTTCCGGCGGTCCAGCCAGCCTCGCGGGCCGCGACCCATCGTTCGGCATAGGCCTCGGGCGTCGGGCCGCCGCCCGGGTGCACGTACATCTGGACCCGGGTCCGGGCCTTGCCCCCGATCAGCTGGTAGATCGGCTGGCCGACTGCCTGGCCGAGAATGTCCCAGAGCGCAATTTCGATCGCGCTGATCGCGGAATTGAGGATAGGGCCGCCCCGCCATCTCGGCCAGCGGTACATCGCCTGCCAGTGCATTTCGATGTCCGTCGGGTCCAGGCCGACTAGGTATCTCCGGTGCTCGTCGATCGCCGCCTTCATGGTGGCCGCCTTGGACGTGACCGATCCCTCGCCGACACCGACGATGCCCTGGTTGGTGTAGATCTTGCAAAAGACGTAATTCTTGCTTGTTGAGTGGTTGACTATCCACGACTTCAGGTCCGTGACACGCAAGTCGAGGGGTGCGGCCTTCTCCCGAGCGGCAGCAAGCGTGCCCTGGGGGCTGAGCACGGGTGCGGCCGAGGCTGCGGCGACCCGCAGCAAGTCCCTCCTAGTGAGCCCGGCCGGACGGAGGGGAGGCTTCAGGCAATGCATGGTTCATGGATCAGTCTATAGCGCCCGCGGTTCGGATAGGGACAGCGACCGGAACCGATTCAGTGACGGAAGTGCCGCACGCCCGTGAACACCATGGCCAAGCCGAGACGATCGGCCGCTTCGATCACCTCGGCGTCCCGCCGCGAGCCGCCAGGCTGGATCACGGCCGTCGCACCGTGGCTGGCAATCTCTTCCACTCCATCCGCGAAGGGAAAGAACGCATCCGACGCAACCACGCATCCCTCGAGGGGCAGAGCGGCCTTCATGGCACCGAGGCGGGCGGCGTCCACACGGCTCATCTGACCGGCGCCCACTCCGAGCGCCTGCCCGTCGCGAGCGTAGAGGATGGCGTTGGACTTGACGTGCTTGGCAACCTTCCACGCGAAGCGCAACGCTTGGGCTTCGGCGTCGGACGGCGGACGCTGGCTCACGGCTTCGAAGCGATCCGGGCTGGTCTCGGGCCGGTCCTCGCTCTGAACCAGAAAGCCGCCCGAGATACTCTTCACGACGGTGCCGGGGGCGGGGGAGCCGATCTGGAGCAGCCTGATGTTCTTCTTGGCTTGCAGCAGTTCGAGGGCCTCCGGCTCGAAGCCCGGCGCTGCAATGGCCTCGACAAACAGCTTGGACATCTCTTCGGCCGTTTCGCGATCTACCGCCCTGCTGACGGCGATCACCGACCCGAAGGCTGACACTGGATCGCACGCCAAGGCCTTGCGGTAGGCCTCTGCCAGCGAATCGGCCTCGGCGCAGCCGCACGGATTGGTGTGCTTGATGATCGCCACCGCCGGCTGGTCGAACTCGCATGCCAGCTGCCAGGACGCGTCAAGGTCCACGAGGTTGTTGTACGAGAGCTCCTTGCCGTGCAGCTGGCGTGCGCCTCCGACACCAGAGCGGCCATCGCTGTACAGCGCTGCTTGCTGATGGGGGTTCTCGCCGTAGCGCAATACCTGCTTGCGCGGCACGCGGAGATCCAAGATCGGGGGCGCGAGTTCTTCTGCGATGCTCGCCGGGGCATCCCCGGCCCGCAGGGCGCCGAGCGTTCCGGCAATCGCCCGGTCGTAACTGGCCGTCGCTTCGAATGCCTTCTGGGCTAGCTTCCAGAGGGTCTCCTCGGTCAGGGACCCAGCTGCGGCGAGTTCCGCGCCGATCGCCTGGTAGTCGGACGGATCGGTGACCACCGCAACGTCGCGGAAGTTCTTGGCCGCGGCCCGGATCAAAGAGGGGCCGCCGATATCGATGTTCTCGATCAACTCGTCGAAAGTCGCACCTTCCTTGGCGGCTGTCGCTTCAAACGCGTAGAGATTGACCACGACCATGTCGATGGTTTCGATCTCGTGCGACTTCAGGGCTTGCATGTGCTCGGCATTCGAGCGCACGGCCAGGATTCCGCCTGCTACGCGCGGATGGAGTGTCTTGACGCGCCCGTCCAACATTTCAGGGAAGCCGGTCACGTCCGCAACGTCGCGAACCGCAAGGCCGGATTCGCGGAGCACCCGGGCAGTGCCGCCCGTCGAGATCAGCTCCACTCCGAGATCAGCCAGTTGACGGCCAAATTCGACTACGCCTTGCTTGTCGGTAACGCTGAGAAGGACCCGCCGGATCGCCGCCATAGAGGACCATTGTAGGGTGCACGAATTCGGCATCCCGACCCACTTGGAATGGGCGCGGAAGGCCGCTGGTGCCCCTACGCTGGGACTGTTTCGGCCTTGGCGTGGAGATCCTGCAGCGAGAGCACGCCCGGCTCGCGAAGCTTCCGGGCCGCGATCCCGTTCACAGCGGCCTTGGCGGCGTTGAGAGTGGTCATGCTCGGAATTCCCTGCTGGATGGCTGCGCTCCGGATCTTCTTCTCGTCCGCGAAGGCATGAGCGCCCGATGGCGTGTTCACGATCAGGTCGACTCTGCGATCCGCGATCAGATCCAGCACGTTCGGCCGCCCCTCGGCCACTTTCAGCACGGTGCGGCACCGCAAGCCCGCGTTGCGCAGTGCCTTCGCAGTCCCGCGCGTCGCGTAGATCTCGAAGCCGAGATCGGCAAACTTGCGGCCCATTTCCACGCCAGCGGCCTTCTGTCGCGAGTTCACGCTAAGAAACACGGATCCGCTGTCCGGCAGCATTTGGCCGGCGCTGAGCTGCGCCTTCGCGAAGGCTTCGCCGAAGGATGACCCGATCCCCATGACCTCGCCCGTCGAGCGCATCTCCGGTCCGAGCAGGGGATCCACCCCACTGAACTTGTTGAACGGGAACACGGGGGATTTGACGCACACCTTCGTCGTTGCTAGAACACCTTGGCTGAGCCCGTAGTCGGCGAGCTTGCGCCCGGTCATCAATCCCACCGCGATCTTCGCCAGCGGCACTCCGGTGGCCTTGCTCACATAGGGCACGGTTCGCGAGGCGCGCGGGTTGACCTCGATCACATAGACCCGGCCTTCGTGGACCGCATACTGCACGTTCACCAGCCCGATGACGTTGAGGGCCTTTGCCAGCCGCACCGTGTAGTCCGCGATGGTCTCGAGCGTGTTGTCGGGGATGGTCTGCGCCGGCAGCACACAGGAGCTGTCGCCAGAGTGCACGCCGGCTTCCTCGATGTGCTCCATAATCCCGCCGATCACCACTTCATCGCCGTCACAAAGCGCGTCCACATCCACTTCGAGGGCGTTCTCAAGGAACCTGTCGATCAGGATCGGCCGATCTTGGGAATACACGACCGCATCACGCATGTAGCTCTCGACGGTGGCGCCGTCGTACGCGATCACCATGGCGCGCCCGCCCAAGACGTAACTGGGCCGCACTAGAACCGGATAGCCGATCTGCTTGGCTGCTTCCAAGGCGCCTTCTTGGGTCGTGGCCGTGCTGCCCGCCGGCTGGGGGATGTCCAACTCCATCAGCAGCCGTCCGAAACGGTCCCGGTCCTCCGCGAGGTCGATTGACTCGGGATCCGTGCCGATGATGGGAATGCCGTGTGCCTTTAGCGGCAACGCCAGAGTCAGTGGAGTCTGGCCGCCGAACTGAACGATCAGCCCGTCGGGCTTTTCCTCGTCGCAGATGTTGAGCACGTTCTCGAGAGTGAGGGGCTCGAAATACAGCCGGTCGCTGGTGTCGTAGTCGGTCGACACGGTCTCCGGATTGCAGTTGACCATGATTGACTCGTAGCCCAAGTCTTGCAGGGCGAATGAGGCGTGGCAGCAGCAATAGTCGAACTCGATCCCTTGCCCGATGCGGTTGGGCCCAGAGCCTAGGATCATGATCTTGCGCCTGTCCGTCGGCTCCGCCTCGGATTCTTCCTCGTAGACCGAGTACAGGTACGGCGTGAAGCTTTCGAATTCGGCCGCGCACGTGTCGACGCGCTTGAACACCGCCCGAATCCCCCACTCCTTGCGCCGGTTGCGCACGGCAGTCTCGGTTTCGTTCCACAGGCGGGCCAGTCGGTTGTCGGACAGGCCGCAGCGCTTCGCTAGGGTCAACTGGGCGGGGGACACCTCGTCCAGACTGGTCTGGGCAAGGTCTTGCTGCAGGTCGACTACGGACTTGAGCTGGGAGACGAACCATGGGTCGATGCCGGTCATTTCGCAGACCTCATCGACACCGTGGCCTTCAGCCAACGCGAAACGGATGTAGTTCAGGCGGTCCGGGTGGGGCGTGATTAGACGCTTGGGGATCAGGTCGGCGCTATAGACATCGCTGCCCGACTTACGGCCAGTCTCTAGGGACCGGATGGCCTTCCACAGAGAGTGCTTGAACGTCGAGCCGATGGCCATGACTTCGCCGATCGACTTCATTTGCACGCCGAGCACGGGCTCAGTGCCCGGGAACTTCTCGAATTGCCACTTAGGCACTTTGACCACGACGTAGTCAATGCTGGGCTCGAAGCTGGCCGGCGTCTTCTGCGTGATGTCGTTGGGGATCTCGTCCAAGCGCAGTCCGACAGCTAGCTTGGCCGCGATCTTGGCGATCGGAAAGCCGGTCGCCTTGGATGCCAGGGCCGAACTGCGGGAAACGCGCGGATTCATCTCGATGATCAGCATGCGGCCCGTCTGCGGGTCGACGCAGAACTGGACGTTGGAGCCGCCGGTATCGACGCCAATCTTGCGCAGGCAGGCAAGCGAGGCGTCGCGCATGAGCTGGTATTCGCGGTCCGTCAAGGTCTGGGCAGGTGCCACCGTGATCGAATCACCCGTATGCACGCCCATCGCGTCGAAGTTCTCGATGGAGCAGATGATGATCGCGTTGTCGGCCAGATCTCGCATCACCTCCATCTCGTATTCCTTCCAGCCCAGCACACTCTCTTCGACCAGCACCTCGTGGACCGGCGAGAGTTCCAGGCCCCGCCGCAGCAGGGAGTGCATCTCCTCGGAGTTGTAAGCCAAGCCGCCTCCGGTGCCGCCAAGGGTAAAGCTCGGGCGTAGCACGACGGGATAGCCCACCTCCGACGCGAAATCTAGGCCATCTTCGACATTCGAGACTAACCGCGAGCGGGGCACTTCGAGCCCGATCTCGGTCATCGCTGCCTTGAACGCTTGGCGATCCTCAGCCTTGCGGATCGCTTCGAGGTTGGCTCCGATCAGCTCGACCCCGAATTCGTCCAGCACACCGGCCTCTGCCAGCGCCACTGAGGCATTCAGGCCGGTTTGGCCGCCGACGGTGGAGAGCAGGGCCTGCGGCCGCTCGCGGGCTATGATCGAGCGCAGGTATTCCGTGGTCAGCGGCTCGATGTAGGTCTGCTCGGCCAGCTCCGGATCGGTCATGATCGTGGCGGGATTGGAGTTGACCAGCACAGTCTGGTAACCCTCGTCCCGCAATGCCTTGCAGGCCTGCGTGCCGGAATAGTCGAATTCGCACGCCTGACCGATGACGATGGGCCCAGAGCCCACGATCATGATTTTCTCGATGTCAGTGCGTTTCGGCATTGCGGCAGGCAGGGAGGCGGAGTTGCGAAGGATTCAAGGTCTCAGCGCGCGGCGTCCATCAATTGGCGGAAGTCCTCGAACAGGTACTGGGAATCGTGCGGCCCGGGTGCCGCTTCCGGGTGGTACTGGACGCAGAACAGCGGGTCTTTGCGGCTACGGAAGCCCTCGACGGTGCGGTCGTTGAGATTGATGTGGGTGAGTTCGATGGCCTCCCGGGCGAGCGAGTCCGGATCCAGCGCGAAGCCGTGGTTCTGGGAGGTGATTTCGACCTTGTTGGTGATCAGGTTGAGCACGGGATGGTTGCACCCGTGGTGGCCGAACTTGAGCTTGTAGGTCTTGCCGCCCAGGGCTTGGCCAAGCACTTGCAGGCCCAGGCAGATGCCGAAGATCGGCACGCGGCCGACAAGCTTGCGGATCTCGGCGGCCGGGCCGTGCAGCGGCTCGGGATCTCCCGGGCCGTTCGAGACAAACACGCCGTCCGGGTTCAGGCTGAGAACGTCCTCGGACGAGGTCCCGCATGGCACCACGGTGACGCGCGCGCCTATATCTGCCAGCTGCCTCAGGATGTTGCGCTTGATCCCGAAATCGTACGCCGCCACGTGAAAGCTGCCGCGCGTGGCGGCCTTCGGAAGCGGGGATGGCAAGCAGTCCGGCGGGCCGGCAGTCCAGCTGTAGCGATCGGCCGTGGACACCCCGCTGGCCAGGTCTTGGCCGGCCATGCTGGGAATCGAGCGCGCCTTGGCCACCAGCTCTTCGCTGGCAGTCCCTTGCGTGGAGAGCACTCCGCGCAAGGCCCCGTGCTTCCGGATGTGGCGCACCAAGGCGCGAGTGTCGATCTCGGTGATGATCGGAATGCCCCGCGAAGCCAGGAATTCGTGGGCTGACTGCAAAGAGCGCCAGTTGCTGGTAACCGCCGAGAACTCTCGCGCCACCAGACCCTCGATATAGGGCCGCTCGGATTCGCTGTCATCGGGGTTGGTGCCGTAGTTGCCGATATGCGGATAGGTCAGCACCACGATCTGGCCGCTGTAAGACGGATCGGTGAAGATCTCCTGGTAGCCGGTCAGACCGGTGTTGAAGACCACCTCGCCGGATGCTTCGGCGCGAGCGCCGGCTCCGCGGCCCTGGAAACAGCGCCCGTCTTCGAGGGCGAGCGTGGCTGGAAGGCTCATGGATCGCGTTTCCCAGGCCTAGCGGACTGCACCAAACCTTTCGATCGGCCAATAGGCGAAAACCGCCTTGCCTGTAATTCGCGACCGCGCCACAGTTCCCCAGGAACGGCTGTCCTTGGAGGTGTTGCGGTGATCGCCCAGCACGTAATATTCGTCCGGAGGGACCGTTACGCTTGGATGGCTGGTGTAGTCGCGGTAGTGCGGCGGGACGTGCTCCTCGTTGATCAGGCGGCCGTCTACGTAGACCTTGCCCCTGCGGACCTCGACGGTCTCGCCGGGCAGCCCGACCACGCGCTTGATGTACGAGCGGCCCCGATTCTCGGGCAGCTTGAAGACGACCACGTCGCCGCGTTCGATGTTGTCGAGGCGATAGACGAACTTGTTGACGAAGATCCGCTGCTCGTCGACGAGCTGCGGGAGCATGCTGGTACCCTCGACCTTGACCGGCTGGTACAGGAATACGACTACAGCGGTCGCGATCAGTAGCGAGAGCAGGATGTCCCTGAGCCAAGCGCGCAGGTTCATGCCAAGGGGCGGATGACACTGCGGAGCGGGCCGCGGCATTTTGGGCGGCCGGTTCGAGTCAACATCCATGGCGACAGGAATGCAAGTTCCGGGATGATCGCCCGGCCCACTTCCAATTCTAGCGATGTGTGGAGTCGTGTTGCCGCAGCGCGGAGCGCGACCACAACATGCCAACTTGGCGTCGATATTGTGTTTACAGGTCGGCAATTCAATCACAAAACACATGAGGAAGTGATTATAAATCACTGAAAAATTTGATGTTTTTCTCATCAACAGAGTATTGCTTGACCGCGAATTTCTGTGATTTCTCCGCAGCGTCACGTGACTCGCACTTCAACGCACCGTTGGCACAGGAGCCTGAACTCTATGGCATGATCAGCGATCTGCTAGCTCGACTCCAGCTCTGCTCTCCACGGTGCCTAGCCGCGACCGGCGATTCGGTGCAGTATCGTTTCGCGTAGCGAGATCGCTACACTGGTGGCGGAGGGTTTCCATGGAACGGATCACACGCCGGGACCTTGGCAAGGGCGCGGCTATCGCTGGGGCGCTGGGAGCGGGGGCGGAAGCCCATGCCGCGCAGGTCGGTAAGCGTCAGTTGGGAAAGACGGGGCTGGAAGTCGGTGTCCTTGGCATCGGCACTGGGCCGCTTGGCCAGAAGGGTGTGTCCCAAGACGAGGTGAACAACGTTATCGCGGCTGCCGGCGACTACGGCGTGAACTACCTCGACACCGCGCCGATCTACAACCAGGCGGAACGACGCCTCGGCCCGGCCCTGAAGGGCAAGCGCGACAAGTTCGTGCTAGTAACGAAGGTGGAAGCGACATCCAAGCAGGACGCCACTTGGCAGGTCAAGGAGAGCCTGCAGAAGACCCGTGCGGAGTATTTCGACCTAGTCCACTTGCACAATGTCGGACGGACTGACAGGTTCCCGAGCTTGGACATCCTGCTGGGCGAAGACGGCGCCCTGGCGGCCTTGGAGGAGCTCAAGCGGCAAGGATTGGTGAAGCACGTCGGCATGACGTGCCACCTGCGGCCGCGCCGCGCCCTGCCGGTCATGCGCTCGGGGCGCGTCGAGGTTGTCATGGCTGCCGTAAACTGCATCGACCGGCAAATCTACGACTTCGAGGGCACGGTCTTCTCAGAGGCGGCCGAGCGAGGCATGGGGATCGTCGCGATGAAGATCTTGGGCGGTACGCAGGGCGACGGCGCGATCCTGTCCGACGAGCCTCACTACGGACGGTCCGTCCGTTACGCGCTTGGGATTCCCGGCCTGTCCGTGGCGATCATGGGCATGAAATCGCTGGCCGAGCTCGAAAAGGCCGTCGCAACGGTCAACGCCTTCAAGCCGCTTGAAGGGACCGAGCTCAGCGAAGCCATGGCGGAAGGCAAGCGGAGGGCGGCCGAACTGGGCGAACACCGCGGACCTGTAATCTGAGGCATTGCCCCACAACAGGGCACGGGGCCTGAGGGCGTTCCGGAAATCTCGCTGCGATTGCTAGCGGCGCTTGGGTCGAGCTACATCTTGTACTCGCCGAGATCCTCTTCGCCGAGATTCTCGAGCCACTTGCGGAGTTCCTCGCTGTTTGCCTTTTCGTTGAGCGTGGGCGAGAGCTTCGAGGACGCGATCACATCGTCTGTCACCCAGATCGGGCAGTCCAGCCGCAGCGCCAGGGCCAACGCGTCGCTCGGGCGCGAGTCGATACCGTAGAGCTGCCCCTCGCGCTCGACCCACAGCACTGCGAAGAAGGTGTCGTCCTTCAATTCCGTCACCACAACCTTGCGCAGCTGGGCGTCGAAGCCGAGCAGGATATTGCGCACCAAGTCGTGCGTCATCGGCCGGGGGGTAGCGACCTTCTCGATTTCCAAGGCGATGGCGTTGGCTTCGTAGACGCCGATCCAGATTGGCAGCACGGTCTCGTTCTGGAGATCCTTGAGGACCACGATGGGCATGTTGGTGATGGGATCCATCATCAGGCCGCAGATTCGCATCTCGATTTCCCGCATCGCTTCCCCCTTTAGTTGAGAACGTGGAGCCCTTGGAACGCTGGCTGGGGCACGGCTTCCGCCAACTCGCCGACCAGCGAGTTCGGCCCCGACGCTGTCACGCGCACTTGGCAGTACGTGCCGCGCAGGTCGCGCTCACCAGCCAGTCCGGACGGATCCGCAAAGTTAAGCACTCGGTTCTGGGTTGTCCTGCCCACCCACTGTTCGAAGCGCTCTTTGCGGCCCTCGACCAGTGCTTCTTGCAGCCCTCCGATGAGAGCGGTGTTGCGCCGGAGCTGGATGCGGCGCTGGTGCTCTTGGAGTACTAGCAGGCGGCGGCTCTTTTCTTCTTCGGGTACCTGCGGCAGCCCTGCTGCTGCGGTCCCCCGGCGCGGCGAGTACTTGAACGAGAAGACCGAGGCGTACTGAACCTGGTCGAGCAGGGAGAGAGTCTGCTCGAAATCCCGCTCGGTCTCGCCCGGAAATCCCACGATGATGTCCGTGCTGAGCTCGATCGTGCGAGCGGCGCCCTTGAGCATGTCGATGCAGCGCAGGTACTCATCCCGGCTGTAGGTTCGCTGCATGCCTCGCAAGACATCCGTGGATCCTGACTGGACCGGCAAGTGGACCCAGTCGCATAGCGACTCGTTGCGATCAATAGCCTGCACGATATCGGGCGTGAAGTCGGCCGGGTGCGATGTGGTGAACCGCACCCGCCGGATGCGCGGCAGCTGGCCAATCTCGTCCAGCAATCTCGCGAAGCTCCAGCGTGCCGGTGACGGGTCCCGATAGCTGTTCACGGTCTGCCCGAGTAGCGTGATTTCGGTGTATCCACGAGCTTCAAGATCTCTGGCTTCGCGCATCACCGATTCGCTGGCACGGCTTCGTTCCGGCCCCCGGGTGAATGGTACGACGCAGTAGGTGCATTCCTTGTCACAGCCTTCGATGATCGTGATATAGGCGCTGTACGGGCGGTCGCGTTCCACGGATGGGACGTCAAAGGTTTCGTCGGTGTCCAGTTCCAGTCCGGTGACGCGTGATTCGCCAGCCTCGACGCGGTCCAAGATCGCGGGCAGGGAGTTGTAGCTGGCCGACCCGCAGACGAAATCGACGTGCGGGGCGTGGTCGAAGATGTCCTCGCCGTTGTGTTGCGCCACGCAGCCCAGCACGCCGACCGTCTTGCCGCCGGCCTTGCGCTTGAGGCCCGCCAGCCTCGAGAAGACCTTCTGCTCGGCCTTGTCTCGAATGCTGCAAGTGTTGTACAGCAGCATTCCGGCCTCGTCGGGCGTCGGCACCTGGGAATAGCCCCGTGTTTCCAGCATGCCGCGGACTTTCTCGCTGTCATGGACGTTCATCTGACAGCCAAAGGTCTCGATGTAGAAGGTCTTCGGCACGATTCCAACCGCCAACCGAACCGTCGGCATGACGGCTCAGCGAGACAGCGCCTAAGCGGCTTAAGCGCAGTATAGCAATCGCACTGCGACGCTCGACCCCGCTGCTAGCGCAGGCGACGCCAGCCGAGCGCGAACACTCCCAGCAGCAGGAAAACTGCGGCCAGAGTAGTCTGCGTGGTGACACTTAAGCGCCCTGAGGTGCTCGGCGCTGCGTGTTCGACCAGCCTGCGGCCCTCGACGCGCGGGCTGGAGCCGTCCCTGAGTTCTTCGCGCAGCGTCGAGATCAGGTCCGGCTCGGACGAGGCCGCGACCAACACCTCCACAAATTCCTCGAACGGACGGTTTCCCGTCGTGCGCGGGCTGCCCGATGCGCCGTGGCGCTCGAGCGAGCGGGCGTAGTCCAGTACCAGCGAGTTGAGGGTGTCTGGCTGGGCGTTCCAATACCCCTTCCGCGCCGACTCGAGCATGACCGCCATCATTTCTTGGAAGGCGAACGGATTGTTGGCGTCGAACCACTGCGGCAGTTCTAGGCCCAGCGAGTCGTCCACATAGATCGCGTGAACCCTCTGCCAAGCCTCGCTGCCGACCGCCTCCGGCTTGGTGACCTGCCAGCCGAATAGGTTGGTCGCCGTCTGAGCCATTTCCACGGCCCCGGAAAAGCCCTCGGCTTTCAGGGCTTCGATCCACTTGGGGTTCCAGAACTTGCCCCGCAGCCCGCGGACTAGCGCTTCCCGCAAGGTCTCCATCCGTGGCTGGTGGGCGTCGCGCACGTCGGCTAGGTAGGTTTCGGGTGCATTGCCGGTCGTGTCGCGCACGGCCATGGTCATGCCCCCGAGGTACTCGAAGTAGTGGTCCAGCGTCAGGGCACCGACCACGTTCGTGGAGCGACTCAGCGTGACCGCATCGGTGTGCTGCAGGTGCGTGCGGTAGGCGTCCGGCGCAAGCTGCCCCCATTCGAAGCCTTCGGTGTAGACGGCTCCGGTTCTGGCCAGATACGCCTCCGTGAGTCCCTCCGACGATTCAAAACTGCCGCTGCGCTCGATGGAGGCGACCAGGCCGGTCCCGTAACCGCCCGCGGAGTTGCTGAAGATGCGCGCCAACGCCAGAGTCTTGGCATCCTTGGCGGCCATGCCGGATCGCTTGAGCTCCCGCTCGGCGTCTTCGGCGTGCTCGGCGATGTAGTTCTCCCCGTCCGTTGCGCTTGCAGCGAGCCGGACGGCCTTGTCGAGAAGCTTCATCCGATCCGGGAAGGTGTCTCGAAATAGCGACGCCGCTTGGATCACCACGTCCACGCGCGGGCGTCCCAGCTCGGCGCTGGGTATCAGTTCCACGTCTTCCACCACGTTGTTGTGGTCCCAAATCGGGCGCACCCCGAGCAGGTGCATCACATGGGCTAGGTCCGTGCCGTGCTGGCGGATCAGTTCGGTATTCCACAGCGTGAAGCCGATCTTCCTGGGCCAGCGCCCAAGCCGCTCGAATTCTGCGTTCAGCTGTGCGTCTGCGAGGCTGGTGCCGATCTCCCATGCCGCCTTGGTCGGCACTTCCGCCGGATTGATTCCGTGCAGGTTCCGGCCCGTTGGCAGCGCCTGCGGATTGCGCACCGGATCGCCGCCGCCGCCAGGCGGCACGTATGCCCCCGCCAAAGCGCCTAGCGTGTGGCTGATCTCGTTGGGAGTTTGGGCAAGGGCTGCGCCGATCCGCTCGACCTTGGCGCCGAGAGGTCCCAATGCCGGAACAGGGGCGTCGCCGGCCAGAGCGCGGCGGACCGCGGCCTCCGCCCGCTCGCGGGCTTGAGTGGGGCAGGTTGCATCCGCGCCCGGGCGGCATGGCGAACCCGCCAGAACTTCGTTGCCGAGCATGGCCGTGACCATGGGTGCCAGCTCGTCGGGGGTGTTGGGCTGGCCGTGAACGTGCAGGCCTAGCGGAATGCGGTCTTCGTTGATGAGGTGGATGTGGTTCGCGAGCTTCTCCACCTCGGGGTCCGTAGGGGCCGCGATCGCCCAGTCGGATTCGATGTCGCGGTCCATTTCGAGATCCGCGCCAATGGTGCGGACCTGTTCTCGGAGGCGTTCCTTGAGCGCGCCGGGCGCGGCATCGAGCAACTGCCGGGAGGCACGGTAGAGAGACGCTATCTTCGGTTCGCCTTTGGCGACTTCGGCAGCTTCCACCGGCGGAATCTGGTGGCTGACCGTCACGGCCGCTCCCCGGCGCTTTGCGATCAGGGCCTCGCCTACGTTGTCCATGACATAGACATAGAGGTTGGGCAGCGGGCCGATGGTGCGATCTGACCAGTCGTCAGCCAATTGGCCGAGCGGGCGTCCGGGCAAGAATTCGTGCGTGCCGTGCGTGCCGTAGTTGACGATGGCGTCGGCCTGCCAGCCTTCGCGCAGCCACCAATACACCGCAAGGTATTGGTGGGGTGGGGGAACCTTGTCGTTGTGCTGAAGCTTGGCATCCATTTGAGCCCCGCGCACAGGCTGGGGCAGCACCACCACGTTTCCGTAGTCAAGCTTGGGCACCACGAAAAACTGCCGGCCGTCCCGTTCGACGGTCATCAGATCGCCCGGCGGCGGCCCGAAGGAATCAATCACCTCAGCCCGCATGGCATCCGGCAATCCCTCGAACCAACTCAGGTAGCCGTCCACCGGGAGCAGCAGGACGCCCTCGCGTTCGGCCAGCCGTTCCAGATCGCGCGGCCGTCCCGAACTCACGTTGCGGCCCTTGTCGAGCATCTCCGCCAGCAGCGCCTGCTCGTCCGATGGTGGGTCAGAGACTGCATAGCCGTCTCGCCGCATCGCGGCCAGGAAGCGCAGCATGCTGCTCGGCACGTTGAGGCTGGCCGCGGTAATCCTGCCCTTGCCGATTCCCGACACATAGAAGATCGCGACCTTCTTCTCCGAATTCGCGAGCTTGCGCAGGCGGACCCAGCGCCGGGCGCGCTGCACCAGCAAGTCGATGCGCTCGGCGCGGAAAGCTTCGGAGCGGCGGCCGTACCATGCCGAATCCAGGCCCTCGATCAGAGTTGGCTGGATCGCTCCGTCCAGCTCAGGCACCATCGCGCCCATGATCAGGCCGGCGTCGCGGATGCCGGCGCGGGTTTTCTGGTAGTCGCCGAACGTCTCGCCTGTGAACAACAGCGAGAGACCTCGCAGGATCGGGACGTCGAGTCTTTCTTCCAGCACTTCGACGCCCTGCTCCCCGAGCCACCAGCGGCCGTGCTTGCGTGAGATCAATATATCGGGCCCGTACTCCAGCGCGAAGGGGGCGGCCTGGGCGGTGCCGAAGATGGCGGCCGTGTTGAAGCCTCCCTCTTCGAACGCCCGCACGATGGCATCGGTTGCTCCGCTCATGCCCAGGCGCCAGCCATCGGCGAAGTCAATCAGGGCCTTTGGGCTGCCTTGCTGGAAGCGGCCGGAGCGTGTGTACCAGTCCTCGTAATCTTCAGTCGTAGTGAAGAGGCTTGGAGACCCGGGATGGTAGTAGCCATCGTCCGGCGTTGGCTCCGGTGGGAGTATTTCGGCGTCTTGGCCCGAGTAGCGAGCGGCCGATGTCTGCAGCAGACGAGCCATGTTGGTCACGCCGCCGAACCGCCAGTAGTCGTCGATCCAGCGGTCTTCCTTCTTGAAGTCGGCGTTCCCCACGCCGAGCCGGGCCGTGTCATGGGCCGGTAGCACGATCACCTTGGAGCCCGACTCGCCAGCCTCCTGAAGGGCGCGGCGCACCGGGCGGCTCAGCGGATCGGAGCGCCGGCCGCTGACGTAGATCACCTTGTAGCCGCTGAAATCCGGCTGGCCCGCCCTAGGGTTGTCCAACTTCTCTGGGCTCCAGTAGTGGTAGCGCACGCCGCTCTGGCTGGCGCTCTCCGCCAGCAAATAGCGGTACATGCTGGGAAAGCCGAGGAACAGGATGTCGGGGCGAGCGTTTAGGTACACTCCGAACGAGGCCAGGACGGCGAACGCCAAGCCGAGCAGCCAAAGCGCTTTGCGCGATCTAGGAAGGGGCAGTGGCATAGGGCTCTGAGCACGGAGCCCAGGAGGGATGCTGCCGAACCCCTATTCTAGCTAGCGACCGGCGATTCTGGCCGATTCCGAACGTGAGCCATGCAAACTGACTTCATGAGCGTAATCAAGGACTGCTTGCGCAGGGCCCTACCTGCATTCTTGCTGGTGTCGTGGGCAGGAGCGCAGCAGCGGCCCAATGTCCTCTTCATCTTGGTCGACGACATGGGGTGGGCGGATCTGGAGGGGTACGGCTCCGATCTGCACCGCACGCCGCGCATCGATGCGCTGGCCAGCCAAGGGATGCGCTTCACCATTGCATACTCAGCGTCGCCCGTATGCAGTCCCACGCGGGCGTCCATCATGACCGGCAAGCACCCGGCGAAATTACACATGACGATATGGCGGGAAGCCGCCACGCGGCCGCCCCTCGACCGGCCCCTCCTCCCGCCGATCACCCGGGACAGCTTGCCCCACGACGAGGTCACCATTGCGGAGGTCCTGCACGAGGCCGGCTACATGACGGCGCACGTGGGCAAGTGGCATCTGGGAACGGCCGAGTACTACCCGCAAACGCAGGGTTTCGACTACAACGTCGGCGGCACCTTGTGGGGAGCCCCGCAGACGTTCTTCTACCCCTACAGCGGATCGCAGACATTCTCGGGGCTGCGATACGTGCCCCACCTTGGAGGCGGCCAAACGGGCGAGTACCTGACAGATCGGCTCACGTCGGAGGCCATTCGGATTCTGCGAACCGAGCGCGGCAAGCCCTTCTTCATGCATCTGGCCTTCCACACCGTGCACACGCCGATCGAAGGCAAGCCTGCAATCGTGGAACGCTACCGACAGCGAATTCGGGAAGGCATGCTGCACCGCAACCCACACTACGCGGCGATGGTCCATGCCCTCGATGAGAACGTAGGCAGGGTGCTTGACACGCTGGACGATCTCGGCGTCGCCGATAACACGTTGGTCATCCTCACCTCGGACAATGGCGGCTACGTCAACCAGTTCGATGGGATGCAGGTCACCGACAACACTCCGCTGCGCTCGGGCAAGGGATCGCTCTACGAGGGCGGGATCCGCGTCCCGGCCATCGTCCGCTGGCCCGGTGTCACCCCGCCCGGGGCTGAGAGCGACGTTCCGATCAGCAGCATCGACTACTACCGCACGATCCTGTCGGCAGCTGGTCTGCCTGGTGACCGTGAGTACAACCGAACCGTGGACGGCATTGACCTGACGCCTTTGCTCAAGGACCCTGACCACAACCCTGACCGGGCGGCGCTGTACTTTCACTATCCGCACTACTACGCCACGACATCTCCCGTAAGCGCGCTGCGCTTTGGACGCTGGAAGTTGTTGCGCTACTACGAAGACTCGCGCACAGAACTTTACGACTTAGTGGACGATCTCGGAGAACGACGCAATCTCGCCGGCGCGAAGCCGCAGATCACGACGGCTCTCACGGAGCGGCTTGAGGCGTGGTGGGAGCGGATGGGTGCCCAGCATCCGTCGCCAAGGCTGGCGGATCGGTAGTGCAGGCTTCAGTGCCACTCGAAGCGTGTGGCGAGGTCTTCCACGCTCCCTTCGGCGGCGACACGGCCGCCCTCGAAGAACACCGCCCGATCGGCCAAGGCGGCAGCTAGGCCGATTTCGTGGGTTACCAAGATCTTGGATTGGGGCAGGGAGCGCAGCGTTTCCACGAGGCTTCTCTTGCCAGGCGGGTCCAGAAACGTCGCCGGCTCGTCAAGCAATAGGATTTCGGGCTCGGTGGCGAGCACGCCAGCGAGCGCGGCACGGCGGCGTTCTCCGGCGCTGAGGTGATGCGGAGGCCTCTTGCGCTGGCCGTTAAGTCCGACCTGCCGCAGGCAGTGATCGACGCGCACTTGCACGGCCGCCTCGTCCAGTCCTAGGTTGAGCGGGCCGAAGGCTACGTCCTCCTCGATCGTCGGCATGAAGATCTGGTCGTCCGAGTCCTGAAACAGCATGCCGACGCGGCGGCGGATCTCGGCGAGATTGGAACCTTCCGCGGGCATGCCGCAAACGTGGACCGAGCCAGTGCCGTGCAACAGGCCGACCAAGTGGTTCAAGAAGGTCGTCTTCCCCGAACCGTTGGCGCCCAGGATGGCCACCGTCTCGGACCTGCGCAGCACGAAGCTCACGCCGCGCAGGGCTTCAGACCCGTCGGGGTAGCGGAATGACAAGTCCCGCACATCGATGAGCACGTCGCTCACTTCTGCCCATTGTATTGAGACAGCGGGTCGAAGTGCTCTCGAGGAGGCGCGATCTCACGAGTTGGGACCCGCCCTGGTTGGTTTACACATGTGCGGCCCGCAACCGCCGGTCACCGCGCGGCGTGC
The DNA here is from genome assembly GCA_009838515.1 of Terriglobia bacterium. Taxonomy (GTDB): domain Bacteria; phylum Acidobacteriota; class Terriglobia; order Bryobacterales; family UBA6623; genus VXMF01. The sequence goes on along the minus strand of VXRL01000040.1, from coordinate 74,574 downwards.
CCCGAAGACCGGCAATTCGGTAGAATTCACAGCGATATGCGAATCCTTGCCACGCTTGCCCTTGCACTTGCGCCATCGCTGTCTTTCGCGACCGACAAGCCGAACATCATCTTCATCTTCACCGACGATCACGCCTATCAGGCGATCAGTGCCTATGGATCGATGATCAACCACACCCCGAACATCGACCGCATTGCCCGTGAGGGCATGCGCTTCGACCGGGCTCTGGTCACGAACTCGATCTGCGCGCCGAGCCGCGCAGTGATTCTGACGGGGAAATACAGCCATCTCAATGGCGTCTTGGACAACCGCCTGCGTTTCGACGGCTCGCAGCAGACGTTTCCGAAGCTGCTGCAAGCGGCGGGCTACCAGACCGCCATGTTCGGCAAGTGGCATCTCAAGACTGCTCCGACTGGATTCGACGCCTGGGAAGTCTTGCCGGGCCAGGGTGCCTATTACAACCCTGACATGCGCGTCGGGCCTGACGACACTCGTCGCCGCCACGAGGGGTATACGACGGACATCATCACCGACCTTTCCTTGGAGTGGCTCAAGGAACGGCGCGATCAAGACAAGCCCTTCATGCTGATGAGCCAGCACAAGGCGCCCCACCGCAACTGGATGCCCGGCCCGGAACATCTCTCGCTGTACGACGGACAGCACATTTGGGAGCCGCCGACGCTATTCGATGACTACTCGGGACGGGCCTCGCCTGCCGCCGAGAACCGGATGGAGATCGGTCGGCACATGGTCTCGGCGCATGACCTGAAGATCAATCCTCCACCCGACACGCCGGAGGACGACCGCGTGCTGCGGCAGTGGATGAACAGCTATGGGCGGCTGACCCCCGCGCAGAAGGCGATGTGGGATGCCGTCTACGGCCCCAAGAACGAGGCGATGCAGAAGGCCAACCTCCAAGGCAAGGACCTGATTCGCTGGAAGTACCAACGCTACATCAAGGACTACCTGCGCTGCATCGCCTCCGTCGATGACAACATCGGCAGGATCCTGCGCTACCTCGACGAGACGGGATTGGCTGAGAACACGGTTGTCATCTATAGCTCGGATCAGGGTTTCTACCTAGGCGAGCACGGCTGGTTCGACAAGCGCTGGATGTATCGGGAGTCTCTGCGGACGCCGTTGGTGGTGCGTTGGCCGGGCGTTGTCAAGCCCGGTTCGACCAGTCGCGAGCTGGTCTCGAACCTTGACTACGCCGAGACGTTCTTGGAGGTCGCCGGAGTGGACGTCCCGCCCGACATGCAGGGTCGCAGCCTGGTACCGCTCTTGCAGGGCAACGTCCCGAGGAATTGGCGCGACTCGTTCTACTACCACTACTACGAGAGCCAGGTCGCGCACGGCGTTCCGGCACATGAGGGTGTCAGGACCCATCGATACAAGTTGATCCGGTTCTACGAAAGCGACGAGTGGGAGCTCTTTGACCTCGAGCGCAATCCTGAGGAAACGCAGAGCATCTACGGCCAAGCAGGGATGGAGAGCGTTACCGCCGAGTTGAAGAAAGAACTTGGACGCTTGCGAAAGACGTACGGGGTGACCGAACCAGCCTACGAATAGCGGCGGCGCGCGTTCGGCGGTAGATCGACTCGACCTCTTGCCCCCATCAGGATTCGCTCCTGCAGTGGCGCGAAGGAGGTTTCCGTCAGGGCTGTTCCCTTAGACGTGCTCCTCATCCGCATCTGCCCATCGAGGAGATCGTTGCTCAGCCGCGCAGATGCTCTCGATGTAGCCGGTCTCATAGGCTTCGGCCGGCGCGATGAAGGTCGTGCAGGCCCCGATCACAGCGATTCATCGCCGGACGGCCTCGGCACGATTTCGATTCCCTGTTGCGCGGAGGTCGGAGCAGGGCACCAGCACCCCCGCAGTCTGGTTTGGATATGAGCCGAGCTGTCCAAGGCCAATCGAGCGTCAGGACTTAGCCTCGCCGGTCTCAGGTTCGTCCCCGGCCAGAGTCGTAGAGCTGCTGGTACGTAATCCGATCGCCGTCGTCAAGAATCTGCGAATGCCCGGCACTCGTGCATGAGGCCTAGCATCTTGCGTGAGTTCTCATCCTTGCCTTCCGACAGGCCGGCGACCACTCCTGCCCGATCCGAGCCTGGTCTGTTCTGGCTTATCTTCCATTTTCCTTCTAGAGAACTGATCGGCAGCTCGATGCCCACGATCAAACGCAGCAATTTTGACGTGAACTCCCGTGGAGCATCGCTTACTTTCCAAGGCCGATCTGAAGCGGCCTCGTGCTTGTCGGTTAGCTCTTCCAAGTGCTGCAGCAGCCAATCCTCATCACGAATGACCCGTGGGATACCGTGTGCGTGAACGACCACGTAGTTCCACGTGGGAACGACCTTCCCATGTTCTTGTTTGCTCGGGTACCACTTCGGCGTTATGTAAGCTTGCGGACCATGGAACACGGCAACGGCTTTCCTGTGCCCATCAAACTGCGTCCATATCTCATTGTCGATCGGCACATGGCCGCGAAGGATACCGTAAGTTCCAGATTCGCGCTCAAGGACCAGCGGGAAATGGTCAACAACCACATGGGACCGTCGCGCGACGATTAGCGTTGCGAGCGGGTTCGCTTCGATCAGGGAATGGAGCGCGTCGCGCCGATTCTCAGCAAAGTGCTTCGGTACGAGCATGTCTTGTCTCTCAGATGGGGGTCATTCCCGCGTGGCGAAGCGGACAACGCTCAAGACCAGACGCGGGCACGGGCCGGCCGAAGATGGCCGTGCCAAACCTCAAAGTACCACTCCGATAGCTCGTCGGGGTGGGCCGTAGTTGCTCTGCTCCCTCAAACCCTAGTCTGTTGGGCCTAACGAATTGAAACGTGGCAACTGCCCCCGGCCTTTCCGTTATTGTGGGCTTGCCACACTGACCGATTCTCCAATTTCAATCGCCATCAAGTCATGGCCTGCGACAACCGGGCCGGAATAGCGGGTCTTCACGCGAGCTAGGACTTCCTCCTTGGTCTCCGGTGGGATGCCCGGGCCAGAGGTCAGCACGTAATGCGTCAGGACTCCCAGTCTTGGCCGCGCCTCGGCCATTACCGTACCGACCTCCTCCGGGGTGGTGTGGTGAGCCTCGACCCGCTTCATCGCCGGGTTGACGGCGAAGAGCGCTTTAGGGATCGCGACCACTTCGTGAACGAGCAGATCTACTCCCTTGGCCGCCTCGATCAGGTTCCGGTCGAAGCGCGTATCGCCTGAGATCACCACGGATCGTCCGGCGTAGTCGACCCGATAGCCGTATGCCGGCTTGATCAGATCCCCGTGGTTGACTTCGAAGGAGGTTACCGTGACACCGTCATGTTCATAGATGGTTCCGGCTTCGCTGTACTCGTTCACATCGAACTTGGCGGCTGAGCGTGGCAGGGCCTCGTCCTTGACCCGGATCGCGATGTCGGTCGCGTACGCCTGCTCCATGCCGGCTGTGATCTTTCCCAGCCCGCTCGGGCCCCAGATGCGCAGCGGCGTTTGACGGCGACCGTAGTTGGGCGGCAGCCATCCGATCAGCCACAGGTCCGCAAGGCCCACCAAGTGATCGGAGTGGAAGTGTGTGATGAAGACCGCGGTGACCTCGCGCATCGGAATGCCGAGTTGGTTCAGACGAATCGTGACGCCCCTTCCGGCATCGAACAGGAGCCGCTGAGAACCGGCCTCCACGAGAGTTGCCGGACCGAATCGCTCAGGGTGTGGATTCGGCGTTCCGGTGCCGAGCAGCGTCACGCGCATGGACTCGCCCTGCAGGCCGGCAGGCGCGGCCAGAACGATCAGGGCTATGCCAAGGCAGGCCAAGGCCCGTACCCACGCAGAATGCTTCCAACCCATGCTGTCCCCTGATGCTGCTTGACTAGCCAGCACTCTTCCTCGCCGTTCCGCGATGCGGTCAATCAGGACGATCCCGGATTTCCTCTTCACGCTCGACGACCTTGACGATTACGTAAGTCACGGATTCGCCCTCGGTGAGATCCCATTGATGGGGTGTCTTCACAGGGATGTTGATGAGATCGCCCTTGCGGGCCTCGATGCGGCGCGGATTCTCGAGACGCGGCGCCCGCCATTCGCCGGGGCGCCCCTCGGCTTGGATCGCGTCCACCATCTTGCCTCCAAGCAGCAGCGTGCCGGATCCCTCAAGCATGATGTAGAAGTCAGCCTTCTGGTCATGCGACTCCGCCCAGCTGTTGCCTCCGCGATGGAGGATTGACAGGTAGTGGTTGCGGTCTGAGGCCTCTCGCAATGGGGTCCAGCCGCCGACGCCGCCAGAGACGCCTTGACGATAGACCTCGCCGGTCTGGTTCGGGTTCTGTTCTAGCAGCCCGACCAGTTCCACGTGATAGTCCGACAGTTCCTCGTGGGTCAGGTGCCGGATTTCCGACTTGCCGAACTTGCCGATGAAGAAGTCCGCCGCCGTTGCGTAGGCCGAGTCCGCACCCGGGTAGTGCAGAAAGTTCTCGACACCGAGCGCATCGAGCTTTGCCTTCAGTGCTATCCCGAAGTTGACGTGGTGGACTTTCCACCCTTGGGCACGATCTCCGTTGGGGACCGGATCACTGGGAGCCATTCCATAGCGCATGAACGTCGGGGGATCGTCGGCTGACACCAGCCCGATCGCCGAGATTTTCGCGGCGATGGCCGCCTGTTTGCCCTTGTCGGATGTGCCGAAGATCTCCGCTGGGTCGCGATGTAGCTCGTCGTAGCCGGGTAGGTTCTCCAGCCACCAGTCGAAGTCGTTCGTGCTCTGGCCGTTGAGCGGCGCCACGTAGGCCAGCCGAGTCGACTCGCGCGCGATTGGATCGTTGCTCGAGGGATCCGCCCGGTCGTCCTTGTAGGCCAGCCACATGCACAACTGAGCCCCGGCTGATCCTCCGAACGCACCGACCTGATTCTTGTCGAAATTCCATTCCGAAGCTCTTGTCCGCAGCGTCTGCACGGCTCGTTGGGCGTCTTCGTGGGCCGCTGGCAGCGGTACCTGGCCAGCGAGCCGATAGTTGATCGCAGCGACGGAGATCCCGGCAGCCAGCAGTGCCTTCAGGGTTTCTTGGTTGACCGAACGCTTGTCGCCTCGTGTGAAGCCGCCCCCGTGGATATAGAGCACCAATGGTGTCGGAGCCGCAGACTCAGCTTGGTAGAAGTCCAGTACGTGGCGCACATGGTCGCCGTAGGAGAAGTCGGCGTATGTGGGCTTGACCCGGGCGTCGCCATCTGCTTCTCCGGGCTGAGCCGATAAAGGCGAACCAGCGAGCAGGATTCCGCACGCGAGTGCGGCCGAGCGGACAACACGATGCGACATGGCGGTCGTACTCCTTCGTACCCAGCTAGTGCTCTCCAACACCGATTCCTGTTGCCAATTGCGGCCACCGAGCGCGTGTGCGCCGATCCCGAGGGAGAGCAGGTGGAGAGGCTAGCCGGTCCTAGTCTAGCTAACGGCGCTACGAAATCGAGGCCTACGCAATGAGCGCTCCATTGCGCACGGAAATCTCAGCTCGGCCGGCAACCAGCCTGGGATCGGCGACTCGAGGATCCAGGCCTCGTGCCTCAGCGACGCTGCTCCAGCGTGAGTCTGCCGTGGTGCGGATCCGACTCCCAAGTAGGGGGGTGACCAAGGGCTCTCGGATCAGCCGTTGCGAGAAGATGCTGGTCGAGCCTCGCGGCCAGGGCGCTCTTGATCTCGGCGTGCGCCTCGTCGGCGGCGAGATTGTTCATCTGCCCGGGATCGCGCTCGACATCGTACAATTCCTCGCTCGGGCGCTTAGCGAATGCTGCTTCGTAGTAGCGCTTCAACCCCGGTTCGTCCCTGCGCGCGCGCATGAACTCCTTGGTGGGCGACGGATCGACCTCTCCCAAGATTGGCGGATCGCCCCCTGGCCAGCGGTCGGGCTCGTAGTTCCGGATGTACAGGAATTGATCCGTGCGGATCGCGCGCTTGGGGTATCCCACCCTGCCTTCGCGCCACGGCGTGTGGCGCTCGAGCACCGAGATCACGTGGTCGCGAGTGGCGTCGACGCGGCCGTCTTCACCGGACTCCAGCAGCGTCAGCAGGCTGCGGCCTGTCATATCGCTTGGAATCTCGATTCCGGCGGACTCAAGGATGGTTGGGGCTATGTCGACCAAGCTGACGAAATCGGTGACCACGCGTTCCCCGGGGACACTTGCGGGCCACCGGATGGCCAGCGGAACACGCGCCCCGTAGTCGTAGAGGTCCGCCTTGGCGCGCGGAAACGGCATGCCGTTGTCACTGGTGACGATGACGACGGTATTCGCGAGTTGACCTCGCTCTTCTAAGAACGACAGGATTTCGCCGAGTTCGCGGTCGAAGCGTTCGATTTCGAAGTAGTAGTCCAGGATGTCGCTGCGAACCTCGGGGTCGTCAGGGAGAAACGGAGGTACAGGCACATCCTCCGGGCGCAGGCCGCTGGCCAAGCCCGAACCCTTCTCGTAGGCGCGATGAGGGTCGCTGCTGCCAAACCAGAAGCAGAACGGACATCCGGACGGATTGGCCTCATAGAAGGACTGGAAGTCCTCGTACCTTGGACCTGCAGGATTGCGAGAGCGGCCCCCAGCCTCGATGCTTCCAGGGCCCCACCCCTTGCGCGTATAGCCAATGTGGTAGCCCTCCGCTTCGAGCAGGTCTGGGTAGGTGACGAACTTGGCGGGCAGGGAACTCCACAGGTTGACGCCCTCTTCGAGGCGGTAGCACTCTTGTCCCGTTAGGATCGCTCCCCGGGACGGGGTGCATGACGGCGCATTGCAGAATGCGTGTTCAAACCGGACTCCCTCGGCGCAAATGCGGTCAAACACGGGCGTGCGGACGACAGGATCGCCGGAAGCGCCGGTATGAGCAAAGGACTGGTCGTCGGAGATCGCGAACAAGATATTGGGACGAGGCGCAGCGTCCTGCCGACAGCCGGCAAGCGCCGTGGCCGCTCCCAGCGCGAAAAGGTCCCGCCGCCGAAGTGTGCCGGTGCCAGAGTAGGGGTTCACGTTGATTCCTCGGCCAAGCCGAGCTGCGCAAGCCAACGGATCCGGCGGTGGCGGAGCAGATCGTGCGAGTAAGCCACGCCTTGCCTGAGCAGCTGGACAGGCAGCAGGATCTCTACTCGCTGACGATCTCAACAAGCCCGGAGGACTTTGCCTCGGTCATTCGCATGCCCATATCGGCCGTCCGCCGCGCCAGTTCATCGATCTTCCACTCCTCCGCGCCCTTGACATCAGAGCGAAAAATGTTCGCGATGGGCGCGGTCCACTTCTCGGCGATCGCTCCGGGCCCCAGGATGACCCCCATGACCGGCCCGACGTCTCCCGCGTTCGTGTCCGTGTCCCAGCCGGCCATGACAGCGATCGAGATCGTCTTGTCGAAGTCACCCTCGCCGTATAGCAGCGCCAGTGCGTTGACAGCGTTGTTCGGGAACACCCGGCGCTGCTTCTCGCTTCCCTCCGGAGCCCACTTGGCGTCGATCTGCTCGTGGGTCTTTTCCCAGTCGTCGGGCCATTGCCCGTGCCAAGTCATCACGTCGCGGATGCACCGGGCGTAGTCGCAGTCCTCGGGGATGGTCGCAAGACCGGCCTCGAGCAGTTTCGTCGGATCCGACTCGAAGAATGCCTCGGCGGTGAGGGCAGCCATGAACATCTCGCCGTAGACGCCGTCGGTATGGAACGAGACCTCGGCATCGATGCGCCCGTACTCCGCCGCCGCCGCGGGATTGCCGGGCAGCATGAAGCCCCAGAACTCGCCCTTCATCTGGCCGCCCATGAACTCGCCGAATTCGTGCTTGCCGGACTCGGGAGGCTTGACACCTTCCTTCATAAGCTTTTCGGCGACCCTGACCGCCCGTCCGCAGTTCTGAGCCTCGAACACAGAGAACGACGCTAGCCATTTGTCGGCGATATCTTGGCTCGTGATGTCTGGGCCCTTCTCCTCGAGCAGGAGGAGGTTCGCGATTTGGTACAGGGAGTCGTCGTCCGGCCCGAATCCGGTCGGGCCCCAGTTATCCGCTACGTACCATTGCTTGCGGTTCGGATCTCTCCGGGAATGCAACGTCTTGATGTAATCGTTGAGCGGCCACTGCCCCAACTCGGTGAGGAAGGGCTTGAGGTCGCTGTGGTGCATGCCCTCCACGCTCATCCCCAATGCGCCCGCGACTGCCTGGCCGAGCCAAGCGCCGTGGATCTTGTCGTAGTATTCCTCCGCGGTGAGCGAGCGGACAGCCTGGCCGTCGCCGCTGGTATCGGTGGACTGATCGGTTCCGCCGCATGCGGCAAATGCTGCGATTACCAAGCATGCGGACAGAACTAGGCGGGTTGAAAGCATGTCATTCTCCTGTGGGCGCCTGCCGTCAAACGAAGGCAGGCCGATGCGCAAAGCAACAATTCGGTCCCCGAGGGTTCTGGCCGCCAGCTAGTACGCGAACCGACGGGCCAGGCAATGCCATCGGCAACTCGAACCTACATTACTACAGCAACGCCCCTAGGCAGGCGCTTGGCAGAACGTTCCCGCATGCTTGGTACGGGACTTCACGAGTCAGACTAGTGCTAATGCCCCTTGACGATCGTGTTTTCGCTGGCACCGTCACCGTCGCGGTCGCTGACCCTCTGGCGGCGGCCTACGTCGTGGTACGGTCCCTCGAAGCGGCGGCCCGATGCCACGCCTGCGACCGCCCAGACCGCCCCGAGCGCCGGGCGGAGGCAACTGCGCCGTCACTCCCAGCGCCTCATATAGGTCTCGTGCGTCGATGTCGAGGGCTCGTGCGGCCGCGGCGTAGTTCATCGGCGCAACCCGACCGTCGGTCAAGCGCAGCGCTTCCGCGAGCTTCGCCTCGTCAATCGCCAGCTCAGCCGCTGCTCGAGCCACTTGCTCGACGGTGGGTCGGGGATCGTCGCCCGGAGGGCGGCCCCGACCGCCGTCGCGACGGCTGATTTGGCGATCTGATTCCCTGCCTGCATCGGCCGAGGGCGTGCCGGAGAAGCATCCCATGATGTACGGCCACGTCGCCGTAGCGTGATAGTGGTAGGCACCGCCTTGGTCGTCGCCGATGTGGCCGTTGCAGCGGTCCAAGTACTCGATGCCACTCTTCGGGACGAAGCGATACGCGTCCCATGCGTCTATCCGCGGCGCGCGCAGCCGCTCCCAACTGCTCCGGTACTCGATGATCTCCGAGCACTCTTTGTCACGGCAGCCGAACGGACCGTAGACCGGGAAACCGTCCGAGCCGAACGCGAGAATCGGCGATGGCTCGTTTGCCTCCCGCGCGATGTCGAAGCAGCTCTCGATCAGCGCGTGATAGTGGTACTGTCGCGCCGTGTGCCCCATGCACGAATCCATGATCGCGTTGTAGATTGGATCTCCGAAGCCCGGAGGGGGTGCCGGGCCCTCGTTCGGTCCGAACAGCGGAATCCCGTTGATCGCGACGCCGGACGGCCCAAGCAGCGGCAGCGGGCTCGGCTGTTCGGCCAGCTTCGGGTTCAGCGGCATGCGGTAGTCGCGATTGAGTTCGACCAGCGGGTTTGGGGTGATTTGAATAAATTCGTAGTGCGGAATGGCATTGCTGCTCACCACGAGTTCGTCGCTAGCGCACTCGACCTCTAGCCGCGGACGGGGATAACCCTCTCCCGCTCCCGGCGAATCGCTCACATCCATGAACGCATCACTGGGACAGGGGTTGTTTGCTGAGGCCGCGGGTAACGCCAGCAACAGGCCGACCGGCCCGACGGCAGCGAAGACGAGGGATCTCGCGGGCATCTTATTCAATCTCCTGAGTCTGGCCAGGCGGATCGATCAATGAAACACGCCCGCCCAGCTACTCTGCAAGACGCTGGTTCGAGCGCCGTTGTTTCCGAACCGGAATCCAATCGCACTGACGGAGCGCCACTATTGCAAGCTCTTTACGATTCACACTGCACCGGTGCTAGAGCCCTTTGACATCGTTGACTAGCACTGTTGTGTCTGCCACCAGGTTTCGCAGGACCTGCATGCCGTCGGAGTCTGAGGTGCCGTCCGCGAAGTCGATTCCGTTGAATAATGTGTCCAGACAGCGGCGCACTCTGGCATCGATCCCACCCACGATCAGGCGTCGGCCCAGCTTGACACCGTCACGAAGCTGCAACGGCCTAAACTCCCCGTAAGCAGCAGCGGACCTGATATTGAACGGCTGGCGTGATTTCTCAGAAGAGTTACTCCATGTGCCTGAAACATCAAGTGTTAGAGACCCCGGAGGGGATCCTCGCTCACGAGCCAAGAGGTAGTGTGCTTGGCAGTACTCCGGATCGGTGACGACCCGCTTCTCCAGAAATATCTCCCGCGGTGCTGCTAGATCCTCCACGTATGAAGCAGTGATCTTCGATTCGTTCGGAATCAGGCTGCTGTGCCCTGCAAACACCCGGCTTGGCCCGGGCCAGCCGAATATCGACGCTTGCGGCGCGGGCGGGGGCGCTACGTGGCACGGAACCAGTTCGAGATTTCGGCTGACGATCTGACCGCTATCGACCTGCACGTGGTAGCCCTTGTCCGTCCGAACCGTCCAGCCGCCGTCTGGGCGAGGGTCCGCCGCCCCCCAATCCCAGTCCAGCGTATAGCTGACGTCCTCACGAAGGATTGGATCCCCTTCCATGACGCGTGTATCAATGAGCACGTCCGCGCCGATCGGCACGCCGGCCAGGGCCCAAACCGAATGGTCGTTGGTGCTGAACTCGACCTCGACACGGTTGATCCCGTCGCGAAGCAGCTTGCTGGAGAGGTGGTGCCAGGGCGAGTATATGCGAGCCACTTTCTCGCCGTTCACATACAGGTGCGCATGGCCCTCGTTCGAGACCGGCAGCGTGTCCACGCTCTGAGGAGTGAAGCGGAAGTTCTGCGTTTCCAAGAAGATGTTAAATCCATCCATGGAATCGGCGTCCATGTGGATCCGCATCGACGGTGTCGGTTCGGCCTCGTCCACCTCGATCAAGGGGTGCTGGGAGTGGTCAACTGCCGGCAGAAACGGCTCCTGGGGCCAAGCTGCGACCCCGGCGATGATGGCCAGCGCCAATAGCGCCGGCCGAATCACCCGCACTTGTTGTCGTCGCAAGGCCTGAAGCACAGCACCTTGTAATCCGGCGTCAGAGTGCAGCCGACTGCGTTCTCGTCGCTCTGGCCGCAGCGGAAGAAGCACTCCGGCTCGCCTGGCGGGGCCTGGTTCTGTCGCTGGCGCGGCCGCGGCGGGGTCCTTCCCATGGACTCGATCAACTCGCCGGTGTCCACACCGAGCGTCCGTGCGGAAGCCGCAAGGTTGGTCGGCTTGATGCCGCCCGGCTCCACGCGCAGGGCTTTGGCCACTTCGCTCGCGTCCCTTTTCAAGGCTGTGGCGACGGCCTGCACTTCGTCCGGCCCGGGACGGCTGCCACCGGGCGGTGGGCCGCCCCGCCGTGCTGCCCCGGGAGGTCGGTTCCCGGCCGGGCCGACCGGCGGGCGCTGGCCCCGCTGCCCAGGAGGAGTTTGGCTGATTTCAGGGCGGCGGCGACCACGGACGGGACCGCCCGTAGGGGTGCCGGCATAGCAGCCAAGGATGTACGGCCAAGTCTCGGTCACGTGGTAGTGGTAGTCGCCGTCACCATGGGTGTGCCCGTTGCAGGCGTCGAGGTACTCCGGCCCGTCCTTCTCGACGTAGTCGTAGGCGTCCCAAGCGTCCTGATGCGGCTCGCGAACCTCTTCCCAACTGCTGCGGTGGCGCACCACCTTGCTGCAATCGGCGTCCACACAGCCCCACGGACCGTGGATCGGAATGCCGTCGTAGCCGAAGCCTAGGACGGGCGACGGCTCGCCATCCTTCGCGCCTAGACTCAGGCAGCGCTGCACCATGGCGTGATAGTGGTATTCCAGCGCCGTGTGGCCCATGCAGGCATCCATGATGGCGTTGAACACCGGATCGCCGAATTGTTCCTCTGCTGGTACTGGGCCTTCGTTCGGGCCGAATATCACGATGCCATTGACCGCTACGCCGATTCCGCCAAGCAGGGGGATCGGCACCGGCTTGTCGGCCAGTTCGGGCTTGGCCGGCAGACGGTACACGTTGTTCCGTTCCAAGAGCGGGTTCGGGGTGACTTGGACAAACTCGTAGTGCGGGATGCTATTCGAACGAACTACCAGCTCATCGCCCTCGCATGTAGCCTCGACCTGAGGGCGGGGATAGGCGGGACCGGCTCCGGGTGCCTCCGAAACGTCAAGGAAGGCATCCGCCATGCACGGTCCTGACTGCGCCGCAGCGACGCTCGCAAACGCAAGCAGAATCAATGGAATTCTCGTCATCGCTATCGTCCTCAACCCGCATCATACCTTGAAGAGGCACGGTCTCGTGACGTTCGAGCGGGCTACGGAGTAGATCGGAGAATCGCAACCAGTCCCGGGAGGCATCAACGCACACGGGGTGGGCAGCTGCTAGCGGAATGGATGCAAGAACGTCGTGCGGTCGGCTTGCTGAGTGGGGCTACGGCCGAGCCCGGCAATCGTGGCGGGTAGTCCTGGTCACGAAGTGGGCTCGTCCCAGGCTGTTATTCTTGCCCCCGTGGTGCGTTTCGCGGTTATCTGCCTCTTGCTCATTCCGGGAGCTCTGCAGGCCCAGCCGCCGCTGCCCGGCACCAAGCCGAACATCGTCGTCATTCTGGCGGACGACCTCAGCTACCGGGATCTCAGTATCTGGGGACAGATCCGCTTCTCGACTCCAAACCTAGATCGGCTCGCGGCGGAAGGAGTTCGCTTCACACAAGCGTACGCCGGCGCCCCAGAATGCGCTCCTTCCCGAGGGACCCTCATGACGGGACTGCATACGGGCCATGCATCAGTTCGCGATAACCGCAGCGCGAGAGGGCAGGATCATTTGGCGGACTCGGACGTGACGATTTCCGAGATGCTGAAGCGATCCGGGTATGCGACCGGCTTCTTCGGCAAGTGGGGCATTGGCCTTCCCGGCACTCCGGGGACTCCAGAAAAGCAGGGTTTTGACGAGGCATTCGGATTCTACGATCAGCGCCGCGCTCACACGTTCTTCCCCCGCTACCTCTATCGCAATGGCCGCAAGGTCGACTATCCGGGGAACTTCGGTTTCGACATGCGCAACATGTACGAGGAAAACCGGCAACCGCCCGGATCCAGAGACTCCGCGGCCCGCTACGACAGCGACGGCCGACTGATTCCGCCCGGCGTCCGAGACCGTTCGCAGGCAGTCTATTCCGAGGACGTGCTCGAGGACGCAGCCATCGGCTTCGTGGGTCGCAACCGGGACCGACCGTTCTTTCTCTATTTTGCGACCCAGCTGCCCCACGGGCCGGTCGTGACCGATGCCCTCGGCCCATTCCTGAACCGAGCGGACTTTCCCTCGACAGCACACAAGGAGTGGGCTTCCATGGTGCTGCGGATCGACAGGTTTGCGGGCGAACTGGTTGACCTGCTTGGAAGCCTCGGGATCCGGGATCGCACTCTCGTGGTCTTCGCGTCGGACAACGGCTACTCGATGTGCGGGTATTTCGCGCGCGGGAACCAGTCCGCGAATTGGCCGGACGATCCGTTCTTTCGAAACAAGGGGCCCTTTCGGGGAGGGAAATTCTCCCTGCTAGAAGGGGGCATTCGCATCCCCTTCTTCGTGAACTGGCCCGGCGCGATCAAGGCCGGCGTGTCCAGCGTGCCCGTATGGCTCGTCGACTTGCTTCCGACATTCGCTGAGCTGGCGGGAACCAGCCCTGTCCCACCAAACGACGGGTCCAGCCTTGTCCCGCTATTGAGTGGCGATCCGGCGAGGTTCTCCTCAGACAGGCCGCTCTATTGGGAGAACGCCAGGGAACAGGCGGTCCGCAAGGGTCCGTGGAAGGCCTACCGCCGAACTCCCGACGATCCGATGGAGCTGTTTCTGATCGAGGAAGACGTCAGCTGCGAGCGAGACCTCGCGGATGCATATCCCGGGGTCGTCGCTGAAATGGAGCGGATCATGCACGGAGAGCACGTCGACCACCCTTGGTACTGGAACCCTGCAGAGACACCTGCGGACTTTCGGCGCAAGGAATCGCTCGCACGAGAGCTAGGTCAGTTGCAGGTGGACAGACAGGGCAATTCGAGCCCATGACCTCGTGGCTCGAGTAGAGGACGGCGCGGGAGCGGCAACGCCACGCGCCTCCCTCCTTGAGCATGGCGCTGAGTTGCTCTGGCGGCCGAGGGTCCGTTCCCTGGTTGCTTCGGATCGGCGGTTGACATGGTCCAAGCAGTCCTCTCGTGCGGGGGTGGCAACCTGTAGCTGTTCGGCGATGCACTGGTCTGCCCTCGGGACCTCCAGATGCTTGGGTCTTGCTGCCAACCGTGCGATTGCTAATCGACGGCGGCCACTTCCTAGGCCACACGCTGAGGCACTGGCCTTGCAGTGCACTCAAGCTGGCTCAGAGCCGTTCAGCCAACCGCCGTGCTTGCCCGCGATTGGTTCCGAGAGGGTCTGCTGCGAGCCGACTGGTCAATCGCTCCGTGCTGGATCGATCAGCGAGATCCGACTACCGTAGCGGCGGAAGTCGTCTTGGTCGAATGTGAGCAGGCGCTGCTCGGCATGCGCGAGCATCGTCGCCACGATATTGGCGTCATGGATCTGGCGTCCCGCAACTGGAACCGCTCGACACAGCTCGGCCAACAGGTGGGTGACATGGGGTCCGTATTCCAAGATGTCGAACTCAGATACGAACCAGTCAACGTCCCGGAGTGCAGCCGACATTGGCAATGGCGCTGACGAGATCTGTGAGCGTGTCACAACCGCAAGGTACTTACGTACGATCTGCCGACTTATCCGGGGACGCTGTTCCCTCCCAAGAGCTTCACGCAGTCGGGCACGAGCTAAGTCATGGCTGGGCGCGACCGCGAAGCGCGCTCGAACCAGGACGTTGGTTCAATGAACATCCTTTGCTCAACGGCCTCGGTCGTCGCAAGGATCCTCGCGTCGCAACGACAATTCGGCTGGCGAATCGCCAGGGTTGTGTGGCGGGAACACGCGGTCAAGGTCGATCGCCTTGCCGCCTGCAGGGGCTGGCGAACCGTGCGGCTGAGCCTTTTCGCCACTGGTCTCCTCACGTTCGAACACCAACGATTCGTGCTCAAGATCTACCGCAGCCGTCCTCCATCCGGCGAGTTGCCAGGCCAGCGAATGCCCATAGCCGCGTGTGTTCCGCTGATTCGACCACCATGGTCGGTGCAGCCGCGCTGATGCTGGAAGTGTAAAACCAAGCACAGCCTCGAGATCCGTGAACGAGACCCGCCATCGCCGTCCTGACCGCATGCGGAGCCTTCGATACAGCGGGGCGTATTTCCCGCGTTCCACGACTTGGCGAAAACGTTCCTCCCCGGGCATCACACACTTCCAACTCTGACTGACCTACTTACTTTGGCGCGATCGGCCGGGCACGAATCGCGGTCTCATTAGTGTGGCCTTACAGCGTTCGCATAGTCCGAGGTCTTGGACGACGCCTTCTCGGTTCCGAGACTATGTTGGTGTCGAGAAGGCGCCTGATCGGCTACAACAACACATCATGCCCCGCAGATTCATCGCGCGAATCGCGGAACACCTCGTCCCGGTCGACGTCGAGGTCTTCAAGAGGATAGGCCTTCAAGAACTTCTCGTATGCTTCGGCGAAGTCTCGCGGGCCCAACTAAAGCCGCTCGAACTCCCGGCCGCCGATCAGCACCGCGACGGGCTTGCCGCGGCGGGTAATCCTCACCGCCCTGCCGTTCTCTGCCTCTCGAACAAGCGAAGGGAAGTTTCTTCGAGCTTCGGCGATTGGGAACTCAGACGCCTCTAAGTTGACCTTAGGGTTCCTCTAGATATGCATCATCCAAGCCTCGGAGGCGCTTCCAAGCATTTCCCGAGGTGCCGGGCACGACGGGTGAGCCAGCCACGACCGAGACCGGCTTGGTCTACGGTCACCGATCAGCCGCTTCGACCCAGGGCGGCTTGGTGATTTCCTTCCAGCCATCGACCGCTCCACCGCCGCGACCCGGCGGCATTCTGGCCCCTTCGCCGCCAGCGTTAGGAGGCGGCCGGCCTCCCGGACGACGCCGCCGGGGGCCCGGCGGGGGGGGCAGGTGGTGGGGGGTGTGTGGTGTGAGCGGGGTAATGCGGTGCAGAGCAGGACGAGGTTCGAACCTTTCCGGCTCCACTTCTGCCAGATCTTCACGCTCTTCCGGATCTCTATCCAGACGAAAAAGATGTGCGACGCCACTGCCACCTCTGGGCAGGGGCTCAACGTACTTCCAAGACCCATCAATCAGCGCTACGCTGTCGAACACGCCGACTACGTAGGGTTCCGTGCGGTCTACGACATCACCCTTGGTTAGGGCTGGCCACATGTCAAGGCCATCCAGCTGGCTGTCCGCTTCTAGGTCAATTCCTAAGGCGGTCGCGATGGTCGGAAACCAGTCCGCTACCGTCATCATTTGGGTGAAGGTCCGGCCACCCTCGATACTGCCGGGCATCCAAACTGTAGCGGGCACGCGAATTCCGCCTTCGAACGAGCCGCCCTTGCCGCCGCGGAGCGGCGAATTGTCCGCTCCCAGACGAACGGCTCCTCCGTTGTCGCTGCACCATACGATCAATGTGTCGTCAGTCAGCCCCTCTCGCTCCAGCGCTCCTAGGATCCCGCCGACTGCTTGATCCATCTCGCTCACCATCGCTGCATAGGTTCGGCGGCGCGGATTCTGGATCGAAGCGTATGCGGACTCGGACTCAGCTGGGGCTTGCAGAGGGCCGTGCGGCGCGTTGAATGCGACATACAGGAACAACGGTTTGGTCTTATCGCGCTCCGAGATCACGCGCTCCGCTTCCTTGCCGATCAGCTCGGTCGTGTAGCCCTCCTCATTCAGCACGCTGCCGTTGCGGTGCCAGTCGAGGCCGCCGTCCCAGATGTGCGTCCAATAGTCGACCGCGGGACCCAAGTGGCCGTATGCGGTGTCAAAACCGCGGCTGTTGGGATGATGCTTGACATGCGCCAATCCCAAGTGCCATTTCCCCACCACTCCCGTTTCGTATCCAGCAGCTTTGAGCACGTCCGTCAGCAGGAGCTCTGTTTCCGGCAGACCTCCCTGCGTTTCGATCGGTCGGTCAACTCCGTACCGCAGCGGGATTCGGCCAGTCAGAAACGCAGCCCGCGTCGGACTGCAAAGAGGCGTTGCGTAGTAGCGGTTGAGTTGGAGGCCGCGCTGCGCGATTGAGTCGATCTGCGGCGTGCGGATCTCACTCCCGTGGTAGCCGACGTCGTTCCAACCGAGGTCGTCGGCCATCATGAAAACCACGTTGGTGGCCGACGGAACCGGCATTGCGAGCACAATCAGGCCGATAGCGACTTGGAAGGGGATTGGCAGAGTCGGGCGCATGGGACTAGTTCTCGAGGTACTGGCGGAAAAACTCGATCGTCTTAGCCCAGGCCGCCCTGGCGGCACTCATGTTCGCGCCGTCTCGGGCGGACTGTTGTCGCAGGAATCCATGGCCCGCACCGGCGAATTGGTGAGGTTCATAGAACTTCCCGAGGCGTCGCATCTCGCGCATCGCATCTGGAATGGTGGCGTTGACACGGGCATCATCCCCGCCGTACAAGCCGAGGACAGGGGCTTCAACGCGCCCGAGCATCGTCCGGTTCGGAGAGCTGCCGTAATAGACGACGGCCGCGTCCAAGTCCTCTTCGTTGGCTGCGAAATTGAAGCTCGTGCTGCCGCCCCAGCAGAATCCTACGGCGCCAAAGTTGCCGCTAGAAGCTGGCAGTGATAGTCCGTAGCGGGCGACTGCCGACAGTCGCCGCGTAGTGTCTTCGACGCGCAGGGATCGAACGAGAGCTACCGCCTGCTGGCGGTCCGCCGGAGTGCCCCCTCCGTCGGCACCATGACCGGATAGCAAGTCAGGCGCTATGGCGATGAAGCCTTCCGCCGCGAATTGATCGGCCACGGCACGGATCCAGTCCGTCAGGCCGAAGATCTCGTGGATCACTACGACGACGGGGGCGCGGGTCGCTCGTTCGGGGTATACGATCCACGAGCGAATCGTATCGCCCCAGCGGTTCGCGCGAGAGCGCCCTTCACCAATGTCGATCCACTCCCCGTGACGTGGCGAGTCGTTCAGCGCATCCAGCGCGGATTCGGCATCAGCGGGAACGGCGAACGACTGGGCATTGGCTGGTACACCAACAAGGAAAGGAAGAGCCCAGCAGAGTGCCAGACAGGCGCGGAGTAGGAATCGTGGCTTCATGGTTTGCATTCGTTATCCGTCCGGAACCAGCATGTCGGCCCCTTCACGGCAGCGCGTCCAACATACAACAGGCTGATGGTAGGATGCCAGACGCTCCGGGAGGCCCCGTCCGGTCTCGTGGGTTGGGGTACCACCGAACGGTGCGGCGGGAGCTGGGTCGTCCATCGGGACAAGGAGTCGAATAATCCGCCCTATGCTATGATTCGGTGCAGAAAGCCAGCAGGGAGGCTGGGTATTCGGCCTCGACTTGCAACAAGCTCGGTGCCAGCCGGGCTGGTCCGCGTAGGCCCGTAGCTCAGTTTTGGTTAGAGCGCTACCTTGACACGGTAGAGGTCAGCGGTTCGAGTCCGCTCGGGCCTACCATTTCATACGATATTTCGTTAGCCGCGATCAGACCCCCGTAGCTGCCGCGCGCAGATAGTCCAAGACCGAGTCCTTACAGGATTTCGAGGTCCAGTAGGCGTCTTCGGTACCCCAGCTATCCATCTGGAACCAACCTTGGAAGCCGCCCTCGTAAAGGATTGAGCACAAACCGGGAATGTCATAGACACCCTCGCCGCAGGGCAGATGCTTCGATGTGCCAGCCCCGCCGTTCGGGAACGGGCGTAGCGTGGAGTCTCCGTCGCAAAACTGGATGTAGCCGACCCGATCAACGCCAAGATCAAGCAGCAGGTCTTGAGGGCGTCCAACTGCTCCTCCCAACACATCGAAATGAGACGGGTCGAAGATGACCTTGAACTCGTCCATCCCGACAGCGGCGAAGAGCTTGTGATAGCGCTCCACGGAGTTAATGATCAACGGCGGCTCGCCTTCAATCGCCAGCACGATCCCGTGATCGACCGCGTATTCGCAGACAGGCCTGACGACCCCACCCAACCGTTCGATTACTTCATCCTCGCTGGCGTCGTCGGGCGGCCGACCAGCGGACCACAGGCCCATGCACTCGCATCCGAACTTGAGCGCCAGATCGACCTGTTGAGTGAGCTGGTGCGTGTATTCTGCTCGCTCTGACGGGTCGTCAGAGACCGGATTGACGCCTCTGACCCCGGCTTGGATCGAGAACACCTGCAAATCGTAGGACTCGATCTGCTGGCGAGCCGCTTGGATCGCGTCGTCGTCTCCGGGATCGGGGTAGCCATCGCGCCAATTGCGCCAAAGCTCGATTCCGTCGAAGCCCTCGTCGCGGGCGAATTGAAGGATTTCCTCGTAGACGTAGCGTTTGCCGTGGTGGGTCTCTGACGAGCCGAAACCGTTGAGGCCGATGGCAAGTTTCCATGGCGGCGAGGCTGTCGATGGCCTGGTGGTCTCTTCAAAGAGTCCTGAGCAGCCGCAACAGGCCAGCTGTGCAAGCACGGTTCTACGGGTTGGTGTCAGCATTGCGACCTATCTTGGCGACCAACATCAATTGGGCGCCGCTGGCCAAGCGTGTTGCGCAGGCACTTCAACACGGGCCGGTCCATACCGAGCGTGTTGCTGAGCATGGTCGCACATCCTCTTCATCTGGCCGGATCTAGTAGGTCCTCGCATTCCGGAACACGTCTCGATCCATTCGATACCCGCATAGAGCCGGCCCTCAAGGCGGGGTGAGAACGTCCCGGTCTCTCGACCGGCGCTGGGGCCACGCTCTCCGCGAACGGGCGCTTGCGTGGGGACGCTCTAGTCGTCAGCCACTTCGAGGCTCTGCCGCAGAAGTTGAAGCTCCTCTCGAAGCGCCGTGACTTCAGCTGAATAGCTCGGATTCTCGTATTCGTTGCGATACTCCAGCGGATCCGATTCAAGGTCGATCAACTCCCAGATGCCGTCGCCAACTTCGTGGCGGACAAGCTTATGGCGCATTGAGCGGACGCCATAGTGAGGAGCGACATTGTGGCCTCCGGGCGGTTCGAAGTACTGGAAGTAGAACGAGTTCCGCCAGTCGGAAGGTTGCTGCCCTTCCAAGAGTGCCCGCAGGCTGCGGCCCTGCACGTCTTCAGGCACGGCGACACCGCCATAGTCGAGTATCGTGGGCGCAAAATCGACATTTAGCGCGAAGGCATCTGTTTCGCTTCCAGCCGCGATCTTTCTTGGATATCGGATCGCGACCGGAATCCGGAGCGATTCCTCATACGCCAGCCGCTTGTCGAACATCGAATGATCGCCGACGAACTTCCCGTTGTCGGAGGTATAGATCAAGAGAGTGTCGTTCGCGAGGTCTTCCTCCTCGAGGAAGTCCAGAAACCGCCCTACGTTTTCATCGACCGAGACCATCACGCGCTTGTAGTCCTTGACGTATTGTTGATACATCCAGTCGGTGAGCTCTTCTCCTGCGAGGTCCCCGGGATCCTCTTTCGCCAGTGCTGCACCCCACGTTCGCCAGCGGGCAAGCAGGTCCGGAACCAGCCGGTTCGTGGCATCGCGGATGGGACTGGCCCGCCCGGCATAGCTATCGTCAAACGATTCCGGTCGAGGAACATCCTGATTCGCGAACAGGTCTTCGTGCTTGGTGTCGGGCACCCACTGTCCATGGGGTGCCTTGTGGTGGAGAAATAGCAGGAACGGGCGTGTCTTATCCCGGTTGCGAATCCAATCGATCGCGAAATCGGTGATGAGTGTTGAGACATAACCGCTGTGGCGCCGCTCCGTGCCCATCTCGATCATTGACGGATCCCGGTACCGGCCCTGGCCGGGAAGTACGTTCCAGTAGTCGAAACCGGTTGGTTCGCTCTTCAGGTGCCACTTGCCGATCATCGCTGTCCGGTATCCGGCTTTCCGCATCAGCTTCGGAAGCGTGGGCTGGCTTCCATCGAATGTGTCTCGATTGCTGCGCTGCCCGTTCTTGTGGCTGTATTTGCCCGTGATCAGCGTGGCGCGACTGGGCGCGCAAAGTGGATTCGTACAGAAGCCGTTGCGGAAGATGATCCCTTCGTGCGCAATCCGATCTAGGTTCGGCGTGGACGCGCGCTTGGAACCGTATGCCGACATCATCTGCGTGGCGTGGTCGTCGGTCATGATCACGACGACATTCGGGCGGCTGGGAGGTGTTTCACATCCCGGCCCGCCTAGGAACATGACTGCCGCTAGCAGCGTTGTCGCTGCCCGAGAGTCCGCGTAAGCGGAGAAGGGAATTATCCGACGCATAGCCCGCTATTTTATCGACAGTCCCTGCCGGGTGAGGACCACGAGTGGAACTGGCTTCGCCCGTGAGAGCCCACTAGCGCCATAGAAGAGAGCGCGACAATCCGGGAATGGGCCGCAGGGCTGGACTATTAGGCGAGCCACCCCTTGATCAGGCGGAGCGCCCGCAGGACCGGGCCGCAATGATCCTCCAAGAACGGCACCGAGAGGGTCTGGTCGAGGGGAACGGATTCCGCTGCGACGAGAGCCGATGCTCCGTCGAAATCCACATAGGCGAGCCTTGCTGTCAGCTCCTCGTCGGAGCGGCCGAAAGCACTGCCTGGGAGCATCGCGATGCCCGCTTCCTCCAGGAGTCGTCGGCAAAGTTGGGATGACGTCGCAATGCCGCGTGCACCGAGGGTCTTGCGGTGAGGCTCGAAATCCGGGAACAGGTAAAACGCTCCCTCGGGATCATCGACAGCCACCCCGGCATCCCGCAGCCGGACCGCGCACTCCAAGCCCAAGGCGGCGAGAATGCGCCGGGCTTGGACGAGATAGCGCTCGATCGATGGATGTGGCATGAACGCTGTGACCGCGGCGTGCTGGATTGGAGCACTGGTGGATGTGAATGTCTCGCTCGCGACACTCGCCATTGCCTCCAACAGTCGGCGCTGTCCAGGAGGGAAGGTCATGGTCCCAAGACGCCAGCCACCCGCCCCGCACCACTTGCTCAGCCCGCTCGACACGATTGTTCCGGTCGGGTAGTAGCGTGCGATGGACACGTGGCGGCCTTGGTGATGAAGCTCCCCGTAGATTTCGTCCGAACAAAGGATTACTGCATATTTCTTGGCGACCTCGGCGAGTTCGCCAAGCTGGTCTGGATGGTACGTGTTGCCACAAGGATTCGAAGGGTAGTTGAGAATTGCCAGCCTCGGTCGATCCGGGTCGCTGCGGCAGAGTGCGTCGAGCTCATGCGCTGTGAGGTGCCACTGGTTCGCAGCATCTGTTCTGAGCCAGCGCACGTGGCGCCCTAGGATATGGGCCTGGGGCGCGTAGGATACCCAGCTAGGGGTAGGAATTACGAGGTCGCCGTAATAGCACAGCTGCAGCAGAAACATCAGTTCCTTCGAGCCGGGACCGATGATCACATCGTCGGCAGTGCACTCGAAGTGTTGCCTGCGTCTTCGGTGGTAGTCGGCCACGGCTTGCCGGAGGTCCGGCAGTCCTCGCACCGCTAGGTAGTTCCGCTGGTGTGCGTTGGCGCGCAGCGCCTCTACCACCGTCTCCGGTACCGGGAAGGGCGACTGTCCTAGACCCAGGCGGTAAATAGTGCGTCCGGCTGCCCGAAGACGATGGGACTCCTCGTTGATCGCGAGCGTTGCGGACGCGCCAATACCGCGCACGTTGAGATTGAGCGAAGTGGGCACAGAAGGTACTGATTCAGCATAGAGGGAAGGCGAGCGCGCGCCTGTCTGAGCTCAGGCTCCCGCACGTGACTCGCGCCTAATTCTCACAGCGGCCCCGGGGTGCCCGTGGAAGCAGCGCGGCCCGTCGTAGTGGACATCTCTTACTGACTCGAGAACACGCCCAGTTCGGCGCCGCGTGGTGGACTTGCGGAAGCACTGGATCTGTCGCAAACGCTGCTGGTCAAGCCGACAGTCCGGACAAGCCAACAACGCGGCTTCGTAGACAGAGCGCTTGCCGTGATGGGTCTGGGACGAGCCGAGTCCATTGAGGCCAATGGCGAGCTTCCAAGGCGAGGTCGTTGCTGGTGCTCGCGTGGACTGGTCGAACAGACCTGAGCAGCCACAACAAGCAAGCAGTGTGAGCACGGTCCTGCGAGTCGCTGTCAGCATTACGAATTTTTCCGGCGCACGGTATCAATCGAGCAACGCAGGTTGCACGTGCACCGCCAGATTCTCGGCGCATTCCGATTTATAATAACTATAAGCTTAAATATAGATGCGAATTCACTGAATGGGACTATGGATTCGGGCATAAGAGATCCCAGAATTCCCCTTCGGTCAGGATCTCGATCTGCTGACCGGCCGCAATCCGCCTCTCTGCTTGGATCTGCTTGCTGCTCTTGGACCGGCCCTTCATCTGGTTCAGGTTCGCCTCTGTGTGGCCCCCCACCACAAGAATCGTGGTTGCCTCCTGCACGCTAGCACGCACTTCGCCGCCGGCTTCCTCTGCCGCCCTCTCGGCTTCTTTCCGCGAAACTGCGAGCTTGCCCGTAAACACGATGCGTTGGCCGACGAGGTGGTCGTTGGCGTGGGTCTTCTTGACTCTCTCTCTAGAAACGGTGGAAGTCCGTTCAGGCCGGGGCCGCGTTCTGACACGTGGACTCGGTAGCTCTTGGACCCACTCGCGAATCGACGTCCCGGAGTCCTTCAGCGCCTCCAATGTGATCGAAGCTGTTGCCCTTGCATCCTCAAGGGCGTCGTGATGCTGGAATTCGATCTTGAAGTCGCGCGAAAGGTCTGCAAGACCGAATCCCCGCTGAGCATACCGATCCGGCCATGTCTGCCGCACGATGCGAGAACTGTCGACCCACTCCACGGCGAGCCGCGGCAGCCCGTGCTGTTCCGCAGCCTGGGTCAAGGCGTGTCGGTCAAACCATGCGTGGCTGTGGAAGACCAAGGGCCGATCCTTTGTAAGTTCCCGGAGAGCGTCCCAAATATCCCGCAGTTGAGGACTTTCGCGGACACGATCGGCAGTGATGTGATGGATGGCAACGTTCCGACTCAAGAAGTCGACTTCGGGATTGACAAGACGCTGCCAGGTTTCGGCAAGCTGGCCCGAGCGAACTACAACCAGCCCGATCTGGCAGATGCTCGACCACGAGCTGTTGGCCGTCTCGACATCGATGCAGTTGAAATCGCTTTCCATCATCAATGTGGAGCCCGCACCTTCGGCAAGGGGAGTTGCAGGCAAGTTGCGCAGCCGTGCACTAGCGGTACGAGACCCAGATCGGACTTCCCCAAGCTAGGGAGCCGTCAGCCTGCTCCGCTCGGATGTAGTAGTAGCTCTCGCCGGGATCCGCTGAATCGTCGCGGTATTCGAACCCGATCTCCTTGGCCCCAGACGTGTCGGTGTAGACGACCTTGTTGTTCTTGATCAAGACTACCCGCTTGATCGGCCCGGTTCCAACAACCTTGACTTGGACAACCGGCTGTTCCGACGTGGCGAAAGCGTCGCCCATGATGTGTTCGCCAATGCGCATGTCCAGGATGATGTTGTCGGTTGCGGCGTAGGTGTGACGCCGCTTCATCGCGTCGATCAAGTCCTGCCGGGTGATGTCTTTGTCGCCCGGGACCAGCACGCAAGCGTACGAGTCGTGCGTGCCCACGTGATCGGAACTCGCTTGCACGCCGATCTTGATCCCCTTGGCCCACGCGTTCCAGACGAATCCCTTGGGCAGCCACGGCTCGCCGTGGTGGTAGTAGCGCTTGTCGGGCGTTTCAGCCCGCGGAGCACCAGGGTATTCGTACGAGGCGTGCAAGCTCTGGTAGATCTCCACGATCGGCTCCAGCTCTTCGTCGCTTTCGCGCCAATCCGTGCCTTGTTCAGAGCCGGAAGTGTGCGGCGTCGAGATGCCGCCGTAGCGCCGCAAGTAGGGGAACAGCACTTCGCCGGTGTTCACCGAGCCGTTTCGCTCGCCAGTTTGAATCGGCATCCAGCGGACGCCTCGCTGAGCGAACACCGTGTTGCGATGGCCGTTGGGGTATGTCACGCTGCGCTCGGTGCCGAACAGCGGCCAGAACCTCCCGTCTACTAGAAAGATGTCCTCGGACTTCTCGGTCCTCCACCAGTTATATTCCACTCCCGGAACGCTGTTGCCGCCGTACTGGTGGTCGCCCACCATCATGAAGTCGAACTGACCGGCGGTGAATGCGTAGCGGTAGAAGTCGATCAGGCTGCCGTCTCCAATGCCATCGGCCGAGATGTCGGTGTGCCGGTGCAGGTCACCTCGAAGAATCCGGTAGGTGTTGCCGCCCACCTCGTAGCGGTAGGCCCGGATGGCAGCGGTGTCTTGCTTCTCGTTGGCGTGGACTGGCTGGGCGCCCAATTCCGGCTCGCTGAACTCCGACCGCTTCGGTTCACCCGATCCGCGCCAAGCCGCCTGCGACGGGTCGACTACGCTATGCGAGACGTGGGTGGTCTGAGCTTGCGGCGACCCGCGGTTCACGGAGCGCCGCGGGGAGCCAAACGGCCGCGCATCGCGGGACCACGCGAACCACAGCCTGCCTCCGCCATCGACCGTAGCTGCCGCCCAGACATCGTTTCTTCCGTTCGTAGCGTGCAACTTCGTCACCGGCGACCAGCCGTTCTCGTCCAAGCGGGCGAGCAGCATTTCCCAGATGCCGCCGGCACCCCAGTTGTTGTCGACCCGGGTCGTGGTGCTGGTCAGCGAGCGGGCCATGGCCCAGACGTGGCCGCTGCCATCCACGACAAGGCGGGCCTGCTGCATGTAGTCCTTGGAAGCTGGCGGTACCGCTCCCATGAAGCCGGTAGCCTCGGCGACTCGATCTCCTTCGAGTGCTGCGACCTTGACGGATCGTACGCGGTAAAGGCCCGCTCCGCCGCCGGGCCGGAAGCGTTGGCTACTCCAGTCCTTGCCCCAGTTCGCTTCGCCGTGGTCCCACGCTATCCAGAGTCGGTCCGCAGAGTCGCACGCCAGTGAGACGTTGGCGTCAAATCCGAGCGAGTGCGTCACCTGGCGCTGCGGCTGCCACGCCCCGCTGGCATCGCGGTGCCGCACGTAGACGTTGAAGTCGCCGGAGTGGTAGCCATCCCAGCCGGCCCAGACGCCGCCCGCAGAGTCGGCGGTGATGGCGGGAGCCCAACTGTCCGCGCTGGAGTCAGAGATCGCCGCCTCTGCTGACCACTGTGAACCGTCCCACTGTGCGTGCAGGATCTGAGCGACGCGGTCGCGGAAGCCCTGCCAGACTACGTGCACCCTGCCTTGGCTGTCTGTCGCGGACTGGAGGTAGAGATTCGGTCCCTCGCTCGCAAGGCTGGTGGCCGCTGAGAGTGCGCCGTCGCTCAGCCTGCGCGAATGGATGCCCCACGAGCCCGTCGGTGACTTGCCCGACCAAACGACAAGCAGTCCCCCCGAAGCGTCTGCTGCGATCGCGGTGCGGAAGTTGTCGATGTAGCCTGTTGGCGAGACCTGCGTCGGCTCGACCCAGCCTGAGCCGTCCCAGCGAGCGAGCCAGACCGCGTCTCGCTCGTCTTGGTATGAAATCCAGGAAATCCAGACAGTACCGTCAGCATCAGTGGTCAGGGCAGGGTAGTCGTTTTCGGTTTCGCCTGCTGTGATGTCTGCGGTCGTCGGAATACGCTGGGCCGAGGCCGTGCCATCAAGGAATTCCAAGGTTTGGCCGAACGGCAGCTGGTTGAGCGAAAACGAAAACGACCCTTGTTCAGTCGTGACTTCGACTTCAGACGCTTCCGCGGCCTCGACCGTCGCAACGACGCCATTGGGAATCATGGCGAAAGGCCGCGTGTGGACCGGGTCGAAGCCACGCTGGGTGGTGGAGTCCGCGTAGCGCGTGACGCGGTTGGTCAGCTTCCAGCCGCTCTGCCCAACGATCTCATCGCGGCCCTCGAAGTGGACTCCGCTCACGTCCAGCACGCGACCGCCGGTGACCGCCACCGATCCGTCCCAGCGTTGCGGTGTGTGCCGGTCGGTGCCGAACATCAGTCGGATCGAGACCGGCGATTCACCGCGGGATGCGTCGACGAGCTGCGGTGACTGCGCTAGGCCCGGTGCGGCCAGCAGTGCCCCTGCCAGCGTCAGGTACGAGGCTGAGAGATTCATGGCGCTGGGATGGTTAGCGCTCGGTCGCCTCGAGCCATTCGTCGTGCATGCGGCGCAGGCGCTTGACCAGGTCGGGCCGAGCGGCAGCATGGTTGATGGATTCCGGAGGCCCGTCGGCAAGGTTGGCGAGATAGAGCTCGCCCATGTCCTTGCGTGGTGCATGGCGAGACTTCAGGCCTGTGGTGTCCCGCCCGTTTCCGATCAGCTTCCAGTTTCCTTCGCGGATGGCCCACTGGTTCTGCCACATCCAGTGAAACACTTGATGCTGCGAGGGAGTATCGGATGACTCGAGCACTGGCCAGAGGCTCTTGCCGTCCACCTCGTAATCGGGCGGCTCGATACCGCACAGTTCCAAGATCGTGGGGAAGAAGTCCATGTTCGAGATCGCCTGGTCCCGGACTTCGCCCTGCGGGATGCGCCCGGGCAGGCTGATCACCGAGGGCACGCGAATGCCCCCCTCGAACATGCTGGCCTTGGCTCCGCGCCAATCCCCCGTGTTGCCGCCGCCGCCATTAGCGCCATAGTTGACGCCCCAGTTGTTGAACTGCTCGGTCGAGTGGCCGTTGTCGCTCATGAAGATCACGAGCGTGTTGTCGCGCAGGCCCCATGTCTCCAGCGTCTTCAGCACTTGCCCGATGCGGTCATCGGTAGTCGTGATCATCGAGGCGTACGACCGGCGCGGCATGGCCATGTGGTCGTACATCTTGTCGAACTTCGGATCGGACTGCTCGGGATAGTGCGGCACGTTGAAGGCGCAGTAAAGGAAGAAGGGGCGGTCCTTGTTTTCGACGATGAATCGCGTGGCTTCTCGCACCACCAGGTCCGGGAAGTAGCGTCCGGTCTCGTCGATCTCCTTCCCGTTGCGATAGAGGTCGTGAAACGGCGGCCGCCGGGGGTTGGAGTGCAGGAACTTGTGCTCGAAGTTGTCGATGAATCCGCCGAGATGGCCGTAGGCTTCGTCGAAGCCCTGGTCTAGCGGCTGGTGGCCGGGCTTGGCGCCTAGGTGCCATTTGCCCGATAGCCCCGTGCGGTATCCGTGGTCCCGCAGGATCTCTGCCAGGGTGATCTCGCTGGGGTACATGTTGCGGCCGTTTTCGTCAGCAGGATTGTTCGACAGCCAGTTCGTTACGCCGCCCCGCTGGGGTACTCTCCCGGTCAGCAGCTGCGACCGCGACGGGCAGCAAACCGTGTGTGCGTAGGCCTGGGCGAACCGCACGCCCTGCCCCGCGAGGGCGTCGATGTTCGGCGTGTGGATGTCGTCCGAGCCAAAGCACCCTGCGTCCAAGGTGCCTTGGTCGTCCGTGTAGATAATGACTACGTTGGGCTTAGATGCTTGCGCGTGAACAGGCCGGCTAGCGCATAACGCGCCGCCGACTGTGCCCAGGAAGGATCGTCTCGTCAGGTCAGCCATCGCCCTATGCTACCCGACCGGCTCTGCCGGTTGGCAGACTGGACATAGTGCCCGCTCTGGCTCAGGCAAACCCAGCGCGTGCGATTGCCAAGCCTGCGAACGGAGAAGGCCGATGGGAGATGCCGACGGTCCACTCGGGAAGCAATTCTATGCACGCGTCATGAAATATGTTCCGACGATCCACCATGAGGGCCAACTTGACAGGCGCAGACACGACGGCCGAGCGACATCTCCCGAGCCTTGGTCGAGTGAAGGGCCTTTCAACTAGAACCCGTAACAAGCCAGTACCTAAACTGCTTGGTTCTCGCCAACTTGCCCACCCTACTTCCTTTCCCATGGGGCGTTGCGTGCCTTCCGTTAGGCGTACAACCCGCTTGCGTTAAATCGGTTAGCCGCACAGCTATTGGCACAACGGCGAGGTCAAGAAAGCCTGTGGGCGCAAGGTTTCGCCCACCAGCTAGCCGGTCTGGGCACGCTCAGCGCTGTGGAGTTCAAATACGCCCAAGTGCCGGGCTGCGCGGTGCCGACGCCGAGCGATCTGGATCCGTTCCATCAGCGGGTGTTCACACTGCTCGGCTTCCAGTCGCAGCTGACGCTGCACGAGCCGTCGGCGGGGACTGGCAGTGCGGCCCCGGAGGCGGAAGCTTGTCCCCGATGGTCTGTGCGAATCGCGGCCACTGCGCGACTTGGGAAACGGAACAGGGACTTTGGGAAACCGATTGAATGACTGAAGAATAGTGAGTTATGCAAACTCACACTCCGCACTCAAGGTTGAGTACAGCCATGAACCGTTCGGAGTAAGTTGGGCCCAAGGGGCGGCAGCGTGAGGGCCCAAGGGCCGCTCGGAATGCCGCGCATCCCCGTAGCGGCTCGCTCTAGACTGCCTCGAACCCAGAGCGAGCCGCCCCACTAGAATATGAACTTCAAGCCCAGCTGGAATTGCCGTGCGCGTCGCTGTGTCGCGGTCACCACTCCGAAGTTACTTCGACTGAGATTCTGAACCGGGATAGCGAAGTCCGCGTGGTTGAATGCGTTGAACGACTCTGCACGGAATTGAAGCTTCATTCCTTCCCGTCCGGGCAGGGGGAAGTCTCGGAAGAGGGACAAGTCAAAGTTTGTCACCCCGTCGGAGCGCAGGGCATGCCTGCCCGAGTTGCCGAACGTGAAAGGAGCGGGCGCGCGGAATGCATCGGTATTGAACCAGCGGGACGGAGTGGGATTACTCAGATGAGGATCCCCTACTTGATCGGCCCGCATGTACCCGTTTCGGTTCCGCGTGTTGGCGATGTCGCCGCTCACGTTGATGTGGTACGGCCGCCCCGAATAGAGGTTTGCGATCCCATTGAGCTGCCAATTTCCGATCACATAGTCGGCAAGCTTGCTTCCCGTCGACTTCATGCCCGGACCGATCGGAATTTGGTAGACCCAGTTGAAATTGAAGATGTGCGTCAGATCGTGGCCAGCCACACCCTTGTCGCGGACGTGATCATACGGTGTTTGAGTGGAGCATCCTTCGACGTTGTACCATCCGTCGCACGCTAAGTTGATTGTCTTGGACCAGGTGTAGTTCACCATGTAAGTGAACCCGCGCGCACGCTTCGTCAATTGAAACTGGAACGCGTTGTAGCTGGCTCTCCCTACGCTCCGCTGCCAGAACGTCGGCACGATGAACGGATACGGGCTACGCTCGGCGGGATCTCCCGGGCCGGGTGTCGTCGCCGTGTTGTAGAAGTGATCCAGCGGAGCCCGGCGATTCGCCGATCCTACGTAGTTGGCGGAAATTAGCGTGTCATTCGCCACTTGGTGCTGGAGGCCGAAGTTCCACTGCATTGAGTACTGGTTCTTGATGCTGGGATCTGCGTACCAAGCCACGCGGTTGAACGGCGTGGGGCCGGGCAGCAGCCCTGCCGGGAACGGATTCTTTGCCGAGACGCCGGGGACCGGGTTGCCGCTTGTCGGCGTATTGAGGTTGCCCGACTGCTGCTGGCCGACATCCGGCCAAGTATGGCCCTGAGCCTGCATCATCTGGTTCATTCCAGCCCAGCTGTCGTAGAAGATGCCGCCCGACGCACGAATCGCCGTTCGGTTGCTGACCCGATATGCGATTCCGACTCGCGGCTGCCAGTTATCCGTCCAATCCCCGATGAGCCGCTGAGTGGGCGACACTCGAACCTCGTCAGGCAAGCTGCCATCTGGTGTCGGTATGCAAGGTGCCGACTGCAGTGCGGCGCACGAATCCGGCTTCGCTTGAATGACGTACAGACCGCCGTAGACCCGTTCGAAGTCCGGAGTCCCAGCGAAAATGCCCCTGTCTTCGAAGTCACCAACCCTTGGACTCCATGTCCGGTCGTATCGCAAGCCAATGTTGACCGTCAGCTTTGACGTGACCTTCCAGTTGTCCTGCACGTAGAAGCCGCCAATCGCACCCCGATGCAGGCGCTTGAAGAAGTCCCGGCGTCCAGCATTGTTGGGCACGTTGAGCAACCATGAAGCTAGCGGGCTCCCTCCTGTGTTGGTTTGCGGGTCCGCTGTGTTTGCTGGGACAAACGCCACGTTGTGGTCATTGGTCACGCCGAAATGTCGATTCGTGCTGTACTCAGCACCGAACTTCAGCTGGTGATTGCCAAGGATCTTGGTGAAGTTCCCCTTGTACGAGTAGATGTCGGAGGTGCGGTTGTTGGCGACGCGCTCTCCGCCCGAGAAGAACTGCGCCACATTGACGGATGGCATCAGGGCTAGGTCGCTTCTGAAGCTGCAGCAGAATAGCGGTTCGAAGCCAAAGCTGGTGGGATCCACCGCGCTCGTGAACGAGCTGCCGGTGTCTCGATTGATCGTCGTTCGCCCAAACTGGAACTGCAGGATGCTCGTTGGGCTGAAGGTATGGACCCAGCTGGCCCCGATGTTCATCGTCCTAATGTTGACAAGGCTACCTAGGCCCTGTCGGCCTGCCGACCCGGTTTGACCGAGGTCCGACCAGCTAACGCGCCCCCAAATCATGTCGCTCGCGCTGAAGTTGTGATCTCCGCGGACGTTGAATTCGTCTTGGTCCAGCGACGAATTCGTTGTGTCGAGCTGATTGCGGTCCGCTACGCCGGTAGAGATCGGCTTGGGTATGGTTTGCTGCGCGTAACTTACGAATCCCGAATCGAGTCGGCTCTGCGGGATCATGTTGTTCGCGAACGGATCACGAATGAACGTGCCACTTGCTGCGTCCTCGCGTGTCGATTGGGGGTCGTAGATCTGGGCAGGCCAGTCGCTGTGGTCTCCCATTAGGTTCGCGTCCGTGGGAACGCGGTAAAGGCGGTTGGCGGGTGTACGCCTCTTGAATCCCTGCCATGCGAAGAAGAAGAACGTCTTGTTGCGGACGGCCGGACCGCCCACCGTCGCTCCGTACATGTTCTGGGAGAGCGGTACTACGTTCCTGCGGAAGAAGTTCCGCGAGTCGAGATTGTCATTGCGAATGAACTCCCAGAGCGTGCCGTGCAGTTCGTTCGTGCCGGATTTCGTGACGACGTTGACGATCCCTCCAGTCCCCTGGCCGAATTCCGCCTGGTCATTATGAGTCTGAACCTTGAACTCCTGAATCGCGTCAATGATCGGTGGAGTTGCGTAGGTGCTTACCATCGAGCCCTGATTGATCACGCCATCGGTAAGGAAGAAGTTACTTCGATTGCTCTGTCCGTTCATCGCAGGAAACGCGAACTCGCCGATCGCCGAACTGCCGAAGCCCCCGCGATTCTGCGAAGTGCTGATGGGCGAGGCCCCGGGAGTGAGCGTCAACAGCTGCGTGAAGTTGCGGCCGTTTAGGGGCAGGTCGACTACTTGGTTCTCAGCCATCACGGATCCCAGCTCAGCAGTCGAACTCTGCACCTCTGCACCAACGGCTTCCACTGTCACGGTCTCCGCCACCGCGCCGATCTCCAAAGCAAAGTCGAATGTCGCGGTTTGATTGACCGCCAGCGTGAATGGCTGAAGCGAGCTCGTCCTGAATCCCTCCTTGCTGGCGGAGAGCACGTAGATTCCAGGTGTGATGCTCACAAAGGTATACACGCCGACCGAGTTGCTCACGCTCCGGCGCTCGATGCCGGTCTCAACGCTCTGCAGGACTAGGTCGGAGTCTGGGACGACAGCGCCGGTTGCGTCTCGGACCGTACCGTTGATGGTGGCCGTAGACACCTGTGCTGATAAGTGGTTCGGTAGGACGACGAATATGCATGCCAACGCAATGGCAAGCGACGCAGTCGCACTTCTCAGTGCAGTAGGTGAGGGCATGGGGCGGATCCTCCTGATCGCACGATCTCGCTACGGCGTACTCTCGCCACCCTTGAAATGAAGTGAGTAGCTCCTGCGCGCCGATCCCGAATTTTCTCAGGCGGTAGGAGAATACCACCGCTTCCCGATGCTGTCAACGAGCTTCGAGGCCTCGGACGATAGATCCGCAAGATCGTCAATAGCTACATGATTCGCGAGGCCATTTTCTAGTCCAGTCTTGAATGATCCACCCGGTTATCGCGCGGGAGCTGCGGGCGCACATCCCACGGCCTGCAGTCCTAGGGGCTTGAGAATGCCGTGCAGTTCAAGGCGCCAGCGTCCCAATTCTGTGGCAAACTTGCGCACCGCAACTCGCGCGTGATCGGAAACGAAAGTCAACGGACAACGGGATGTTCTGATCGACTTCCGACGCTGTCTATTGGGGTGCGTAGTTTCCCTGCCAAGCAGCGTTTCGTAGGTCCACCGAGTTCGAGTTCGGGGGACACGCCCACGCTTCGATATGGGATGAATGCGCCATACTGTTGACGATGCCGCGCATCGGACGAGCCCCTAGGGCGGTCGGCCCGGTCGGGGCCTGCCTTCTGGGGATCGCGGCGCTCTGTGGCCTTCCGTCATCGGCCCAGCTTCCCGCCGGATGCGAACCCCCTCCGGCCGCCCGCCAGGCGATGGCACAAGACGGTTCGGCCGACCTCTATAACGCGCTCGGAGCGCACTTCGCCCAGCAGTCGGATGCTGCATGTGCCGTCGCGGCGTTTCGCCATGCCCTGACGCTCGATCCCGACTCGGTGGAGTCTAGGTTCAACCTAGGGCTCGCCCACATGCAACGAGGGCATCTGCCGGAGGCTGTGCGGCACCTAGCAGAGCTCAGCCGAAATGCTCCCGATTTCTTCGAGGGACGGATGGCTCACGGTACAGCGCTAGCAGAGTCAGGCAATCATGCAGTCGCCGCTCGGGAATTCGCCGCTGCCCAGAGAATAGATCCACAGTCGGTCGACGCAGCGCAAGCTCTGGCAGATGCTTGGATGGCAGCAGGTCGACCGGAGGCGGCCATCCCACCCCTGCGCCAGCTCGCCCAGCTGCGTCCCTACGATCTAGACATCCATCTGAGTCTCGGCATAGCGTATGCAGAGAGCAACCTCGTTGAGCGAGCCATCGAAGTGTTGGAGGACTCTGCGCGGGTCCACTCGCGGGCCGCGGTCGCGCACTTCAATCTGGGAACCGTATACGCCCGACAGGAACGCTACGAAGACGCGGAGCGATCTCTTCGAGAGGCGCTGGCAATCGAGACCAGCCACGAAGCCGCCCGGCTGGCTCTGGCCAAGGTTCTCGTTCGCCTGCACAAATACAGTGAGGCGTTGCAAGCTGCGACCCGATACATCGCGAGTCGTCCGCAGCCCTTTTCCGAGTTTGATGCCAAGCACGTCCAAGGCGTCGCGCTACGGCAGCTTGGACGCTTGGAAGAAGCGGAAGGCGCGCTCTTGAGGGCCAACGAGCTCAATCCAGATCATGCTGATGTGCGCTACAACCTCGGCTTCGTCCTGATGCGGCGAGGGCAACTCGAACAGGCGCGGCGGCACCTAGAGCGAGCAAAAGAGCTCGGTCCGGACAACGCCGACATCCAATACCAACTCGGCAATGTGCTGCTGCGGCTGGACGAGACAGAGGCTGCACGGAGGGAGTTTGCAGAATTTGAGCTGCGCAAGAAGGGCGGCCAACAGGTCAACGAGGCCTCGATGCTGGCAAACCGGGGCAACGACAAGCTCCGAGAAGGCGATCCCGAGGGCGCGGCGGAGCTGTACCGAGCGGCACTAGATCTCAGTGGGACCAGCGCCGAAACTTACTACAACCTTTCGATCGCCCTGGGGCGGCTTGGGGAGAAAGAGGGGAAACGAAGCGCCCTTGAGCGGGCTGTCGAACTCGATTCCGAGATGTACCAAGCCCACAACGATCTCGGGCTGGCCTATCTTGCGGACGGCACAGTTAAGGAGGCTGAGGCGGCGTTCGAGAGGGCCTTGTCGCTGAACCCCGACTTCGCCGAAGCCGCGAACAACCTCGGCTTTGTGGTTGCTCGGAACGGCCGCTCCGAACGTGCCATGGAACTCTTCAGGAGGGCCATCGAGTTGAAGCCGAACTACGCTAGGGCGCACTTGAACCTAGGCCTCGTGCTGGCGGATCAAGGTCAACTCCAAGACGCCGAGGAACAGATACGCGAGGCACTTTCGCTTGCGCCGGACGACACCGAGATTCAGACATCTTTGGGCATCGCGCTGGCTAAACAGGGACGCCTTGAGGAGGCCATAGAGAGGTTCTCCGAGATTGCCCGAGCCAATCCTAGTTCGGCTGAAGCGCACCTAAACCTTGGCATAGTGCAGGCGGATCAATACGACTTGGAGGGGGCGCTCGCATCCTTCACGACCGCGGTCGAATTGGCCCCAGAATCGGCGGCAACCCGTTACAACAAGGGCCGCGTGCTGTATGACCTCGGCCGACACGAAGACGCTCGTGCGGAATTCGAGGCGGCCCCGGGTGTGGCCGAGGCCGTTTACTTGCTCGCAATGATTGAGAAACAGCGGGGCAGCGCCGCCCGGTCGCGCGAGCTGTTGCAGCAGGTCGTCGCGGCGCGGCCTTCCGATGCTGACGCCCTCTACCAACTGGGGCTCCACCATTCCCAAGCCGATGACATGCGGACAGCTATCGGGTATTGGCGACGCGCCGTGGGCGTCAACCCGGATCACGGGCAAGCGCTCTATAACTTGGCTCGGGCACTGCGGGATACCAGCCCGGAGGAAGCCGCTGCCTTCCAGGAGAGATTCCGAAAGCACCGTGAGGAGCGGCGCATCACGGATCGTGCGGAGACGCTTGGAAACTTTGCGCTCGCCTCCGCCGACGCACGCGACTGGCCTGAAGCGGTCGGACAGCTTCTCGAAGCGATCAACGTCTGCGGCGAATGCCCTACCAAGGCTCTGCTCCACAAGAACCTAGGCATAATCTACGCTCGATCGGGGAATCTGGACAAAGCGGAGGCATCGCTCCGAGTGGCGTCTGGCTTACTCCCCTCGGATGAAGATATCAAGATATCGTTGAAGCTCATTTCGGCGTACAAGAGCAGGGCCCCCACGTCCAACTGACGGCGTAGCGCACGATGCGCGGGACGTGCCCGGGGATCGGCGGGGTTAGGAGCGCGGCAGCGCTCGTCGAGCTCCGCCGGGAGCTGCGTCCGGCGGAGCGCGGCTGGCCCCTCGGGAGCGACTTCAGCGGCCGGGGGTGGTAACCGGCTCGACCAGCATTGCCGCCACGATCTGTGTCAGCTGTGACGGATCGCCAGATGAGGTGCGGGGCACGAGGCCGCGTCCGGAGACCCGAGTCATGGAGTACTGGCGGCAGGCAACTGCCGTGGCTCCGAGATGGTCACGATCTGGTTGGCTGCAAAGGTTCCGGCGCTCCTGCTGAGGCCGGAGGGCCACAGGACCTCGATCTCCACCGAGCTCAGGTCTCCCAAGCCAAAGCTCAGGCGAAGATCACTTTGAGACAAGTACCCGCCCCCACTGCGAACTTCCGAAGTGCGTTGGAAACCGTCTGCCCGAACTGTCACCCGTGCGCCGACGGCGTCCCTGCCTGGCTCAGCGATCGCCCGCACTATTAGCCAGTTCGTAGACCGCTCGCTGCGATCCTGCAACAGGGAAGGGGACTGGCCGACATTGACAACCACGACCTCCACGTCCCCGTCGTTATCTAGGTCTCCTGTCGCAACTCCGCGTGACGGGTGTGCAGCGCTGAAGGCGCTCCCCGCTTGAGTCGAGATCGGATGAAACTTGCCGTCGCCTCGATTCCAAAAGAGCAGGCGCGGCTGGGCGAAGCTCTCGCCGATGCCTGCTTCGTCCACGCTCGGCGCAACATGCCCGTTGGCCACGAAGATGTCCGGCCAGCCATCGAGGTCGAAGTCAAGGAACTCGGTTCCCCAGCCGACAAATGCAGTCACCGTGGCGAGACCGGCTATCACCGTCGCGTCACGGAACTGGCCGCCCGCCGTGTTTCGATAGAGCGTATTGGTATCGGCCGCGAAGTTGGTCACGAACAGGTCACTCCGCCCATCGCCGTCGTAATCCGCCTCCGCTACGCCCATCCCCGCCTGCTCGTGGCCGTCTTCGTCGTAAGCGACGCCGGAAAGGAGGCCGATCTCCTCGAACGTCCCGTCGCCGGCATTGCGGAAAAGCAGATTCGCGGTGGAATCGCAGGCCACGAACACATCAGGCCAGCCATCGCCGTTGAAGTCCGAGGTGAGCACGCCCAAGCCGTGATAGCGCTTCGCTGTCGCGACGCCTGAGCGTACCGA
This sequence comes from Terriglobia bacterium, assembly GCA_009838515.1. Taxonomy (GTDB): domain Bacteria; phylum Acidobacteriota; class Terriglobia; order Bryobacterales; family UBA6623; genus VXMF01. The sequence goes on along the minus strand of VXRL01000040.1, from coordinate 37,400 downwards.
AACATCTTCGAAGTGGCCCGACCCGTCGTTGGAGAACAGAGACATGGACTCGGCGGCCAGCCCCCGCGGGCCGCACGGAATCGGCGCTCCCTTCCACGCGCATTGGGGGGCTTCGCCCGGCAGCGGAGTAGTGGCTTGGTCGAACTCCACGTAGTGCGCCACGAAGAGGTCCAAGTCTCCGTCACGATCAGAGTCGAGAAAACTGCAGCCGGTGCTCCAGCGATCTGGCCCTCCCGCCAGCCCACGACGCTCTGCTTCGTCTCTGAAGCCTGTGCCGCCGAGGTTGCGCAGCAGGGAGTCCGCGCCCCAGTTGGTGATAAAGAGATCCACGTAGCCGTCTCGGTCGACATCTCCCGCGCACACCCCTTGCCCCCAACCTGTGCTCCGCAAGCCCGCTTCGGCAGTAACATTGTCGAAGCGCAGATCGCCTCGGTTGCGGTATAGCCGGTGCGCTACCGCCGGGACGTCTGAGTCCGAATTCACCGAGCCTACGAAGAACACGTCCAGCAGGCCGTCGTTGTCGTAGTCAATCAGGGCGACCCCTCCTCCCGTGGTCTCCGTCAGGTAGGTCATGTCCCCGGCCGCCATTGGATCTTGGCCGAGCGTCAAGCCCGCCCTCTCCGCTATGTCGACAAAATCGGCTCGTGGTGGCACCAAGCCGTCCGGCAAGCGAAGAGGCGGCATCGCTCGCCGCTCGGCCGATGCCATGCTCTGGGCAATACCGTGTCCGGGGGCAATGGCTAGGGCAACCGTGGCTGCAAACAAGCACCCTCCAATGTGTAGTGTGGGCATTGACGTTTTCTGCGATGCCGTATACTTGACGGCGTGCGGATTGGGGTTGGGGGGCTCCTAGATATGCCCCGCCTTTATCTTGGCAGCAAAACTAGAGGAGACATGATGTCGATCATCCACGAATCACGTGCTTCGCGTGCCCTCAGGAAGGCGTTCCTGCTGGCTTGCGCGCTGACCGTCGCCGCGGGCCTTGCCTTCGGCCAGGCTTCCAGTTCGGCCGTCAACGGAACGATCACCGACCAGCAGGGAGCTGTTGTGCCGGGGACGGAAGTCGTTCTGACCAGCGTTGAAACCGGCATCGAACGGCGCGCGGAAACCAACGCCGTGGGCCGCTACGGATTCGTCAGCGTCCTGCCGGGCTACTACACCATCGAGGCGACGGCGGAGGGCTTCCGCACGTCGGCTGTTGAACCGTTCTCGCTGGTGGTGAATCAGACGGCGACCTTTGATGTCGTACTCGAAGTCGGCGCAGTGACCGAGTCCGTGACCGTCGAGGCCATCGGTGCTCAGGTGCAGGCGTCGTCGTCAGAGCTGGGCACGGCGATGACCGAGCAGCAGGTCGTGGACCTGCCGCTCAATGGCCGTAACTTCACCCAGCTGCTGATGCTCACTCCAGGGGCCTCGCCTGTCAACGTGGCGCAGAACAGGGGCGGCTTCGGCAGCACGTCGGTCGGCACGTTTAGCTTTCCGTCGATCAATGGTCAGAACAACCGCAGCAATCTGTTCCTCACCGATGGCGTGAACAACCAAGGCACGATGACCAGTACCTACGCAGTGCCGCCGATCTTGGATGCCATCCAAGAGTTCAAGGTGCAGTCGCACAACGACCTCGCCGAGTTCGGAGGCGTCACCGGTGGCGTGATCAACGTTGTCACCAAATCGGGAAGCAACGAGATCCACGGCAGTCTCTGGGAATTCATGCGCAACGACAACTTGGACGCCCGCAATACGTTCTTGAGAGATAAAGCGTCGCTTGCACAGAACATGTTCGGTGCCACCGTCGGCGGCCCGATCCTCAGGAACAAGACATTTTTCTACGGTGCCTTCCAAGGCTTCACCAATCGGGGGCCGGCAAACCGCAACTACCGGGTGCCCACGGCCGCGAATAAGGCTGGCGATCTCAGCGACTCGGCGCGGCAGATCTACGATCCGTACTCAACCCGGATCGGACCCGATGGCAATGCCGTGCGGGATGCGTTCGCCGACAACATGATCCCCGCCAGTCGGCTAGACCAGGGGTTCCTCTACTACTTGGACCAGACGGTGCCCGCACCGATCGACCTCGGCACCGACCTCGGCAACCTTAACCAGCGCGATACCACAGGCACGGCTCTGGATCAATATGAGTTGTCCGGACGTGTCGACCATCACTTCAGCGAATCCGATACCGCCTATGTACGCTACAGCGCTCAGAACAATGACAATATCCGTTCGGCTGGGCGCCAGGGCTTTACGAGTTTTGTGGACGTTGACAATCTGAATGTGGCCGCGAACTGGGTGCATACCTTTGACCCGACCAGCATCATGACGTTTTCCTTCGCGAGGACCGACGTCAAGCGCGATACGGGCAATTCGTTCGTCAACATCCCTGCGGATTTCATTTCCACGGTCGGCTGGAATCCCGATTTCGCTGGGGGCTTCCGTGGCGGAACATCCTTCGTCCCAAACGTCGGTGTTGCGCAGTATTTTGGCGGCGGCGAGCGAATTGGTTTCACGCGCACGAGCGACACGTGGCAGTACAAGGGCGACTACACCAAGATTGCGGGCACCCACACGCTCAAGTTCGGTGCCGAGTACAACATCATCGGCCATTTCGGCACAACCAACGACCACTCGAATAGTTTTTCCACAGTGGGCACGGCTAGCCCTGACAATCCCGGCGCTACCGGGCATCCGCTGGCGTCGTTTCTGCTGAATGTGCCGAATCAATGGTCCAGACGTGATTTCCACAAACGCGCTCGGGGCGGAGCTCTGTGGTCATTCTTCGGCCAAGACTCGTGGAAGGCCACGTCCAAGCTGACGATCAACTTTGGCGTGCGCCTCGACAGCACTGTGCTGCCGCAATTTGGCAATCCCGAAGAGAACACGGTCGAGTTCGGCAACATCGACTACAACGAGGGCATCTACTGGATCACGGCCGCGCCGCCCACCTGCGCGGTCAAAGGCGTGGCACCCTGCTTGCCAGACCCTGACGGGGCGTTGCCGGATCGAGTCCGGGTCACGCCCGGCTACGTGCAGGATCCTTGGCCGATGAGCTGGCAGCCACGCCTCGGTTTCGCCTATCGCTTGAACGACCGCACGGCGATTCGCGCCTCGTCGGGCATTTACTTTGACAACTTCGCTGGTGTAACACAAAACACCCAGAACCTTGGCCACACCTGGCCGGATGTCGGACGGAAACTGGAGAACAACACAAATCCACCCGATTCAATTCCCAGCGTTTCGGCCAAGAATCCAGCACCCACCGGCATTCTGCCTACGGCGACACCGTATAACCAAGGTGCCTGGTATTCCGATCCACGCATGAAGAACAGTTATTCGATGCAGTGGAACTTCGGCGTTCAGCGCCAACTCGACGATTCGACGATGCTGCAGGTGAACTATGTCGGGTCGGGCAACCGGCGCCTGCCACTGGGCACCTACTACAACGTGGCGCTCACGCCCGGCAGGCGCTCTGAATGGCGGCAGAGGGCGCCATTTCCGCTCTTCCGAGCCAACAACTACCTCACCTCTTGGGGGCGCAGCAGCTACCACTCGTTGCAGACCCAGTACAACCGGCGATTCTCGAAGGGGCTATCGTTCATGGTCAACTACACATGGGCCAAGGCCATCGACATCGGCTGCACTGGCTGGTTCGTGGAGAATTGCTCGGTGCAGAACCCTTACGACTTCAACTCGAGCCGCAGCGTTGCGGGCATCGACCTGACGCACAACCTGAACTTCAATTGGGTCCTCGAACTGCCGTTCCGCTCGTCCAGCGCGGCGCTGAACGCGATCCTGGGCGGCTGGAAGTTCAACGGCTTGGCGCTGTTCACGTCAGGCCAGCCCTACACGCCGAGTATCAACGGTGATATCGCCGGGACGGGTACGCCTGGCAACGGGCGCTTCTACCGCCCCGACTATGTGGGAGATCCCAATCCTGCCAACCCCACGACGGCAGTATGGCTGAACAGGAGTGCCTTCGCAGTGCCGCAGCAGGGCACGTTTGGCAACGCCGGTCGCAACAGCTTGCGGGCGGACGGTATCAACAATGTCGACTTTTCGTTCTTCAAGATCTTCTCGATCAAAGAAGACCTGCGGGTCGAGTACCGTGTTGAGCTCTTCAACGGCTTCAATTCGCCGCAGTACCGTGCGCCGGCGGCGAATATTAGCAGGGGGAACTTCGGCCGCGTGCTTGGCACTGCGAACCTGGCCCGCCAGATCCAGATGGGCCTCAAGGTGTACTTCTAGGAGCCGATTGCAGACTTCGGCCGTACACTCGCGAGCCCGTCGGCCTTGCTCGGCGGGCTCGTTTTTCTCAGGGGCGTGACAAGAGGCGCCGCTTGGCCGTAAGCTGCGGAATGGAGCCTGGCAAGCCGCGCAGCAGCCGGCCTCGGTAGGCTTATGCCTCACGTCGCTGACAAGTCTTGGCTACTGGTCGCAGCCCAGTTCGCGATGTGCGTTGGCGGCCTTTTCGCTCAAGGGCCCGAGGAGGCACTGGCGGAAGCGGCCCGCCAGCGTGCGGCTGGCGATCCAGTCGCCGCCTTGGCTGCTTTGGACGCGGCACTGACTAGCCACCCGGCGAATCCCCTCCTGCATTTCAACCGCGGCGTCGCTCTGGCAGACGAAAAGCGTTACGAAGAAGCAATTTCGGCCCTGCGCAGAGGGCTCGAGCTCGATGCGACCCATGCAGAAGCTCGCCTGACTTTGGCGAAGGTTCTCGTCACTTCTCACCAATACCAGCCAGCCCTGGCCGAAATCGACCGGTACGCGGACTTGGCCGGGCCGGCCCCCCAGAGCTTTGATGAGCTGTACGTGCGAGGGTTGGCGTTGCGCCATTTGAACCGCATGGAGGAGTCCGAGGCAGCGTTGCGCGCGGCGCTGACCGTCGATTCGGGCCACGCCGACGCGCTGTTCAACCTCGGCGCGGTGCTGGCTATGCGAGGGGTGTTGGACGAGGCCGTGGCATACCTACGCAAGGCCGCTGGCCTCGACCCCTCCAACGCCGATGTTCGCTACCAGCTTTCCCAAGCCCTAAGGAGAGCCGGTGACAGCGCGGGAGCGCAGAGGGAATTGGATGAGTTCCAGCGTTTGAGAGTGAGTCAGCGACAGGATGCCCAGATTTCGAACCTGATGCAGAGTGCCCAGCGGCGCATGTCACTGGGGAGGCCAGATGAGGCCCGAGAGCTCTATCAACAGGTAATTCGCCAAGACGCCAACAACATCGCGGCACACCTGAACCTTGGCCTTGCCTACGAGCGACTTGGACGGGGGCCGCTGGCGGAGGTGATGTTTCGCAAGGTGTTGGAGCTGCAGCCAGACCACGCTGACGCACACCTAAACCTAGGTCTGAAGCTGGCCGCCAGCGGCAGATTCGAGGCTGCGCTTGCAAGCATGACGGAGGCGCTGAGGCTTGCTCCCGACGATCTCAGGGCGCGCCAAGGCTTGGCCATGGTCCTGACCCGCCTGGACCGCCCGTTGGATGCCGTGCCGCACTTTGAAGCTGTTGTGCGGCATGATCCTAACTCTTCCGAAGCGCGTCTGAATCTAGGCATCGCGCTGGCCGAGGGAGGACGTCAAGAAGAGGCTCTCCGAGCATTCCGCGAGGCCGTGCGGCTCGCCCCGGAGACCTCCCGCCCGCACTACAACGTCGGCCGCGTCCTGCACGATATGGCGCGCACGGCGGAAGCCCGCGAAGCGCTCCAGCGAGCGCTGCGGGTGGACAGCGCTTTCGCGCCCGCCCTGCACCTCTTGGGCCAGATCGAAAGATCGGCCGGCCGTGACGAGCAGGCGGTGGAGTTGTTGCAGTCGGCGGCCAAGGCCGACTCCGACAATTCGTTGGTGCACTATGACCTCGGACTGGCGCTGGCGCAGTCTGGGAACCCGGATCTGGCCGTGCCGCACTTTGAACGGGCGTTGGAACTCGATCCGCACCACAAGGAGTCGCTGTACAACTTGGCCCAAGCCGTGCAAGCGGTTGATCCGGGGAAGGCGCGGGAGTATCGGGAGCGCTTCGCGGCTCTGAAGGCAGAAGAACAAGATACTGATCGGGCCGGAACTCTCTGGAATTTCGCTTTGGCCGAGGCCCAGAAGGGACGCTGGGCGGAAGCCTTCGACCTGTTCCAGCAAGCGCTTGCGGCATGCGGGCAGTGCCCGGCCCGGGGACAGATTCACAAGAACTTCGGGCTCACCTATGGGCATGCGGGAGAACTTGAAGCATCCGAGCGCGAACTATTGCAGGCACTTAAGTTATTGCCCGACGATCCCGAGGTCCAACAAGCTCTACGGATCGTGAGGCAATCGCTCCGACCGCAGTGAATTCAGAGCCAGCTGGGCCGCAAGCCCGTTCCGCGGGGTTGTAACGTGGAGGAGGACAAACAATGACACGACACCGCAACATCGCGATCTGGCTGCTGCTGGCGGCCGGCTTCAGCCCGGCGCAAGGGCAGGAGGTGCCTATCACGATGCGCGGTGCTCCGAATCTACTGGGTGAACGCTCCGAAGCCCTCGAAGCCGTCATCATCCAAGAGTTCTCAGAGAGTTCCCGAGTGCGCTTAGTTGCGGACGCAGAGGATCGCTTGTGGGTGTCCGTGTACCTTGCGCGAGACCGCGAGGGCGGCATGGTGCGCTTGGACGCCTCGGCGGCGGGCATCGACATCAGCGAGGGGATGAGGGATTTCTCCGGCGAGTTCCAAGTGGGGCCGGGCGTCTACTTCATGGTAGCGATGGGCGTGCGCAAGCCTGACGCCTCTTGCGAGCACCGTTTGGATTTCGAGGTCTACCGGAACGTGCTGGACATTGCGACGTTGCAAGCCGTGGCAAGGGGTGTCCGGAAGCGCGTTACGCGAGTAGCTCGCACGCTGGAGAAGCAGCAGCGACTGGGCCGCTGCTTGGCTCCGAGGAGGTAAAGACAATATGCTGCGGCAGTTATTTCGAGAACTAACGAAAGCGTATAAGGATGCTGAACGTGAAGAGAATCTGCGAGACAAGATTGCTGCCAACGAGGAGACATTAGCCGGTATCAAGCGAGTCGTCCACGACGCCAAGGCGGTGCGAGCGAAGATGTCGTCATGGGCTCCTCGATTCGATGCGTACACGAAATCCAAGGAGTGGCAGGACGCCGTTACGCAGATAGACGCTCCTGGACTTACCGCCCTAGTGGCGGAATTTGACGACATAGAGTGCGATGCAGACGCGCTCCGAGTTGACGAAGACGCAGAGTGGTACGACAGCGTTGAAGAGCTAGTCGACAATATCCAGGGGACGATGACTGCGTTGCGCGACGAGATCGATCGGTGCGCAGGAGGGTTGCAGGAATCCTACGAGGATTGACGCAATTACCTGCCTAGTCCTACCACTACTCCTCCTCGCTGCGGTTCTCCCGATCCTCTTTCCGGCCGAGCCCGTGAACGCCCGCCGGATAGCGGAAATCGAGATCGCCCGCAAGTGCGAGTCGGAGCTGGCGTTCCGGCGCAACCCCGACGGGCCGACCTCGAAGAGACCCAAAATCTGGCCTCGGACCAGCCCGGGCTAGTGGCCGAGTTGTCCGCTTCGCTTGGCAACTTCCTACGCGATGCAAACGCCATCATGCCTACCCGCAAGGCCACCGGTGCCCCAGTGCCATACCCGGACGAGCCATGAGGACCCACGCAGCTTGGCGACGGCACTTGGAATGACAGTTTCCCAGTTAGGTATCGGCGGACTCGCCCGGGCCGCCCGGAAGTGGCAGCAAGCGTCCAAGCGCCCGACCGCCGCTGCGATATGCCATGTGCGCGGTCCAAGGCTATCGGTGTTGCGCAAGCCGAACAGGCACGAGCGACCGAAATCCAGTCGGAGGATCTGATGCATGAGTGACACAACCAGTGAGGCCCCAACGCTGGGTCAGATCCCGAGGCGCAGGGTGTTTCAGGCGGCCGTTCCGCTAATCTTTCCCGGCGCGGTCCTAGGCCTGTCAGGCGCGGTTCCCCCCCTTTGACCGGATTAACGTTGCCGGACTAGGCTGAAGTTCTGAAGGGATTCTCGGCATAACTTGTTGTTGTTCAAGCAGATGTGCTTGAACGAAATTGGCCTCTACTGCCTACAAGCCTACAGGCGACGAGCATGTGCGGGTTTAGATCTGGATTTCTTTCAGCAACTCCATGGCGCGGGTCTGCTCCGCATTCAGCTGCGTGTCCAGCTCGAAGTCACACGGCTGCGGACCCTGCTCGCCCTGGCTCCGACAGTCGTTGCGCGCCACCCGCGCCAGATCCTCCAGCAGCGTCCGGAAACTGTGCGCCGGCGTGCCGTCTTCAGCCTGGCGCGTGGCTTTCTTCCGCCGTGCGCTCGCGGACGGCTCCGCCGGCGCGACCGGATCCCGCGTGCGCCTCCGCTCGGCCAACTCCTCGTCAGCAAACAGCAGCGGTCGCCAGGCCTCGCACATGTGCCACTGCACGTAGTAGGCCAGCATGCACAGAAACAGGTGCGCTCGGACCCGGTCGGCCAGCCGGTGGTGGATCGGGCGCACCTGCAGGTCGGCCGTCTTCAGCCCGCGGAAAGCGCGCTCGACCCGCGTGAGGGCCTTGTAGCTGCGCACGCAGTCAGCCGCCGACAGATCCGCCTCCGCCAGCGAGGTGCGGATCACGTAGACGCCATCCAGGGCGGCCTCGTGGTCGATGCTGGCGCGGTTGCGGCGGTAGTCGAAGCAGTCCTCGGAGATCTCGCACACGAAGTGCTTGCCCACTTTGTAGCGGTTCAGCACGGCGCCGGCCCGCAGGCCGATCTTGGCCTCGCCCTTGAGGCGCCCGGCGGCGACGCGGGCGCGAATCGGCGCGAGCAGCTCTTCGGTGGCTTGCAGCAGGGACTCGCGCGTATGGCCGCGCTGGGCCGCCAGGCGCGGGTTGCGGCAAGCCACCAGCCGCTCGTGGGGATAGTCCGGATGCTGCACGATCTCGAACAGGCCGACCTCGTCGGAATGCTCCAGCTGGCCGGCCCGCTCCAGCTTGCGGATGGCGCCGCTGCGCAGCGCCGTGATCCAGTTGATGCCGTCCAGCTTGTGCAGCTCGGCCAGGCGGGCCTGCACCAGCATGCCGCGGTCGCCGACCAAGACCACGCGGCTGAGGCCGAAGCGCCGCCGCAGTTGGCGCACGGCCGGCAGCACGGTGCGCGGGTCGCCCACATTGCCCTCGAAGACATTGAGCGCGACCGGGCGGCCGTGGCGGTCGCACAGCAGGCCGAAGTTGACCTGTAGCTTGCCCTTCTTGCCGTCGCGGTTGTGGCCGTAGCGGGCCAGCGGGCAGGCCGCACCCTCGAAGTAGGAAGAACTCAGGTCCAGCAGCACGACACCGCCCTGGGCGAAGTGGCGGCGGGCGAGCTTGCCTTGGATGCGCTGCTGGCGCTGCAGCAGCCAGTCCATAGCGGCGTACAGGTCCTCGGCGCTGGCCGGGCGCAGGTCGAAGTAGTCGGGCAGGCTGGTGGAGTGCCACCAGCGGGCGGTGGCAAGCTTGGTCTGGGGGCGCAGGATGCGGGCGGCGATCATGGCGCAGACGAGGTCGCGCTGGGGGGATGGCTGGGAAGCGACGAGGCGGGCGAGATCGAGGCGGCGGAAAGCCTCCAGCACGGCCAAGACGGAGCCGTGGGCGCGCGAGCGGACGATCTGGAAGCAGTCGGAGGGGTCGCTGAGGGGCTGGCCGGCCAGATGGGCCCGGAGCAGGTCGATGGCGGCATCGGGGAGGTGGGAGAGATTGGCGAGGGTCTTTTTCTGGACCCGGCCATGGTGGTCGCGGAAGGAGCGGCGCAGGAGCTTGGAGTGGTAGGTCTTGCCGTTCTGGACGGACTGGATGACGGCGATGTGCATGGCGGACATATCTAGTGCCTACAAGAAGAAGCCTAGCAAAAAACAGAAACACCTGTCAACGTTGCAAGGAAAAGCGAGGATATCGGCAAGTGGTTGTGTGGGCCGAAAATCATCTAGTGCCTACAAAATGCAAAACACTCCTAGTCGGAAATTGAACCTAAATGCAGTGCAATCAATGTTTTCCGGCAGGCTAGGCCTGAAAAACAGGCCAGAACTTCGGACTAGGTATCGGTGGCAGGGGCGAGCGCAATCTCGAGTCGTTTCTGGCCCAAGACGATGTCCAGTTCCGGGCGATCTGCGATGCGCGCAACGAATGCCGCGAAGCCATCAAGTCGACGGTCGACAAGCATCACGGCAACAATGACTGCGAGATGTTCGGCGACATGTTTGAGCTGTGGGAACGGCGAGACATCGACGCAGTGCTGATCGCGACCGGTGACCGGTGGCATACGTTGCTGTCAATTCTCACCGCCAAGCCCGTGCACGAAGACGATGGCGGGCCAGCCGTTCGGCGGTGCTGTGCCGTCCGGGATGAACACCGACGTATTCAGGCGGACGCCATCGTCCATCCCGACAAACGTCGACTTCTCAGTGGCGCCACCTTGGCCCAAGGCTAGGGCTGCGAGCATCGGAACTGCTGTCAGCGCTATGCGAGCGCACATTCTGGTGATTGCACTCTGCCGCCCGCGCAACGGCAGCGCTTAAGCTCCATTGCTGCGCAACCCTAGAGCAAGTATTGAGTCAACCGCCCGGGCCGCAAACCGGCTAGTAGCCGACCGACTTATCTACCAAGTGCGTGAGCTTCTCGCCCCTGGAGAAACGGCCGATGTTGCCCACGATCAGGTCAAGTCGGCGGTCGTCCGAGCCCTTGGCGTGGGATGCCACGTGCGGAGTGATCACGATGTTGTCGAAGTCCCACAGCGGATCGTCCGGCGGAAGCGGTTCCGGGTCCGTGACGTCCAGACCGGCGCCAGCCAGCTTCTGGCTGTCGATGGCCTTGATCAGATCGCCCTTGTCGTATAGCCGGCCGCGCGAGACGGCGATGAAATACGCGCCTTGCTTCATCGCGTCGAACTGCTTGGCCGCGATCATGTGCTCACTCTCCGGCGTGAGCGGCGCTGCGATGAAGACAACGTCGCCCTTCGGCAGGACTTCGTCGAGCCGGTCCGGCGGCACGATGGTGGGCGCATACACGCTCACCGGTATGTTCTTGGGGTCAACGCCGATCACGTCCATGCCGAAGGCGTGAGCGCGCTGGGCGATCTGGGTGCCGATCCCGCCCATGCCGATGATGACCGCGGTCATGCCGGGCAGCTCGGTCATGCCCTTGGGAGCGTCTGCACGGGATTTCCACTGCCCCTTGTTGGGAAGGTATTCGTGCAGGCCGCGCGTCAGTGAAAGCAGCAGTGCAAAGGCGTGGTCGCCGATGGTGGGACCCTGGACTACCTTGCAGTTGGTCAGCATCACGTCGCTGGCCATGAACTCTGGCCAGAACGAATAAGCTTCCACGCCCGCGCTGACGGACTGCACCCATTCGAGATTCTTGGCAGTGGGGAATTGCTCCTTGCTGATCCCGCCTATGATGCCGTGAGCGTCGACGATCTCCTTGGCGAACTCCTCGGCAGAGCGAGCGGAGACGACGGTGCCGTCCTTGCCGGCTGCCTCTTGGTAGAGCTTGATCGCGGCGTCGTTGTCGGCGAAGCCGTAGCCCGACCCTCGGACCACGATCTTCTTGTCGGCCGCAAAGGTCAGGGCGGCGAACGTGAGTAGTAGGGCAAAGATTCGCTTCATTGGATTCCCTCCTAGTTCTGGAGAGTCTAGCACCTTTATGAGCCTGCGCAGCGCATTACTGCACTTGTCACGGAGTATTCGGCCAGATCGACACGACATTGGCATGCGTGCTGCCAAGAGCGACGATGCACCTCGACGATACTCGCAGGGTCGCGAGTGGGCGTCGCGGGTCGGCTCTTGGTTCCGCAGTTTGCCGACGGCAGGGCGAAGCAGCAGCCTGCGCCGCGCCAGGATGCGTGACGATTCTGTGAAACTTTCGCTACGGATCGGCCTTCCGCAGTTTCCATCCTTGCACTGGTCGACTCGTTTTGTTTCAATAGATACCCGTTCGACGAGCCAAGTAGCTATTGAAACGGAGATCGACCCAGCTGTATTGCTGGTCAGGGCCGTTCTCAAGGAAGGCTGCTCAGGCCGTTCGCAGAGGAGTCGCCCGTGCCCAAGCCGAAGTACATTACGTCCGTTAGCAAGATTTCAAGGCTGAGCACGGAGGACCGCGAGGCGGCAGCCAAGGTCAGCGAGCGATATGTGTTCCGCACCAATGAGTATTACCAGTCCCTGATTGATTGGGATGATCCGAACGACCCGATCCGACGGCTGGTTATACCCGATGCCCGCGAATTGAACGAGTGGGGCAGGTTGGACGCGTCGTTCGAGGAATACTACACAAAGGTCCCGGGCCTAGAGCACAAGTACTCCGACACCGCCTTGCTGCTGTGCAACGACGTCTGCGGCGCCTACTGCCGCTTCTGCTTCCGCAAGCGGCTGTTCATGGACGACAACGACGAGGTCGTCCGCGACGTCTCGGCTGGCATCTCCTATATCCGGGAGCATCCCGAGATCAGCAATGTGCTTCTGACCGGCGGGGATCCGCTGATCATGTCCACCTCGAAGCTCGAGCCGATCATCGCTCAATTGCGCGACATTCCACACGTGAAGATCATTCGGATCGGGAGCAAGATGCCGGCCTTCAACCCGTACCGCATCTTGGATGACCCGAAGCTGCACGCGATGTTCGAGCGCTACTCAACGCCGGAGCAGGGCCGGATCTACGTCATGTGCCACTTCAACCATCCGGTCGAGTTGACGGCGGTGGCTCGCGAAGGATTGCAGTGCCTGCAGGCCCACTCGGTGGTGACGATCAATCAGACCCCCATGATCCGGGGTATCAACGACGATCCGGGCGTGCTGAGCGAGCTGATGAACGAACTCTCCTACCTGGGGGTGCCGCCCTACTACGTATTCCAATGCCGCCCAACCGAGGGCAATGAGAGCTACTCGGTGTCTGTCGAGAATGCGTACCGCATCTTCGCCAAGTCGCTCGAACGGATGTCCGGGCTAGCCAAGCGGGCGAGGCTTGCGATGTCCCACTCGACAGGCAAGATTGAGATTCTCGGGTTCACCGACGAACACGTCCTGTTCAAGTACCACCGTGCGGCGGATCCGCGCCTCACAGGCAAGCTGATGATATTCAGGCGAAACCCGGAAGCCCATTGGTTCGATGACTACATCGAGGCGCGCGAGTATTTGCCGACCAACCTAGTGCATATCGAGCCCGTCCTTGTAGCGCAATGATGTGATCGCGCTCATGCGAGCGGGTCGCCTGCGACATCCAGCACTAGCCATGCATCCGATTCAGACACTCGCACGACCGCAGTCAGGTCGGAACGGGTTGTTTCGCATGCTCTCGTTCAAGGGAATAGCGCTGGCTGGAGTGGCACTCGCCTTACTGTGTGCCTGCGGATCGGAGGCACGCAAGACCGACAATCCAAGTCCGCTCGCCGACTGCGAGCCCGGAGATGGGCCACGCAACGCGCTTTGCGGCTGGATACCCGTGTATGAAGATCGCAGCGCGGCGTCCGGGCGCCAGATTGATCTTCGGGTGGTCGTGTACCCGGCTCTGAGCCGGGACCGGCAGCCTGATCCTCTGTTCGTGCTGGCCGGCGGGCCGGGGCAGGGCGCAGCTCAGATCAGCTCCTTGGTTATCGGCTTGCTTGGCGATGTCCGCAGGGAACGCGACATAGTCTTCGTCGACCAGCGTGGGACGGGACTCTCCAACGGACTGCCGTGCGACCAAGACACCGATGACTTGAGCGCATTCCTCAGCGACGACCACGCTGTCGACACGTTCTTGAATTGCCTCGAGGGATACGAGGCCGACCTGCGCTTCTACACCACCCCTTTGGCCATGGACGATCTCGACGATGTCAGGAGCGTCCTTGGCTATGAACGCATCAACCTTTGGGGTGCCTCCTACGGAACCCGCGCCGCTCTGGTCTATGTCCGACGCCACGGCGAGCGGGTGCGCAGCGTCGTCTTCGACGGTGCAGTGCCGATGACCATGACCCTACCCGAGGGGTTTCCGCAGGACTCGCAACGAGCGCTCGACCTGCTGCTTGAAGATTGTGAGCACCGAGCTGCTTGCCAGGAGCGCTTTCCAGATCTCCCACGCAAGCTGGACGAAGTCCTGGCAAGGCTGGACCGCGAGACCAAGGTCTCATCGCTACGGCACCCCCGAACGGGTGCGAGCGTTGAGGTCACACTGCGCTCAGAAGTTGTTACTAACACCTTGCGACTCGCGTTGTACAGCCCGGAAGCGGCGGCGCTCGTGCCAATGCTAGTCGAGCAAATGCATGGCGGGGATTTCGCCGGCTTGCTCGCGCTGGCGGTCGGAGCGGAGAGTTCGCCCAGCGAAGTCAGGGTCAATTGGGGGATGTTCTTTTCGGTCATTTGCGCCGAGGATCTTCCGTGGGTTGCAGAGAGTGTCCGAAACCTCGCACCGGCCGGCGTCTTCAGCAACGACGAGACGATCGAAGCATGGGACAAGATCTGCAGTGCCTGGCCGCGCGGCGAGATCGCGGCCGACTACCACGAACCTGTGGTGTCGGATGTTCCAGCGCTAGTCCTGTCGGGAGCTCTGGATCCCGTCACGCCGCCACGCAGGGGAGAGGAATTGGCGGCGGGCTTCGCGCGCGCCCTCCATCTCGTGGTACCTGGGACAGGCCACGGCGCAACCGGCCGCGGTTGCGTGTCCAAACTGGTGGCGGAATTCGTGCAAGCCGGATCTGCCGACGACTTAGACACTTCGTGTGTGGAGGAATTCAAGCGACCGGGGTTCTTCGTTACACCCGGCGGCCCCACGATGGAGCGCGAACGATGATCGAGGTGCGCGGTCTCCGCAAACGCTTCGGAGATGTGGTCGCCGTGGACGAGGTCTCGTTCGAGGCGCGAAACGGGGAGGTCACCGCCCTGCTCGGAGAGAACGGGGCAGGCAAGACAACCACACTGCGGTCCATCTACGGACTAATACAGCCCGATGCCGGAGAAGTGCGTGTTGATGGCGTGGATGGGATTGCGCAGCCCCTGAGTGCCCGGATGGGGCTAGGGGTGCTGTCCGAGGCCAGAGGCCTGTATCCGCGTCTGACACCCCGCGAGCACATGCGCTACTTTGCTCACCTGCAGGGGCTCGGACGAGCCGAGACTGAAACGCGCTGCGACGACTTGGTCGACCTGCTCGGCATGCAAGACTTTGCCGACAGGCGCGCTGCGGGCCTATCGCACGGCGAGAACACGAAGGTCGCATTGGCACGTGCGCTGCTGCACGACCCGGCAAACATCTTGCTGGACGAGCCCACCACTGGGCTGGATGTGATGAGCACCCGAGCCGTGCGCGAACTGATCGTCCAACTGAGGGCGCGTGGCAAATGTGTCGTGTTCTCCAGCCACGTCATGCAAGAAGTGGCTGCCGTCAGCGATCGGATCGTCGTTGTGTCCGCGGGCAGGGTCGTTGCCAGCGGCACGCCTGCAGAACTCAGGCGGTCGACGGGCCTAGACGACCTTGAGGATGTCTTTGTCGCGTTGGCAGGGAGCGGAGGGGCGCAGGAATGAAGAACCTAGTGGCCGCGCTCTCGGTGGTCCTGCGCAAGGAGCTGGTCGACGGTTTGCGGGACCGTCGCTCATTGATTTCTGTATTGGCACCGCTTGCCCTTCTCCCCCTCATGCTGTTTGTTGCAATGAACCAAGCGTCTGAGTCGGTCGAGCGGGCGCGGCAGATCACGGTTCCGGTGATCGGCGCAGAACATGCCCGTGAATTGACCGGCTGGCTGGATCAGCAAGCGGGAATCGAGCTTGAGCAAGGTCCGGACCAACCTCGAGAGGCGGTACGCAACGGCGACGTCGATTTCGTGCTCGTCATTCCGGAGGATTTCGGGAAGCGCTTCGCCGGATCGGAGATAGCTGAGGTCGAGATCATTTTGGAGGGCATGGATCGCAGCCTAGATCGTGCCGTCAGCCGCGTGCGTGACCTGATTCGCACGTACGGGCAGGGAATCGCCGACCGCCGACTGGTCGTGCGGGGAATTAGCCCGGAGGTTGCCCGGCCCGTGCGTGTCGAGACCATCGAACTAGCGACCCAACAGCAGCGCACCGCGAGGTTGATCAACTTCATGCCCTTAATCTTGGTCATGGGCATTTTCGTTGGAGGCTTGCAGGTTGCGATCGATTCGACCGCTGGGGAGAGGGAGCGGGGCTCGCTCGAGCCGCTGCTGGTCATTCCAGTGCCCCGACTGTCGATCATTGGTGGCAAGTGGCTGGCTGCTACAGCGTTCTCGCTGGCGAGTGCCGTGCTTACCGCAGCATTGATGGGGGTCGGGTTGGAGTATAGCCCGTTGCAGCGACTAGGTTTGCGCCTCGAACTTGATGGTGGAGTGATGGCTCTCATGGTTGCTGCGATCGTGCCGTTGGCGTTCTCGGTGACGGCGTTACAGATGGTGGTGGCCACGCTGGCCCGATCCTACAAGGAAGCGCAGTCTTATGTGTCGTTCTTGATGTTGTTGCCGATGCTGCCGCTAGCGCTCACGATGAATTCTCCTATTGAAGACGCGAGTTGGAGGCTGCTGGTGCCCGTATTGGCACAGCAGCAGTTGATTCAAGACGCTATCGGAGGCGAGGGGGTGGCCTTGGTCGACTTCGTTGTCACCGTACTCGTGGCGGCGGCCTTTGCAGGAGTGTGCTTGTGGCTGACGAGTGACCTGTTCCGCCGGGAACGAATCGTATTCGGAAGGTAAGTCCGAGCTGCCCAGCACCACTTCGGAGGCTTGCGTCGGCGTCCAGGGACAGGCCGTCGCGCGGTAGCGCTTCGGTTCGGCAGTTGATAGGACCAGCACGTGTTTGTATAGTTCAAGAAGTCGCCCGTCCTAGCCCTAAAATCAATGGGCGGCTTACTACAAGGCTCCTGCGGGAGCCTTTTTTGTCAGGACCCATTTGATGGGTCGCAGCGACTGCCGGCGGAGGGGCGAGCAGTCCCTGTGGCAGTGCGAATTCGAGTTGGACGCGCAGCTGGAGCCGGAGTAGGCACGCATCTAGGAGTTGCCGAAGGGAATCTGAATCCAAGACCGCATATGACTTCCGCTTGCAGGCTTGTAGGCAGTAGACGTCAATTTCGTTCAAGCACATCTGCTTGAAAAACAAGAAGTTGCGCTCAAATACCTGTCGGAACTTCAGCATAGATGTTCGATCACAAGATGCCTCACGAACAGCCGACGAAGCGATTCCGGCGATCAGGCTTCTGACTCGCCAGACGGGTATGACAGCCCCCAGCCCACCTCGTACACGGGGTCCTCGGTGTCATGCGGAACGTCCGTCCGGCTGGCTTCAACCGCTGCCATGGACGACGGCAGGTCCACGGGCAGTCTGCCCGTTGGCGAGAACTTGCCGAACAGCGTGTCCAGCAGCACCCGGTCGTCGCATCCGAACGAGACGAGAACTGCCGCGGCGCCCGTTGCGATATCAGTGATGATCGCCGGCCGGTCCAGGCGCACGTCAACCACCGTTGGCACGGCGCGGCAGCACGCCAGCACCCTTGCCAGGCGTCCGGGCTTGAACGCAAGCGAACCTTGCGGCACAAAGTACTCGAGGAGGTGCTTGCTCAACTTGAACCGCTGTGGCGAGGCGAGTCGCAGGACCGCGACGTCTGCAAGGCTCGGCGCCGAAACCACTGTTCCGTAATTTCGCGCCACGCTCGGGTCGATGCCCTCGACATACAGTCTCACGGGTCTGGAAAGCGGCAGTATCGGCCGGTCTTTGACGGCGGGAACGGGATTGTTGCTGAGAAGAACCAAGCTCCGGCGCTGGGCCTCAATTCCCGATTCGACGAATTCCGCGGTCCCTGTCGAGGAAGCCGCAGCATCTGCGTCCGCGTAGGGATCGTCGAACAACCCGAGTTCAAATTTCGCTCGCAGGATCCTTCGTGCCGATGTGTCGATGCGTGTTTCAGGTATGCGGCCGTCCCGGACGAGCCCTGCTATGGCCTGCGCGTTGCTTTCGCCGCCGAACTGGTCCACTCCTGCCTCAATCGCCCGTGCATACCTCTCCGGGACCTTCAAGTGCTCGACTCCCCATGCCGACGCATCCTTCAGTTTCAGGATGCCGAGGACGCGGTGCGAATCCACGGTCATCCAGTCCGTGCTGACCACGCCATCGAAGCCCAGTCGGCCGCGCAGGAGGTCGGTTACGATGTCCGAGTTGAAAGCCATCGCGACATCCGAGGATGTCTGGCCGCCTGGAATTCCGTACGACAGCATGATTTGCCGGGCGCCCGCAGCGATTGCCGAACGGAAGGGCACGAGATGGTATTCGAAGTGATTGCCAGGATAGAGCTGGCGTTTGCCGGTCGAGAAGTGCGGATCCAAGCCGTTTCCGGCCGGTCCGCCGCCCGGAAAATGCTTGACCATGGCAGCGACACTCGAGGGGCCGAGACCGGCCGTTCCGCCTTGGAGCCCTCTGACGAATGCGGCGGTAAGTCGCCCCACCAGCTCGGCATCCTCTCCGAACGTTGCCCCGGATCTTCCCCAGCGTGGCTCCGTTGCGACGTCAGCCATCGGCCCGAGGACGCTTCGGAGACCGATCGCTCGGAATTCGCGGCGCACGATGTTGCCGAAGCGCTCGGCTAGGCCTTCATCAGCTGCCGCTGCGAGGCCCAGTTGCGAGGGCCAGTGGCTAAAGCCCTCCTGCTTGATACCGGTCGCGGGATTGAAGCCGGCCGCATGCCGCGGGTCTGAACTTAGGGTGATCGGAATCCCGAGGCGGGTCCGCTCGGCGATCTTCTGCAAGGAGTTGTGCCAGCGCGCCACCGATCCGGGGCCGGGGGCCATGAGGATGTTGAAGTGCGATATATGTCGTCCAGCGATCAACTCGGTCGTTGGGGCGACGTTCAGCGGATGTATGCCTTCCACCACCGCTCCCTTGCGTCCAATCGCGATTGGAGGCTGGAACATCAGTCCGGCCTTCTCGCCGAGGGACATCCGCCCCAGGAGGTCTTCTACTCGGTCGGTTACAGGAGCCCGCGGGTCCTCGTAGGGATCCATCTTCCCGTTCCCGTTGAGGTCTCGGTAGCGGACGCCCCGTTCGACAAGCCATCGAACGTCGCTCCGCGGCTCCGCCTCCGCGGCGCTTCCGGGTGTGCTCAGCACTGCGGCGGCTCCGACGCGTCGACCAACCTCTCGACGCCGTCCTCGCTGCAGCAGCAACGTCCGCCCATGGCAGGTGGGAAGGGCCGAGAAAGATCCGCCATGCTCACCAGCTAGGCTAGATGATTCGAGCATGTACGACGGTGATCGTGACAAGTCCCTGTCGGGCCGGGTCTGCGGGAACACTCGGGTAGAAGCGGTGCGAGCATGACGAAGCGCGATGGCATTCCGGGCCAGAGCCCCGGTGGTTGGTCTGGCGCAGGTTCTTGGCGATCCCGGTTGGATGTGCTCACTGGGTTGCGAGCGGTGACCCCGACCTCAGTGTCGATCAGTATTGGGAATACCTTGTAGCCGTCGGACTGCGCACCAACTCCACGGTTTCGAATACCGTTCTGGTTCTTGCCGATCAATTGGGATTCGGCGACATCTCGGGCTACGGTTCCGAGGCCATTCCGATGCCGCATCTGGACGCTCGTGCCCGAGAGTGCATCGGGCTGCTCAACTTGTACTCCGCCAGTCCAGGTTGCTCTCCATCCCGCTTCAGCTCGATGAGGTCATCGACACCGACGCTGAGCGCGTTTGCGACGCTCTTCAGGGCCTTGACCGAGCCGGGCCTCCTGCCGTTCTCGATGTGCGACAAGTAGGAGGCCGCGATCCCAGCCGACGTCGCGAGTTCGGCCGCTTTCATGCCGCGATGCTCACGCCAGACCCGTGCTGGGTGTTCCCCGGACGCGATGCGCTTGACCAGTTCGAACGGTACGAATTCTTGATCGCGGTCTTCCAAGCCTTGCCGAATGAGTCCAGCATCCATCGCATCGTTGTCCCCGAGACACTCGGGCGTGCCCGGTCCATCTTGCACTCTAGTAATGCTCCTCACGGCTTCGGACTCGGAATCACTCGCTCACGGCCACCGAATCTGAGTAGCTTTGGATCGCATCTTCGCCGTAGCCGAGTTCGGCTAGGATCTCTTCGGTGTGCTGGCCGACCGTGGGAGGAAGATGACGTAAGGAGGGGCGCTCTCCATCGAAGCGAACGGGCGTCTTCAAGTCCCGGTAATCCGGCACCCGTGGGTGAGGGACTGGATCGAAGATCCGGTTGGCGCTGACCTGCGGGTCATCGACGACTTGGTCAATGCTCTGAATCGGAGAGCATGGTACCCGGTGAGTCTTCAGCAGTTCGTCGAGCGCCTTCGTGGTTAGCTTCCGAGTGCGGGATGAAAGCAGGTCCCGGAGGGCGGAGTAGTTCTTCACCCGCAGCGGATTGTCCAAGAACCGAGGATCGGTGGCTGCCTCCGGAATCTCCAAGGCTTCGCACAGCCGGCGGAAGATCCCATCATTGCCGCCACAGATCATCAGATCCCCGTCCTTGGTCGGAAACGACTCGTACGGGGCGATCATCTTGAGCCCCGTTCCCATTCTTTGCGGCACGTTTCCGCCCGCAAGGTAGGTCATCATGTGGTACCCGATCCATCCGAGCGAGGTGTCGAGGAGCGAGCATTCGACCAGCGAGCCGACGCCTTCGGCGTCCCGCTTGCGCAGCGCGGCCAGTACGCCCAGCGCGATCAAATACCCCGATCCGATATCGACAACAGATCCACCGACCCGAGCCGGGGGGCCGTCCGGTTGGCCGGTAATTGACATGATTCCGCTGTACGCTTGCAGCAGAGGGTCATACCCCGGCGTGCTCGCGTAGGGACCCTCCGATCCGTAGCCGGTGAGTGAGGCGTAGACGATCTTTGGGTGTCTTGCCTTGACAGCTTCGTAATCGAACCCCATCCTTTCGATCACCCCCTTGCGGAAGGCTTGCACCACCACATCCGCACGGGCCAGCAGGAGGTCGATAACCTCGCGGCCCTCGGGGGACTTCATGTCCACGACTATGCTTCGCTTGTTGCGGTTGAAGGCTAGGAAAATGGGCGCGTCGCCCCCCCAGAATGGCGGCCCCCACTGCCGCGCTGGGTCTCCCCCCGGGGGTTCGACCTTGACTACGTCCGCGCCCAGGTCACCCAGCATTTGGGTTGCTTGGGGCCCGGCGATATATTGCGACAGGTCGAGGACTCGGATTCCGTCCAACACACTACCGTTATACCCTTGCCGCCAGTCTATTTCGGCTACGCGAGAATCTCTTCGATCACGTGGCCGTGTACGTCGGTCAGACGGCGATTGATTCCGTTGTGATACCAAGTCACGCGTTCATGGTCGAGACCGAGCAAGTGCAGCATCGTCGCGTGGAAGTCATGGACCGTTGCGATGTCCTCCACAGACCGGCCTCCTAGCTCATCTGTCGCACCGTAGCTCGTTCCGCCGCGTATGCCGGCGCCGGCGAGCCAAGTGGTGAATGCGTTGGGATTGTGGTCACGGCCTACGGTGCCCTGTTGGTGCGTCGGCATTCGCCCGAACTCCGTCGCCCAGACCACGAGGGTGTCCTCAAGCATGCCCCGAGATTTCATGTCCTTGAGCAGTCCCGCTGTCGGCCGGTCCAGGATCGGGCAGTGGCGTTCGTAGTCTGCCTTTAGCGTCTTGTGGGCATCCCAGTTCAGCAATCCGTCCACTCCCGACGCGCGCGAGGCACAGAAGAGACTCACAAAGCGCACGCCCCGCTCCAGCAGTCGGCGGGCCAGCAGGCAATTCCGAGCGTAGGCGGCCTTTAGGGGATTAGTGTCGTTCGCTCCGTAGAGGTCCCGCGTTGCTTGGGTCTCTTTCGACAGGTCAGTGACTTCGGGAGCGGAGAGCTGCATGCGTGCGGCCAATTCGTACGCTGCGATGCGTGCCTTGAGCTCTTCGTCCCCCGGATGAGCCGCCGCATGAATGCGGTTCAGCTCCCCGAGGAAGTCTCGCGTCGCGGCATCGCGCTCGGGAGAGATGCTCGGAGGACGTTGGAGATTTCGAATCGGCTCCTGTGCGTTGAACACGATCGCTTGGTGCTCCGCGGGCAGAAAGCCGGCACCCCAATTAGCGGGGCCTGCGGGTGGGATGCCGCGGATATCCGGGATTGCGACATACGTGGGAAGGTTGTTGTTCTCTGAGCCGAGGGCGTAGCTCACCCACGATCCGGCCGATGGAAAGCCTTCAAGGACGAAGCCCGTGTTGAGCAGAACGCATGCCGGTCCATGTGTGTTGGTCTTGGACTGCATCGAGTGGACAAACGCGATCTCGTCCGCCAGGGCTCCGAGCTCCGGCAGTAGCTCGGAGATCATCTTGCCGCTCTGTCCGCGCGGCTTGAAATCCCACGGCGAGCCCATCAACGCTCCATTGCTGCCTTGAAACGTCACCGCGTCCAACTCGGCCGGGGCCTGTTGGCCGGAACGCCTCTGGAGTTCCGGCTTGTAGTCCCACAAGTCGATATGCGACGCTGCGCCGGGACAGAAGATCTGTAGAACCCGATTGGCTTTGGGCGCGAAGTGCGGGGGCTGCGCTGCGAGGGAGCGTTGCTGCGGCAGCATGCTTGCCAGCGCAACGCCCTGCAGGCCGGTGACAAACCCTCCCAGCAAGTCCCTGCGTGTGTGCGCGGACTCCGCCGGAAGTGCGCCCCGAACTGATGGCGGAGGGGAGGGCAGCGGGCCTGCGGAATCCAACGTGTCTGGCGGCGTTGCCCGGGCGGGGCTGATTCGTCGAGGTTCGGCCATCAGAACACGTAGAGGAATTCGTTGGAGTTGAGAATTGCCCGACTGAGCGCTTCCAGGCCGTGCTGTGCAACGAACTCAGTTGCAGATTGCCTTTCCACGGCGCTTGGCTCTCTCAGGTAGGCGCGTCGCCAGGCGGCTTCGACAAAGCCAGCTTCGGCTTCGTCAGATTCGGTTTCGACCAGTGCCGCGAAGGATGAGGCTTGGTCCACCACGAAGGTGCTGTTGAGCAGAGTCAACGCCTGTAGCGGAGAGGTGGTGGTGATGCGCTTGGGAGCGGGAAGGGACGTCTCTGGGCAGTCGAATTCGCCCAGCAATTCCGGCTTCACTGAGCGCGCGTGCTGGTGGTAGATCCCGCGCCGGTATGTGTCCGGCGAAAACTCTCCGAGTGGGTAGTAGGTCGCCACGTTGTCGACGGTATAGCGATATAGCCGGAACCCCGGCCCGCCCATGTGCCGGTCTAGATTCCCGCTCGTTCGCAAGATGGCGTCGCGCAGTTCCTCAGCCCCTAAGCGTCTGGGCGGGTAGCGCCACAGAAACGCCCCGTCGCTGTCCACCCGAGCTGCGTTCTTGCGAAACGTGCTGGACTGGCGGTAGGCCGCCGACAGCACGATCTCTCGGTGCAAGGGCTTGAGCCGCCAGTTGTGGGTATGAATCAAGCGATGGGCCAGCCAGTCCAGCAGCTCGGGGTGGGATGGCACACCACCGTTTACGCCGAAATCACTAGGGTTGCGCAGGAAGGGCTGTCCGAAGTGGTGCATCCACACTCGATTTACGATGACCCGTGCGGCCAGGACGTTGTCGTCAGAAGCGATCCACTTGGCCAGTGCTAGGCGCCGCTCCGCCTCGGGCGCGTCCACGGCCAGTTCGAACCCCGCCAGCAGGCCCGAAAGCGTGCTTAGGCTCCCCGGTGCGACTTCGGGACCCTCGTTCATGGGATCACCGCGAACCATCACGAAGGACGGCTTGTCCGGTTGCTGGAACCGCCCCAAGAATGCTTGCTGGGGCTTGGGGAGCCTTGCCAAGGCTCGTTCAGACTCTCGTTGGACCTCCTCAAGGCGATCCCAGCGAAGCCTTTCGTCGGAGCTAAACACGGCACGCAGCAAGAGGCGCTCTTGATCAGCCTCCGCATAGGGCAGCCGGCCCTCGGACGAAGCGACCGTATTCCAGGAGTCTCCGTCCAGCGACACTGAGATTTCGTATTCCTCAGGCTGGGGTGGTCCGAACCGCCCGCCGAACCCGCCCAGGCGGTCCGAGGACCAATCGATCCGGTCAATCCGCTCTGGCTTTGCCAGTTCGATCTGAATCCAAGCTGGCATGGCGTTAGTCGAAATCCAACGCCTGTCGTGCTTGCCGTCGATGAGGTTCGCTGGAGCGTAAGTGTCGGGGCTGGCAGAATCCACCCGCGTCCCACTCACAGTTGCCCTCCCGCCGAGCGCGACGTTGCGGCCGAAGTCGTTCGCAGCGAAGATCGCCAACTCGTCCAGGTCCACGCGGTTGCGGTTGCCGGTAGCCTGGTCGACCCGCATCCGCACAAACCTCGCCAGTATGGGATCGAACGTCTCTTCCGTGCCAGATTGGTCGACTCGCGGCCGGTATTGACGAAGAATAGCTTCACGGTTGGCGTCGACGCGCTCCGCGACAGCCTCGCGCAAGGCATCGAGTCCAGCCTTTGCGTCGTTGATCTGGTCGTTGAGGCGCTCGCTGGCCGCTGCGAACTCTGCCACCCTTGCCGGATCGTCCCAAGTGCGGTCACCGTGCGACACGCCCGCCAATACCGCTTGCATGCGGTAGTAGTCCTCGTTGCTGATCGGATCGAACTTGTGGTCGTGGCAACGAGCGCAGTGGACGGTCAGGCCGAGGAACGCAGAAGCGGTTCCCATGATCATGTCGTCGAGGTGATTGGCGCGTTTCTGGGCTTCCCCGGCAGCGTTCTTGATGCCGACGGTGTCGTGCGGGCCAGCCACGAGGAATCCGGTTGCCGCTTGAGCGTTGAGATCGTCCGGAGCAAGTTGGTCGCCCGCCAGTTGCTCCAAGATCATGCGGTTGTACGGCTTGTCCTCATTGAAGGAGCGGATGACCCAGTCGCGGTACGGCCAAGCGTTGTCGCGCAGATGGTTCTGCTCGTAGCCATTGCTCTCCCCGAAGCGCGCAACGTCCAACCAGTGCCGCCCCCAACGCTCGCCGTAGGCCGGCGATGCGAGCAAGCGGTCCACCAATCTGGCATAGGCTCCGGGGTCGCGGTCGCCGGCGAACGATTCGACCTCCGCCGGTTCGGGGGGAAGCCCGGTCAAGTCGAAGCTCAGCCTTCTTATTAAAGTTTTCCTATCAGATGGGGCGGATGGCTCCAGGCCCCGCGACTGCATGGCGCGAAGCAGGAAGCCGTCGATGACGTTCCGTTCCCATAGGCTCACTGGCGCGGGCTCGTCTTCGATGCGGAATGGCCGGAACGACCACCAGGTTCGCTCCGAGACTTCCGGGGGCCCGCCGGCATCGTCGATGGCTCCGGCGGAGATCCAGTCCCGAATCAACTCAATCTCAGCGCTGGCGAGAGGTTCTCCCGCCAGGGGCATTTCGGGCTTGTCGCCAACCACCTTAGCCAGCAGCAGGCTGCCTTCAGGGTCGCCGGGAATGACGGCTGGGCCGCTCTCGCCGCCAGCGATCAGCCCTGCGGCGCTGCCGAGGCGCAAGCCCTTCTGCGCCTCGGCGCCCTGATGGCACACCACACAGTTGCGTTCCAAGATGGGCAGGACATCCTTCGCGAACGAGGCTTCATCTGCACGCGCCGGCGCAGTCGCCAGAGCAAGGATCGGCAGGAATGCGCGGGTGATCGAGCGCAAAGTGTTGCGGTCGGTCAATGCGACCGCGGAACGATATCGAGTCTGGGAAAGACCAAGCGCCAGACTACGCATTATAGTTCCTGATTCCCTAGCAATGATGGCCACATCAGGATCGTTGCTTTCCGCGTCAGTGCTCCCGCTGGGCACCTGATTCTAGCTGATGGGGAATTCTGCTGAAAAGGGGGTTGACTCACTGACGATCGACCGTTACAATACGTAACGTTATGGTCAGTAACAGTTGGGAGCGCCTCAGCGGACTGGAAGAGCTCGTGATGGGATTCCTCTGGTCCGAAGGGCCGGCAACGGCCGAAGACGTGCGCACGTTCTTCATTGAGCGCCATCCAATGAAGGACTCCACCGTGCGAACGGTGTTGAGGCGACTGGAGAACAAGGGCTATGTGACGCACTGCATCGAGGGTAGGACTTATCGGTACCACCCCGTAGATGCAGGCCGCAGCGTCGCCGCCCGAGCGGTGGGGAAGATCGTCGAGAGACTGTGTGACGGTTCGGTTGAACAACTGCTCATCGGAATGGTCGACGGCGATGTGATCGATTCCGTCGAGCTCGAGAGGTTGGCAAGGCGGATCGCGGAGTCTCGCGAGTCAGAAGGGAGGGTGTCATGATTGCAACCATAGCGCTTGATTTCGGAAGTGGGATCTTCGACGCGCTGCTCGGGTCCTCGGTGCGAGCAATCGTGCTGGTTCTAGCCACGTGGCTTGTCCTGCGGTTGGCTGCCCCGCAGCGGCCGGCAGTCGAGCACGGAGCGTGGACGGCCGTTCTCCTAGGGATGCTGCTGCTGCCCTTGGCGGGTCTCGCAAGCTCCGGTTTCGGATTCTCTCCCGGCGTGGCTCTTGAGTCCGCGATTCCCGTGCTTGGGACGCCGCTCATTGCCCAAGCAGAGAGCTTGACCCATCCATCGGCTGGGATGCCGACAAGCGACTGGTGGGGTATCTGTGGGCTGCTGTTCGGGTTGGGCACGGTGGTCCTGCTTTCGCGTCACCTGATAGCTCGGCGTCGCATTCGGCGTTTGCTCCGTCAGGCCGAACCCTTGGAGTGCCCTGCACTTGAGTCGCTAGCGAGGGCGTCTTTCGGGGCGGCCGTGGGTAGGACACCACCTCAGCTGGTCTCGATCCCGGGTGCCGGAGCACCGTTCGCCTACGGAGCACTGAGGCCCACTATCGTTTTGCCAGGCGAGTGGTCCAGTTGGAGTGCCGAAAAGCTCGAGGCGGTGCTCTTGCACGAACTGGCGCATGTCTTCCGGCGCGATGGCATCGTCGAAGCGCTCGCCGCGGTCGTTGCCTCGGTATTCTGGTTCCATCCGCTCGCCTATTTGCTGAAGCGCCGCTTGAGAGCGCTCGCCGAGACTGCCTGCGACGACCACGCAGTCTGGGTCTCTAGAGATCGCGAGGTCTATGCACAGGCCTTGCTGGAAATCGCCAGGGACTGGCGCGGATACCGGACATTGCCGATGAGCGCGATGGCGCAGGGCGCATCGCTTGGCGAACGCATCGAGAGAATCCTCGGGAAGACCCGCTTCGAATCGGGCCTACTCTCCACCGCCGTTGCCCACCGCCTCGCCGCGGTGGCGCTGGTCGCATCTCTGGCCCTCTCATGCGTGACGCTTGCAATCGCCCAGGGCAGGGGTGTCGCACTCACCGGGTCGGTGCAAGATCCGAGCGGGGCGCGCGTTCCGTGGGCGTCCGTGGTCCTTACCGAAGTCGACAAGGGCCTGTCCGAAGCCGCGACAGCCGGTGCCGACGGATCCTTCAGGATCGAGGGCTTGGAGCGGTCGGCTTCCTATCAGGTCGAGGTCCATGGGCCAGTCGGATTCGTTTCCTACCGTCAGGCACTCGACCTGACCTCAGACGCCCGGCTTGACGTCACGCTGGCGATGAAGCGCGTTGTCGAGGCGATCGTAGTTTCCGGCACCCGACCTGCCCGGGATCGGTCGCAACCACGGTCCGGTCGCCGGAGGGTCCGTGTTGGTGGAAACGTGCGAGAGGCTAGGCTGGTGCATCACTTTCCCGCGACCTACCCACCCGACGCCGAGCGCGAGGGTGTCACGGGAACCGCTGTGCTGGAGGCGGTAATCGGCACGGATGGCAATCCTGCCAGCGTAGCTATCGTCAATTCGATAGTCGATGGTCGTCTGGCGGACGCGGCAGCGCAAGCCGTGACGCAGTGGCGCTACGAACCGGCGCTTCTAAACGGCCGCCCGGTGGAAGTCACCGTGACGATTCGCGTGGCTTTTGAATTGCCCTGAGTCAGAATGCGGCATCAAGTCCTCGTCACCCTCCTCCCATTCGAGAAGGGACACTGCAAGGAATCATACGGGCAGGGTCAGCGCACTGGATTTCGCAGTGGCTCACCTCCAACTGCACGCTGGCACTTCTATCCCACCGCTGAGATAGGGGCGAGAGTCGGTCAGAACACGAGGCGAAGGCCGAATCGTGCCGTGATCGGGTCCAAGAACCGGTTCCTCATCAGGAAGCGGGGATCTTGGGCCGCGCCCTGCGAGGCCGCGATCGCCTGGTAGTCGTAGCCGTTCAAGACTTGCGAGACAGGATCGCCGGGCTGCCACAGCGGCAGGGTCTGGCGGTACAGGCTGCGGAATGTCCGCAAGGCGGTCTTTTGATTGAATGCGTTGATGACGTTGAAGTTCAGCTCGAACCACTTGCTCTCGTCAGAAAACGGGTAGAAGCGCTGGATCACGGAGAGGTCAGTCTGCGTCCAAGCTGGGTTCCTGCCGTCGCTTCCGCGATTGTCAACGAGCACGTCGACGTGCTCCAGATCGACTGTCCGGCTGATGGGTGTACCACTCATGGCGCGGAAGAATCCTCCGATTTCCATCTTCCATGGCGTGATGTAGGCCCAGTTGGCCTTGAACTGGTGTGGTCTGTCCGTGCCCAGCGGCCCGTCAATAAAGTTGCCCTTCGAGTCGTAGTTCAGGAACCACAGATCGAAGTCCCGGTCCACGTTCGGACTCAGACGCCCGTTCTCGTCAGAACTGCCCAGGCCCGAGTAGAGGCCGCGCAGCCGCGAATAGACATAGGCGAAGTCGGCCAGCCAGTTGTTGCGGAAGGCTTTCCTCAGGCGGGCTTCCAAGGCGTCGTAGATGCGCTTGGGCTTGGGCGTGGGCGGCAAGCCCACCTCGGTGAATCTGTTGACTGAGAGCCCGCGGCCCGGATTGGTGATGTAGTAGGCCTCACCTGCCGGAGTCTGGCGGCCCACGTCCTCGATGGCCGTGTCCAGGTTCTTGCGCGTGTACCGGAATGACAGCACCGAATTCGTCGCGACCTCGTACTCCAGCCCCACCACAGTCCCCGTCATGCGCATCGGCCTGAGATCGGGATCGAGGTCTTCAAACGAGGGGATCCGCCAATTCCTGGTCTCCAAAAACGTTCCCGGGTAGCTTTCTTGGCCTGATAGTCCGCCGATAGCGCTCCAGTCCAGCGTGCTGTCGTCCATCAGGTAGTAGTGGCTCAGCCATTTGAAGCCCCCGAACGATCCCTGGGCCATTTCCAGCTTCATGGCGTCGTAAAACCTCCCCCAACTGCCCACGAGCTTCAGCCTGGCGTTGCCGAGCACGTCATAGGCGAACCCGACACGGGGTGCGATCTTGTCGAAGAAGTTCCACTTGAACGCCGCTCCCGAGAATTCGGGCAGGTCGCTGAACGACGGGATTTCCTCCCGTTCCAGCCGCAGGCCAAGATTGAGCGTGAGCGCTCCGTTGACTGTCCAGGAGTCCTGCACGAACAGCGCGTGCCTGTTCGTGCCGACGTTGGCCACGACGCCGAATGGAGAGCGCAGTTCGTAGTATCCGCACGGCTCGTAGGCCGTGCCGTCCGGGCCGTTGCAGCTGCTGGTGCGGATAGTGCCGTCCACCATCGTGTACGGGCGGGTGTAGCGGTACAGCAGATAGTCGTACTTGTAGGAATCGTTGATGTCATGGGCGAGCCCGCTCAGCTGCCACCCAAAGCGCAGATTGTGCTGCTGGCCGGCAACGTTGGCCAGAGAGCTGGCGGTGACGGACACCGTGCTCTTTTTTTGGAAGTCTTGCGACGTTTCGAAACTCGCGCCGTGACTGATCGAGTAGAAGCCCCGCGGCCGGTACAGCGGACTGTCCGTCGCGAAGCCGATCCGACCCGGCGATTCGACGAACCTGTGACGAACCTGCTGCGGTCCGAGGAGTTGCTCGGTCTGGATCACGTTCAGGCCCCAACGGACGTCCATCACGAACGTCGGCGTTGGTGTGAACAGCGCGGCCCCCGCAATGGTGTAGCCGGGGTATTCGTAGCCTTCTTCTGACCACTGGAAGTCCGGGTTGGAGGTGCCGTCAAGATTGGGCAGCCCACCTTTCCATCTCGCGGAGTCCGAGGCCCACGAGGCCATCAGGCGGACATTCTGGGCAGGCTGAGCGTCAATCTTCGAAGTCGTGCTGCGCAACCGGTCGTTGCGGTCGAACACGCCGGACTCTCCCGACGTGAACGTCACGGCTCGCGACCGGTTGCGCACCTGTGGCAGCAACGCGCCGAAGAACCAGGCCCGGTCGCGCCAGACTGGGCCGCCTAGGGTGAACCCGAATTCGTTGGTGACCAGTTCGTCTTCGGGATCGTAAACGTATTCTGCTACATCAGTGTCTTGGGCCGGGTCAAGACGGAGTCGCTTGTTGGGCGCCCCGTTGAGCGCGCTCCCACTGCCATACCACAGCAAGCTGCCGTGAAATCTGTTGGACCCGCTCTTGGTTTGAACGCTGAGCACACCGCCCATCGCCCCGCCGAATTCTGCCTCGTATCCGGCGGTCTTGAGCTGGAACTCTTGCACCGTCTCGACTCGCAGGTTCTGATTGTTGAGGCCGTTGTACATGCTCGTCGTGTCGATGCCGTCGACATAGAAGACGTTCTCCGCCCCCGACGAGCCGTCAACCGATATCCCGCGCACACTACGTCCCTTGTGACTGACATTGCCGGCCAGGGCTTCGATGTTGACGCTTGGGGTATAGCGTGCGTAGTCCGTGAAATCGCGCCCGCCGGCGGCATCTGTCAGCCGGTCGCCTGAGAACACAGCCGACTGCTCGCTCTTGAACGTATCGATGACTGCCGTGCTGGCCTCGACCACGATCGTGCTGTCGAGCTGGCCGACCTCAAGCGGCATCTCTACCAGAAAAGCGCGGCCAATCTGGACCGAGACGTTCGTGTTCAGCGCTGTTTGAAAGTCCTCGGCTTGGACCCTCACCGTGTAGTCGCCCGGCGGGAGGTTGCCATTGAAAACCAAGCCCTGCTCGTCTGTCGTGCCGAGGGCAGGGCGGATCAAGGCCGGGCTGCGGAACTCGACTTCGGCGCCGGGAATCGCGCCGCCGGTCTGGTCGGTGACCAGGACGCGCAAGCCCCCGACCTGCTGCTGGGCTACGCCACGTCCGTGAGTCGCAATTGAGCAAATAGCGAATACTAGGAACCGTGCAATCGTTAGACGATACATTTATCGTCAGATGGTATTACACCTGTCCTTGACGGACTCAGGTCAAGCCTTGTCCGATGATCCAGCTGGGCCAGCCAAAGTCAGCCGGTCGGGCAGGGGAGCAATGCGTAGGGCGAGAAGTGCTAAGTGGGGCACGAGATTGACTAGCTGGTGGACCGGCTGTTGCCTGCTCGGGATGGCGGCGTCGCTGGCCGCTCAGCCAGTGCTCGTGCTTGACCAAACGAAGGAACCTCCGTCATGGGCTGTTGCCGAGCGCCGTCTCCTCGAGGCTGCATCCGACGGCGTGCAAGCCTTCTTCGATCGCTTTGTGGACGCCCGCGGCTACCTAAAGTGCGTTGAGCGCTGGGGCGGAAACGACGGGGCGGATGACGCGATGGAGAATTTCGGGGGCTGGACGCTGCTGTATGCTCTCGGGGGACGGGACTCAGTACTCAACCTTTACAAGCGGGCTTGGGAGGGCCATATCCGCCAGTACACGCAGGCTCGTGCCCCCGGCATCGAGATGGCCGAGCACGGCATGTACTGGCGGGAGTTCGTAACGTCGTTTGACTGGGAGCACACAGGGGAGGCGCTGGCCGCATTCCACCTATACGGATTGGCTGCGCCCGGCGATCCGCTGTACCGGGCTAGGACGACTCGGTTCGCCGACTTCTACACGGGAGACGATCCGGACGCTGACAACTACGACCGGGACCTAAAGATCATCAAGAGCCTCCATAACGGAAGCAGGGGGTCCAAGATATCCCCAGCAACCGAAATGGATTGGGGCGGGTTGCCCGTCGACGGCGCTCCCGAGCGCCTGACCCGCTACTCCACTGCGTCGAACATTCGGGGCGATCACCCGCTGAACCTCTGTGCGACGGCCCTAGGCTTCAACGCATTCGCGCTCACGGGAGAGCAGCGGTATCGCGACTGGGCTGTGGAGTATGCCCGTGCGTGGCGTGACCGGGTCGCGGAGAACGGCGGGAACATCCCGACCAACATCGGCCTGGACGGAACGATCGGCGGGGAGTGGCGCGGTAAGTGGTACGGCGGAGTGTTCGGATGGAACTTCTGGCCCCAGTCCGATGGACGCAACTACTTCATTCGCGGGCCTCGAATTGCCTTCGGCATCGGCGTCATGTTGACGGGAGATCCTGGCTTTGTGGAGCCGCTGCGCCGTCAGGTCGCCAACTTGTACGCGGCAAAGAGGACAGAGGGGGGTCGTGTGCTGCTGCCGAGAAAGCACGGGGACGACGGCTTCTATGGCTACACCCCGGGCCAGCACTTGGATGTCCAGCGCGACGTGTACCTCTTCACATTCGATCGGTCCGACCTTGAGGGGCTCGCCGACGATCCATGGATCCGATACCTCGACGGGGACAACCCGGACTATCCGACGCAAGCCCTGCAGGCCGACCTGAGCGCGATCCGGGCGCGGCTCGATGCTATGCGGAACGACGATTCAATTGACTACGAGCGCCCCTCGGACTATACGCAGCGATTCAATCCAGCCGTCACCAATTCGCTCTTGGAACTCGTCCTCGGCGCGAACCCACCGGGACGGGCAGGCAATATCCTGCATGCCCGATTGTTCTACTACGATCCCGCTCGGAAGCGGCCCGGCTTGCCGGATCAAGTGGCCGCCCTCGTTGACGCCATCACTCCGTCCAGCGTTCGCGTCCATCTGATGAACCTCGACCCGATTCGGGCGCGTAGCCTGGTCGTGCAGGCCGGGGCGTACGGCGAGCACCGCTTCACCGACGTGCGCGCTGGAGACGCTTCTGTTCGCGTCGGGGGCGATCGATTCGACGTCCTGCTCGAGCCGGGGGCCGGCGGCACTCTGGAGATTGGCATGGCTCTGTTTGCAAACCAGCCGGCGTTTCGCGGTCTTCCGTGACCGGGACCAGACAGAAGGACGCACGTGGCGAGCCAAAGATTCACCTTGCCGGCCCGGCGTGACCGTTGAGGCGCCGCTGTCCATGCCTGCCAGCGGTGGGACCGGAACTGTCTGCCGCGGGCCAGATGCCAGCACGTAGGCACCGATCCTGGTCGCGAGCACTCGCCCCTCATCCGGCTGTCGGAGCAAGTAAGGCCACTTTCGCGCAGTCCGTTGCGGTGCCTGCGCCACGCGACCATCGTTCGGCAGCGGACTCCTGCGTGGGCTAGGCACATTGGGGTCGGCGTGCACGCTTGGATTGCGCCCGCATGCCGTTGAAGCGAACGCCCGTCTCAGTACACTGGGACCAGATGGGATTCCGTCTGGCGTCCGACTACAGCCCTCGTGGCGACCAGTCCACGGCGATTGGCCAGCTAGTTGCCGGCGCGAGGAACGGAGACTGCCATCAGGTCCTGCTTGGCGTCACGGGCTCGGGAAAGACCTACACCGTCGCCAAGGTGATCGAGGCGCTGCAGCGCCCCACGCTGGTGCTGGCGCACAACAAGACTCTCGGCGCGCAGCTCTACCACGAGTTCCAATCGTTCTTTCCGGAGAACGCCGTGGAGTACTTCGTCAGCTATTACGACTACTACCAGCCCGAAGCGTACATGCCGGCCAGCGACACCTATATCGAGAAGGAGTCTACGATCAACGACGATCTGAACAAGCTCCGCCTCGCGGCGACGAAGTCCCTTTTCGAACGCCGCGACTGCCTGATCGTGGCCAGCGTCAGCTGCATCTATGGTCTCGGCTCGCCCGATGCCTACTACGACATGCTGCTCATGCTCGAGCAGGGCCAGCGCATCTCGCGCAAGGAGATCACCCGCCAGCTCGTCAAGATCCTATACAGCCGCAAGGACCTCGGGGACTTCGAGCGGGGCTCGTTCCGCGTCATCGGCGACGTCATCGAGGTCTTTCCGCCTTACGACGACTTGGCGTACCGGATCGAGCTGTGGGGCGACGAGGTAGACGCCCTACTGCAGTTCGACCCGCTCTTGGGAGAAGTCAAGCAGACCTACCAGCGGCTGCCGATCTATCCTGCCAGCCACTATGTGATGTCCAACGAAACCATGCTGCGGGCGCTCGACAGCATCACTGAAGAGCTTGATTGGCGCACGGCCCAGCTCAAGGAGAGCGGCAAGCTGCTTGAAGCGCAGCGCCTCAGCCAGCGGACCCAGTTTGACATGGAGATGATGCGGGAAATCGGCTATTGCCACGGCATCGAGAACTACTCGCGGCACTTCTCCGACCGCCAGCCGGGCGAGCCCCCTCCGACTCTGCTGGACTACCTCCCCAAGGACACTCTGATGTTCGTCGACGAGAGCCACCAGACGGTCCCGCAGCTTCGGGCCATGTACCATGGCGACCGCTCGCGCAAGGAAAGGCTGGTCGAATACGGGTTCCGCCTGCCGAGCGCCTTGGACAACCGGCCTCTGAGGTTCGACGAGTTCCAGGCGCGAACCTTCCAATTGATCTATGTCTCCGCCACGCCCGGCCCGTACGAGCTCGAGCGAGCCGAGGGGGTGGTGGCCGAGCAGGTCATTCGCCCGACGGGGCTGCTCGACCCCGAGGTCGAGGTGCGGCCTGTGAAGGGGCAGGTCGACGACTTGCTGCGCGAAATCCGCCTGCGCGCCGAAGCCGGAGAGCGAGCGCTGGTCACGACCTTGACCAAGCGCATGGCCGAGGACTTGGCCGAGTACTACGCCGAGGCCGGCGTGCGCTGCCGCTACCTGCACTCCGAGGTGGACACTCTGGATCGGGTCAAGACCCTGAGGGACCTGCGGCGCGGAGAGTTCGACCTGTTGGTGGGCATCAACCTGCTGCGCGAGGGGCTGGACCTGCCGGAGGTGTCGCTGGTCGCGATCCTTGACGCGGACAAGGAGGGGTTCCTTCGCTCGGAAGGATCCCTGATCCAGACTATGGGGCGCGCCGCCCGCAACGTGCACGGCAAGGCGATCCTGTATGCCGACCGCATGACCGACAGCATGAGTCGTGCCATCGACGAGACCACCCGGCGCCGGGAATTGCAGCGGGCGTACAACGAGGCCAATGGCATCAGCCCCGAGACGATCGTCAAGCCGATCTCAATGACTCTTGCCAAGATCGTCGATGCGGACTATGTCGACGTGCCGGTCGAGCCGAGGTCAGAGGACGTGCCAGACACTCCCGAAGACCTTGAAGCCATGATTGCCCGACTAGAACGTCAAATGCGGGAGGCCGCGCAGAAGTTCGAATTCGAGCGGGCTGCCCAACTGAGGGACCGCGTGCGAGCGCTGCGGGCCGATCACTTGGACATTCCAGCGGCGCCCGTGGCCGGCTGAGGCCATGGCAGCCTACCTATACTGAGAGTGGCAGGTGAGCTAGATGGGAGACCAGAGCACAGTCTTGCTGGGCGTTACCGGCGGGATCGCCGCATACAAGTCGGCCGAATTGGTGCGGGCGCTCCAGGCGGATGGGCACGCCGTGCAGGCTGTTCTGACCAAAGCTGCCACCAAGTTCATCACTCCCCTCACCATCGCTTCTTTGACCGGCAACAAGGTCATCACGGATCTGTTTGACGACAGTTCCCCTGACGAGACGCTGCACAGCGCCATTGCCCACATCGATGTCGCCCAGCGCGCCGACGTTCTGCTTGTCGCGCCCGCCTCGGCGGACATGCTCGCCAAGTTCGCGCTGGGTCTCGCCGACGACTTCCTCAGCACGGCCCATCTCGCCTTTCGCGGGCCGCTGGTGCTGGCACCGTCCATGAATACGAACATGTGGGAGCATCCCGCGACCCGCGAGAACCTTGCCGCCCTCCGGACGCGCGGCGCTCGGATCGTGGAGCCAGGAGTCGGAGAACTCGCCTGCGGCACGGTCGGGCCCGGGAGACTGGCGGAGTTGGGCGACATCGTGGCCGCAGTGCGTTCGGCCTTGAGTTCCGAGGATGATCTTCAGGACGAGTGCGTCTTGGTCACCGCCGGACCCACGCGTGAGGCGCTTGATCCGGTTCGCTATATCTCGAATCGCTCCAGCGGGCGGATGGGCTTCGAGCTCGCGAACGAGGCCGCTAGGCGCGGAGCGCGGGTGGTCCTGATCGCCGGCCCGGTGGCCCTGCCGACCCCTCCTGGCTGCGAGCGCATCGATGTGGAGAGCGCTGCCGAAATGCACCAGTCCGTGCTGCGACATCTGGGAGAGGCCAGCTTTGCCGTCATGGCAGCCGCCGTGGCGGACTATCGGCCAGATCACGCAGCCGCCAGCAAGCTCAAGAAGCGAGATGGCTTGCCGCAGCTGTCGCTCGAAGAGACTCCGGATATCCTGCAGTCCGCCGCGGCCCACCAGGGCGATCGTGTCCTAGTTGGTTTCGCCGCCGAGACCGACGACTTGGAGGCTAACGGTCGGCGCAAGCTCCAATCGAAGGGCTGCGACCTCGTGGTGGCGAATCCCGTTGGCGGGGCCACGGGGTTCGACTCAGAGCTCAACCAAGGCATGCTGCTCGCGGCCGATGGGTCGGTACAGCGGCTCGGTCCCATGTCAAAGGCCGAGATGGCCGGGCGGATTCTCGACGAGGCAATCCGCCTGCGCAAACGCATGGCAGCCTGAAGCGGCCTAGGACATGTCCGAGCAAGCGCTGCGCAAGCACTTGGAGTTCTATCGGGATCTGGGCTTCGAAGAGCTATTCGTCGGATCTTCCCAGGCCGGATCGGAGCGCGCATCTGAGGATCCGGAAACGGATGCCGCTGCTGGCGCGGAGGTGTTGGTGGGACGGGCTCCCGCCCCGGCGGTGTCTTCGGACGAGTCCGCAACTCCGGTGCCTCCGGCCTCGGACGCAGGTTCAGAGCAGCAGCTATCGCCGCTGCAGGTGATTCAAGAAGACATAGGCGATTGCACCCGCTGCCGCTTGCACAAGGGTCGAAATACGATCGTGTTCGGCAGTGGCAACCCCGCCGCCAAGCTTGTGTTCATCGGCGAAGGCCCCGGGGCCGACGAGGATGCTCAGGGGCTGCCGTTCGTCGGCAGGGCGGGGCAACTGCTCACGCGCATGATCGACGGCACGTGCGAACGAATCGGGCTGCCGATCCGGCGGCCGGACGTCTACATCTGCAACGTTGTCAAGTGCCGTCCGCCCGACAACCGCGCGCCCGAGCTGGACGAGATGGAAGTCTGCGGGCAGTTTCTGTTCCGGCAAGTCAAGGCCATCCAGCCCAAGGCGATTTGCGTGTTGGGCGGGACCGCCGCCAAAGCCCTCCTGAGGCCTGGCGTGGGAATCACGAAACTGCGCGGCAACTGGACCGAATGGGGCGGAATCCGGGTGATGCCGACCTATCACCCGTCCTATCTGTTGCGCGGGTACAACCCTGAGGGCAAGCGCCAGGCGTTCGAAGATCTCAAGGAGGTCTTCACCTACGCCTACAAGTGACGCCGCCCGGGGCTAGCCCGCATAGCTCACCAAAGGGGGTGACATGGGGCATGAAATTGTGGTAAC
>VXRL01000046.1:4696-104342 GCA_009838515.1 Terriglobia bacterium | reverse complement strand
TCAGCCCTGGCGAAGTACACCTTAGCGTATGGTCTAAAATCCCCGGACCACCTCTGCGTTTCTATACACGCCTGAGGACAAGTACCGGCGTTGGGTCGTTGACTACTTGACCAAGTGGATGCAACTGACCGAGCAGAACGACGGCATCACGCCCGACAACGTTGGCATCAGCGGCAAGATCGGAGAACATACCGACGGCCACTGGTGGGGAGGCTATTACGGCTGGAAGTGGCCACGGGGCGGCACTGATATCGTGCTGGCTTCGCTAACTGCGGCCAAGGTGGCAGTCCTGCTCACGGGCGAGAGCGGCTGGCTGGAACTGCCGCGAAGCCAGATGGGCGTGCTGCGTGAGCGCAGCGAGGTCCGGGAAGGCGTGTCCATGGTGCCGATCCGCTATGACGATAAGAATCAGTGGCACCACTTCGTGCCTGAGCCAGCGCACCCATACGTGCATCTCTGGCACACGTCCCAGAGCCAGGAGGATTGGGCGAACATCGAGCGCTTGGCCGCTCTCGCCCTTGAGGGCGGACGGCTCAGTGATCCGGACTTGGGCTGGGCGTACTTTGTGCAGGGCCAAAATCCGAACTTCCCGGTCCAGGCCCTCCAAGCAGACATTCAGTTCGTGCAGCGGAAGCTAAAGCGCGTGCTCAACGAGCGCGGCGACCCGGAGACTTGGTTCGACGCACACTGGCTCAGCTTGGAGCCGATGCCGACAGACAACCTCGTGCGCCTAACAATCGGCGGCCTGCCGGTACACAAGCGTGGTGAGATGCTGCACTCCTACTTGCGCTACTTCGATCTCGACGCTCGCAAACCGGGCCTGCCCCAAGGGGTGGCGGCGTTGGTGACATCGATCTCGCCTGAAACAGTGGAGGTCGAGATCGTCAACACCAACCTCTTCGAGAGCCGCTCGATGATCGTGCAGGGCGGCGCCTATGGCGAGCACGTTGTCACGAACGTGACCTATCCGGCCGCAGCAGCCTTCCGCGGTCCCGGCTCGCCACTGCCTGACAGCGCCCAGCCTTCCGAGCAAACGGTCAGCGTTGGCGGCAGATACTTCCGCGTAGACCTAGAACCGGGAGCGGGCACCTCCCTCAAGATCGGTCTCCGCCGCTTTTTGTCGGAGCCAAGCTATGCCTTTCCGTGGCGAGTGGACAGATAGATGCGTACTTTGTGTTTCGTTCTCGTCACGGTCGCGGCACCAGTTGTTGGATTCGGCCAGATGGGTTCTCCGGGAGGCGGCGAGACACAGGCTGTCGCCCTGCACCCCACGGACAACCAGATCATCTACGTAGGCGCTGCAAGGGGACTGTGCAAGACCACGCAGGGGGGCGCAGACGGTTGGCCATCCACCGGACTCGAGGCGCTCTCGCCACGCGTCATCGCACTTAATTCGGCGAACCCCGATGTCCTGTATGTGGGGACCTACCAATCAGGCATCTACAAGACCACCGACGCGGCTGCGTCGTGGCGTCCAGCCAGCACCGGCCTTACGAACCTCAAAGTGCGCGGCATAGTCGTCGACTGGGACAAGAGCGAGCGGATCTACGCCGCAACCGATGGCAGGGGCGTCTTCAAGAGCGTGGACGCAGGAGCAACCTGGCATCAAGCGAACGGTGGATTGCTCGACAAGACCCTGCGCTGCTTGGTGCAAGACCCAGATGACTCTGACACTCTCTACGCCTGTACGTGGCATGGCGTGTACAAGACTACGGATGGCGGAGCCTCTTGGAGCGCGAATCCAAGCGGCCTGTTCGATATCGACGTGGCGGCCATCGCAATCGATCCGACAGACCCCGCCGTGATCTATGCAGGGACTAATCCGGGGGGTGTCCACCGGTCGGCCGACGGAGGTCGGAGCTGGTCTGCCGGGCGAGAACCGTTGACACAGCGCATCATGACGCTCGCGGTCGATCCGGCCAATCCCAGACACGTCTACGCGGGCACCACTAAGGGCGTCTTCCGCAGTGTGGATGCCGGCCAGAGTTTCGAGCCGGCCGGCCTGCAGTGGTCGAATCGAACGTGGACCTTGGTATTCGACGCCAAGACTGCCCCGCCAACCCTGTACTACGGAGGGGAAGGTGGAGTGCTAAAGACCGCCAATGGCGGCCGCTGGTGGGACGTGACCGGCCCCCAGAGACGCTAGGCAGGGCTTCGCCGCTCTCGTACTTGATCCCCTTCCATCAAGATGGCGGCGCCCTCCGCAAGAACTGACCGAAGACGCATCCCGAGTCACTCAATCGGCCTCGATCGTTCGACCGGAACCGCCTTGAGATAGTCGAAAACTGCATCCGCTATGCGCCGACGCTCCCCTTCGGACAGGCGATCCGAGAGCGCCGGCATGGTTGCTCCGATCCGCTCCGATGCTGGCGTGAGGACCAAGCGCAGGAAGTCCGCCTCCTCGTAGTCCTTGACGATTTCCGCGAGGTTGCCTTCAAACTTCGCGCCCCCGAATCCGTTAACTTCGTGACAGCTCAGGCAATGTGTCTTGACAAGTTCAGCCCCCTCGTGAAGACGGGCGTCTAGACCCGTCGGCACCAACGCTTCGTCAGACAGTGTGACGAGACGCACCGCCCTCACCTGATAGGGCCAGTTGCGTGTACCCTCCAGCACCAGGGCCGGGCTAGAGATGTTGTCCCAGACGAGATAGTAGGGGCCGAGCGGCACGCCCATCTGATTTTGCTCGACGTTGTCGACCGTGAAAGGCGCCCCGTCCTCGCGGCCAAAGACGAGGTACGCGCTCTCCTCCATGAAGCGGCTGACGTCGATGTGAGACACGTAACCGTCTAGGGCGCGGAACTCGATCGTGCTGGTCTGGCCTTGCCAGTCCTCGCCAAAGAGACGCGCCATCACATCGTTGGCTTGATAGCCGACATATTCGATCTCGACGTGACGGTCGCCTACGCTCAAATGCGGCTCGTAAACGAGTACCGTCTTGGCAGCAGACCCCAGTAGTCGGTGCAACTCGCCCACCGGGGGCAACTCTGCTGCTTGCGCCGTTCCCACAAATGGCGCAATGAGAACCGCAAGCGAACCGAGGCCGGAAAACGAAACCCTCATATCCTTGTCACCTCGACAAGACCATTTCGAGCAGTCCAATTCCCCTGAATCAGAGGCCCGAGACCCTAGTGGTGACGGTCCGTAGACGGTTCTGGCCTCGGCCCGTGCCGGCGATTGCATCCAGTGAGGACAGGTGCAGTATCCACGGCCGCCGCCATCTAGGATACAGGCGGCCGCAAAGGAGGGGCGCTAAACGACGCTTGTTGCTGTTCTTCTCCATCTTTGCGCCAACCAGCCGGCATCCGCCTGTTCTTCAACGCGTAGCGGGTGGTGTTCATCACTTGTAACGGAAGGATTATCTACAGCGAGCAGGAAACCCGATTATTGTATACAATACTATATATATATGGCAATCGGGACGAGAAAAAGGTCGGATCAGGCTCTCTTGATCAGCACAACAGAGCTACCAATGGCACCGAGACTGCCGTTCTATGACCAACTCAAGGATCTGCTGGACCAGATCGATTTCGATCACCATGTGGAGTTGGTGTGCCGCCCGTACTACAAGTCACCGCTGGGACGGCCGTCGATTCCGCCCAGCGTATACTTCCGTCTCTTGCTTCTCAGCTACCTGATTGGCGTCGACTCCGAGCGCGCCCTAGCGCTATACGCTCGCGACAGCCTAAACGTCCGACGGTTTCTTGGGTATGCTCTCCACGAGCCCGTCCCGGCCGCCTCTACTCTCTCGCGCACCCGACGCAGGATTCCACTCGGCACCCAGCAGGAGGTGCTGCACTGGGCCCTAAGACACCTCCGCAAACAGGGATTGGAGCGACGCCTGGCACGTCGTTCGGATTGGGCGACCTCACCGACCGCCCGTGCACATCGCCCGCAATCCGTACCGGCCTATCGGAAGTTCGTCGCGAGCTTGGCAGAACACGCCTATCGCGACGCAGTCGCTGACGAGCTCGAATGACCCGTCCTCTTGGCTTCATAGGCCAACCAACCCGTCTCGAAACCCTCACTTCCGCTCCCGCGTCTGCATGTGAACGAGGCCGGTGCCGTGGCTCCCGACGAACTCCCACAGTGGAACTACGATTGGCCTGTAGGTCGTTGACGCGACTGCCGAGACGAATCGCTTGTCAGCTGTCACGACCTTGGTTCCGATCCGTAACGCAAGCGCCAAATACGTGCAATCGTACGCGGGATGGCCGAGCTCGACCGCAAGTCGCACCGCTTCTACGCATGTTCGTTCGTCGTCCCTCCATTGCAAGGGCATGTCAAGCAAGGCGGAAGCCAAACGGGCAGCTTCGTAGTCGTCTAGCGAGCCGTCGACGGCCTTGCGCCAAAGCATGTTGCCAATCTCTGACG
This sequence comes from Terriglobia bacterium, assembly GCA_009838515.1. Lineage (GTDB taxonomy): Bacteria > Acidobacteriota > Terriglobia > Bryobacterales > UBA6623 > VXMF01. The sequence goes on along the minus strand of VXRL01000046.1, from coordinate 99,971 downwards.
CCAGCAAGCGGGGCGCGTGGAGGTCGAAAGACCCGTCCAGGAGCATCGCAGCTATCTCTGAATCAGGCTCCGCGATCAGCCACTTGGCCGCTACGCTCGCATCCACGACCACCACCATCGTCAGCTCCGGTGGTCGCGGTCTCGGTCCTCCCGAATGAGATCCGCGCTAGACTTCTCCGAGCGATTCGGGATTTCCTTCCGTAATCGTTCGGAAAGAAACACGAATGCCCTTCTCTTCGCCTCCATGTCGTTGTCGACAGCGGCACCGAGAATCTGCCGGACTTCCCCCTCGAGAGACCTGCCGTTGATCTCGGCACGAGCCTTCAGTCTCCGCATCACGGAATCGTCGAGTCGGCGTACCGTTATCGTTGCCACGAGCTCACCCCCCTTTTGCCGCTAACACAATAGCAGCAAAAGGGAAGCATATTGCATGCACATGGAGCGATCAACCAGTCCTTTCGGAGATGGCTTTCTGCAGCGTGGCTAGCGGAGGTCGGCTCGGCTCGGGCGCAGCTTTGCGAAGTCGGCACCCGAAATCACGTAATACCAGTCCGCAAAACGCGTGCGCAGTTCATCGGACAGTTCCCCACCCTGCTCCGCGTCTCCCTCGTAGCTCTCCGCTCGACCGTCGCTGAAGTCCACGCTGACCATCAGATAGCGGCGCTCGCCCTCGCCCTCACTGTCTGAATCTTCTTGATCGCTGCTCGGTTCCGCGCCGCCCCTGGCCACTTCGCCGAAACGCAGCGTATAGCGCAGACCGTTCTTGGAATCGACCACGATCTCGCCTTCGTTGGACAGGATCTGACCGGTGTAGGGGTTCGGGAAGAAGCCCTTGCCTTGCAATGAGCGGAAGTTCTCCATCGTCGGCTGAATGCCCTCGCGCGCTTTCAGGTCCGCGCTCAGTCCCTGCGGTTTCGGCTGCACGTCGACAATGCGCAGATTGTCCAGCGCCGTGGTCAGGGCACTCATCGTGTCAGAGTTCGGCTCGCGCCCGCTCAGCTGCCACTTGCTGTCCTTTTGGGTCAGCGTCGTCTGCTGGCGGTTCTCGATTCGTCCCAGCCTCTCGTTGATCGTGTAGCTGTTGATCTGGATGCGACGCAGATCGAACGGAGACACTTTCAGGAGATCCGTCTCGATCCAGTCCTGAAACCTAGCCGAGACGTCCGCTTCCGTCTGGACCTCGTACGTGCGCTTCTGGCCCGGGACCCGCATGTAGCGATAGCCGCGCTTGTCCTTGACTTCTTTGCCAACGATGAAGTCCGCCAGCACGTTCGAATCGCCGTCGAGGATCTTCACCCGCTTGCCCCTGCCGGCTAGCGAGGCCGCTTGGTCGTCCAAAGGATCGACCACCGAATATTCGGCGTGATCCTGAGCCAAGTCCGACACGACGCGATCCTTGCGCAGTTCGATAAGCGCCGCGGCGGTCGTCGCCAGTCTCTCCTCGGCATCGGCTGGATAGCTGTAGTGTGACGGGATCACCCACTTGTTTTCCGTGAACTCAACCTTCAAAGGCGTGGCCGTGGCCGTGGCCTCGTCGTAGTCGATTACCTCGATTGACTTCGGCGCCTGAGGGTCTGTGAATTCGGCGAAGAAGAGCTCGCCCACGTCGTCGAAGATGTCGGGCGTCGACTTGCTGGGGTCGACAACCACGGCCGCCGTGGCCATCACGACCGCAGCCATGACGAAATACAGGGTCTTTGTCGTCTCGTTCATTGCTTGCTGGTCTCCACCAGGCGATGCTGGGCAACGCCGATCTGCTCGCGTTCGCGCCGCTTCACCGATACGAATAGGAACAGCAGGAACGCCGGCACCGGCGAGAGCATCACGGCCAAGAGCTTGTAGAAGTTCTGAATGCTCCGGACCGCAGCTTCCATGTCTCCCCTCGCCGCCTCGATCAACCGTTCCTTCTCGTCTTCGATGTTGCTGCGCGCGACGGTGAGGCGGCGGTTCTCGATGCGCTCCTGGTTCGAGATCATGATGCGCTTAGTCTGCGCATCCAGGTCGGTCCGATCCTGCAGCGCCTGCACTGCCGCATCCAAGCGCTCCTGGGCGGCCTTCAGCTTCTCTTCCGCTTGCTGCTCAGCAACGCGGGTTTCCTCCAGGCGATCCTCCTCGTAGCTGCGCGTCTGGGTCTCCACTCTCTCCAAGGTGCGGTGCGCTCGGCGGCGCTTGCGCAGCTCGATGAACGAGTCGTCACCGGCCAACCGGTCCACGGCGTTGAGCAGGAAGGTGACGTTGTCGAAGTTCAGGTCCTCCACGCCCTGGCGGCGCAGTTCAAAGAACTGCTCGCCGAGCATGTCGGCGTCAGCGATGACGATCGCGTGCACCGGATCGTCACCGCCCTCGCCAGAGAGGCGCGCGGCCACGATGTGGCTCTCTTCGTCGGGATCGTGCGGTAGGTTCGTGGCGAGCTGGGTGCCGAACATCGACTGCTGCACCAAGCGGAACCACGAAGTGGTGCCGGAATCTGCTCCCGTCCGCAGCAGCGGGGTGAAGTCGGTGTTGGCATCGCTGTCTTCGGCAGGCTCGAGGATACCGGCGTATAGCAACACGATCTCCTGAAGTCCCGATGTGACCGAATCGTCTTGATTGAACGTGCCGTCGTAGTCGTTGCCCTCGCCTAGGAAGACCACCTCCTCGGGCAGCGACCGGAACGTCGGGTGCGGGTTGTACTTGTCCCACGCAATGCTGTCTGTCTGCCACTGCACTCCCAGCACGTCCATGAGCGGCTTCGTGTCAGTCGGCACCCGCTGGGGCTGGCCTTGTTGGAACGGGCTCTGCGGAACTTGGTGCGGAGACGACGCAATGTCAAACGCCGGCAGCGGATCGACGACCACCAGCGCCGGATTGCCGCCCTTGACCCACTCGGCAAGGCGATCCATCCCGTCAGACTGCAAGGTGTTCGGAAGCACCACGATCAGAACGTCCAGATCGTCGGGATAGTCCGCTTCAGCGGGAACCTGTACCACGTCATACTGCTTTTCTAGCTCCGAGACGATGGACCAGCCCCGGGTCTGCTGACGTGTTTGGAAGTCGAAGCCGCCGAACAGGTCGACGCCCGTGCGCAGCACGCCGACCTTCTTGCGCTCGGCATCGGCGACCACGCGGATCGAACGCATCAGTTCGTACTCAACCGGCAATCCCGGGTCGAAGAACGGGATGATGAACTCCTCGGCCCCGGCACTGAAGACAAGTCCGAAGAAGATCTCGTCTGGGCTGCCCTGCGTCTGGAACATCGGCGGCACCGGCCGGGCCCGTATGCTGAAGCGCTCGCGCGCCTCTCGCGCTTCCGGCGTAAACGGTTCGGTCGCAATGATGTTGGCGTGGATCTTGCCGCCCCCGCGGGAATCGAACTGGCGGAGCAGCGAGATTATGTTGCTGCGGGACTGCACGTAGCGGCGCGGAACCTCGGGGCTGAGATAGGCCTGGATGAAGACAGGACGATCCGCGTCGAGGCTCGCGATCAGCTCGCGGGTGTCTGGGGAAAGCGAGTGCAGGCGCTCCGCCGTGGCATCCAGCCTGCCACCCAGTCGACCCACCAGGACTGTCAGGCCTGCGACCGCGACCAGCAGCGCGACTCCGCGCGCGGCATAGTGCCAGCCCAGTTTCGGCGCGCCCTCGCCGGTGGCCCAGTGGCGCCTGCCCAGCGCGGCGATGTTCAGGTACACCAATGCGGCCGCGAAGCCTCCGAAGTAGAGGATCCCGTACAGCGGGATCACTCCATCCGAGAAGTCCCGGAATTGTTCGATGAACGAGAGGCTCTCCAGCAACCGCCGCAAGCCCCCGCCCACGATGTTTCCAGCGTGCTCGACGAAGACCGGCACGGCGCACAGCAACGCGCCGAGGATGTAGGCCACCGTTAGGTTCGAGCTCAGCTGCGAGGCCAGCATGCCCAGGCCCAGCAGGGCCGCACCCATCAGCCAGTAGCCGACATAGGTTGCGAACAGCAGGCCCAGGTCCGGGCTGCCCAGGAACAACAGCACGACCACATGGCTGAGGGAAAACACCAAAGCGACCGAGTACACGACCAGATACGCCGCATACTTGCCAAGCACGATCTCCAGGTCCGTGGCCGGAAGGGTCAGCAGCAGCTCATCAGTGCCATGCAGCCGCTCTTCGGCCCACGCCGCCATCGTCAATGCGGGGACGAGGAAAATCAGCAGGTAGGGAAAATAGACGTTCAGCGTCTCGAGGTTCGCCAGATTACTGGCGAAGAACGCTTCTTGCCAGAACGCGGCGACGGCGCTGAGGAACACGAACAGCGACAGGAAGACGTAACCTGTCGGGCTGCTGAAATACGACGTGAGCTCGCGGCGCAGGACCGCCTTCGAGACATGCCAGGACTGATTCACTGCACACCCCCTTGAGCATCGCTTTCAGGGTCCGCCTCGTCCCCGGCCGGTTGTGCGTCTCCTTCGCCAACAGTCTCGCCTCCCGCGGGCTGCACTGCCGCGCCCTGCGTCAGACGGTGGAACGCGGCCTCCAGGCCAGTGCCGTCGGCCATCTCGCCGGGAGTGCCATCGAAGACGATTCGGCCCTCGTGGATGATCACGACGTGGTCTGCCACGGCTTCGACTTCTTGCAGTATGTGAGTCGAAATCAGCACCGTCTTCGATTCGCTGAGCTCGCGGATCAAGCTGCGCACCTCGCGGATCTGATTGGGGTCGAGCCCGGCGGTGGGCTCGTCCATGATCAAGATGTCGGGCTCGTGCAGCAGCGCCTGGGCCATGCCGACGCGCTGTCGGTAGCCCTTCGAGAGCTTGTGAATCGCTTTCTCGAGCACAGCCTGGAGGTTGCATTGCTCAACCACCGCGTCTACCCGCGACGCCAACCGCTCGGGACCAAGGCCGCGGGCTTCGCCGAAGAAGCGCAACAGCTCCAGCGGCGTCATCTGCGGGTAGAGCGGCCCGTTTTCCGGCAGGTAGCCGATCTTGGAAGCCGCTTCAATGCGGTGTGTTGTGATGTCCAACCCCGCAATCCGAGCGCTACCCTTGGTCGCTTGCAAGAATCCGGTCAGAATCTTGAGCGTCGTCGACTTGCCGGCGCCATTGGGCCCCAGAAACGCCGCGACCTGGCCGCGCGGCACCTCAAACGACACGTCTTGGATCGCAGCGAAGTTCCCGAAGAACTTGCTGAGTTGAACGGCTTGGATCGCAGGAGAGTCCTCTCGGGCGGTCATGGTCAGTTAGTCGGAAGCTATGGGAAGCGCTGCTGGCGCGGATTCAGTGCCTGATCGGGCGCGCATTCAAGCGGCCCAGGCAACCGGGGAACTCCCCCAACATAACGAATCACGCAAAGGCAATTCAAGCCGCTCGGAGAGCCGTGCCTTTCGACTAGACGCATGGCTCGGTCGTTTCGTGACACAGACTCCTTGCAACGCCGGCGAACCCCCGTTCCAGCACCCCGTGGCCCACCCCGGCGTGGCCCCAAGCTGGCCGAAATGTATACTTATGTGACCGCTGAATGGCATCCTTGTGCGTGGCCCGTGACAGCAGCCTCTGCTCGGAAGGCGCACTGCCCGGCGCGTTGGCAGCGTTGCCTCGCCGATTCGCCGTGGAGGCTCGGACAGCTGGAGGTGAGACGTGGCGCTGACTCGTAGGATCTTCCTCGGCACCGGGGCTGGCGTGCTGGCCCAGGCGCAGACCATTGCTCCTAGCGACCGGATCAGTGTCGGCATGATCGCAGTAGGCTCGCGTTCGCACGAGCTGCTGGAATCGATCAAGAAGGTGGACGGCACCGAGATCGTCGGTGTCTGCGACGCCTACACGGGGCGCGTCGAGAGAGCTATCGAGCGGACTGAAGGAAGAGCCAAGAAGTACGCCAGCTACAAAAACATACTGGCTGACCCGTCAATCGACGCTGTAACCATTGGAACGCCGGATCACTGGCACCGGCAGATGGTGATTGAAGCCTTGGAGGCGGGCAAGGACGTCTATTGCGAGAAACCGCTCACGTTCACCATCGACGAGGGAGTAGAAATCGTCGCCGCAGCGGAACGAGCCGGCAAGGTCCTGCAGGTCGGCAGCCAGAGCATCAGCAGCGACAGCACCAAAGCGCTGCGCGCCTGGGTCCGAGAAGGAAAGCTCGGCCAGGTCACGATGATTCGCGCAGCGTACAACCGCAACAGCCCGGGCGGGTCTTGGATCTATCCAATCCCGTCTGACGCGTCGCCGGAAACGGTTGATTGGGAAGCGTTTCTGGGCCCCGCCCCGAAACGCGACTTCGACCTCGAGAGATTCTTCCGCTGGCGCTGCTACAAGGAGTATTCCGGAGGGATCGCGACCGACTTGTTCGTGCATCTCTGCACCACGATCCACTTCGTGACCGGGGCGGTGATGCCGGCCGACGTTGTCGCCATGGGCGACATCTACCGCTGGACGGAGAGCCGCAACGTGCCCGACACCCTCAACGCCCTGCTGCGCTACAAGGAAGGCTTCACCGTCAACCTCAGCTCGACCTTCAACAGCCGGGCGGATGGCGGCTACCTGTTTCAAATCCTAGGCACGGAGGGTGCCGCCCAGCTGGCCGGCCGCACCTTGACGCTATATCCCGATCCGGCCTACGACAACAATAGCTGGATCGTCGAAGCCTGGCCGAAGCGGCTGGAAGAGGCATACTACGCCACCCCGCAGGGGCGTGCCGAATTGCGTCGCCCACGGGCGACCGAAGAGGTCTACAAGGACACAGGGCCGGATGCGACCGTTGCACACCTCGCAGACTTCTTCCATGCTGTCCGCAACCGGGGCGGCAACATCGAGGATGCTTGGGACGGGCATCACGCCGCCTCGTGCGCCCACCTCATCAATGCCTCGGTGGAGTCCGGGGTGATGAAGCATTGGGATTTCACGCGGCACCGTGCTCTGGCTTGATCGGCATATTTTCCTGAGAACTTCCAACAGTTTCTGGAAACCACACAACACAAAGGAGTTATCACCATGAACCAAGCGGGCTATGGCTGGCTGATCTTCGCCTTGATGACCGTTTCGTGCTGGGGCCTGTACGGCGTCTTCCTGCACAGCGGCCAGCTTGGCATGGCCGATCCGGTGCACGGTCGCTACAAAGCGTACCTGTTCGTCGGAATCGCCTACTTCTTGGTCGCCGTGCTGGCTCCGCTCGCGATCCTGATCGTATCGGGGGCGGATTGGCACTACCCCGCGCGTGGGATGACAATGTCTCTGATCGCGGGCACGGTTGGTGCCGTCGGGGCGTTCGGGGTATTGCTTGCGTTCGGAGCCAAGGGAACCCCAGCCGTGGTGATGTCGATCATTTTCGCCGGGGCTCCCATCGTGAACGCCCTAGTTTCGATGGCGCTCCATCCGCCCGCTGGTGGAGTGGGCGGAATTCGGTGGCAGTTCTTTGCCGGGATCGCCTGCGCGGCCCTGGGAGGATGCTTGGTCTCGCTCTACAAGCCGAACCCCGCCCCTCCCAAACCGCCCGCCACTCAGACGGCCGCCGTAACGGCGTCCGCAGCCCCTCCAAGCGCTGAAGTCGGCCGATAGCCGGCATAGGCGCGAAAGCGGCGGCAGATTCGTTGCCCCGCTCACGCAGCCCTGTCTTCGCCATGCCAGACCGCCCAGTGCAGCCGGCCAGAGTACCGTTTCTGCGAGCGCTAGCCGGGGGAGCGCTCATGGGATTGGCGAACTTGGTACCCGGCGTATCCGGCGGGACGATGCTCTTGGCGACCGGCATCTACCCCCAGTGCATCGATGCCATCGCCAAGCTCGTCACGCTGCGTCCGGACCGCGGCGCAATCGCCTTGGTCGCGGCGGTCGCAGCAGCCGCCGCCGCAACGGTCCTGTTCGTCGCGGGAACGATGCGCGATCTCGTCCTGATGCACCGCTGGATGACCTACAGCGTGTTCCTCGGAGCGACGCTTGGCGGCGTGCCGGTTCTGTGGAAACTGATCGGCCGACCCGGCGCCAGGACATGGATCGGTGTCGCCGTGGGTCTAGCGGGCATGTGCACCACGCTATTCATCCCGGCCAGCTCGGCGTCCGGCGCCGGTTCGTCTGCTGCAGCGCTATTCTTGGCCGGCCTGGCCGCTTTCGCTGCGATGCTGCTGCCCGGCCTGTCGGGAAGCTATCTGCTGTTGCTCAGCGGGCAGTACGTGCCCGTGCTTGACGCCGTTGACGGACTCAAGCTCGCGCTCGCAGCAGGCTCGGACCTGCACTGGCAGGCGCTTGCCGCTCCGGCCAAGGTCCTGGCACCATTCGCCGCCGGCACGTTGGCAGCACTCGTCGGCATGAGCAGCCTGCTACGCCTGTTGCTCGATCGTCAGCGGGCATTGATGCTCGGCTTCTTGCTCGGCCTGCTCGTCGGCGCGGTCCTGGGCCTTTGGCCCTTTCGGGACGACCCCACTGCGTTCGGCCTGCCGACGCTAATGCAAGCACTCGGCGCGACCGCCTTGGCCACGCTTGGCTGCGCACTGACGTACATGATTGGGCGCCGGAGTAGCCCAGAGGCCTGAGCGTAGCCGCCTGGAGACTGACTGGATGTTCGTCGCTACCATGATTCGTCCACGAATTCCACGAATCTACCAGTACGAACTGGCTGGATCGCCGATCATTGATCAGCGCAGGGAACGATGAGTCTCCGGGTTTCTGAATACCCTGCGGTGAGCGATCCGGCGACAACCCCTAGTCGTGACTCAATTGACCGACGAAGAAGTTGGATGAGAGAGATAGTTCACCGAATCCTCCACGGTGAACTTGCGGTAGTCGGTATAGCGGCTGCGAATCTCCATGCGAAACCCCTTGACCAAAAGGACCCGACCGGAACCTCGGAAGTAGGATTCGTCCGGCAGCCAGATCTCGTCGTTGACCTTGCGTCGCGTAAACCGCAGGCGGGCACCTTTGTGCATACGGGCGATCGCACCCCAAGCAACGGACACAGGCTCGATTAGCTCGATCTCGACCTTAGCCAGTCGATAGTCATCCTCACAGATCCAGGCTTGTCCTCGCATTTTTCGTAGCGGGCGAACCGACTTGAGCTTTGGCCGGTAGCTAGGCCGGGGCTCAAATGAGACAACAATGGTGGCAATCCGTTCAATCGTGTCCCTGCCCTGAATCTGGAATTGATAGAGCCGAAAGAGCTCTTCGATCTGGCGTTGTTCTTCCTGTTCTTCCTCACGGCGCTTCTGCTCGATGCGCTTGGGAGGAAGCTGCATGATTCTTTCTATCTTCTTGCGATGCTCTCGGTTTTGCTTCTCGATTCGGGACGGCTTGATGGGTTGCCCATCTTTCTTGATCAGGCGCTTATAAGAAAGTTTCGGATCGACCGATGGGAAGACTTCCCACTCCTTGGACCAACTCTTTTTCGCTTCCCCTTGACGATCAATCAGCCGGGTCGTTTCGTGGTGGTTGAAAGTATATTGACTCTGCAGCAGACGATCGCCTGTCAGATTCTGTTTGACGCGCTCAAGGAATGCCCCCAGTTCCGGCAGTGGCCTCTCCTGAGCCGAGAGTTCGGCCGGTTGGCCCCAGCCGACTGTTGACACGGCCAGCCAGCAAATCAACCCGGTTCTCAGCGTCGGTGTCACTGTCGTGAGATCTCCACTGCAGTCGTCCCGGCCGATCCTCGTACCTGCGTTGGCTGGCACGCGACCAGAGCTCGGTCGGCACGCTCCATGCCGAATGCCTTGACTATGATGGTTTCAATGCCTGCGCTGCAATGCGGTTCGTGCGGGCCTTGCCCCGACCAATGAACGCACTACAGCTGGTTGCCCCGCAAAGGCTCGAGATGGGCGAATTGCCCGACCCGCCCGATCCGGGACCGATGGAGGTCCTAGTGCGCCTACGGGCCAGTGGTGTCTGCGGCAGCGACATGCATACCTTCAGCGAGGGCGGCATCGCCGGCTCGGACGCAAACTACCCGTGCGTGCTGGGACACGAGCCGAGCGGCGAGGTAGCCGCAGTCGGGCCGGGCGTAACGGACCTCTCGCCCGGCGCGATGGTTGCGGTCGAGCCGTTCATCGTGCGGGCGGAGTGCGAATTCACCCGCACGGGGCGCCAGAACCTGGCGCTGAGCAATCAGTTCTTGGGGCGCGACCTACCCGGGGCCCTGCGCGAATACGCCGTGATGCCCCGGCGCAACCTGATGCCAATGCCCGACGGCATGACGTTCGCGGACGCGGCTTTCGTCGAGCCCCTTGCGGTGTTGCTGCACTCCTACGAGCTCGCCGAACTGCGCATGGGAGAAACGGTTGCAGTTCTGGGCACGGGCCCGATCGGCCTCATCGCAGTCGCGCTGGCCAAAGTGGCAGGGGCTTCGGTGATCGTGGCTGCCGACAGGATCCAGCACCGCTTGCAGCGGGCGCTCAAGCTAGGCGCGGACGTGGCGGTAAATGTCGACCAAGACTCGGTAGTCGATGCGGTCATGGACCTGACCGGTTGCGGGGCTCATGTCGTCATCGACGGTGCTGGCAAGAGCGAGTCCATCAACAACGCCCTCGCCTGCCTGCGACCCGGCGGGCGCATGGTGCTGGTCGGCATTCCTGCCGAGCCCGCCATCCCGCTCAACCTCTGGACGGCCCTCGACCGCGAGGCCAGGATTCACGTCCAGAAGCGCTCCAACGGCAATGACCACGACGCTCTGGACCTGCTCAAGCGCGGCCTGATCCGTTCGGAGGACATCATCAGCCACCGTTTTCCTCTGGAACGGGGGCAAGAGGCGTTCGAGACGATGGCAGAGTACCGCGAGGGCGTGCTTAAGCCGTTGATCGAGTGGTAGCTTGCCGCTGCCCTGCCCTAGAGCGCTTCCGCGCGCGAATCCCAGCAGTGGTTTGGCAATCGCATAAACTGGAGTCAATCATGTCAATCCCCATTTCTCGTCGACTCTTTGCGGCGTCTGTCGCGGCGGCGCCAGGCATCCTGAGCGCGCAGTCCGCCGGCAGCAAAGTGCGGACCGCCTGGGTGGGTCTCGGCAATCGCGGCGGCAAGCACATCCGCACCCTGATGAAGGTGTCCAAGGACGACGCGACCGTTAAGGCGATCTGCGACACCTTCTCGCCACGGCTCGCCAAGACGAAGGATGACGTCATCAGCGACCAGGGCACCGCGCCAGACACCTACAACGACTACTACAAGCTGCTGGCCGACCCGGAAATCGACGCGGTCTTCATCATGACCCCGGAGCACCTGCACCGCGACATGGCGATCGCCGCGCTCGAGGCCGGCAAGCATGTCTACTGCGAGAAGCCCCTCTCGCACACCATCGAGGAAGGCTTCGAGATCCTCGAGGCTGTCGAAGCCAGCGACAGGCTCTTCCAGGTCGGCACCCAGCGGCGCAGTTCCAGGCTCTACGCCAAGGCCCGCGAGATCTACGAGAGCGGCGTGCTGGGCAAGACGGTCTACGCCCGGGCGTTCTGGTACCGCAACAGCCCCCTGTCCCGCCCCGCTTGGCGCTACACCATCCCGGCCGACTCCGAACCGAGCAACACCGACTACGAGAAGTTCCTAGGCCCGGCACGCGACACGGCCTTCAACAAGCAGCGCTACTTCCAGTGGCGGCTCTACTGGGACTACTCAGGTGGCATCTCGACCGACCTGCTGGTGCACCAGACCGACGCGATCCACATGATCACCGGACGGCACTACTGCGACTCGGTGATGTGCAACGGTGGTGTCCACTATTGGACCCAGGACGACCGCGAGGTGCCCGACACGGTCACGGCCGGCTTCGAGTACGACGACCACTTCCACATCAGCTACACGGCTGCGTTCAGCAACTCCCACTACGGCTACGGCGAGCAACTCTGCGGCAGCGAGGGCACGCTCGAGGTCATGAACCTGCGCTATCTCAACGTGTACCCCGAGCAGGCTCGGGGCCTGCCGGAATCGGTCACCTCGCGTCCGGAGATGCACTTCGACGCACGCAAGGACTTCAACGAGGGCAACGCCACCGACGACCACATCAAGAACTTCATTGACGCGATCGCGCACGGTGCCGAATTGAACTGCCCGGCGCAACTCGGTCACGAGGCCGCAGTGACGGGACATCTCGCCACCATGTCCCTGCGGAAGAACAAGAAGGTCTACTGGAACCAAGCCCAAGGCACCTATCACTTCGGGTAGGCCGAATCCGTCGGCGAGTAGCGGCCGGCATGCCGGCGACCCCTAGAGTGGCCACTTCCGACGCGGGCTAGGCCCGCTGGCGCGTTGATGGCTAGACTATGGACATGATCCACCTGCCCGCGCTGCGCTGGGGAGAGCCCTACGAGAGCCTAGACACCGTCGAGACCGTGCATTTCGACACCGGCGAGCCGGTGGCGAAGGTCAGCCAAGTCCTGCCGGCCATGGTCAAGCGCGACCTCAAGCTCGCCCCGCGGGCTCAGGCCGCTCTGCGCTCCGAGTCCCCGGCTTGGATCATCGAACGCATCGAGCAGGCGGGCGATCTGTTCGAAAGCGCGGAACTGCCGCTGGGATCCGGCAGCCAGACTCCCGCCGAGTTCATCCACCAGCAATCGTCCACGACCGGCCTGCCCGAGGCCATGTGCCGCGCCAACATGGCCAAGCTGGTCGGCGTTTGCCGCGAGATGGGAGCGATCATGGACTCGCTCACGCGCGGCTTGGACTTCGAGATTCTCGCCCGAGGCTACGGCTTCGACAGTGCCGGGCGGATGTTGAGCTATCACGCCAACACCGACGTACTGGGCGCGGTGCTGCCGAGCAATTCCCCGGGCGTGCACACGCTGTGGATTCCCGCGGTACCCCTGCAGGTCGGGCTCTGCCTCAAGACGGGCTCCCAAGAGCCTTGGGCGCCCTATCGGATGGCGGTCGCCATGATCCAGGCGGGCATCCCCAAGGAAGCCGTCGCCGTCTACCACGGCCGCACCGCGGGCCAGACGGTCGTGGAGTGCTGCGGGCGCACGATGGTCTTCGGCGGGCAGCAGACGATCGACCTGTACAAGGCCAACCCTGGAGTGCAGGTCCACGGCCCGGGATACAGCAAGGTCATCATCGGCGACGACGCGGTCGACGACTGGCGCAAGCATCTCGACATGATGGTCGACAGCGTGTTCCTCAACAGCGGGCGCAGCTGCATCAACGCCTCGTCGATCTGGGTGTCGCGCCACGGAGAAGAGATCGCGCAGGCCATTGCCGAGCGCTTGTGCGAAGTGCGTCCCCTTGATCCACAGGACCCAGAAGCGTCGCTCGCGGCGTTTACCGTGGCAGGGGTGGCCGAGGCTGTCTCGGGATTGATCGATGGCGAGCTCGCCCAGGGCGGCGCCACAGACGTCACCGCCAAGCTGCGCGATTGCGACCGCGCCGTGACGCGCGAGCACTGCTCTTACCTGCTGCCGACAGTGGTTCACTGCGAGTCCGCCGACCATCCTCTGGCCAATCGCGAGTTCATGTTCCCATTCGTGAGCGTCGTGGAATGCCCTGAAGACGAAATGCTGGAGCGCATCGGTCCCACGCTGGTGTGCAGCGGCATCACCGACAACGAGTCCTTGCGGCGCAGACTGGTCACTTGCCCGACGATCGACAGGCTCAACATCGGGCCGATCCCGACTGTCCGGCTCAACTGGCTTCAACCGCACGAAGGCAACATCGTGGAATGGCTGTACCAGCCGCGCGCATTCCAGTTGGCGTCCTAGGCGGCAACGGCGGGACGCGGACTCGCAGCATTGACCTTGGACGGACTGTGTGGGCGTGGCGGATTCGGCCCGGAAGAGTGCCTTGGCAGCGGGCTTGGTGAGGCTTTGGGAGTATGGCGCTGCTGCCAAGCTGTTGTTCTTCCTGCGCTGGCTGCCGCAGCGCCTTGCCTTACCGTTAGCTGAACTCGCAGGGCTCGCCTGCGGCATCGCGGTCAGAAGATGGCGCGACGTCGCGGAGAACAACCTCAAGCGCGCTCTGCCCGAGCTAGACGCCGCCGCCCGTAGCCGTATTCGACGCGGCGTGTATCGCAACCTCGGCCGTGTGGCGCTGGCACTGGCGAAACTGCCGGTCTGGTCCGAGCAAACGGTTCGGCACCATGTGGACTTTGCGGGACTCGAGCATTTCCGCGCTGCCGAGGCGAAGGGAAACGGTGTCCTGCTGCTGACCGGGCACTTAGGCAACTGGGAACTCGGGGCGCTGGCCCACGGTGCCGTGGTCGGGTCCATCAGCGTCATGGTCAGGCCGATCGCCAACCCACTCGTAGACCGCCTCGTCGAAGCCCGGCGGTCTGCACACGGCAACCGAGTCATCGCCAAGCGCAGTTCGGCTCGCGAGGTGCTCAGGACCCTCGCCGCGGGCAGTACGGTTGGCATTCTGGCGGATCAGAACACCCTCCCCGAGGACGCCGTGTTCGTGGAGTTTTTCGGGATGCCGGCGGCCGCGCACAAGGGCTTCGCGCAGCTGGCACTGAGGTCAGGCGCCGCCGTTGTGCCCGCCTTCGCGCTCTGGAACGCCTCGTCCAGACGTCACGTCGTCGAGTACGGCCCAGAGATCGAGATCGTACGCAGCGGCGAAGCGGACCGCGACATCAAGATCAACACGCAGCGTTTCCAGGGAGTGCTCGAGGACCGGATCCGGGCCAATCCCGAGCAATGGCTCTGGATTCACCGCCGCTGGAAGACTCAACCAACTGCGAAATCGGCCTGACTGTCTGTCAGAGACCGAGCAATCGCTATAATACTCGCAGCGAATGCCTAGTAGGTATTGGATTCCTGCCCGCAGTTTTTCCTTGCGTGGGGCTTTCGGGGCATGCGGGTACCTAGCGTTGCTTGCGGCAGCGCTGTGCCTGCCCGTCCCACTCCGTGCCGCCGACGAAGCTGCGAGCGGCCCGGACCGGGGTGAATCGTACTACCACTTCGCCCTCGGCCACCTCTACCACCAGTTCGCGCAGCAGTTCGGGCGGCAGGAATACATCAATCGGGCGGCGAAGGAGTACCAGTCCGCTTTGGACGGGGATCCGGACTCGGCACTGATCCGGATGGAAATGATCAACCTGTTCGCTGCCACGAACCGCCTTTCTCGTGCGGTGGCCCTGGCGGACGAGATCATTGCGCGGGATCCCCAGAACGCTGAAGTGCGGCGGTTGCTGGGCGAGATCTACCGCTCCTACTACTCCAAGCAACGCCAAGACCCCAACCGCGAGGAGCCGGACCTCGAGTTCCTGCGCAAGGCGATCGAACAGTTCCAGTTGTTGGTGGAGCTGGAGCCCAACAAAGCTACCCACCACTTGGAGCTTGGCCAAATGCAGGCCCTGGCGGGCGAGCCGGAGCTTGGGCAGCAGGCATTGCGACGGGCCATCGAACTGGAGCCCGGCAATTCTGACGCGCGGGTCAGTCTGGCATATATCCTGCTGGAGACCGGCAAGATCAACGATGCGATCACCGAACTCGAGCAGGTCGTCAGCGAAGGGCCTTCGAACAGGCAGCACATCAACGCATTGGCAGGGGCCTACGAGCAGGCCGGGCGTGCCGAAGACGCGGCCCGGCTCTACGAGCGCCTGCTCCAGGAGGGTGGAAACACCCTGCAGGCGCGACAGCGTCTGGCGGAGAACCTGTTTCGCTCGGGCGCGTTCAGGAAGGCGCTCGAGCAATACCAAGTGCTGGCGGAGCTCGATTCCGGCGAGGCTGAGTACTTCTTGCGCATAGCCGCCCTCCAAGGCGAGCTGAAAGACTACGCCAGCGCTTGGACGGCGCTGGACAAGGCTCGGGAAATCGATCCCGACTCGCTGCAGGTCCAATTCGCTGCCATCAACCTGCTGGAAGCTCAGGGCCGCCAAGAGCAGGCGATTGCGGAACTGACCAAGCTCTTGGATGCCACGCGCCGGGACGAATATCCCCGAGGCGAGCACAGGCGGCGCTTGATGCTGCTCGAGCGCCTCGGCGTTCTCCAGCGCGAGCAGGGCCAGCCCGAGTCGGCGGTCAAGACCTTCCGCGAGATCACGGCACTTCAGCCAGACCTGAAGCCGCAAATCCTTGCGCAGATCGTCCAGACTTGGCTTCAGAGCCGGGACTTCGCCCGGGCCGAGCAGGAGGCGCGCCGGGCCACCGCCGAGTTCAAGGATGACCCCGCACTGGCAAACCTGCTCGCTGCGACCCTGTCCGACCGCGGCAAGACCAAGGAGGCGATCAAGGTCGTCCAGCGCATGGGCGCGACCGGACAGGCCGAGATCGACACTGCCTTAGCGATGGCCCGGGTCTACGAAAAGGGCCGTCAGTTCGACAAGGCCGAGGAACAGATCGATCGTGCTAGCACGCTGGTCGACTCCGAGGAGGCGCGGATCGCCGTCCTGTTTGCATATGGCTCGATGTACGAACGCGCCAAACGCTATGAGCAAGCAGAGGCCAAGTTTCGGGAACTGCTCGACATCGCGCCCGACAACTCGACGGCCCTGAACTACCTCGGCTACATGTTCGCCGACCGCGGCATGCATCTGGACGAGGCGCACGACCTGATCCAGCGCGCCTTGGACCTAGAGCCCGACAACGGCGCCTACCTCGACAGCCTTGGCTGGGTGTACTTCCGCCAGAACAAGCTGGACCTGGCCGCGAAGTTCCTAGAGCGCTCGCTGGAGCAGTACAAGGACGACCCGGTGGTGCACACGCACCTGGGCGACGTGTACTTCAAGCAGGGCCGGATCGCCGACGCCAAGCGGCATTGGAATCGCGGCTTGCAAGAGTGGAATCGATCCGCTCCGGCGGACCGCGATGCGAGCGAGGTCGCGAGCCTGCGACGCAAGCTGGCCGAGTTGGAAGTCTCGGTGGCAGCCGGCGGCGAGCGAAACGGCAAGGACAAGCCCGGAGTGAAGCGCTAGCGGCGGCCAGCCGCTGGCCCGAGCGTTCGCCGATTCCGGCCGGCAGACGCACAAGGAGCACCCAATGAGGATCTTCATCGACAGCGCGAACCTGGAGGAAATCCGCACGGCGGCCTCCTACGGCATCGTGGACGGCGTCACGACGAACCCCTCCCTGATCGCCAAGGAGGGCCACGACCACCACGACCAGATCCGGGCGATCTGCGGAATCCTCGATGGCGACATCAGCGCAGAGGTCGTAGCTACTGAAGCCGACGCGATGGTCGCCGAAGGGCGCGAGCTAGCAAAGATCCATGATTCTGTCGTGGTCAAGATCCCGCTGATTCGCGACGGCATCAAGGCTGTCAGCCGACTGACCGCCGAAGGGATCCGCACCAATGTGACGCTGTGCTTCTCGCCGATGCAGGCGCTGCTCGCAGCCAAGGCGGGGGCCTATCTGATCAGCCCCTTCATCGGGCGCTTGGACGACATCTCGCACGATGGAATCGCCCTGATCCAGGAGATCGTCGAAGTCTACGACAACTACGGCTACCCTACCCAAGTTCTGGCCGCCTCAGCGCGAGGCCCGCTGCATGTCAAGCAGGCAGCCTTGGCAGGCGCCCACGTCAGCACTCTGCCGTACAAGGTTTTCGACCAGTTGTTCAACCACCCGCTGACGGACATCGGCTTGGAAAAGTTCCTAGCCGACTATCGCAAGACGCTCGTCACGGCCTAGCATTCCGCGCGGCAGGACAGGCCCTTGAGCGACGATCCCCGAGCCAAGCAGCAGCCGGCGCCCAGCAACGTTCGGCGCACGGTGATGCTGGGGCTGTTTCTGCTCTCGGTGGTCACTTACCTGGATCGAGTCTGCATCAATTCGGCCGCGCCCGAGATGCAGCGGGACCTAGGGCTGTCCAATGCCCAATGGGGTATGGTCGTGGCCGCGTTCTTGGCCGCGTACGGCCTGTTCGAGGTGCCGGGTGGCTGGCTAGGGGACCGCTTCGGGCCGCGCCTAATCCTGACGCGCATCGTTGTCTGGTGGTCGGGCTTCACGGCCCTGACCGGCGTTGTGCGCGGCTACGCTCAACTGCTTGTCGTCCGCGCCCTCTTCGGGGCTGGCGAGGCTGGCGCGTATCCCAACGCTTCGTGCGTGGTGTCCCGTTGGTTCCCTCCCCAGCAGCGGGCGCGGGCTCAAGGCATCGTCTTCATGGCGAGTCGGCTCGGCGGTGCGCTGTCACCCCTGCTGGTGCTGCCTCTGATCTCCAACTGGGGCTGGAGGAGCGTATTCTTCGTCTTCAGCGTGCTCGGGATCGTCTGGGCGGCCTGGTGGTGGAAGTTCTTCCGCGACTACCCCTCACAGAAGCCCGGGGTCAATGCCGGGGAGATCGCCATCATCGGAGCGGGGTCGGCCAAGCGGGGACATGTGCCGCTGACAGGGATGCTGCGCAGTGGCAACTTCTGGGCAATCCTCGGCATGTACCATTTCTTCTGTTACGCGTCCAACTGGTACCTGTTCTGGACAGCTAGCTACCTGTCGTCCGAAAAGGGCTGGCAGAGTTCAGAACTCGCGGCCTACACCGCCCTGCCCTTCTTGCTCGCTGCCTGCGCCGACTGGCTCAGCGGTTCGCTTAGCGATGGGCTCGTCAATCGCATCGGGCTGACCTGGGGCCGCCGGATCGTCGGCATGGCAGGGATCGGAACCGCGGGTGTCCTGATCCTGCTCTCGCTCGCTATCGAAGACCGCATTGCCGCTAGCTTGGTGCTGGCCATGGGCTTCGCCGCCTCCGATGTGATGCTGCCGGTCGCGTGGGCCGTTTGCGTGGATGTGGGGCGAGAGGCGTCCGGCAGCGTGAGCGGCGCGATGAACACAGCCGGCCAGGTCGGTGGCGTCGTGATGAGCGTCGGGTACGGCGCTCTGGTGGACTCATACGGCTGGAATCTGCCTCTCGGATTGATCGCCTGCTCGTGTTTCGTATCGATGCTGCTCTGGCTCAAGGTCGATCCGTCCAAGCCGCTGGCGCGAACGCACCACTGATCCCAGCCCGGTCATTTGGGCGACCGAGGGCTATGCAACGATAGTCGCGATGTTCAAGACCGTCAAGGATGACGTCTGGGCCTACGATGCCGAGTGGGTGCCGGACGCCAACGCCGGCAGAGTGCTCTACGAGCTGCCCGAGGACATCCCCGAGGCGGAAGTCATCGAGCATATGTGGCGCCAGAATGGCGCGAGCGAAGAGAACCCCCGGCCGTTCCTCAAACTCGTGCTTTGCCGGGTGATCTCGATCGCGTTTGTTCGACGCAAGCGTGATCGGTACGGCGAAATCACCCTCGATCTCCGCTCCCGCCCCAAGACTCCGGCCAGCTTGGAAGACTGCGACGAAGCGGCCGTCCTTGGCGGTTTCCTAGACAGCGTCGGAAAGGTCCGCCCGCAACTGGTCGGATTCAACTCGGCAGGGTCGGACCTACGGATCTTCATTCAGCGCGGCATCGTTCACGGGATCCAAGCGGATAAGTTCTGCCAACGGCCCGACAAGCCGTGGGAGGGCGTGGACTACTTCGCAAGGGACAGCGAGTGGAATGTCGACTTGATCAATGTCATCGGCGGCTGGGGCAAGGCTCAGCCAAGCCTCAACGAACTCGCCCGCCAGTCAGGCATCCCATGCAAGATCGGCGGCGCCGACGGCGGCAGCACCGCCACCCAGTGGCTGGCCGGCGATATCGACGGAATCGTAAAGTACAACGAGCAAGATGCTCTGAGTACGTTTCTACTCTGGTTGCGAACCGCCTTTTTCGCCGGGCATTTGACGGCACAACAGTACCAAGACGAGCAGAAGCTGTTGCGGAAGATGGTCGAAGAGCGCGCCGCCACGCCCGATAGCGAACACCTAGCCGAGTATCTCGAAGAGTGGGACCGCCTGCGACGCCGCCCCACGAGTACGTAGGCTCCGCAGGTCAGCCTTCCAATACCACTGGGACGATCAGCGGCTGGCTCTGACGCGAGGTCTTGCGGGCCAGATAGCGCCGGAACTCGTCCCGGATCTTGTCTTCCATCAGCGCCACATCCAGCCGTTCTTCCGCGCTGCTGGACCGCACCGCGTCGCTGATGATCGCCTGTGCTCCGCCCAGCATCGCCTCGGACCCCTCCGAGACGACGAATCCGCGATCCAAGATCTCGATGTCCACGGCCTTGCCAGTGCGTTCGTCGATCGTGACCACCGGAACGATCACGCCGAACTCCGACAGGCGTCGCCTGTCACGCAGCGCGGCGTCGTGAATGACCTCGCTGCGCGTGCCTGTGTCGATCAGGCGGTGGCCCACCGGCACCTTGTCAGGCAGCACGCGAGCCCCGAACTCGTCCAGCTGCAGCACGTTGCCGTTCCCGAGGATGAACGAGTCCTGCAGATCGTCTCCCCGGACTTGCATGGCCAACGACCGGTGCTGCGCCAGCTGCCTGTATTCGCCGTGAATCGGCACGAAGTAGCGTGGGCGGACGAGGTTGAGGATCAGCTTCAGCTCCTCGCGGCAGGGGTGACCGGAAACATGCAAGCCCGGGCACACATCGCCATACAGCACCTTCGCGCCGCGTCGGTACAGGTGATCGATCACCTTGAAGATCGCGCTCTCGTTCCCGGGAATCATCTTGGCGCTGAAGGCCACGATGTCGCCGTCTTCAATGTCGACCAGATTGTGCTGGCCGACGGCGGCACGAGTCAGCGAAGAACGCGGCTCGCCCTGCGAGCCGGCAATGATGGTGGCGCGGTCGTGCCGCGGGTAGGACTCAAGGTCAGATGGCTCCAGCAACGTTCCCGGCGGGATCCGCAGGATGCCGAGGTCCATGGCGATGTTGCAGGCGCTATCGAGGCTCCGGCCGACCAGCGCGACCTTGCGGCGGTGCTCAACCGCTCGATCCACGATCTGCTGCACCCGGTGGATGGCCGAGGAAAAGCATGTGAAGAAAAGGGCCTGCTCGGCCTTGAGGAAGATGTCGTCAAGCACCGGGCCGACTGCTTGCTCCGACGCGCTAAAGCCCGGCACGTCGGCGTTCGTCGAGTCGGCCAGTAGCAGCAACACGCCGCGCTTGCCATATTCGGCGAACTGCTCGAAGTCAAACGTGCGCCCGTCGAGCGGAGTCTGGTCAATCTTGAAGTCTCCCGTATGCAGCAGCAAGCCCTGCGGCGTGGAGATCGCCAAGGCAAGGCATTGCGCAGTGCTGTGGGTTACGTGAACGCCTTCGATCGTGAAGCAGCCCAGCCTGATCTCTTCCCGCGCGGCGATCGTAGTCAAGCTGGGTGGCTTGAGCAAGGTGAATTCGGAGATCTGCTTGCGCACCATCCCCAGCGTGAACGCGGTGCCGTAGATCGGCACATCATCGATCTGCTCTAGCAAGTAGGGCACGCCGCCGATGTGGTCCAAGTGACCGTGGGTCAGCACCAGCCCGCGCAGTTTGTCGCGCTGGTCAAGTACATACGTCAGGTCGGGGACGATCGCGTCGATTCCGTGGTGCTCCGCACTCGGGAAAAGCACGCCGGCGTCGATCAGGATCATGTCATCGCCAGACTCCACGGCGAGCATGTTCATGCCGAACTCGCCGAGGCCGCCCAGCGGAACGATTCGTACTTCTTCGCTCAAGTCAGATCCTGCACTTCAACCCACGCTATCACAGCACCCGGCGCCGGCCCGGACGGCTCAGAGTTCGTCCGGAGACACGTCTATTTCCATCCTCAGCAATGCGGCCCCGAGTGTCTTGCCCTGTGCGTCCACACGCAATGAAAGCGTGCCGCCGCCGCCCAGCGCTCCATGCAGGAGAAAGTTCAACGCGCCGATATTGGGTAATTCGAAGCGCTCGACCGGTCCGGTGCAGCGGCTGCCAAAATGCTGCTTCACTCGTTCTGCCGTTACCTCGCGCAGCAACACCGGATAGTGTTCTGGCTTGCGAGCGATCAGCCCCACGTTGGCCGTATCGCCCTTGTCGCCGGACCGCGTATGGGCGATCTCGATCAAGCGCACTCGCACCACCCGATTCTACCCGGCGGGAACGTCCGTCGGACAGCAGGCCGCATCACGCCGCCAACATGCGGAAGCCATCGGTGCCCTCTCCAAACTGCCTGCCTGTCGCCTCGACGCGCGACCGGATCGCGGAGATCACTCGGGCCTGAAAGTCAGAGCAATGCCATTGCTCGTACCCGTTCGCGTCGCTGACGCGCAGCCCTTCGGGCCTTGTGGTCGCACCCCTCGGCTTGCCTTTCCGGTTGTGCAGCGGATCGGCAATCACTCCGTGTCTGGTGACTCCCAAGGCCGACTCGGCCAGAGCGACGGGATCGCACGGCAGCAGCGGGGCCAAGGTGCAGTACACCGCGATTCCCGCTTCGGAGAGGCGGCTGATAACGCGCAGCCTCTCCTGGATCGAGTCGCAGTGCGGTTCGTAGAGCCGGCGCACATCGTCGCGGTCCGTCGTGAGGGAAAAACTCACCCGCAGTCGCGTGTGCCGGGACAGTTCTATCAGCTGTTCGAGATCGCGCAGGATCAGGGCGCCCCTCGTCTGCAATGCGAACACGGCGGGCGGCCGGCGACACAGGCACTCCAAGATGTCCGGCATGAGCCGTGCCTGCTCCTCGGCCGGTTGGTACGGGTCCACCAGCGGGGAGCAGTATATGCGTTGCGATGGGCTGAGCTGTCGCCCCAGCAATCCAGCGGCATTCGTCTTGATCGTCGTATGGTGGCCCCAGTGCTGCCAGTCAGCCGGCTTGAGGCCGCCGAAGATGCGCAGTGTCGGCACGTAGCAGTAGGTGCAGCCGAAGAGGCAGTTGCGGGCCGGTGTGAGGGAGTGCGTGAAACCGGCCGCCGCTATGAATCCACTCGTTGGGCTCAAGATGCTACTCGCTCGCAGCGAGTGGACCGGCCGACCTGCCCATTGAGTGTCGTTGTGGCTGATTTCCGGCATGGTGACTGCAATAGCAGCGGAGCGGCTCATCGAAGGGCCCTCATTGATTCGACATTGCTACCACGCAAGGGTAACAATAGAAATGCTCGGTTGTTCCCCGCATGCCCGAAGTCGACAGCCCCCGTACAGACTCTCAAGGGCAGGCCGCGCCACCTTCCCACGAAGCTCTGGACGCATTGGCGCACAGTTCCGACCGCGAATCGCTCAAGCAGGTCCTGACCAAGCCACTCACCTTGGTCGCGCTGGGCCTCGGACTCGCAGTCATCGGCCTGGTGTTCTTCCTTCAGCAGGCTCCCAGCGTGCTGACTTTGGAAATACCCGAAGTGCGCTTCGAACTCTTGCCGAATGAAGGGGTTACGGAGGGTGTGCCGATCGCCATCCGCATGGGGCAGCTGATGCTCTTCCAAATCAGCGACCCTGTCTCGGGCGCCGCGGGGGCCGCTCGGGCCAAGCAAGTCGTTGCGAGCCTAGACCAAGCTCTAGACGAGTTGGTTGCCAATCCGCCGCGGGTCATTACGATCCAGACGGGCAGCGGCGAAGGCCTGCCGACGATCGTCCAGAAAGAGTTCACCGACTCGCCAGATTCTCTCGAGATTGTCAGCGTGACCGCCGACGACATGACGCTGGCCAAGACCGACGACGCGAAGCTGCTCGCCCGTATCTGGGCGGAGCGGCTCACCGACGCCATGCGGCTGCTGATCTTTGGCGAGCCGCCGGAGTTTTCCCGCGACTCGTCCTTCGGCCGCGCGCTGGACACCCTATACGTCAACGCTGCCGCCGAAGCGGGCGCGTTGACCACTGACGCATTGAACGAGGCGTTCGAAGAACTGCCCCTCAACCTGCAAAGGGCTCTGACCGAAGACCCGCCCGAGCCTCCTGCGGTCGATGCCCTGCAGGAAGTAGTTGCGGAAGGCGAGAGCTAGCCGCGCGGCTTGGCTGGCCGAACCAAGCGGGCCGTGATCGCGCTACGGGCCAACTCCAATTCCGGCACGCGCAGCAATCGGCAGAGCCAATAGATCAGCCCGACTCCGACAGGCACCGTTACAAGCAGTGCTGCCAAGCGGCCCACGAACGTGCCCGGCCCCAAGGCCGCTTCGATGAAGCGCGCGCAAATCCAGCAGCACGCTCCCATCACGGCAGAGGCGGCGCCGATCTTGGTTCCCCCGCGCAACAGCCGAGTGCCCCGGACTCCGCCGAGCCGCGATCGCATGAATGCAAACAGCAGGATCGAATTCAGCGTCGCCACCAGTGACGTCGATAGTGCCAATGCCCAGTGCCCCCAGCCGAGGACTTCGATGTACAGGAAGTTCAGGGTGTAGTTCAGGGCAATTGAGAACACCGAGACCATCATCGGCGTCCGCACATTGTCCAGTGCGTAGAAAGCGGGCGCGAGCACCTTGGTGGACGCGTAACCTACTAGGCCCAAGCAATAGAAGGCCAAGGCCAAGGCGGTTTGCTCGGTGTCTGACGCGGCGAACTGTCCGCGCTCGTAAACGACCCCGATCAAGGGCTGGCTCAAGACTAGCAGGCCGACTGTGGAGGGAATCGTTAACAGGAACACCAATCCCAGCGACCGGGAGAGCGTGTCCCGGAACTCGTCAAAGCGTCCCGCTCCGGCTTCGCGGGAGATAACCGGCAAGGTGGCGGCCGCGACGGCAACGCCGAACAAGCCTAGCGGGAGCTGCATGAAGCGAAATGCGTAGCCCAGCCAAGAAACCGGTCCGTTGATGATCTCTCCAGACGCATCCGCGAGGCGCGAAGCAAAGACAGAGTTCACCATGACATTGATCTGTACCGCGGCGGCCCCGATTGTGGCGGGCCCCATCAAGCGCAGCACTTGGCGCACTCCCGGGTCCCGCAGTGCCACTTCGGGGCGGAAGCGAAGGCCGGTCAGGCGCAGGCTCGGAACCTGGCAGCCGTATTGCACCGCACCTCCCAGCAGTGTGCCGAGCGCCATGCCCACGATCGGCTCGAATCCGAGTTCCGGGCCTAGCACGAACCCAAGGAGCAGGCCGGTGCCCACGGACGTGAGGTTGGAGAGTGTTGAGGCCAGCGCGGGGATCCCAAACTTGCCGTGCGAGTTCAACACGCCCATGGCCTTGGCCGCTAGGACGATGAACAGCAGGAACGGAATCATGATGCGCGTCAGCAACACCGTCAGTTCGAACTTGCCCTCGATCGCCAAGTAACCCGGGAAGAGGAACTCCACGATGCGCGGGGCGAACACGGTACCGGCCACACAGACCACGGCCACCGCCGGGACCAGCAGCGTAGTGAGGCGGTTGGAAAGCGACTTGGCCTGCTCGGCACCTTCTTCGGAAAGCGCCTGCGAATACGTCGTTACGAATGCGGAAGATAGGGCTCCCTCGGCCAGCAGGTCGCGCAGCAGGTTCGGGATCCGGTAGGCCGCGACGAACGCGTCGTAGACCATCCCGGCGCCAAACAGGCCCGCGAACGTGATTTCCCGTACCAAGCCGGTGATCCGGCTAAGAAACACGGCCAGGCTGACCACGCCCGCCTTGCGTACGACTTGAGCGTGGCCGGACTCGGAATCGGGCACAGAACTACAGCAACCACGCGCAGGCCCGGAGCCGGGCCCGCCGGCACGAGGTCGGCGGAGAAAGCACTAGCCTATCACCGCCGGACAACGCCGCCCGGTCACACTTGGGCAAAGATGAAGCTCCAGATGTCGGCCCACTCGTCCACGATCTTGTGCAACGGCTTGCCGCGCCCATGCCCGGCGGACTCTTCGTAGCGCAGCAAGATGGGCGCCTTCCCTGAATTTGCTGCCTGCAAGCGGGCGACCATCTTGCGCGCGTGCATCGGATCGACCCGAGAGTCTGAATCCGCGGTGTAGATCAACGTCGCCGGATAGGCCTGGCCTTGTTCTATGCGGTGGTACGGGGAGTACGCATGCAGCCACTGGAAGTCTTCGGCATTCTCTGCGCTGCCGTACTCGGAGACCCATAGCTTGGCCATGCGGAACCTGTCGTAGCGCAGCATGTCCAGCAACGGCACGCCCGAAACGGCTGCCCGCCACAAGTCGGGCCGCTGCGTCAACGCAGCGCCCACCAACAGCCCGCCGTTGCTGCGGCCGTGGATCACCAGGCGCTCGGGGTCCACGTGGCCTTCGGCCTTGAGATATTCCCCGGCAGCGATGAAGTCGTCGAAGACGTTCTGCTTGTTGCCCAGCATGCCCGCCTTGTGCCACTCCTCGCCGTACTCGCTGCCCCCGCGCAAGTTTGCGATGGCCAGCAGGTTTCCGGCCTCGATCCAAGGGAAGATCCAAGTCGAATAGCTCGGCGTCAACGCGATGTTGAACCCGCCATAGCCATATAGCAACCCTGGCACGCTGCCATCGGCCGGCGTGCCCTTCTTGGCGATCAGGTACATCGGGATCTTGGTGCCGTCCTTGCTGGGGTAGAACACTTGCCGGACATCGAAGGCGTCCGAGTCGACCGGCGAATCGACCTGCTCCCAAACCTCGGGTGCGGTCGCTCCGGACTCGATGCGGTAGATCGTGGGGGCGTGGACGTACGAGCTGAACGAGAAGAATGCTTCGTCGCTGGACGGCTTGGAAGTGAACCCGCTGACCGTCCCCAATCCAGGAAGCTGGATTGGGCGCTCGTCTGTCCCGTCGAGTTGATACGAGTGCAGCTCGGAGTGCGCATCCCGCATCCGTCCGACAAACAAACGGCTACCGGCGATGGTTGCGAACTCGATCACGGCATCGCTCTCGGGTATGACTGTCGTCCAGTGTTCAGGCTCGGGACGGCGCAGGTCGACCATCACGACCCGGTAGCGCGGCGCGTCACGGTTCGTGAGCAGATACAGCCTGTCGCCCAGGATCTCGCCGAGATAGCTGAATTCGCCGTCCTCGGCGATGGTGACTGTCCTGTTTGTGCGCAGATCGCGCACATAGAGGTGGTTGCGCCCCCAGCCCAAGAAAGTGTCAAGCATTAGGTAGCGCTCGTCGTCGCTCAGGATGCCGTCGGGTATGTGTGCCTTCTCGAGTCCTTCCCCGAAGACCACGGGGTCATCGGCGTAGCTGCGGCCAAGCTTGTGCAAGAAGACGCGCCGGTCGTACAACTCCTCGCCGGGGCCGATCGACTCAACGTCGACCGGTCGCGAGTAGTAGAATCCCGAGCCATCCCCGAACCACTGCGGGTTGGCGAAGCGCACCTTGGGGAAAACGTCCTCCAATTCACCGCCCGACTCTAGGTCCAGGATGTACATCGTGCTGGTCTCGGTGCCTTCCACCGACTTGCCGTACGCCAGCAGCTTGCCGTCCTTGGAGGGCACGTACCAGTCGACCGTCGTGGTGCCGTCATCGCTCAAGGCGTTGGGGTCGAGCAGTTCGCGGTCTTCTCCCTCAAGCCCTTCGCGCACGTAGACGACGGGCTGGTCTTGGTCGCCGTCGCGGCGCGAATAGAAGTAACGCCCGCCGGCCTCGACCGGCGTGGAAACTGAGCCGGATGCAAGGATCTCGGCCATCCGCTCGCGGACGGCCTCCCGCATGGGCAGGCCATCCAAGTAGTTGCGTCCGTATGCGGACTGCTCCGCTATCCACTCGCGCGTCTCCGGGGAGTCGCCCGATTCGAGCCAGCGGTAGGGGTCTGCGACCGTGACGCCATGCAGGCTCTCCTCGATCATGCGCACTTCAGATTCCGGTGGCGGGCCGATACCGCGATCTCCGCAGCCGAAGAGCCCGAATGTCACGAGCGCCAGTAGCTCGATCATGCCAATCGTACGAGACATGTTCCTATGCTAGACAGGCCGGAGCCGCCGCGCTAACCAACGATCCACGAAAGCGAGCCACCAGACCCCACTGTTCGGCAAGACCGGCTCGATCGATTCGGGCGGTTTGGGGCAGTGGCCGCGCAGCTTGAGCGCGGGCGGGATTCAGGGGCCGGGTCTCCGGTAGACCGGTCACGGGTGGGCGTGTCTTTTCTTGCCGACCAACGGAGTATCGAGATCAGCCAATGCTTCATTGTTGCGTTCCGAGATCTCCGAGATTCCGTCGGCCGCGTCAACGACGGCCCGGAATCTTCCGCGAGGCAATTTCGGGACGAAGGGGAAACCAACGCGGACTGTGGCCGGAAGCAGCGCGTCCGGTGCCTGAACGCCAGGTACAAGCTGCCTGCCGATGAGCCGATCCGCTTCATATAGCGCAACCTCGAGCGATCGCGCGGCGATCGCGCCAATGTTGTGCACAGTAACGTCGACACGGCTGTATTCGGGAATGAACCGAATGTCGCTTGGGGACACGGCCAAGTCGGCTGCCAGAGATCGGTTCGGCTCCCCGGATTCCCATTGGATCCGCACCACTGTGCCCTGCCCGGGCGGCAGTTCGACGGCAAAGCCCTGGCCCCGGTGAGCCAGCTGGCGGGAGTGCTCGCGGGTGATCGATTCGAAGTGGCCGTCCGCGTCTTGGTCCGGCCCGACCTCAATCTTGTAGACCGGCCCGACGTCCAAGAGCCAAGGCACTATCTCCACCGTCTCCGCTTGGCCGGAAAAGCTATACAGCGCGACACGGAGGGACCGAGCATCGGCCGAAAGCAGGGCCGCAGCGAACTTCCTGCCCAGTCCGGAGTAAGTGACCATGGGCCGGTTCCCGAGCGTGCCCAGACCGGTCAATACGCGTACTGCGTTACCCAGGCCAGGAAAGTACACCCTATCGGTCGCGATCATCTCGGTGGTCACGTGCGGCCACCTCCGTCTCGCAAACTCGTTTTCCTCCGCAGCCAGCCGAGTCGCCTCCGCAAGCGTTCGAAGGGTGGTCTCTGACGAGTCCGCCCGAGGGAACAGGACATCCTGCATTCGATTCCAAGCTCTCGGCCAAGAGGCGAGCCTCGCGGCCACCCATGCCGGACTGCCTTCGGTCAGGCCCTTCCAAAGGTCAGGATGCGGCGGACCCGGGCGGCTTAGCAGGGGTGAAGCCTTCAGGGACTCAGGGAGATGCCGGCGTACGAATTCCGCCTCAAGCTCCATGGGCTCCAAGTACTTCCGGTCTGAAGTGGCGCGAAAAGCCGTGAGCAGCAAGTCGACGATCGAGTCGTGATAGGAACCGACCCCTCCCCAGTCGTAGTTGACAGTGCCGGGCGGACGAGCGGCCCGGAACCACGAAGGTGAATCAACGCCTCCAATCATGCCGTCGGCAAAGGAGATTTCCTGCGGAATCACTCCGCGAGGCTTGCCCCGGTCCGTGGACATCGACGCAGCCAGCCACGCATCGGCCCACCTGACGAACAAACGCTCAACTGCGGGCAACGAGTTGTACCGCAAGACAGCCAGTGCAGGCATCGCTGGGCGGTAATTGATACGCGAATCATTGGCCCTGCCTCCACTCCCGACGCCGGAAGCGCCCAGGAAATTGGAGCGCATCAAAAACCAACCTCGCGAATTGACGTCCATCCACAGATCCCGCATCAGCTTGGCCGTCTTGAGCGCCCTTTCGATGTAGATCGGGTTGCCGTAGTCGGATTGGATCATGGCCGCCAGCGTGTCAGCCGTCCATTCCCCGGAATGCTCCGTGTCCCCTACCTCGGCGAAGTACCCCCCTTCGGTGTCGACGGACCCGCTGAACCAAGCTCCGTCAGCCAGCGCGCGGATTCCGTGCATTACAAGCGGGCTCGCGTCGGGACTAGCTCCAACAAAGGCAGCGAAGCTTCGCAAGATCTCGACGTCGTCTCCCCACCCTCCCCCTAGCGAACCATCGCTCTGCTGTCGATTCCTCATCCACCATTCAGCCAAATCGAGTTCACGGTTGTAGGCTTCAAACACTTCGCCCGCCCAAGCCGGGGCGCCCGCGCGCAAGCTCCGATAATCGGCGAATTGCCAGTCTGGAAACTCGTCCGACCACTCTTCGTGGAGGTACCAGTCGGTGTACCGGCTGCGCTCCCCTCGAGACTCAAGATCCGCGAGAATCTGCTTGCCGGCATGCGAAGCGAACGCCCAGCGGTGCGGGTCGATCATCAACAGCGCGCGCCCCGCGTAAGTCTTCCCCTTCGCGTACAAGGGATCGCCGGGCTCGAACGAGTCGACCTCCCCGGTAATCAGCAACAGTTCGGTGTAGACCCGCTGGCGCTCGCTGGCGTGATCGAAGCGGTGGATGGCCGTCGAGAGCCGGCGCGCCTGCTCAAGGAATTCCCCGATCCAGGGGTCCGGCGCCGGCCGTCGGGCCAATTCCTCGAGCAACCCGACCGCATCGGGCAGCAGACGGCGCTCTTGCTCATGGTCAGCGGTGCCAGCCAGCCACAGAAGGCCGAGCGACCGAGCGAAGTCATCGCCCACTAGCCGAAACGCTGCTTCGGCGTCAGCGAATCGCCGGGCCTGAAAGAGTTCGGCGCCAGAGCGGAGGCTGGGGTCGTCAATGTTGGCCCTCAAGCGTCCATCCGCCACGGACAGCGGTGGGCTACGGAATCGCTGGATCTGGATCGCTGCGAGCACGTTCTCGGTAAACGGACAGCCGATATCCGCATAGACCCACACACCCCCACCCGGAGTGCCGTGTCGCGGGTTGAGTCGCCCCCAGGCGTCCAGTTCAGGGCTAGCGGGTTTGCGATTGCGGGTGGGCACCCCGACCAAGTAGCTGACCGGGGCCGGCCGTTCGAACTCCCCGAGAAACCTCTCGCGAAATCCCGAATCGTCACCACGGACCCGGATCCGCAGGAAACCCCCTCGCACCTCAACATTGCGACGGACCACGCGAGGGAAGCCGTATAGGAAATCCGGTACGCCGCGGACGGCGAAGTGCCTTGCATGAACGTCGCTGGCCACAGGCGCGCCATTGAACTCGACTTGCATCGAGCAGGCCGGCCGATCCAGCCGGCCGAGAACCAAGCTGACGCGGTAGACGCCGTCGGGAAGGTCGGCGCGAAAGACGAGATCGTCAGTTGAGGCGATGCCGTCCCGTGTCAGATCGTTATGCTCCTTGTGGGCCACGTAGTCCCCCGGAACGAGTTGCCCGCTTGGCCCGAGCCACTCCGGATTGCTTGGTGGCCGCACCACATCGAACGCGTCCTGAAGAGAGCTCTCCCACCCATAGCCCCGCTCGACCGAGTAGGCGTCACCGGGACCGAGGCGCACATGCCGATCCGCGACGGTGGATTCGCTAGGCCCTAGGTCGAGACGCAGGACCGGATCTTCTGCGCCGGGCACCGCCAACGGCGTCCATACGCACTGTGCAAGAAGTACGAGCGTCGTGGTGACCCACCCTGCGTTCGATGCATGGTTGGGTCGCTTCTCGATGAGCGGTCGCACCGGCACAATGAGGATCGCCCAAATTCGCGAGCGAGGCAACCGTGCCGGGCCTTCCTTAGGGCGGCGGGCGAGTGGTTGCAAGTGCACGCCAAGTGCGTACTACCGCGACGCCGTTCAATCGGCCCGATCGATAGCTGCCGGGCGGCAGTCGACGCTACCGCACGCTGAACGGAGGATATTGATCAGTGACGAGCAGGAACGCATAGGCGTAGACTCGTAGCCCCCAGCGCCAGACCCCGACCACGAACTCGAAGAGAGACCCCGGGTATCGCCCCGTAAGCAGAATGGAGAACCAAGCCACGATGACCGATGCGAAGGCGAGGATGCCAAGAAAAGCGAGCACCACCAGATGCGGGAGGACCAGCAGCCACTTGATCAATGGCAGCCACCGGTTGAGGTCATGCTCGGCATCTGGGTAGTCGATTTCCAGGTGCACGCCTTGCTCGTCAACCGTCGAAGGGTAGTGGTCCGTGAGGAGCGCCAAGTAAGCGAACACACGTCCGTGGAATCGCGTCAGCTCCCGCAAGAAGTCGAACCACCAGCGCGGGTATCGCTTTCGGAACAGTATCATCAACGCCGTTGCGAAAATGATGGATCCAATGGTGGAGCCAGCCACCGTGACGGTCTCTCCACTTGCGTCCTTCAAGGTCTCGGAACCACTCGCCGATAGAAGCGCTGCAATAAACACGATCGGAATCGCCAAGACGATGCGGAAGAGGGTTGTGAGACGGTCGAGCCGCTGCGGGTAGTCAACCTCCAATCGGGCTGCGTATTCGGTGGCTGTCTGTGTCATCGGCCAGCCATCCTAGCAGAGGGTCCGGCCCATGCTCGCTGTGGATCGGCGCAGACCCCTCTTCCGGGCAGACGTGCCTAGCGCCAGCGCGGCCGCGCGGCGGTCTTTGAAGCTTCTCCCCGCTCCGGCGGAATCCGCTCGCCTGCCGCTGGCATGGAATCGAGCGCGGACTGCAACTTGTCTCGCACAGCCTTCGATTCGGACCCCGAAATGTCCATTGGTGAGGTCTCGTCAGGGTCAGTGCGCAGGTCGAACAGCTCCCCTCCGCGATAGAGCTTGTAGCGCTTGTCCCGAACGTAGGCTACCTCGGGATTGGTGTACGGCGATGCGAACTCTTCCGCAAACGGTCTGGGGAAATAGTACGTATAGAGCCACTCCCTAGGCTGGCCGGGTTGTCCCAGCAGGCGAGGCCAGAAGCTCACGCCATCCGATTCGATCTTCTTGGGCAGCCCAAGCCCCACTGCCTCAGCCACGGTCGGCAGAAAGTCCACGAAATCAATGAGGTCGTCCAGCACGCGGCCTCCCTTGATCAGCCCCGGCGCGTTGACGACCAGCGGCACGTGCGTGCCCGCATCCGTCGGGGCGCCCTTGTCGCCCAGGATGCTCGCGCCGCCCAGCTGGGACGCCAAGTCGTGGTGCGTGCCGTTGTCGGAAGTAAACACGAATACCGTGTTGCGCAGCAGGCCAAGAGCCTCCAGGCGGTCCTGCAGGCGCCCCACGATGAAGTCCGTGTAAGCCACCATGTCTTCGAAGTTGCGCTGCTCGTCTTCTGAAGAACGGTCGCTCGAGTGCGGGGTTGGCAGGAAGGGCGAATGCACAAGTGCCATCGGGTAGTAGGCGAAGAAGGGTTGGTCCTGATTCGCCTCGATGAACTCGAGCAGGAAATCGGTGAAGATGTCCGGGCCGTAGTCGTCTTCTGCGACATCGATGATCTCGCCGTCGCACTCGATCGACGGGTTCCAGAAGCGCCGGCGCTCCGTGTTCCCGGTGTTCCACAGGCAATACGTGTCGAAGCCATCGCCGGCCGGCACCCCGGGCGCGTTCTGGCTCCCTTGCAGCTGCCATTTGCCCGCAACAGCCGTGGCGTAGCCGGCCTCGCGGAAGAGGTCGGCGATGGTGTACTGGTCAGGCAGCAAGACCCCAAAGTCTGCGTAGTTGCGGACATTGCTCATGCCCGTCATCAAGGCCACGCGGCTGGGAGTGCAGAGCGGAGTCGAGAAGCAGTTCGTCAATCGGACTCCGCCGTCGGCAAGCTTGTTGATCCTAGGAGTGGAGTACTGGCGGCTGCCGTACGCGCCGAAACACTCGTAGCCGACGTCGTCCGCCATCACCAGCAGGACATTCGGCGGCCGCTTCGCTCCTAGCGCGGCGATAGAAGGGGCCAGGGCAAGCAGGCCAATAAGCAGCCAGCGCATGAATGGTGCTGAGTATAGCGACCGCGGCCGCTGCATCCCGATGCGCAAAACGCGAGGCAGGCTATTGTTTGGGTTCGGGTTCGTCCTCTGGCAAGGGCTCGAGGCCATCGATCTCTTCGAAAGTGATCGTTGCCTCGGCAGTGAACTTGCGATACAGCCGGAACTCGAGGTCGTTTCGCGTCAGCAAACGTCC
This sequence comes from Terriglobia bacterium, assembly GCA_009838515.1. Lineage (GTDB taxonomy): Bacteria > Acidobacteriota > Terriglobia > Bryobacterales > UBA6623 > VXMF01. Next base: position 66,639 of record VXRL01000046.1, on the reverse strand, counting down.
GCTCCGCACGAACGCCTGGGCCTTCAGCGGCAGCAGGAAGGCTTGGCCGCTGAGGTCGATGAAGTCAAAGTCCAGCCGCGAGCGAGCCTCTTGCATTGGGAACCCGCGAGGAATCCCCTGCGCCTCCATCACGATGCGCAGAACCCGCCCGGACTCCTTGCCGATGTAAACCAGTCCCGTGTATCCCGATCGGATCCTGCGCAGCTCTTCCCCCCCGGTTCCCCCGGTTGTGAGCGACCAGCTCGACCGATACTTGGGCACCTCCAAGTGGAACACGTAGACTGGATGGCCGCGCAGGAGCGAGTGCCTGGCCCAGCGGAACTGAGCATCCGTGTCCGAGTCGAAGAGGCTGTCGAGAATCGTTCCGAACTCGCCAGTGCTGGTGGTCCCGCCAAGTTCCGAGAAGCCCTTCGTGGTGACCACGTCGTTGACGGCGAGCGTTTCGTAGTCCTCTCTGCCGTCCACATAGCTGACGCGCATCTTGATCTCGTCATGCTTGAGCCAGTCCATCTCCATGCCGGTCGGATCGAAGTATCGGCGAGTGACCTGAAGACAGACGTAATTGGGCAGCTCTTCCGTATAGGCCTGGGCCAAGGTGCGAGCATGCTCGATGATCCGTCGCTGCTCTTCCTCAGAAGGCGGCGGGGACTGTCGCGGGACTGCCTTGGCCTCTGACTCTGCAGGGACGGGCGCCGGCATGCCCGACGTAGAGACTTGCAGGGCTTCCAGCGCTTTGAGCGTGCGCGGGCCGATCCCCCAGCCTACGAACTCCTCGATCAAGCGATCGGAGATCTCGAAGCGGACGACCTGCCGCTTCAGGTAGTTCGCCACGTCCTTGTCCTTAAGCTTCTGGTCGACCGAGGACTTGACGAATTGGCGCAGCTGGCTGTAGCTGAGGCCTGATTGGGCGGCCGCAATGGCCGCTGCCAACATCAGCGGGAGAATCTTCGCGCCGAGGCCCATGCGGTCATTCTAGCCTCTGCACGGCCGGATTGGTGCCGTACGAACGCAGCCAGCGACACGAGAAGGTCGCTGCCCCCATGCTGGAGTGTGGCACTCTGAAAACTCTGATGCAGTATGAAATCCAAGGCGACAACCTTGAGATCGTGCGAGTCCGGCTGGATTCGAACGACAATGTCTACGCCGAAGCCGGCAAGATGGTTTACAAGACGCCCAACGTCCAATGGCGGTCAGCCATGCGCGGCAAGGGCATAGCGGGCAAGCTGATCGGCGGCCTCAAGAGCAAGCTGAGCGGTGAGTCGCTTTTTTCACCCACTTCGAGTGCCCGACCGGAGGCGGCGAAGTCGGATTCGCAGGCGACTTCCCGGGGCGCGTGCGCCCGCTGGATCTGCAGCCGGGGCAGTCAGTCCTTGTGCAGAGGGACGGCTTTGTCGCTGCCGAGTCAGGCGTCAAGTTGGACATTGCCTTCACGAAGAAGATCGGAGCCGGCCTCTTCGGCGGCGAAGGCTTTATCCTGCAGCGTTTGAGCGGTCAAGGCACGGCCTTCATTCACGCAGGCGGGGATTTCGTGGAGTTCGAGCTGGCGGATGGCGAGAGCCTGCAGGCCGACACCGGATCGCTGGTCTGCTTCGACGACACCGTGAGCTACGGGATCGAAATGGCCGGCGGAATCGCAGTCTCGCTCTTTGGCGGGGAGGGCCTCTTCCTGGCGACCCTGACCGGTCCGGGCAAGGTCGTGTTGCAGACCCTCACGCTTGAGAAGCTCCGCCGGGAGATGCAGGTCGGCCTGACGTCGTAGCTGCAGGCACGGCTTGAAGCGCCTAAAAACTCAGCGAAAGGCTGGAGAAGCCGACTTGGGCACGGTACCCGCGAGTGCCCGAAAACCTCTCTGCATATCCGTAGTACTGCCAGCCTGCGTTCCACAGCAGGCCGTCCCGGAGTCGGACTGACAAGCGCGCTTGCGGTGATTGATACGTCATCGGTAGACCTGAAAACAAGTCAGAACCGTCCCGTGCAAGGCCCTCCCGTCCCCCGGCCGTGTCCTTGGTGAACGAATACCTTAGCGAGAGAGTGAGCCGCTCCGTGGGCACTACCCTTAGCCCCAACGACATGACGTGAATGCTGCTGGCATATACGCTACGGCCGCGGTCGGGCAGGTCTGGTAGGTCGAACAGGTTCAAGATTCCGGTCGAAACGTCCATCTTCAACAGGTTGTAGGCAGCGTCCAGTACCGTTCCGCTTTCGGGTGCGACCCAAGTGGCCTGCACACCCTGAGACCGGCTCTCGGAGCTGTATGCCAGCATTTCTGTGGGATTGTCGTTGACCCTGTTCCGGTAGAATCCGCCGACCGTGAAGTCGCCGCGCCTCCAGCGAATCCGGGCGGACTCGTTGTGGAAGCGGCGCTCGCTGGTCGCCGCGAGCGGTCGGTCGGCCCGGCCGACCTCGAAGTCGACCGAGGCGCGAACGCCGGGAGCGGGCAGCCAGCGGAACCCGCCAGCCGCAGTACGGACGCGGTTGTCCTGAGACTCGAGATCCCTGCCGAACTCGAAGTCCGGGTAGCGTGTGGCTTCGCGCGTGCGGACCCGCCGGTCGGAGAAGCGATGAGCACCGAACACGCTGATCTGCTTGCTGGGCCGAAATGTCGCTTCGCTCGCATTGGAAAGCCTGCGGATGCCTAGGTGGTCAAAGCGAATGAACTCGTCCCGGAACAGACCTGTCTCCAGAAACGCGGCTTGCCCATCGATGCGGGTGTTGTGAAACGAAGTGGTGTTGGTCAGCGCCAGGCGCGAACTCGCCAAGAACGTCACGGTGAGCTCGCCCGAGCCCTGATTGCGAGTCGCATCCCCTACTACGAACGTGTCGCGAATCGTGGCTGCGCTGGCGGCCGGGTCTGGCACCGCGAGGTTCTGCATCAGCGTCGAGTTGCGGTAGCCCCCGGAATGGACGAAGCGAGCCGCGACGCCCAGGCGCCCGGTCTCCCGACTGCGCAACGCCACGGTGGTGATCGGTGTGCGGCCGTGGAAAGGAGCGGAGCGGCTCAGAGCCTCGACCGGCTGGATGTTTGGGGCTAGCGAGGGGCCCGAGGAAGCGTCGACCGATGCGCCGCTCTCTTCGTACAGGTCCACCGCCTGGATCACCGTCAGCGCCAGCCCGAGAAAGCGAGCCGAGAGGCCTGCGCGGTACTGGCGGCCGTTCTGCTCCAGGTCTGAACGGTACCGGAGGAAGTTGCGGGCATCGAAGCCGCCGTCTCGGTGCGGGATCGCCTCCGAGGCGAAGCCCGGACCGGAACGACGGTTAAGGTCTAGGCCAAGAATGCCCTCCAAGCGCCCTCCCGGCCGCAGGACGACCTGGTGCGACTGCATCGTGCGGCTGCTCCGCAGTCCGTGCTCGCCCCGCCACAGCGTTGGCAAGCGGTTGTGGTAGCGCACGGTGCGGTGCTGCAAGTCGTAGCGGAACACACCGTTCCTCTGGGCCCGGACGGTGTGCATCTGATAGGGGTCCGCCAACCCGCCCGCCGAGACGATCGAAAGCTCGTCCAGAGGGCCCTGGCGGTCCAGAGACGTCGCCCGGAAGCGGCCGTTGAACAAGCGCATGCCGTTGCCGTAGTTCACGCCGGCCCGGTACAGGTCGTGGTCGCCGCCCACTCGCGCGAAGCGATAGCCGGCCTCCAGCAGATTCGAGACCTCGTAGGAACCGATCTGCCGCGAGCGGGCCTGTTCGTCCGCAAGCGGCGCCACCGGTTGCTGCGCGACGGCCAGTGTGGGCACCAGGAGTGCGAACGGACCGAATCTCATCGCCGGAACAGGGGGTCGGCATTCGAGCCGTGGATGCGCGAATGGCAAAGCACGCACTCGCGGAATGCAGGATCGGCTAGGTTGTGGAAGCCCTTCCACGGGCTGACGATGCCTTGCCCGGTCGTCCCGAAGCCTTCGATCGAGTTATGGCACTCCAGACAGAGCGCGAACGCGACAGGCCGGGCTAGCAGCCGAGGCGCCGTGCTGCCGTGCGGTTCGTGACAGCTGCCGCAGCCCTCAACCCGCACGGGCGGGTGCTCGTAGACGAACGGCCCACGCTTGTCGGTGTGGCAGCCGACGCAGGGCAGATCGTTTCCGAACGAGGGCGAGACCATCCGAGAGGAATGTGCCGGCGCCCAGGAGACGACGGGAGCGCCGTGAGGATTGTGGCAGTCGGTGCATTCCATCGCCCCCTCGTTGACGCGGTGCTTGAACGGCATCTCGAAGCGCGCGCGAATGTCTTGGTGGCAGCCGTAGCACAGATCCCGCTGCCGCTGCGCCAAGAGCGCCCCGGAATCGTGCGGGTCGTGAATCGAATGACAGCTGGTGCAGCCCACCTCGCCGGTCGCGTGCGCGGACGTGCGGACATGCATCTTGCCGAGGTCGCCCGAATGGCAGGCCAGGCAGTTCTCCTGCGCCTCGGCGGGAGTGAGCGCCGGAAAGCGCACGATCTTGTCCGGATCCGCCGAGATCGCGTGCTCGAATCCCGGCCCGTGGCACCCTTCGCAGCCGGTGCGCTCGGGCGGCAGCTTGCCGGAAGCGACGGAATCGAAGTGGGGATTGCGGCGAAAAGAGTCGGAGAGATCCGCATGGCAGCCCTGGCAGACTTGGCCTCCCACGAACTGCTGCTGGGGGAGCGCCTGCCCTTGGGCGCGGGGGGGAGCGGACCCGAGCGCGGCGAGCCAGCCAAGCACTGCACAGGCCGCAAACCACTGCATGCCAGTCGATCGCAACGGGGGGCGCATGCGGGTTGTTCCCGACCATACCACGCCCGGAATCGCTCGCTGTCGCCCGAAGCTACGCGGCCCGGGCGGGCAAGCGGTCCGGAAACAATTGTGCTACGATGGGTTCAAGCCAAGCAGAGATTGGAAGAAACAAGGAGACCTGAATCGAGCATGCCACTCGCACCTGAGGCGAAGCAAGAACTCGTCAAGACTTTCGGGAGTCACCCAAACGATGTCGGTTCCTCCCAAGTTCAGATCGCGGCTCTTACTCATCGCATCTTGGAACTCACTGAGCACTTGAAAATCCACCGCAAGGACTTCTCGTCCCGGCGCGGGCTTCTCAAGCTAGTCAGCAGGCGCCGCAGCCTGCTGCGCTATTTGAGCAGAAAGAATCCTGCAGAGTATGTGAAGGTCGTGGAGTCCCTAGGCCTGCGCGGTTAGCGCGCTGGGGCTCCAGCAGGCCATGCTGCATGTTGCTGGCAAGACGCGTCAGCTGGATATCACTGTCCCTGTGTCCGCAGGGAACGCCACCAGACAATGCACGGGGTCTCGGGCGCTAGCGATGGCGCTAGGCGCTCTGACAGTGTCCGTGCATCTCTCCTAGCCACTGTCTCTGCAAGGCCGGGAACGTACTTCCGCTAAACGCAACGGAAGTCACACAAGGAAAAAGCAGAAATCATGAAACACACAGTAGAGTTCGAGCTGGACGGCAAGACCGTCTCGCTCGAGAGCGGCCGCTTAGCCAAGCAGGCGGGCGGCTCCGTCGTCGTTCGTTGCGGCGACACCCAGGTGCTCGTCGCAGCCACCTCCGCCGCAGAGCCCCGCAAGGGCATCGACTTCTTCCCCCTGACGGTGGACTATCGCGAGTACACCTACTCCGCGGGTCGCTTCCCCGGCGGATACATCAAGCGCGAGGCGCGCCCGACGGAGAAGGAGACCGTGACCTGCCGGCTGATCGACAGGCCGCTGAGACCCCTCTTTCCTGACGGCTACCGGAACGAGACGCAGGTCATCGGAATGGTGACCTCGTCTGACCCAACCCACGATCCCAGCCTGTACGCCATGGTCGGAGCATCGGCAGCGGTGGCGGTGTCAGACATTCCCGTCGTCCATACGACCGGATCCGTGCGAGTGGCTCGCCTGGGCGAGGATGAGTGGGTCCTGAACCCGACCTACGAGCAATTGGCCGACGCCAACGTCAACATCACCGTCGCAGCCGCGAAAGACGGCATCGTGATGGTCGAAGCGGACGCCAACGAGGCTGACGAGGACGCCATGATCGAGGCGATCCGGCGCGGCCACGAGGGCTGCAAGCAGATCATCGCGGCGATCGAGGAATTGGCCTCCCAAGCCGGCAAGCCAAAGCGCGACTTCACCCCTCCGGCCTTCGACCAAGCGGTGCGCGACGAAATCGAGGCGAAGTGGGGCGAGAAGGCAGAGGCCGCCTTGGACACCAGCGAAAAGGACAAGCTCACGAGCTATGCCGAGTTCCGGGCCATCAAAAAGGAGATCAAGCAGGCCTTTGCCGACGATCCCGAGAAGCAGGCCGAAGCGTCTGCCTTCATGGATCCGTGGCAGGAGAAGCTTTTCCGCAAGCAGGTATTCGATCTCAAGCGCCGGCCCGATCACCGTGCCCCGGACCAGATCCGTCCGATTACGTGCGAGGTCAGCGAGCTCGCGCGCGCCCACGGCTCTGCCGTTTTCACGCGCGGGGAGACACAGGCCCTCGTGTCGGCCACCCTCGGCACCAAGGTCGACGGCCAACGGCAGGAGCGGATCGAGGATCCGAACTACGAAAAGACCTTCATGGTCCACTACAACTTCCCGCCGTTCAGCGTCGGCGAGACCGGATTCATGCGCGGGCCGGGCCGGCGAGAGATCGGCCACGGGCTGCTCGCAGAGCGTGCCCTAACGCCGATGATCCCTGACCAAGAGAAATTTCCGTACACGATCCGGGTGGTCAGCGACATTCTCGAATCCAACGGCTCCAGTTCGATGGCATCGGTCTGCGGTGGCACCTTGGCGCTGATGGACGCCGGCGTGCCGATCAAGGCTCCGGTCGCGGGCATCGCCATGGGATTGGTAACGCAAGACGACGACTTCGTGGTGTTGACGGACATCGCAGGCGCCGAGGACCACTACGGGGACATGGACTTCAAGGTCGCCGGAACCAAGGACGGCATCACTGCCTTGCAGATGGACATCAAGCAGCCGAAGGTCAGCCTAGAGGTGCTGCAGCAGGCACTCGCGCAGGCACGCCAGGCGCGCCTAGAGATCTTGGAAACGATGGCGGCCACGCTGGAGGCCCCGCGCGAAGAACTCGCAGAGCACGCCCCGCAGATCGTCCAGATCACGATTCCCGAGGCCAAGATCCGCGACCTGATCGGGCCGGGTGGCAAGACCATCAAGGGGCTGGTCGAAGAGACGGGCGCAAAGATCGACGTCAGCGACGACGGCACGGTCAGCGTGGCTTCGTCGGACCGCGCCAAGGGCAAGGAGGCCATCGAGAGGATCAAGGCGCTCACCGCTTCCCCGGAAGTCGGCAAGGAGTATCTCGGCAAGGTCACAAAGATCGCCGCTTTCGGAGCGTTCGTGGAGATCTTCCCCGGCACCGAGGGCCTGTTGCACATCAGCGAGATATCCGACCAGCACGTGCGCGAAGTCAGCGACGAGTTGAACGAAGGCGACCAGGTCTTGGTCAAGTGCCTCGCACTGGACGGCAACCGGATCAAGCTGAGCCGGCGCGCCATTCTGCACGAGCGTCAGGGCGGCGAGGATGGCGATCGGCCGGATCACTCGGACCGTTCTGACCGGGGCCGCAGACGCGGCGGCCGTCCCGGCGGACGGGGCCGCTCCGGACGTGATTGGGGAGACGACCGCGGCGACCGGCGCGAACGCTCTGGGCGCGACCGTCCGTTCCGCGGGCGGCGCTCCCCCCGGGGACCCCGCGACGGCGACAGGCAGGACTGAGCGCCGGTCACGACGCTCGGACAGAGCAAGGCGTAAGTGGCGGCCTCCATCAACCCGATGGAGGCCGCCCAATCTTCCATCACCCTGCGTACTCCGGCGTTGGTTCCGGGACGTTACGGGCCACGGGTGCTAGCATCGTGGTGCTGAGATGCAAAGTCGGCGCCGCCGACGGAGGATCCTGATTGGCCGTCAACGCCGCACGGGGGACACGAACAGTGAACGACGAAACCCGGGACACCCAGAACATCGATGCACTCCGAGACATCGTCGGCGCTAGTGGTCTTCGGGACGATGCGAACAGCGTCGAGATCGAGGACGTGATCGCCAACGGGTTCCGCGATGTCACTGCTGACGACTGGGCCCGGCTTCCCGAAGACCTTACCGAACGCCTCGACGACTACCTATATGGGCGCGGTCGCGCGTAAGGCGTTTATTCGTCGAGCCAGGCTGGTGCAGACGAGGTTGATCCAGAGGCTATACACGAGAGCCTTAGTGCGCGTAGCGGCTTCTCAAATTCCGCGGCCTAGGCGTTCCTCCAAGATCATCCGATCATGAAACCCGACGATCCGCAATCGCCTCGGATTCGCGCCTAGAGCAGCCCGGGGCACCAGGCCGACTAATTCGGAGGCTACCACCTCCACGCCAAGCCCCGCTGCGAGGCGCGACACTTCATCGAAGACCAGCGGCAGCGGTGTCAGGTCCGGCTCTGTGATGTTCATCGAAACTTGGGCGACCTGGGCCGATTCCAAGTACATGCCCAGCGCCTTCACCCCCGGAAGGCCGCCTGCGGCCGCGCGGATCCGGCTGGCGATGAGCTTCGCGGGCTGGGCGTCGCAGCAGTCTAGCAACACGTTGTAAGCGACCAGCGGCCCCCGGACCCCTACGCAGCATGCCCCGGCCGAAGGGTGCAGGAGGGGACCTCCAATGTCTGGAAGGTATTTCCCCCTTTGGACGAATTCTGCAAGTCTTTTGAACCCCAGCTTGCGTACTGTCTCCAAGAGTCTTCGCTCCTCGCGGACGGCGGCGCGGCCGTATAGATACACCGGCAGGCCCAGTTCACTCCAGAGACGCTCACCAATCGACCGGGCGACCTCCACGCACGCATCCCAAGGCGTATCGTCCAAAGGCACGATCGGAACCACGTCAATGGCGCCGACCCTCGGGTGAGTGCCGTCGTGGTCATTCAGGTCTATGCTCTCCACGGCCTCCCCAGCCGCCGCCATGACGGCCGTGTAGATCACCCCGAGATCTGCCGCGAAAGTCAACACGGAGCGATGGTGATCGTGATCGCTGTGCCGGTCCAGCAACCTCGCCCCTGACACCCGGACTACTCGCTCGAGCCGATCGAGTGTCGTCGAGTCTCGGCCCTCCGAGAAATTCGGAACACATTCGGCGAGTTGCGTCATAGTGCCCTACTGCAATTGTCGCCCGACGGCTCGCGCGGCTGTCCCGTCCCTCTGCTTGCTGCTCGGGTACACTCAAGCATGGTGGCTGCTAGTTTCCGACCGGCTGTCCCGACAGCGCTGGCCTCGATCACGGCGGCGGCACTGCTCGCATCCATCTACCTGATTTTCATCTGGGTGCCGATGGAGGCCAGCATGGGGCCGGTCCAGCGCATCTTCTATTTCCACGTCTCCTCCGCCGCCATTGCTTTTGTCGGCTTTTTCATCGGCGGCGGGGCAGCAATCGCGTACTTGAGCAATCGCGCCAGCCGGCTAGACGATCTTTCGGTGGCTTGCAACGAAGTCGGATTGCTGTTCGCGATCGTCAATTTGATCACCGGCTCTTTGTGGGCGAAGCCGATTTGGGGGGTGTACTGGGCTTGGGACGCACGCTTGACAGCGATGCTCCTGCTCGCCCTGATCTATGCCGCGTACCTGATCCTGCGCCAATCCATCGCCGAGCCCAGCCAGCGCGCGACCGTTTGTGCGGTCGTGTCGATCTTCGGCATGGTGGACGTGCCTATCGTGTACATGGCGAATCGCTGGTGGCGCACGCAGCACCCGGCTCCCGTGCTTGGTGGTGACGGGTCGCTAGACCCTCGGATGACCTTCGTCCTATTCGCAACGATGGCTTCGCTGGGCCTACTGTTCTGGTGCCTGGTTCGCCAAAGGCGCAGGCTCGAGGCTCTGCGGCGCAAGACCGACGCACTCAGGCGTGAAGTACAGGCGCTGGCCTGACAGACAAAGGAGTCAACGGTTTGGAACCCAATTTCAAATGGCTTTGGGCCGCTTTCAGCATCGCTTGGGCGCTCCACGTCGGATACGTGCTGCTGTTGTCCGGGCGAACGCGGAAACTCGAGAGCCAGATCAGCGACCTACACGAACAACTCAGGCAAGGCAGCAGACAGGACTAGCAGGTCGACTCCCAAGTGACATAACAACGGCCAGGCCGAAATCAGCAATATCAGCGTCCCGGTCGTGACGACCATGCTGACCTCGAGCGAGGCGCTGAACGGGATCGCGAACGGCCCTTGAACGACCCCTCGAGAAAGAGAGCGGGCGAAGCCGGCAAACGCAGCCAGGGATGTCGGCACGACCCTCTAGAAACACCGCTTGGCCCCCTCGATGAGGTGCCCGTCGGTAACCAGAGAATTATCGCAAGCCGCCCCGCTTAGCCCGTAGAAGCCTAACAACGACGCGGCACCGGCCCCGACCCTTGACACGTACCGGCCAAGGACGACGCCGACCGGTCCGAACACAATCGCGGGCCGTCACGGTCGGCGGATTGACGCTTCCGGCCCAAAAGGCCTCAATCGCTTCAAATTCCCTACGAAATACGGTCAAAACACTCGGTATTCGTTTGACTCCGGGCGGTTCTAGGCGTATGAAAAAGCGACGCAAAGCATTGCCTGCAAGAGGAGGTCGAAAATGCACACTCGAGCTTTCTTTCTATTTTTGGCAATTCTGCCCCTGACAGTGCCGCTGATCGCCCAGATCAACACCGGAACGATCATCGGCACCGTGAGAGATCCCCAAGGCGCGGTCATTCCCGGCGCCGATGTCACGGTCACACTGACCAGCTTGGGCGACTCCATCGTTCTGAGCACGAACGAAGCCGGCGTGTACCTGGCGACTGGCCTGCGCCCCGGCATCTACCGAGTCCGGGCCGAGACGGATGGCTTCAAGACGGCTGTCAGGGACGAGATCCGACTCGCCATCCAGCAGCGTCTCGAGGTCGGTTTCACCCTGGAAGTCGGTGACGTCACCGAACAGGTGGAGGTCGTCGCCCCGGTTGTGGGATTGGAGGCGGAAAGCGGCCAGCTAGGCACCGTGATCGAATCCGCCGAGATCGAGGACCTGCCGCTCGACGGGCGGCGATACTCCGACCTGATTCTGCTCAGTCCCGGCGCGGTCCCCGCACCGGGCGCGCGGTCCAATCCGCGGGAGGCGAGAATCAACGTCGACGGCAACTTCTCGCTCCAGAACTACTTCGCCCTCAACGGCGTCGACAACAACACGTTCACGACCAATGGGCAGGAGCGGAGCCCGCAGGCCGTTCAGCCGCCTCCGGACGCACTCCAGTCCTTCAAGATCCAGACACGGACCTACGACGCGGAGTTCGGCTGGAGCCAAGGCGCGGTCATCAACGCCGAGATCAAGTCGGGAGCGAACGAGTTTCACGGTTCCGGCTGGTACTTCCTTCGCGACGACAAGCTCAACGCCAACAACTTCTTCAACAATGCGGCAGGCATCGAGCGAGGGGCCGAGAACCGCAACCAATACGGGTTCACCTTGGGCGGCCCGGTCGCGAGGAACAAGACGTTCTTCTTCTTCGACTACCAGCGCACGGACGCCAGCAAGGCCGGTGGCGCGAACGGGTGCGCGACATTTCCGTGAATCATGCGAGTTTTGCTGATGCGGCTTTCCTTGCCTGAGTGTATTTGTTACTCTCAGTCAAGGAGGCCCCATGCCCGACTCCCTGCCTGACCTCGAAGCACGGCGCTCGCAAATCCTGCTCGAAATCGCCCAGCTCGGCGACTTTCGACGCGGCTCCGTCCATGCGTCCTTCCGCCGCTGCGGCAAACCCAACTGCGCCTGCGCCCGCGACGACCATCCCGGCCACGGCCCCCAAGTGCGCCTGTCCTACAAGCGCGCTGGCAAGACCGTCCAGCAAACCCTCTCCTCGCCCGCCCAGATCCACAAGGCCGAACGCGAGGTGGCCAGCTTCCGCCACTTCCGGCAGCTCAGCTCCGAACTCGTCCAGATCAACGAGCAAATCTGCCAGCTGCGCCCGCCCGAGGCCCAAGATCTGCAGGCGCCGCCGTACGTGCCAAAAAAAAACGCTGCGCGCCATCCAAGAGGCCGTCCAGGCCGAGGTCGGCAGCCTGCTGCAAGTGATCGTCAAGGCCCGCCGCCGCCTCGGCGGGTTTGACCTCGAAGCCTTGGAAGAGGCCACGCGCGCGGCCCTGCAGCGGGCCGGAGCGCGCCTGCTGGAGGAACTGCTGGCAGAATCGGAGGACGCCAGCGCAGCGCCGCTGTGCTCCTGCGGCCAAGCAATGCGCTGCGAAGGGCCGCGCCCCAAGCGCTTGGTCAGCCTGCTGGGCAGTGTCAGCCTGCGCCGGCTGTACTATCACTGTCGGCACTGCTGGCGCGGCACGGTGCCGTTCGACAGCGACTTGGACATCGAGGGCACGCAGTACTCGCCGGGCGTGCGCCGCCTGCTGGCCGTGGTCGGCGGCGAAACGCCGTTCGCACGCGGGCGTGAGCTGCTCGCAGAGCTGGCGGGCATTGCGGTGAGTGTCAAGGCCGTCGAACGGCAGGCCCAGGCGATTGGCAGCGACTTGGCGGCGCGGGCCGAGTCGGACCGCCTGCAAGCGGCCCTGCGCGGATTCCCGCCCCAGACCGGCGAGCCGATTGCCACGTTCTACATCGAGATGGACGGCACCGGCATCCCGGTCACGGTCGCGGCTGCGGCCGGGCGCGCGGGCAAGGACGGCGCAGCGGCGCGGACCCGCGAGGTCAAGCTGGGCTGCGTCTTCACGCAGACCGAACTGGACGCCGAAGGCCGGCCGGTGCGGGACCGGAACTCCACCACGTACACCGGTGCGATCGAGGATGCCGAGGCGTTCGGGCGGCGCATCTACGACGAGGCTTGGCGGCGCGGCTTGCACCGCGCCGAGCGCGTGGTGGTGCTCGGCGATGGAGCAGCTTGGATTTGGAATTTATGCCACATTTACTTCCCCAACGCCATCGAGATCGTCGACATCTACCACTCCCGCGAGCATCTGTGGGAGCTGGGCCGCCAGCTGTTCCCGCAGGACCGCCAGCAGCGCCGCCGCTGGGTGCGCCGGCGCAAGAAGCAACTCGACGAGGGGCGCATCGAGCACTTGGTGCGCTTCCTGCGCAGTCTCCGGCCCGAAGCGCCCGAACTGCTCGACAAGCTGCGCACCGAGGCAGCCTACTTCGAGGGCCATGCCGAGCGCATGCGCTATGCCGACTTCCGCCGCCAGGATCTCTTCGTCGGCTCCGGAGTCATTGAAGCCGGGTGCCGCAGTGTGATCGCCGGTCGCTTAAAGCGATCAGGTATGTTCTGGACCGTCGACGGTGCCAACTCGATCATCGCCCTTCGCTGCGCACAGATCTCCAATCGTTTTGCAGACTACTGGGACGAGCGGGCCGCAGCTTAGCTTTCACAGAAATGTCGCGCACCCGGCGCGAACGGAACGGTTCCGACCGCACAAATGAAGCAGGGCATCTTCACGGGGGATCGCGACCTGGTGATCGACCGGGATGCAGATGGCACCCCCTTCTATCCCGAGATCGTGCCTTGCGTGGACGAAGTCAATGACATCCTCAACCTAGGGGCGAGCCGAACCGACGGGCGGCCTTGCGGCGACCCAGCGGGCATGGCGCTGGGCGCGCTGTATCCGGATCCGAACTCCGGGAAGTTCGGTTTCCAATCGGCCCTCGATGTTCCGCTGGACCAGAACTCGTTCGACGTCAGGATCGACCATAGCCTGACAGACAAGGACACCCTCTATGGGTCCTACAGCTTTCTACAAACCGACACCATCGTCGAGCAGGGCCCGTTCCCGAACCCACTGGCCACCGGCGGGTTCACGGCCAACAGCTATGTTCGCGGCCAGTTGATGGCGCTGACTTGGAACCGGATCTTCAGCCCATCCGTGTTCAACAGCCTGCGGTTCGGATTCAACCGAATCTATTCGACGTCCGACCCCGTCGCGCCGGAAGGCGACGCCGGGCCAGACTTCGGCCTGAGATCCCTTCCCGGCACGTTTGCCTACGGCCTTCCGCCGATCCGCGTGTCCGGCTACACGCTCCTCGGAACGTCGGAGTGGAGGCCGCAGTTCCAGACTTCCCAGGTCTTCCAGCTCTTGGACAACCTCAGCGTCATCAGGGGCAACCATTCGTTGAAATTCGGCTTCGAGTACAAGCGAGCCATGAACGACTACTTGGACGTGAAGGCGCCCAACGGCCGCTACATCATTCCTAATGGCTATGTGGGCGACGGGTTCGCCAACCTGCTGCTGGGTAATGTCGGCAGGGTCGAGGCCACCTCGGCGCTCGTACCCCACACGTATACCGACGGGATGATGTTCTACCTACAGGACGCCTACAAGGCATCGTCCAAGCTGACGCTCAACTACGGGGTCCGGTACGAGTACTTCACGCCGATCGTGGAGCGCGACAATCTCATGTCCAACTTCGATCCCGACGCGAACGGAGGCCGCGGCGCTCTGATCACTGCGAATCCCGGCGACCTAGGTCAGGTGCCGTGCGAGTTCGAATGCGTGCAACGCGCACAGGGCGGCGGGATCTTCGGCAGGGCGCTGGTCCATCCCGACCGCAACAACCTTGCTCCCCGCTTCGGCGCGGCCTATCGCATCGGAAAGAGCACGGTGCTCAGGGGCGGCTACGCGATCTTCTACCAAGCGATCGACCGGATGGGGAGCTCGGCCGCGCTTCCGCTGAATCCCCCGCAGCTGATCGAATTCCGCGGACAGGAATCGCAATTCCACGAGCCGCCCAAGATGTTGCTAAGCGACCCGTTCCCCGGGGAAAGCAACGCGTTCAATCCCCAGCGCATCGATCTCCGGAGCCGGAGCATGTTCGAAACGGCACCGTGGTCGCAGCAGTACAGCTTCGGGTTCCAGTTCCAACTCGAACAGAGCTATCTGATGGATATCTCCTACGTGGGCGGCGACTCGAACAACATCCGCAAGCTCCAGCCCTTGAACCAAGGCCGCCTGCAGGCGGACGGATCGGTCACCTATCAGTTTCCGGACTGGGCGCGCCTGAGCGACCACCTGGCCAGCAACGGCAATGCCAACTACAACGCGCTGCAAGTGAGCCTGCGGCGAGCAATGGTCGGGGGCTTGGCCTTCAACGTGAACTACACGTGGAGCAAAGCACTCGGCGACACGCAGGACAACCTCTCGGGGGGCGCATCTGCAAACCTCGTCCGGCCGCAGAACGCCTACGATCTGGCTGCTGACTACGGGCGCATGGTCTTCGACCAGACACATCGGTTCGTCTTCAACTGGACATGGGCGATTCCGTTCCCGCGCGACAGTTCCGCGCGCCACGTGCTGGGCGGCTGGCAGTTCAACGGCATTTGGAGTTCCACCTCCGGTTCTCCCATAGGCATCCGCGGCCCCGACAGGAGCCGGACTCGGAGCCAGAACCCCCGGGCAGATTGCATCGGCAATCCGGCAGGTCCGAGAACGGTTGAGCAGTTCTTCAACACGTCGGCCTTCGCAATCTCCGAGAACGGAACCTTCGGAACCTGCGGCGTGGCTGCTCTGAGCGGCTGGCCGCATCACAACTTCGACCTGTCCCTGTTCAAGAACTTCGGGCTGAGCGAAGACGCCAAGCTGCAGATGCGGTGGGAGTTCTTCAACGCCTTCAACACGCCTCAGTTCGACAATCCCGAGAACCGCGTGCACAACGGCCGGTTCGGCAGGACTACCCGTGTGCTCGATCCTCTGCGGGAAGCCCGGGTGATCCAGTTCGGGCTGAAATTCATCTTCTAGCAACGGCGCCAGCCGTCCGGGCCCGCGTCCGGGCGGCTGGCGGCCCGGCAGTCTCGGCTGCTTCGCGAGGTCTGCTCGCGAAATATGCGAACCTGCAAGTCGAGCGCAAATGCCGACAGAACCACCCTCCCGCGGAGATAGCGAACCAGGCCTGATCCGAGGCCTAGGGCTGAAGGAAGCCGTCTCGGCCAACGTGGTCGAGATGCTGGGAATCGGCCCCTTCATCACGATCCCAATCCTGATCGCCGCCATGGACGGCCCGCACGCCATGCTGGGCTGGCTGCTCGGGGCTGCGCTGGCAGTCTGCGACGGGCTGGTTTGGGCAGAGCTCGGGGCTGCGATGCCGGGAGCGGGGGGCTCCTACGTCTACCTTCGAGAAGCCTACGGCCCGCAGAAGATGGGCCAGCTGATGTCGTTTCTCTTCGTCTGGATGATCTTCTTCACAGCGCCGCTATCGGTTGCGACCGGAGCTGTCGGGTTCGCCCAGTACACCCAGTACCTCGGGCCCGAACTCTCGCCCCTGACCATCCACTTCATCGCGGTGGGCATGTGCCTAGTAATCACCTATGCGCTCTACCGCGGGATCCAGACCATCGGCCGGCTCTCGTTCATCCTCATGCTGGTCGCCGTAGGAACGATTCTCTGGGTGATCGTCTCCGGGCTGTTCAACATCCGGGGCGAGCTGCTCTTGGACGTTCCCGACGGAGCCTTCTCGTTTTCGTGGGGCTTCGTTAAGGGACTCGGAGGCGCTGCCCTGATCGGTATTTACGGATACGGCGGCTACAACAACATCTGTTTCTTGGGGGGCGAGGTCAGGAATCCGAGCCGGAACATTCCTTTCGCGGTCATCGCCTCGATCGCCATCGTGGCGCTGCTCTACATCTTCCTGAACACAACGATCCTCGGTGTCGTTCCGTGGAGGGACGCGATGGATTCCCAGCACGTCGTTTCGGACTTCATGGAGATCGTCTACGGGCCTTGGGCGGCCCATCTGCTCACCTATCTGGTCCTGGCGGCATCAGCTGCTTCCGTTTTCGCCCTGCTCCTCGGCTATTCGAGAATCCCGTATGCGGCCGCTAGGGACCGGCGGTTCTTCTCGGTGTTCGGCAAGCTGCATCCGACCAAGCGATTCCCCCACGTCTCTCTGCTGACGCTCGGCCTCGGCTCGACAGTTTTCTGCTTCCTTGATCTCGGCAACATCATCCAAGCACTAATCGTGATCCAGGTCATCGTCCAGGTGCTGGGGCAGATTGTTGCCGTGACGCTGATCCGGAAGTACAGGCCCGACATTCACCGCCCGTTCCAAATGTGGGGGTATCCGATCCCGAGCCTGGTGGCGATGGTCCTTTGGCTTCTCGTGCTCGTCTCGACAGGAATCACCATCGTGGCGCTGGGGCTGCTGGTACTGGCGCTGGGAGTCGGCCTCTACTTGCTCAGAGCCCACCGACTCAGCGAATGGCCGTTTGTCCGGTCGGCGCTTGGCGAATCGTGATTTCCCCGCCTGCCTCGACGTCACGCAACGACGAGATCTCGCCTGTAGGCCAGCGCACCTCTACCGAGTCGACCCTCTTGCGAGAGCCGAGCCCGAAGTGCAGGACCAGCTCGTCCTGAGAGAGGTAGCTCCCGCCGCTCCGCACTTCGCGCAGCTGCTGCAGAGCACCGGACCGGACCCTGACCTGAGCACCCAGCGCGAGCTGGTTTGAACCCGACCCGACAAGGCGGATCCTGAGGTGCTGGTTTCCGCGGGCGCTTTCGTTCCAGAACAGGGCTGGCGCGGCGTCGATGTTGCTGAGCACCACGTCCAGCCTCCCGTCTCCGTCGAAATCGGCGCTTGCCGCCCCACGACTGGACTGCTCGCGATCCAGGCGCAGCAGGCCTAGCTGCTGCTCGAACCGACCGCCCCCAAGATTCCGGAACAAGAGGCTCTCCTGGCGGTACGGGGCAATGGACGACTCCTGGAGCTGATCGACGTTCGGAAAGACGTGGCCGTTCGCCACGAAGATGTCGAGCCAGCCGTCGTTGTCAAAGTCTCCGAACAGCGCTCCCCAGCCAACGTAGGGCAACGTCGGTCGGTCCAAGCCTGACCGGGTCGTGACATCCGAGAAGTTGAGCTCGCCTTCGTTCCGGTACAGCGTGTTGTACTCCTCGGAGAAGTGTGTGACATATAGGCCGAACCGGCCCTGGTTGAGATAGTCTCCCGCAGCGACCCCCATTCCGGCCTGCTCAACTCCGTGGGCGTTGAAGGCCAGGCCCGAAAGAAGCCCGAGTTCCTCGAACGTCGCGTTGCCCAAGTTCCTGTAGAAGAGGTTGGGCGTCGAGTCGTTGGCCACGAACAGGTCGGGCAGGCCGTCCTCGTCTCAGATTCACGAAGAGGGCCCCGAGCCCGAAATAGCCTTCCGCATCGTCCAAGCCGCTAGTCCGGGAGCTTTGCTCGAAGGTGCCGTCGCCTTGGTTGACGAAGAAGGAGTCCCCTGCGCCCTTGAGCCCCCGCGGACCGCACATCACCGGCAGACCCATGTACTTGCAGCCTAGGCCGGACCCTCCCATCGAGCCGTAGGCAGGACTGCCGGGCTCTGGAAGATTGGCCGGGTCCAACTCGATGTAGTTGGCGACAAACAGGTCTAGGTCGCCGTCCAGATCGACATCAGACCAGGCCGAGCCGGTCGACCAGCGGGGATCGCTCACGCCCGCGTGCTCGGTGGCGTCGGCGAACGTTCCGTCCCCTTGGTTGCGCAAGAGCTGGTTGGGCCCGTAGGACGTGACGTACAGATCGGGAAGGCCATCGGAATCGTAGTCGGTCACTGAGCAGCCCATGCCCCAGTAACCATTCCCTCCGGCTCCGGCCGCCTCTGTGACCTCCTCGAACCGGCGCTCGCCCACGTTCCGGAACAGGGCGTGGCGGACGCGGGACGGACTACCCTGCCGGAAGCTCTCCAAGTGTCCGCCGTTGACGAAATAGAGGTCCGGCCGATCGTCCGAATCGTAGTCGATCACACACACGCCGGCGGAATTCGCTTCGACGATGTAGCGCTTCTCCCGATCGCCGCTGATCAGTCGGAACCCGCCCAAGCCAGCCGCCTCCGCTGATTCCAGGAACCGCAGTTGCGACCAAGCCCGGCGTGGCAACGAAGGAGCGAGATGGGCCGACAACGCGACGACTGCAGCCAGCAGGGAGCAACCCGTGCGATGCACGCCAATCACCGGCCTAAAGATTCTGGGCGCGGCTCGCACGCTCCCGTTGCGGCCATCCTCTCGTCACGACTCTGATCTGGGTAAGTTCCCGCGTCCCAACAAGAAGCAGCGCTCACCCCTGGGTCTTGGCAGCATGAGAACCCAGCCACAAACGAGTTCAGTATAGTCGCCGATGCTCGAACTCATCGCAATCGCCACCCCGGCTAAAGAAGGCTCAGACTGGGTGATACCGTACACTGACAACGTGCTGGCTCCTCTGTGCAAGGGCAGCCACGACGGGACTCTCTACAGGCTCGTCAACAAGGCCTTTGCCCGTCGAGCCGTGTGGACTTGCGCCGTTGCGTGCGCGGTGCTCACCTGCTTGCTGCCGCTCGCTGGGACGTCGCAGCTACGAATCCCTGCGGAGTCTGTCACGGAGTTCGAGCAAGCCGTTGCGCTTTTTCAAGCGGGAAATTACGAGGCGGCTCTGCGGCAGACCGAGCCTCTCGGGCGCCGTCATCCGGAGGTCGCCGAGATCCAGCACTTACTAGCGATCGTCCTCGACCTCAACCGGAGGCCGGAAGAAGCCAACCAGCACTTTCGGCGGGCCGTGGAACTCCAGCCGCAGTCGGTCGGGTTTAGGACCAACTTCGGCGCGAGCCTGATGCGCCTTGGGCAAGCATCGGAAGCGGAACGCCAGTTTCGCTACGCCCTGGAGCTGGAACCGAACCATCCGACGGCAAGCTTCAATCTGGGGACCACCCTGTTGCAGCAGGGTCGGCCAAGAGAAGCTCTTCCTTGGCTGGAAGAGGCGCTCTCAATCCAGCCGGATGTCTATCAAAACGCCTATCAGCTCGCCTACTGTCGTTTCTTGCTGGGAAAGTACGAGGCGACAGACACGCTCCTGAAGAGACTTGCAGGGCCGGCCGAGCCCCGAGCGGAGCTGCAACTTCTGCAAGCGCTCACAGATCGCGCGCTGGGGCGCGCCGACCGAGCGGACGAGGTCCTGCAAGCGATCAAGCCGATGCTCGATGGGCAGCCCGAGCTGGAGTTCCAGCTGGCGCTGCTGCTGTTGAACCAGAACCTGGCCGCACACTCCGAGGAACTGCTCCGATCGGTGACAAGACGGCTCCCGGCCTCCTATCCGGCCCATTTCAATCTGGCCGTCGCTCAGAACAGGCTAGGCAAGCTGCCCGAAGCCATCGGGACGGCAAGGGCCGCGCTCGCCCTTGAAGAGACTTCGGAGGCCCACTTGCTCCTAGCGGACATGCTCGAGTCGCAGGGTCAGCCTCTCGAGGCCGTGACGCACTTCCAGAAGGCGGTCGCGCTCGATCCCACTGCCGACAATTACTTCGCGCTCGGGTACGAGTTCCTGGCTCACTGGAACTGGGAGGCTGCGGCGCAGGTGTTCTCCGAGGGCCTCGAGAGGATGCCCGACTCCTGGAACCTCTGGATCGGCGCCGGAGCGGCAGAACTCGGCCTGACGCGGCACGAAGAGGCAACTCGCGCCTTCCTGAACGCCGTGAGGCTGAGGCCCGACGAGATGATGGGTTTCCACCTCCTGTCTCAAGCGTTCGATCGGTCAGACGAGGCTTTCGACAGTGCCCTGCTCTCATTCCGGCAGCTCCTCGAGCGCGATCCGACGGATCCGCTGGCTCGATACTTCGAGGCGCAGGCGACGCTCCGCCAAGCTTCGCGATCAGGTGACTCCAGAGAAGTCGCGAGGCGGGTTGACACGCTGGCCGAGCTGACCCGGGAAAACCCAAACTTCCTAGAAGCTCAGTTGCTCTTGGGCGAAATCCAATTCGAACTTCAGAACTGGCCCGCCGCTGTCGAGGTGCTACAGCAGGCCGTCCGCCTCGCCCCGGATCATCTGTTGGCCCACTACCGGCTCGGACTCGCTCTGCAGAGGACCGGCCAAGCGCAGCAGGCCCGACAGATGCTCCAGCGATACCGGGAGCTGAAGGCCGAGGAAGACCGAACTGTCGGCGGGAGAGTCGCGGCGACTACCCGGTTCATCGTCGAGATCAAGCAGGATGACAGGCGCCGCTAATCCTGACCAGCTGGTATGCGCGGGAGAGTTCTTCACGGATCTGATCTTCTCGGATCTGGAAGAACTTCCGAGCTTGGGCCAAGAAGTCAAGACCGACGATTTTGCGATCTCGGTCGGAGGCGGCGCCGCGATCACCGCCACCGCAGCGGCTCTCCTGGGGCGACGGACAGAGCTGGTCACGGTCTGGGGCTCCTCCGTCTTGGACCGGGAAGCTCGGACTCTGCTCGAGGCGTCCGGAGTGTCCTGCTCCTTGGCAGAGATTCGACCGGATCTCAGATGCGGGGTCACAGTGGCAGTCTCGACCAGGCAGGATCGCTACTTCCTGACCTATCCCGGTGCCAGCCGAGCCGTAGAGCAGCACCTGCTCGAGGAAGAGAATCTCGAGCGCATCGGGCGCTCCGGGCACATCCATTTCGCGCTGACACCCGGCTCGTGGGGCGCGTTCCGGAAGGCGGTACGACAACTCCGGAACAGCGGATCGACGGTTTCGTGGGATCTCGGCTGGAATCCAGCGGCTGGTCGCTCTCCGGCCTTCCGCGATCTCTGCCGGGAACTGGACGTGGTGTTCTTGAATGAGATCGAGGCATGCAAGTACTCCGACGCACGGTCGGCCCGCGAGGCGCTAGCCTATTTCTCGCACGTGGACAATACCGTGGTCATCAAGCTGGGAGCGGCGGGCGCGCTGGCGTCACAGAGCGCATCGCCGCCTGTTTGCACGGACGCGCTGGATGTCGAGGCGGTCGAGAGCACGGGCGCAGGCGACGCATTTAACGGAGGCTTTCTGCACGCGTGGATGGCGCGCAAGTCGGTGGAGGAGGCTCTCCTCGCAGGAAACGTCTGCGGCGGACTATCGACCCGCTCGCCAGGCGGCGTGAGTGCATTGCCGAGCCGCTCGGAGTTCGACCAACAGATGCGCGGGCTTGAGCGTCTGGGCGTTGCCGGGAGCCGGGGCGAATGAAACTCGCGATCATCGGAGGAGCCGGAATACGGGTTCCGCTTGTGACCAACGGCCTCTTCCGAGAGGAAACAGGCATCGCCGTCGACGAGCTGTCGTTGTTCGACACGGACACGGAACGAGCTGCGACGATCGCACGCATCTGCGAGGCCATGGCGCGACGCGCCGGCGGCAAGCTTCGCGTGTCGCTGCCCCGGTCATTGGACGACGCGCTCGAAGGGTGCTCGTTCGTCGTCTCCAGCATTCGAGTGGGCGGGATCAACGGCAGGGTCCGCGACGAACGGATTGCGCTCCAGCACGGCGTCCCCGGGCAGGAAACGGTCGGCCCCGGAGGATTCGCACTCGCGCTGCGAACAATTCCCGTCCTTGTGGACTATGGCCGAAGAGTGGCCGAGCGCGCCCCACAGGCATGGATGATCAATTTCACGAATCCCGTTGGGATCATGGCCGAGGCGTTTATCCGCGAAGGGATTTCGGCGCGCTGCATCGGAGTTTGCGACACTCCGCGGGAGCAATTCCTCCATGTGGCCGAAGCGCTGGAGGTGCCGCTTGAAACGGCGTACTTCGACTACCTCGGGCTGAATCACCTGGGTTGGATTCGGGCGGTCATGGTGCATGGCCGCGACGTATTGCACGATCTGCTGGCGTCTGACGAGGCCTTGGACCGGGCGTACCCGCTTCGTCTGTTCTCGAAGTCGTTTCTCCGAACCTTGCGCCTTCTCCCTACCGAGTACCTCTTCTACTACTACTCAACTCGCGAGGCACTCCGCAGGACCGTGGCGTCCGGAGATACCCGAGGGGGACTGATCCGGGATCTCGAGGCCAAGCTCATGCAGTCGGTCGCGGAGGCCGGCCACGACGAGCGGAGAACTCTTGCGGCGTACGACCTTTATCTCGCGGGACGCAACGCGTCCTACATGGCGATCGAAACAGGTGGATCGTTCGAAGCGGCCCGCGTTGACGAAGCCCGGGCGAATCTGTACCAGAGCGCAGCGGGCTACGAGCGGATCGCGCTCGATGTGATTGGCGCAGTCCACAACAACCAAGCGAGGGTGATGCCTGTCGACGTGGCGAATCAAGGGGCTATACAGGATCTCGAAAGCGCAACTGCCGTGGAAGTACCCTGCGCCATAGACGCCAACGGAGCTCGGCCTCTCGCTGCCGGGCGCCTCCCGGACCAGATCCGAGGCCTGTTCTTCCAAGTCAAGGAATTCGAGCGGATCACCGTAGACGCCGCGCTGCGAGGCTCGCGTTCCCTGGCCATCGATGCGCTGGCTTCCAATCCCTTGGTAGAGCGCCGCGAGCTCGCCGAGAAACTCGTGCTCGCGTACCAAGCGGCTCATGCGCCGTGGCTGAACCATCTGTCCTAGCCCGAGCAGGTTGCACTGCGGCGGACGCCCACCGCCGCTGGAGGAGCAGGAGCCCCGATTGGCCCCGAATCCGTCTCTCGCCGATGCGCCTCGAATGACTGGACGGAGCGCGACTCCGACCCTACACTGAATCTGCCGTGCAGGGTTTCATCCGCCGGCCGGAGTTTGAGGAGAATGCGATGCGACTTCGGTCTCGAATCCATGGACTGGCTGTCCAGGCGCTGACAGCATCCTGCATCCTGGCTGGCTCGATGCAGCCAGGAATCGCCCAGTCCGAACCCCGACTGGACCGGGTCTTGAACCTGGCAGAGTCGAGAAGCGGCCCTCACGCTCTCTCCGTGGACAGGGGCGCTTCGGGCCTGTGGCAACGGCTGATGAAGCTACAAACCACGGCCAGCGTCCTCTATACGATCGCTCATCCCGATGACGAGCAGGGAGGTACCCTGACGTACCTCAGCCGAGGCCAGGGAGTGCGGACCTCGCTCTTATCGCTCAATCGCGGCGAGGCTGGCGCGAACGCCATCGGTTCCGAGCTGTTCGACGGATTGGGCCTGATTCGGACAGAGGAATTGCTCGTTTCGGACCGCTACTACGGCCTTGATGATCAGTACTTCGCAACGTTGATCGACTACGGCTACTCGAAGAACCTCGACGAGGCGCTACGCCAATGGGGGAGAGAGAACGTCCTTCGGGATATCGTGCGAGTGATTCGGATCAACCGCCCCCTAGT
The DNA here is from genome assembly GCA_009838515.1 of Terriglobia bacterium. GTDB lineage: Bacteria > Acidobacteriota > Terriglobia > Bryobacterales > UBA6623 > VXMF01. The sequence continues at coordinate 42,695 of VXRL01000046.1, read as the reverse complement.
CCTCATCTCGCGCTTCTACGGCGGTCCGAGGGACGGACACGGCAACCACGAAGCATCCGGAGTCGTGACTCAGGAAGCGTTCGAGGCAGCGGGGGATCCGGACCGGTTCCCGGATCAGATCCGCGAGGAGGGACTCAGGGCGTGGCAGCCACTGAAGCTCTATCGAAGTAATCTCCATTCGAGACGCCCGTCGGGTCCAAGCATCGAGCCTCCCGATCACCCTTGGAATGTCGATGTCAACACAGGGACGTTCAGCCCTTGGCTCGGAGAGAGCTACGAAGAGTTCGCCGCCCTCGGACTGAGCTTCCAGCGGTCTCAAGTCAGCGGCCGTCGGCGCGAGCGTTCAGGAGAACACCATCAGTACTTCGAGAGAGTGCGCAGCAAAGTGGAGGCTCCAAAGCGGGAAACCGGGTTCTTCGATGGGATCGATACATCTGTCGCCGGGATCTACGCACTGTCGGGAGTCGAGCCCCCCGAGGGTGTGTCGGAGATTCTCTCAGAGATCGAAAGCAACGTCGATGATGCCGTTGCGGCTTACAGCGTGCGCAATCCAGCTGCGGTTGTGCCGTTCCTAGTGCAGGGCCTGAGCGCCACGCGCGAGGCGATACGCCTGTCCGAGGGCCAAGACGAGGCCCTTTTCCTGCTGGCGATCAAGCGGCGCCAGCTCCAGGACGCCATCAACACTGCTCTCGGAATTCAATTCCGAGCCGTTTCCGCACCGCTCGATTCCGGAGCACCGGATTCGCCGTTCGCACCTCTCGCCACCATGGGGCCCGCTGTTCCGGGCCAGCGCTTTCAGGTGGAAGTTTCGGTTGTCAATCCCAGCAGTCTTTCGATTGAGACCCAAGGAATCTCGATCGAAGGCGCGGGCGAATGGGGGGTTGAGGGGGATTCCCACTCCGGCACCGTATTCCATTCAGGCGAAAGGCTTGCAGCCCGGTTCACTGTCGAGGCACCTCGAGACGTGGCCCTTTCGAGGCGCTACTTCCAGAGAGAATCGATCCATGACAGCCGCTACGCCGTTCGGGATCCGGAGTACTTGCACCTGGCCGGGCGCGCGCCTACCCTCACGGCGGCAGTTGACTACACCATCGGCGGCCAGTCGGTGCGTGCAAGCGGGGTCGTGTATCGCCGGGAAGCGAATCTTCCGTACGGATACGAATACCGGGAGCTGAAGGTCGTTCCGGCACTCGCGGTGAACGTGTCCCCGGCCAACCTGATTGTTCCGCTTGGCTCGCGCCGGAACGCCGTATCGGTGCAAGTGGAGGTGATCAATAACCAGAGCGGCGGAATCGAGGGCCAGCTCTCGCTGGAATTGCCGGAAGGATGGACTGCCCACCCAAGCGAGCACGACTTCCAGTTCTCGCAGGCAAACGCCCGCCGGAACTTCAGCTTCTCGGTCAATGTGCCCGGACTGCGCGAGGGTACGTACGATCTGCAGGCGGTTGCCCGAGCGGGAAGCCAGGAATATCGCCAGGGATACCAAGCGATCCGATACAGGGACTACGACATTCGGTACCTTTACCGGGATTCAGTGACGCGTGTTCGAGGCGTCGACGTCCGGATCGCGCCCCGCATGAAGGTCGGGTACGTGATGGGCGTCGGAGACGAAGTTCCAAGTGGAATTGAGCAGATGGGCGCCGAGGTCACGTTGCTGGGCGCAGACGAGCTTGCCGCAGGAGATCTGGGCGCCTATGGAGCGATCGTGGTCGGCACGCGGGCCTATGCCGTGCGCCCGGACCTGATCAACTACAACCAGCGGCTGCTCGACTATGCTCGCGCTGGCGGGAACCTGGTCATCCTTTACCAGACCCAGGAATTCGTTCCCGCCAAGTGGGCCGCGTTCCCGGCCGATCTCCCGCGCCGCGCTGAGGAGGTCTCCGAGGAGAACTCGCCGGTCCGTATCCTGGCTCCCGACCATCCCGTGTTCCAGCGACCCAACAAGATCGTGGCAGAGGATTTCGACGACTGGGTTGAACAGCGAGGCTCCAAGTTCTTTTCTGAGTGGGACAGCGCGTACGTGGCCCTCATCGAGACTCAGGACGAGGGGCAGGAACCCCAAAGCGGAGGCTGGCTAACGGCCCCGTTCGGCAAGGGCCACTACACCTATTTCGCCTACGCGGTACACCGGCAGCTACCGTACAGCGTCCCTGGAGCATATCGCATCTTCGCCAACGTTCTGTCGCTGGGCCGCTGATCCTGCGGCCCTGTCCTGTCGGCCACGAGCGATTGGAAGCAACACGGCCCTTCCGACCGCGATTGCACCTGCCTGGTTGATCGAGGTGCCGCTGCAGCGATTTCATCCCTGGGCGATCGCTGCCGCAGCTGCAACCTATTCGACGCCGAGGGCGAGCGCGCCATCGTAGCCGGTCATTTCCAGGTATCCGCCGCCTTCAACCGGAGCCCCAGAGCGACTGCCGGAATATGTCACGGGGCCTTCCCAGTAGGTCGGCAATTTAGCGGACCGGCTAACGATCTCTTGGGCGTCGTGCAACGGGCGCACGTCGAGACTCAGCCCGATTCGAGGGATTTGAAGCGACCATTCCACAGGGTATTTCGCCCCGGTTTCGTCGCTCTGCCAGATGCGTCCGGGAGCGAGCAGAATGTCGTCCGAGGTCAGACGCACCGCAAGGCCCTCGGGATCGACGAGCGTGCCGTGGGAGTGCGGACTGTACTCGCCGTTCGAAAGTCTGATGGCGGCGATCATCAGGTCGGTCTGATCGTCGAGTTGTACGCTCAGCCAATCCCATCCGACTGCCCCCGAGGCCATGTCCTCGCTGAAGAACTCGTGGTCCATCCACGACAGCCCCTGCACCTCGTGGGCAGTGTCACCGATCGTGAGGGTCCCGGATGTACGCAGCCGGGTAAACGATACGTAGTGCGAGGCTTGCCCATCTTCCCCGCCCTTTCGGCTAACGCCGTCCTCGCCGTGGATCACGTGTGGCTTGGTCGGCTCCAGCGACAGCTCCAGCGAAACTGCCTCGTCCCAAGCCTGCAGTTTCTGGGTTGGCATGGCGGTTTCGCCTAGCGGGAATCTCACGCTCCAGTTCCCGTTCCAGATCGTGCCCGTTGCCTCAGACGCACCGGCCAGGCCCGGGCCGCTGCGATTGGTGCGCTCCCTATGGATCAGACGCTGGCCCGCAACGTCCGTCACGACGAAGTGCGCCACGTAGACCTGATTCAGGTCCCAAGCGGTACTTGCGGCTTGGTCGCGCCTCGAGGCCGCCCTGAAGAAAGTCAGTTCGAATCCGAACTTGCGCCCGCCGGAGTCCGCTAAGTTACCGGTGTAGTACCACCACTCCATGGCGAAGTTCGGGTGTTCGAAGTGGTCGCGGGGGAACTCGTATTCGTAGCCGGGCTTAGCCAAGTCATAGGAGAAGCCCGCCAGAGCGGAGATTGCGAATAGCGCGATTCCTGCAATCGGACGGGCGGATGGCATCTACGCTCATTTTGGCCCAGCGCCTCGCGTGGTCCTGTACACGCCAGACCTATTCCGGCGGAGGCTGAGTCCTCCCATTCATGGAGTCTCGATGGATTGCCTCGCTATCGGCGCTCCCACGGCCGCATCTGGCTTTGGAACTGCACGACACCCATCGGCTAGGCCGCAAACGAATCGCGGACACTCTCCTAGCGGCCACCCTGCTGAGGCACGGCGTTTGGGCGATCGTGGCCTGCAATCCGGACAATTTCGCCATGTTCGACCAGTTGGCATCGATCGATCCTCTCGAAGCCATCAAGGTTTGAAGCGGGGCGGGCCGTAATCGGGGACGCGGCCCGTGCAGGCGAAACCCACCCAGGCGTAACCACGCGGCAGGAACCCATTCAGAGCATCCAGGGCCGGAAGGACTCTTGCTTCCCGAGCGGAACGGAAACAGCGCCGCGAACGAGGCTCAGTAATCGACCCACAAAGGGCTGCCCCAGGCGACTTGGCCGTCGGCCTGCTCGACCCGCACGTAGTAGTAGTGGGAACTGCCTGTGCCGCCGAAATCGGCGTCGGTGTATTCGAAATCGGCTTCCTGCGCTGCCGGGCGATGCGTGTGTGCGAGCTGGCCGTCCCGTAGGATATGTACCCGGGCGATTTCTCCCGTGCCGCGTACGCGCACTCGCAACGGCTGCGCATCGGACGTCCGGAACCGATCTCCCATGAAGTGACCGCCCATGCGCACGTCGAGAATGATGTTGTCCGTGGCACCGTACGTGTGTCGGCGCCGTATAGCATCCAAGACCCCTTGCCTCGTGAAGGAAGTCGCGTAGACCATCGCGTACGAGTAGTGCGTCGAGTAGTGGTCGGAACTTGCGATGGTCCCGAGGGTATAGCCCTTGGCCAGAGCATGGTTGACAAACCCTGCCGGACGATAGCCTCCCGGAGCGTCTTGCGGTGCAGGGCTCCTAGCCGACAGCGGTGCGCCGTCTTGCTCGTAGCTGGTGCGGTCGCCTTGGAAGATCTCTACGACAGGTGCCGCTTCGGGATCGTGGAAACGCCAATCCGTGCCCATGTTGGTCGCGGAGGTGTGGGCGATCGCCACGCCTCCCATGCGCCGAACTTGCTCGAATAAGAGCAGCGTGTCGTTGGCGGTGACCCGCGCATCGAAGACATCGTTATCCTCGTCACGCTCTTGTGGCGGCGCCACCCCGGGCTGGTCACCCCGATTCGCTTGGTCGGTCAGCAAGTAGCCCGGCACCCAGCGCTTCAGGTAGAACGGGACCACCTCGCCGGTGCGGTCAGCAAAGAACACGTTGTGGTGCCCCATTGGGTAGTTGACGCTGCGCTCGTACCCGAACAGGCTGACGTAAGTGCCGGGAAGATGGTACATGTCCGTCATCTTCTGCGAGTACCACCACCAGTAGTCGTGGGCGCCTCCTTGGTGATCGGTCGAGGCCCCGAAATCCATGCTGGCGGCGTCGAGCATGTAGCGGTAGAACTCCGGCAGCGAGCCGTCAATAGTGCCCCCTGCATCCCAGCTCAGTTCGGTGTGGCGGTGCAGGTCTCCCCTGACGATGCGCGCTGCACGGCCCTGAATCTCGGCTCGGTAGCTCCGGATCGCCGCCAGGTCCCCCGGCTCGTCCGCGTGGCCCGGAGCCGCCTCGACAGATGGTGTCTCGGGCTGGGACAACTGTATGCGGTCGGGAGGGCCCGCGCTAGTGGTCTTGCCGGCATAGACTTGGAATCGGACAGGCCGAGTGAGGTAGTTCTCCCGCCGGTTGTCAGTCGGCCAAACGAGCCACAGGCTGCCATCGCTCGCCACGGCGGACCTGAGCCACGTGCTGAGACGACCCTTGCTGTTCGGGACTGCCTCGGGCGCGCTCCAGCCCCCTCCGTCGTAGCGGGTAAGGCGGTACTCCCATCCCCTCCTTCGTGTGGCGCCCTCGCCCAGGAGGCACTTGGCCGCTACGAGAAGATTGCCGCTAGCGTCGAGAAGGACTTGGGGGCGGTAGACATAGCGTCCGGCATCGGCCTCGAATGCCGCTTGCACGGGCCGGGCAGTGGCCTGCAGCCGGCCGTCGGCGAAGGCGCGCAGGTGGATAGTGCGCTCCGCTCCGAGCATCACGCCAGGACCGAAGCACGTACCGCACGGGAGTTCCGTCTTGGACGCAGGCATCTGGTAGCGGTAGTTGTAACCGTTGTCTTTGCCCCAGTTGGCTCCGCCGCTCTCCCAAGCGACCCAGACGCGGTCGTCCAGGTCGACCGCAACAGAGGGCCGGGCCTCGAACAGCGGGGTCTCGGCGACCGCCATTTCGGCGACCGCTGTTCTGCCATCCCGCAGGCCTACCAAGTACACGTCGTAGTTGCCATTGCGGTAACTGTCGTAGGCCACCCAAACCGTTCCCTGTGAATCGAGCGCGACGGTCGGGCTCCAGTCGTTCCCCGGCCGGCCGCTGACGGAAACAGTCTCGGACCACTCGCCCTCGGAGAACGTGCGGAGGAGGATATCCGACTCGCTTCCGCGGAAGCCTTGCCAGGCCACCGCCAGCTTGCCGTCCCTGGCGGCGAGGCTGGGATAGATGTCGGGAAGGCGATGATCCGTAAGCCGAGCCAGGTCACCCCAGGACTCGGCCGCCGGGTCGTAGCGGCGGGCATACAGGTCCCAGTTGCCGTTGCGCCGGGCTGACCACACTACCCACACGCGGTTCTGGCTGTCCAGGGCGACTTGCGGCAGCCAGACGTCGCCGTCGCCGCTGGGAATCAACAGTACGTTGCTCCAGTTGCCGTCCCGATACTGGCGAAGATTGATCTCATCGCGCCGAGCGTCATGTGACATCCACACCAGCCAGAGCGTCCCGTCGTCTGCTGCGGCGATGTCCGGCAGGTCATCGGAACGCAATTCCGTGCCGACGGGCTCGACCGAATTGATCTGCCCTGCAGCAGTAGCACAAGCAAATAGCGACAGCAGCACTAGTGCGAGAGGCATGGCGCTTGCCAGTATAGTCCGCAGTCCAGCGGCCACCCTTGATGTTCGGCTTTGTGGGCGATGCGAATCCCGGCTTCCTCCCGCCGGACAAGCTCGTGCCGAACCCGTAGACGCTACAATCGACCCGCGAGACACCTCTGATGCCGCAGACAAGAGGGATCGTTGAGCGAGCCGTCATCCTAGTCGCAATCGCAAGCTGCGCTTCGGGCCCGCCGCCCGTCGAAGAGACCGTTTCAGTGTCGCGGCCGTTCGTTTCCCCCAAAGGGGAGTACGTCACTGAGCGGGATCGCTACCACACGTTCCGCATTCCGGGGATGATTGTCGCCCAAGATGGCTCGATTCTCCTGTTTGCCGAGGGCCGGCGCGGCGACGGAAGCGACCCCCGCCGAGACGAGGATGCCCCGATCGACCTAGTCCTGCGGCGGAGCACTGACGCGGGCGAGACCTGGGAGCCCCTCGTGGTTGTCGAGTCCGGGTTTCGACCAAACGGCGTCTTGGTGGATTTCGCGGATCCGACACCAGTCCTCGACGAATCGACCGGCGAGGTCTTCGTGCTCTACGGGCAGTGGCCGGATGTGGGGCCCAGAACCGTATCCCATGGCCAAGACCCGGACTCTGCTGACGGCAACCAGGTCGTCTGGGTCCGCTCCAGCACAGATCACGGGCGGACTTGGTCCGATCGCCGTCAAGTCCTCTATCCCGACGAGCCCGACGAGACGGCGGACGGGCTGTATTGGCGGCAGGCCGAGCCCGGTCCCGGCAGCGGTATCCAACTCCGCTGGCAGGACCAAGACAGCGGAGCTAACGGGCGACTGCTGATCCCTGCGAAGCGAAGCGGATCCGAAACACCGGACGGGCCTGCCTCAGTGAGGCCGTTCACATACTATTCGGACGACCACGGGGCGAGTTGGCAGGTCGGGCACATCACTCCCGGACCGGACGCCAACGAGGATGAGATTGTCGAACTGACCGACGGCACGGTCCTGCTTGACGGGCGCCAGAACAGCGGAAATTATCGTCGCCGCCATCGCAGCACCGATGGTGGTATCACATGGAGCCCAGACCGGCCGGACAGTATCCCGATCACTCCGGTCGACGGCTCGATGATTCGGTATTCGGCCATCCGAGCGGGGGATGACCGCGACCTCATCCTGTTTTCGGGCCCCCGCGGGGAAGGCAGCCTGAACCGCAACAACATCACGGTATGGACTAGCTACGACGAAGGCCAGTCCTTCAGCAACCCGGTCACATTCAATCAGGGGTTCGCCGCCTATTCGGTCTTGCGGCGTCTGGCCGACGGAACGATCGGGCTGGCGGTTGAGACTTCAAATGAATCGGGTGACAACTACGGAGAAATCAGGTTCTATCGCTTCAGTCTGGCCCATTTGGGAGCAGCTCAGGGGATCGACTGATGACTCGGAGGCGTGCGGCGGCCGTCCTTAACGGGCCAATTGCGAACCGTCGCGCCATCGCCTTCCTACACTCAGGACCGCAGAACCAACGAGCCGAGTCGGTGGCAAGACTTTGTTCCCGGTGGAAGAGCAGCTTCCGGGCTCGAACCCGATCGGCGGCGGCCCAAGCATTCGATTCTTGATGATTCGGGTCTCCGGAAGTGCGCAGGCAGTTCCGCCGGAATTCGGGCCGGTTGTTTCGGACGCGATCCAAAGGCCTATTCCGCGACCGCCCTCAGCTGGTCATATACGGCCTTCGCGTGCTCGTACTCGGCGATAGCCGCTTCAGGCAGGACGTCTTGATGCCGGGCGAGTTCCGACTCGACGCGGCCGACCAAGTATTCGACTTCTTCCCGCCGAGGCCGCAACGGTCTGCCCGGCACAGTGATGTGAAAAGGAGCGCTGTGAGCAAAGCGTAGGCGGCCCTCTGGGCGCTCGTAGCAACGTACAGCAAGCCAAGTCGAGGTATCGAACGAGAACTGCTCGTCGATCAGAGTCATGTAACCCCCCGCCGATTCAACCCGATTGTCCGGCTCGAGGCGGCGGACAACCTGTCCTGCGGCAACCACCTCGATCGAAGTGACCGGGGTGGCGCTACGAATCCAGCCCGTCAAGCGATAGCTACCGCCCTCGCTGTGCGACTCGGCGAACTCCCGTCCCGGACGGCGGTCGTTCACACGTACATCCAGCATGGGGCCAGTCGTGACGAAGCTGCGGCCATCGTCAAGCCCCTTGATCCATCGCTCGTACGAGAACTCCGAGCCCAGGTGCACGTACACGCGGCCGAATCCCAGTGGAACGGGATGAACTCCTGAGGCTGTTCCAGCGGTCGGCCGTAGGCGAAAGCCGCAGTTCAACAGGGCGTAGTAGTTCTGAAAGGTGAAGTCAATCCACCCCTCTTCGGTAAAGCCTTCGTCAGTCTGCTCGATCTGCATGTAGTCGGCGGGTTGCTCGCCGAAACCGCGGAAGTGGAACGGCGCTCGCCAGATGTGGTTGTTGGTGAGTTCGTACAGGTCCACGTTCATGGCCGGGATCAGCATCATTGACCACGGCCAGTTGTGCTTGTCGAGCTCAAGCAGCCCTCCCTCGCGATGCACCTGCTCGGCAATCGAGCCTACCGGCGGCGCTCCCTGATTCAGGACGCCGCGATGGTTCAACGCGAAGACCGCGCCGAGCGTATGGCGCACACCGTTTACCGTGAAGATCTCGTACTCGGTGTTCATCGGGTAGATGATGTGGTGGGGGTCGACGGCGATCGGCCGGGCCTCGACAGGAGCCGAGTTCTTGTCGCCTTGACTGGGGGGCGTGCCGGCTTCCGTCACCCAGTACGTCAGAGGCAGCGCGACATTCAGATCCTCCGCCACGACCAAGGCCGGGAGCTCACTCACACTGCGGTGCACGTGAGTCTCGCCCGAGTACCAGCCATGCTGTGCCATGTCGATCCATCGGTGGAGCCGGATTTCGGTCTCGGTTACGCCTTCTCCAACCACTACGGTATTTGTCGCGGGCAGATACTCCTTGCCCCGCGCGGCCGTCAGCGAGTACGAGCCAGGCGGTAGCTTTGCGACAAAGCTGTGGGCAGACAGGGTGGTGTGTATCTCAATACTCTGCTCCGAGCGGCTCTTGTTGTAGGGAATACTCGAGCCATCCCGGTCCGCAGACTTCGCCACGTGCCATTCCCCATTGCCATCCTGGATGTAGAGGCGCGCAGCCACTGGAGAGCCGTCCGAGCTGTCCACGATGACGCCGCGCAACTCTGCGAGCCGGGAACTGGTGCAGGTGAGTAGTGCGGCACACAGGCAGCAAGCTCCACCGGCCACGATCGGAGTTCGATTCCTTGGCATCGGAGTCAATCATATGACGGGAAGGCAGGCAGCGAGACCAGATTTGGGTCTCCGGGCGGAAGCTGCGTTTTCCCCTTGGCCCTGCGAGCGCGGTGAGGTTACCGAGTACGAAACCTCACCATGCGAATGCACGGTACAAGATCGGATATGTGCCGGAGCGTAAGGACTCTTCCGTTCGTCGCAACGGACGCCCGGATCTCGAGCACCTAATGTAGCCAGCTACATCAGGGGTGGGATTTTCACTGCCAGGCTAGTGATTTCCGAGCGTGGTGCAAACTGAAGCAGGCCGACCTTGGAGCTGCCCAGAGCAACGCCTTGGTTTGCTTGGAAAGGCGCATGAACTTAGCAGTCCAGTCTGATCCTGCTCAGCCCCTTACCGGGCAGCGGACGAATGCCTGCTTGGACAAATCCCTGGAAGCTCTCCTCAAGTCGATGGTCGCGGACCCAGCCTCGCCCTACCCGGAGCAGGCGCAGAAAGCCGCCTGCCTAGCGCGACACCTTCAGGAATCGGCTGCGACGCTTCAGACTCCGGCCGAGAGGAGGCAGCAGGCCGAGTTCGAGCGGATGGTGCAGAGCCCTCAAGACAGGGCCACCCTTACCCAGCTCACTGATCAGGCTTTCCGCGCTAGACGGCCCCGTCGGGCGGTTGACCAAATGCTGCACATATTGGACGTACAGGGGATTCCCCGATTCTTCAGCGGCTTGGATCGAACTCTCATCAAAGGCCTCCATTCGTTCGGGGGCTATCTGCCGGGAGTGGCAGCCCCCCTGGTCAAGGCAAGGATGCGAGAAGAGACCGCCAACGTCATCCTACCGGCTGAGGAGGCTCTCTTGGTCCGGCACCTGGAGGCACGTCGGCAGAGCGGCGTCCGGATGAACGTCAACTTTCTCGGCGAGGCCGTGCTGGGGGAAGCCGAGGCCCGCAGGCGCATGGATTCCTACCTCAGGGCCTTGCGGATGCCCGAGGTTGAGGTGATTTCGGTCAAGATCACCACGATCTACTCGCAGATTCACTCCCTGGCGTTCGAACACACCGTCTCGGTCTTGTGCGACCGATTGGAAACGCTGTATCGGGCGGCGGCTCGGGAACGATTTCGCAGGGCTGACGGCAGCGAGGTGCCCAAGCTGGTGTACCTAGACACAGAGGAGTACCGTGACTTGGCCGTCACGACCGAAGCCTTCCTGCGGACCTTGGGCCGCAAGGGCATGGAACACGTCAACGCGGGGATCGCTTTGCAGGCGTACCTCCCCGACTGCAGCTTGGCGCAGAAACGAATCAATGCTTGGGCACGGGAACGCGTCCGTCTCGGAGGATCTCCGGTGACCATCCGGCTCGTGAAGGGCGCCAACCTCGAAATGGAGCGCGTCGAGGCCTCGCTGCTCGGCTGGACGCAAGCGCCGTTCGCATCAAAGCCCGAGACCGACGCCAACTACAAGCGGATGCTGCACGAAGCCCTGATTCCCGAGAACATCGGGGCCGTGCGCTTGGGAGTGGCTTCCCACAATCTCTTCGACGCCTCCTACGCGTTGCTCCTGGCAGCAGATGCGGGTATAGCGGACCAGGTTCAAATCGAGATGCTCGAGGGGATGGCGAACCCTCAGCGACGGGCCTTATTCGAACTGACTCGCAACCTCCTCCTCTACGCCCCTGCTACGAGGAAGGAGGACTTCGTCAATGCCATCGGATACCTCTTTCGCCGCCTAGACGAGAATACCGGAGTCGACAACTTCCTGTGTCACGCCTTCAAGCTGACCCCGGAGAGTCGCGAATGGAACCGCTTGGAAAAGGCGTTCTTCGACTCCTTCGGTTTGGTCGAAGGGCTGTCCGAGGCACCGCGTCGCACCCAAGACCGCTTGGAGGAGGCTGGGGAGCCAGCACGCCCGAGCAGCTGGCACAGCCTCGTCAACGAACCCGACACCGACTTCTCGCTGCCGGCCAACCGCGAGTGGGCCCGGCGGATCGTCGAGCGCTGGCAGCCCCGCCACGGCAAGGACAAGATTGAAATCCCCTTAGTTGTAGGTGGCGAGGAGCTCCTCGAGGATCGGGGGCTCCGCGACTGCCTGGACCAGTCGCGGCCGGGCGTGGTAATCGGCCGCTACCGGCAGGCTGGTGAGCAAGACGTCGAACGGGCAGTGGCCTGTGCCCGGGACGATGCCGACGGATGGCGCCGCAAGTCGGCGGCCGAGCGCTCGCAGGTCCTGACGTCAGTGGCCCAGGAATTGCGCCGCCAACGTGCAGACCTCATGGGAGCAGCGCTGGCCGACGGCGGAAAACACCTTGCCGAATCGGATCCCGAGGTTTCCGAGGTCGTGGATTTCGTCTGTTTCTACGACTTGGCCGCCCGCTATTTCTATGATCTCCCCGGCCTGCGGGCCAAACCGAAGGGCGTGGTGGTCGTCGTCTCACCCTGGAACTTCCCAATCGCCATTCCCGGCGGGGGGAAAGCAGCCGCCCTAGCCGCGGGAAACACCGTCATCCTCAAGCCCGCCTCCGACACCGTGCTGGTCGCTCACGAGCTGTGCAAGTGTTTTTGGAAGGCGGGGGTCTCGCGCCGGACGCTCCAGATGGTTCCCTGTACCGGCGCAACAGTCGGCCCGCAGCTGACCTCTCACCCCGATGTGGACGCTGTCATTCTCACTGGCGGAACCGAGACCGCCCGGCAAATGCTGCGCGCGAAGCCGGACCTTAATCTGCTTGCCGAGACAGGTGGAAAGAATGCGACCACCTTGACGGCCATGGGTGACCGCGAGCTGGCGATGAGGCATGTCATTCACTCTGCCTTCAGTCACAGTGGGCAGAAGTGCTCCGCCACGTCCCTCTTGCTCGTCGAGGAAGAGGTCTACGACGACCCGAAGTTCAAGGTGACCCTTTGCGACGCGGTGCGCAGCTTGCGGACCGGCCCGGCCTGGGATCCTAGCAACCGCATCGGCCCCCTGATCCGCCCGCCTTCCGGCCCGCTGGAGGCCGGCATCAAGGAACTCGAGCAGGGCGAGAGCTGGGCTGTCATGCCCAGACAGCGGGACAACAATCCGTGCCTCTACTCCCCGGGCGTCAAGTGGGACGTACAGCCGGGCAGTTTCACCCACCTGACCGAACTCTTCGGTCCCGTGCTGGGGGTGATGCGGATCAAGGGCCTGGATGAGGCCCTGGAGTTGACCCGCAGGACCGGATACGGATTGACAGCCGGTTTGGAGAGCTTGGATGATCGGGAGCAATCGTATTGGTGCGACCACGTCGAGGCAGGCAACCTCTACGTCAATCGGCCGACCACCGGGGCCGTTGTGCTCCGCCAGCCATTCGGCGGCACGGGCAAGTCGGCCTTTGGCCCTGGAATCAAGGCGGGGGGGCCCAACTACGTTGCCCAATTCATGGACTTCAGCGAGGACCGGCCTCCGGCCGGTGCCCGGGAAATCACCGACCCCGACCTTGTCGACCTGTGTTCCCGCCTCAAGGAGACCGTTTCTCCCGGTATCGCCGCCAGGACAGAAGAGTTGGACAGGATCGTGGCAGCAATAGAGAGCTACTGCGCGTGCTGCGAAGAGGAGTTCGGCCGCACCCACGACCACTTCCGGCTCGTCGGCCAAGACAACCTGCGGCGCTACCTCCCGGTCCGGCGGCTCCGAGTCCGCGTGGTCCGGTTCGATTCTCTGTTCGAGATCTTCGCGCGCGTTTGCGCAGCCAAGGCTGTGGGCTGCCACGCAACCGTAAGCCTCCCAACGGATTGGTCGGCGCCCGCTACGGATTGGCTGCGAGAGCTGACACAGTCGTGGTTGGGTGGAGTGGACTTTGTCGAAGAGACCGACGACGAGCTGGCGACTCAGATCCGCGACTGCCAGACCGACCGCGTTAGGTATGCGGGTCCGGAGCGTGTACCGGCGATCATCCGTCGGGCGGCGGCCGAGTCCGGAGTCTACGTGGCGCACGCGCCAGTCCTTGCCCAAGGCCGGGTGGAGTTGCTCTGGTACGTCAGAGAGCAGAGCCTGAGCATCGACTACCACCGCTACGGCAACCTGGGAGTCCGGGCCGACGAGCAGAGGGCGAGAGCCTCCGAGGACTCAATGGCGCAGATGCCCGCAATTACGAGTCGCGCTCGTGCAGGATGAGGCGACCGTCCCTCAGCGTCAGGATGCGATCGGCCTCAGCCGCCGCCTCCAAGCTGTGAGTGGCCATAATAATCGTGGTCTGAAGCTCAGAGTTCACCAAGCGAAAGAGCCGTAACACGGCAGCCGCGCTCTCGGAATCTAGGTTTCCGGTCGGCTCGTCCGCAAGCAGTAGCGAGGGTCTTGCGACCATGGCGCGAGCAATCGCGACCCGCTGCATCTGACCGCCCGACAGTTCGTGTGGGAACCGGCCGCCCAGATCGGTCAGATCTACCAGATCAAGCATTTCTTGAGCCCGCGGACGGGCGCGCGCCTCCCCCGCCAGCTGCAGGGGAATCTCGACGTTCTCGAGCACGCTCAGCGTCGGAAACAGGTGGAAAAACTGAAAGACGAAGCCGACATGCTCGCGGCGGATGCTCGTCAGCTCGTCATCGCCCAGGTCCGTCGTCGAGATGCCGTTGACGCGAACAGTGCCCGAAGTCGGCATGTCCACCGCACCGGCTAGGTCCAAAAAACTGCTCTTGCCTGAACCGCTGCGTCCGACCAATGCGACGAATTCGCCGCGGGCCACGGTCACCGTGACCTCGGAAATGGCTGCTACCGTTTGTTCCCCTGAACAATAGACCTTGGACACGCTCTGAAACCGCAGCACCGGCCGTGATGCGCTGGCGGCCGACTCAACCAGCCCGCCGGCTGAGGCAATCTGAGACACTAAGGCACATCGTAGTGCACATGCGAGGGAGCCTGACTTGCAGCGAGCGGGTGTTTCGTCTGATCTGTGCGGAACCCCAGCGCCAAGACCCGACGAGATGGTCTTCGGCAAGCAATCGGCTTCATTGAAGCAATTCGCTATTAAAATTCAGTTTAGATTTAACATACGGCTTCTCAGCGTCACAATCTGGCGTCTACATGAGCCATTCCGCGCGACCGGCTTCGATTCGTGTCCGTTGAGTGGTAGATTCGAGTGGAAGTTGGCGCGCGCTCGCCTCACCGTTGCGCTCCTTGTGTTTCAGGGAGCAATGATGGCCGATGATCCGGTCGCCCGCCTGAACCAGCGACTCGATGACGGCCAAGCCTCTCTGGAGTTCGACGCCAAGTGGGGCTACCTGCGATCTCTGCTTGACGCGCTGAAGATCCCGGTCTCATCTCAGCTCTTGGTGTTCTCCAAGACCAGCGCACAGTTCCGCTGGATCAATCCGCGCAATCCCCGGGCGATCTACTTCAACGACGACACCTATGTGGGGTGGGTGCCGGGAGCGCCATTGCTGGAGATCTCCACCGCGGTCCCCGGAGGCACGGCGGCGTTCTACACCCTTCGCCAGCAACGCTCTGCCCGCCCGCTCCTGCTTCGGGACAACGGATCCTGTCTGCAGTGCCACGAGAGCCGACGCACGCTCGGTGTGCCCGGACACCTCACCCGCTCCGTCTACCCCGCCCATGACGGGCTGCCGCACTTCCGCCACGGCACGGTGGATACCGACCACACAACCCCGGTCTCAGAGCGCTGGGGCGGATGGTACGTGACCGGCTCGATCCCGCTGCCGCATCGCGGCAATGCCGTAGGCCCCGACGACAGCTTTGCTTTGTTCACGGCAGGCTTGCTTGGCCAGCCCCACGAGCGTTTCTTCGAACCGGCAAGATACCCAACGCCCCACAGCGATGTCGTCGCCCATTTGGTCTTGGCGCACCAGACGAAGGTCCATAATGCCATCGCAAGGGCCGGTCACGAGGCTCGGACTGCGATGACTTATCGGGCCGAGATGGCAAGGCTCTTCGGCGATCCGTCGCCGTCGCTGCTGGCATCGGTCAAGCGCCGCATCGAAAGGCCCGCAGAGCTGCTGCTCCGCGATCTGCTCCTCGCAGGAGAGGCTCAGCTACAGGGTCCTATCCGGGGAGACTCGGGTTTCGCCGAAGAGTTTCAATCGAGCGCTAGCCGCGACGGTTCAGGGCCTTCGCTGCGCGAGCTCGAACTGGAATCCCGACTGCTGCGCCACTCTTGCAGCTATCTGATTCGCTCCCCCGCGTTCGCGGCACTGCCCGAGCGCGTGCGACGCTATGTCACACGTCGCATCGCGGAGATTCTCAACGGTACCGACGAATCAGGCGACTTCGGTCACATCGGGGCCGCCGAGCGCGCTTCGCTGCGGGCTGTGCTCAAGTCGCTACCCCGCTGACAGGCGCCTCAAATTCACCCGAGCCGCTCAGACCTCTTCGGGCACGACCCAAGGGGCGCGGTAGTCGCGTTTCAGCAGCGTGTTGGCGCCGAAGTTTCCAACGAACCTCTCGGTCTCCGAATCGAACAGCAGCTTGTCTCCCGTTCGGTACGAGATGTTTGCCAAATGGCATAGCGCGGCCGAGAGATGCCCCTCCAGCACGTCGCAGTTCAGGTCGCTGACGCGCCGGCTCAGCACCGCCTTGCGGAAGTTCTCGAAATGCGCTCCCGTGGCGTCGCCTTCCGACTCCCTGCGCGGACCTGGCGTCCGCTTCTCGCCCAAGTACGTCTGAAAGCCCCGGTTTGCGATCGTCAGGAAGCCGTCGCTGCCGAAGAACAAGACTCCGATCGTGTGGCTGCCGCCGCCTGAGTCTTCCAAGAGTCGGCACTCGCCGCCCGTGACGAGCCCGCGCACCTCGAATTGCAGCATGCGGCCGCCATAGTCGAAGGTTGCGTGCTGGGTGTTGGGCGTCTCCTGATCGTCGTCGTAGACGAAGTGGCCGCCCGCAGAGAACACATGCTCGGGCAGGTGGTCGATTCCAAGCCCCCAGCGGGCGACGTCCATCTCATGAACGCCTTGGTTTCCGATGTCCCCATTGCCGAACGCCCAGTGCCAGTGCCAGTTGTAGTGGAAGCGGTTCTGCTTGAACTCGTACGGCTGGGCCGGGCCCAGCCAGATGTCATAGTCCACGCCCGGAGGCACGGCGCTCACGGCCGTTGACCCGATAGACTTGCGCCGCTTGAAGCACAGCCCCTTGGCCATGTACACCTCGCCGATCACACCCTCGCGGAGCCGCTGAATGGCCTCGATCTTGAACGGCGTAGAGCGGGACTGCTGGCCGACTTGGACGATGCGCTTGTACTTTCGCGCAGCCTCGACCATCTTGCGGCCCTCCCAGATGTTGTGGCTGGCGGGCTTCTCGCAGTAGACATCCTTGCCCGCTTGGACCGCCCAGATCGTTGAGAGGGCGTGCCAGTGGTTGGTCGTCGCAATCGTGACTACGTCGATCTCCTTGTCCGCCAGCATGTCGCGCAGGTCGCGGTATTCCTTGGGAGTGGGCGCGTCCTGCTGGTGCTGCTTGGTGTAGGCGGCAGCCTTCTCCGCAACCGACTGATCGATGTCGACGACAGCCGCGACATTCATCCCGGCATTCGCGGCGACTGTGCGAATGTGCGACTTGCCGCGTCCGTTCACGCCGACGACTGCGGTATTGAGCCGATCATTCGCCCCTAGGACGCGCGAGTACTGCGCGGCGGTCATCGTGGCTACCGTCGTGCCCGTAGCGGTGAGGAATTCTCTTCGATCCATGGCGTGTTCCTGCGGATTCAAGATCCGCCTTGATTGTAGGCCACCGTCGGGACGCAGGATTGCCGATGACAGGCATTCAGTCCAGCGGCACTTCGAAGTACTCCAGGGCCCACTCGCGCATGAAGCGGACCCGCTCGGGGCAGATTCGGTAGAGCATGAACTCGGGATTGTCGATCGAGCCTAGGAATCTGCGCAGCAGCGGGTAGCCGTCCCAGATCTCTCGCCGCACGCCCGCATCAGTGAGCAGCTCTGCCCTGCCCTCGATCCGGACTTGGTCGTGGTCATCGTCGAGATAGCAGAGTTCGACGGCCGGGTTCGCCGCCAGCTCGGCCGTCTTGCCTGAACTTCGCAGCGAGGCCACGTAGACTGTGAAGCCATCGACAGCGGCGGGAGAGACCGGCCGGACCTTTGGACGCGTTCCAGCGACGCTCGCGAGCATCGGAAACGGTGCCCGCGCCATCGTGGCTTGGGCCAGCTCGACCAATCGGCTCGTGTCCACCGGTGCCGGCTCGGGTTTCATTCTGGTAGTGTAGCGGCGCCATTCGGGCGCAGTGCCTCGCATGCAGCGGGCCACTACAATGGGATGCTCGCATGGGCGTGCTCGGGATCTTGTTCGCCATTTCCGTGGCGTATGCATTGTCTTCGGCCCGGGCCGCGATTCGATGGCGTACCCTCGCCTGGGGCGTGGGCTTACAGCTCGTGCTGGCCGTACTGGTCTTGCGAACGCCGGTCGGCCGCTTGTTCGAGGCACTCGGAAGGGGATTCAACCGATTTATCTCGCTGGCCGAGGAGGGCACCCTATTCGTGTTCGGCGAATTGGGCAGGTCCGAGAACGGTGTCATTTTCGCCTTCCAGATCCTGCCCCTGATCATCGTCGTTTCGTGCATTTCCGCCATGCTCTACCACCTTGGGATCCTGCAGAAGGTTGTCGCGGTCCTAGCTTGGGTGATGCAACGGGGCATGCGCGCAAGCGGCGCAGAGTCCCTGAACGTTGCCGTCAACTTGTTCCTAGGGCAAGCCGAAGCGCCGCTCACGATCCGCCCCTACTTGGCAGCCATGACCCGCTCGGAGTTGATGACGGTCATGACTAGCGGTATGGCCACCGTCTCGGGGGCGATCCTGATCGCGTACGTGCAGATCGGCGGAGCCGAGGCCGAGAACCTAGTGACGGCTGTCGTGATGACCGCTCCCGCCTGCATCATGCTCGCCAAGATCTTCGAGCCCGAGACTGGCCAGCCTGAAACGATGGGCTGGATTCCCGAGCAGGAAACCACCAAGGACGGCAACATCCTGGACGCTGCCGCCCGGGGCACCGTCGAGGGGTTGCAAATGGCTCTTCAGGTCGGAGCGATGGTGTTAGTCTTCGTGGCCCTGATCTCCATCGTCAACGGCATATTGGCTGGAATCCAAGGAATCGTCGGCTGGAGTTGGCTGCCAGCAAGTGTTCAGGCCATCCTCGGCCCGATCTTTGCTCCGGTGGCGTGGCTTCTCGGCGTCCCCTGGGCTGACGCTCCGACCGTGGGCAATCTGCTTGGCACGCGCATGGCACTGAACGAGCTCATCAGCTTCGCCGAACTGGCTCAACTCAAGGACAGCCTGCAGCCGCAATCATTCCTCATTGCGAACTATGCCCTATGCGGATTCGCCAATGTGGGCTCGGTCGGCATCATGATCGGAGCGCTAGGAGCCATGCTCCCGGACCGGAGGCGCGAGTTAGCCGCGCTCGGGATGCGCGCCATGCTGGCGGCGACCCTCTCGAACTTCATGACGGCTTCGGTTGCGGGCCTGATCGCCCTGACGCCTATCCTTGAAGCTTAGTGTTTGCCATGCTCGACACCCAGTTGATTCTCAAACTCGTTGCGAGTTTCGCGATCGGTTCGATCCCATTTGCGGTCGTTGCCATGTGGGGTTCGGGAACGAGCATCCGCGACATCGGATCCGGCAACCCGGGCTTCAACAACGTGCTCCGATTTGACAAAAGGCGAGCTCTCGTCGCGCTGATCGGCGACTTGGCCAAGGGCTTCGTTCCGATCTGGCTGTTCTATGGACCCGAACACTACATCAACATCGCGTGGCTGTTCGGCATGGGAGCGGTCTTCGGCCATTGTTACTCGCCCTGGCTGCGCTTTCAAGGCGGCAAGGGCGTGGCCACATCCGCAGGTGCGATGCTGGCCATGTATCCCGGCGTTGCGGCCTTGTCTCTGGCGTTCTTCGTTCCGGTCCGGGTGCTTGGGGGACGGTTCAAGATCAAGGAGATCGGTGCATGGGCGTCGCTGCTGACATGGGTGTTCTTCACCGTGGTGATCCACTTCCTGTCGGGAATGCCCCACACCAAATACGCGGCTCTGATGACGGTATTCCTGATCTGGAGGCACAAATCGAACATCGGCAGGATGCTTGAACGCGGCACGGTGAACTGACCTCTAGAGGCCGCATCGCGGATGTTCTGGGCGCCGATGGGCTTTGCTCATGATTCCTTATCCTTCGGCCTCCGCGATCTTGCAGAAGGCTAGGCAACCCGCTCCGAACTGGCTTGATCCGTCGATGATCCTGGAAGGTTTCTCTCGGCCGGCGGGCCCTTTCGCAAGCAAGGATTCTGAGCCTCCCGATTCGTGACGAGGCACCGCTGACGGGGTGATCTCTACTGCCACGAATACCGGGACGCTCCATACCCTGCTTGCCATCCTCGCCAGTGAACTCGTCGACTGCGCCGGAGATCCCGGTACTCATTCGTGGCCGTCGCTTCGTCAAATCGCGTGAACCTAGCACCCGTCGGATGGCCTCAGCGGTCGAGCGCCTCGAACTGCTAGCAGGAGACGGCACCAAGGAAGGAGTCTCTCATGGACGGAACACCCCGAATCCTGGCCATCGGCGTCACGCTGGGGCTCGTCTTCTGCCGGGGAGCAACTGGTGCGGGCCCTGTCGAGAGCCCGGGGCCCACGGTCTATGCGAAGGGTCTCAGGGCTAGCATCGGTGGAACGATACTGCGACCGGCGAGGCTCGTGTTCACGGACAGACACGTAACCGTCGACTTGCCGGGACACGGTTCGGAGCGATTCGACTACGAGACGATCCGATTCCAGCGGACTCGCAAGCCCGTGCGCTGGTCGTTGTTCGACAAGAGATACTGGCTTTCGGCGCTTTCGGGAGCGCCCCTAGCCTACCTGGTCGGCCCATATTTCATGGCGGGCTATTTCGGGGCAATTCATGCGGTGGAGGTGTCGCGCTGGCTTGGCACTCGCGGCGAGCGACAGCGGCTCGGCCTGCACTCCGACGATCCGCACCGATGCTCGCAGTTGGCGCTTCCCCGCAACGCGAAGCTACGAAACGCGATACTCGACGAGTTCGCCCGCCGGTTCGCAGGGAAGTTGCAGGCCCGCGCGCCCGACTCGTTCTCCCTGCCGGCACAGGAGCCCTATCCGGCCGCAGGCATCCAAGCGCCGGACTTCACGCTCACTGCGTTGAATGGCATGGCCTGGAATCTCGCGCGAATGCGCGGAAATATCGTTCTCGTGAATTTCTGGGCGTCATGGTGCGAGCCCTGCCGTCAGGAGCTACCGCAGCTGCAGCAGCTTCATGAGCGGCTTTCCGGCGACGGCCTTGTCGTGGTCGGGGTGAGCGATGAGGATCCGGGCAAGGCCCGGCAGTATCTGGATGAACACGGAATCAGCTATCCTTCGCTGCACGACGACGGCGGCAGCGTGATGCAGAGTTACCAAGTCGGGGCGATTCCAACCAGCCTGATCATCGACCGGGACGGCCAACTGCTGTTGCGAATGGAGGGCTACACGCCGATCAACGCCTTCGAGAATGCCCTCTGGCCGCTGCTCGCGCCGCCTTCAGGAGACTCCGGGACTTGAGACGCTGACAGTCAACACGCACCCGAAGGCGATCAGATCCCCAGAGGTGGGGCAGGAGGGCTAGCACCCTTGGCTCGAAGACTCCTCCCGAGTGCGCCTGACGACCTGTCCAGATGCAGGCCTGGGCTCGCTAGCCCAGCACCGCTGCGACGGATTCCGACAAGATGCTGGCCATGCGGTCCAACTCGTCCTGCGTTGTCACGAACGGCGGTGCCATGCAGAATACGTCTCCGCGCAGGCGGCTGAACAGGCCGCGCTTCTGCACCTCGGCGTTGAGCCTTTCCCCGATCCGCTCAGCCGGGTCAAACTCGGCTTTCGTCGCTCTGTCCCTGACGAACTCCACCGCGCACATCAAGCCCTTGCCTCGAATCTCGCCCACGTGTGGATGGTTGCCCAATGCCGCCCGCAATCTAGTCAGGAGATACGCCCCCTTTTCCGCCGACTGAGACGGAAGCCCCTCGCGCTCGAGGATTTCGAGATTGCGCAACGCCACGGCGCAACCCACCGGATGCGCGCTGTAGGTGTAAGCGTGCATCCACGGAGTTTCGCTCTCGTCCAGAGCCGCAGCGATCTCCTCTTTGCACCCGACCCCTCCGAAGGGGAAATAGCCGGAAGTAATCGCCTTGGCAAACTGCATGATGTCGGGTTGCACGCCCCAATGTTCTAAGGCGAACCACTTGCCCGTGCGTCCGAATCCGGTGATGACCTCGTCCGCCACGAAGAGCACGTCGTACTTGTCGCAGATCTGGCGGATGCGGGGGAAATAGTCGTCCTGGGGGACGATCACCCCGCCGGCACCCTGCACGGGCTCGGCCAAGAACATAGCCACGGTGTCGGGCCCTTCGCGCAGGATCGCCCGCTCCAGTTCGTCGGCGGCCGCGACACCTTGGCTGGAGCCGGCGGGCACCTCATAGCGATACGGGTATGGCGACGGGATGTGCACAAAGCCGGGCACGCGCGGCTCGAACTGCGGCCAGTACCCTGAAATTCCCGTGGCACTCATCGCCGCCAGTGTCACGCCGTGATAGCCCCACTGACGCGAAATCACTTTCGTCTTGTGGGGGTAGCCCTTGATCTTCCAATACGAGCGCGCCAACTTGAAGCTCGTTTCGCTGGCCTCCCCGCCCCCGGACGTAAAGAAGAATCGCGAGATCGACGGGTAGGTCAGATCGGAGAGCCGCGTCGCTAGCTCAATCGCTCGCTCGTTCGAACTTCCGGCATAGCCGGAGCAATAGGCCAACTCGCTCATCTGACGCTGGGCGGCCTCGGCCAGTTCTGTCCTGCCGTGGCCCGCGACTACGTTCCACAGCCCAGACAGGCCGTCAAGGTACCCCCGCCCGTCGGCATCGTAGATGAGCGCTCCGCGACCGCGGACCCAGACGTGGCCACCGCGATGAGTCTTTCGACTATGGAGCGGGTGAACGAGGTGGTCCAAGTCTTGCGTGAGCAGTGCTGGCTTGATATCAACCATGGGGGCCCTCCCTTGCAGCGCTGGCGCTAGGCGCGAGGCGCGCTATTGTCCGTGCCAACCGATCCCTGCGTTCCATTCGCACCAGCCACGTCCGGCTACCGCGTCGTCACCCAGATAGGCGACGACCAAGCTACGTTGTCGTCTTCTTGAACCACGCGCACATAGTAGTAGTCCTCGCCCGGCTGCTTGTCCTTGTCGACGAATGTGAAGGTGGACTCCTGCGGCAGTTTCTGCCGGTTGTGCAGAAACTGCTGGTTCTTGATCAGATCCACCTGCCGCAACGGCGTTGTTCCGATGATGCGGATTTTCAGCTCGAAGCCTTCCTCGGTTTCGATAATGTCACCCTGCAGGTGTTCCTTGCCGTCGGGCGTCTCCAAGCGGTAGTCGAGAATGATGTTGTCCGTCGCGCCATAGCTGTGACGCTGCTTCATGGCGTCCAGCATGCCCTCGCGCGTGAACTCCTCGGCAATGGTGCAAGCGTAGGAATAGTGCGTCGAGAGATGATCGGAGGCGGCTTGAACGCCTAGCTTGTAGCCCTTGCCCCAAGCGTTCCAGACATACCCAGCCGGCTCGAACCCCCCGATCTGGGACGTGATGTTTTCGCTGTTGGCGGCCAGCGGCGCACCCTCGTACTCGGCCGAAACGCGGTCCCCTTGGAAGATTTCCACCAGCGGTTCGACCTCGGGGTCGTTGTCGCGCCAGTCCGTGCCCATTCTGGTCGCGGACGTGTGCGAGATGGCGATGCCATCATGGCGCTTCAGGTACTCATACAGCCTGCCCGCCCCGCGTTCGCTGCGGGCCTCTTCCGGCAACACCGGAAGGGCCGGGTTGCCGCGCTTGGCGAACAGGATGTTGCGGTGCCCCGCCGGGTAGCGAATCGATCTCTCATAGCCGTAGTACGGTTGGAACGCACCGGCGTACGAGAAGACGTCTACGGTTTGCTGCAGCAACCAGTTGACGTACTCGTTGTTCGGGCCGCCCGATCCGTTGTGCTCGCTTGCCAGCAAGTAGTCGAGGGCCGCGACATCGACCGCATAGCGGTAGGTCTGCAACAGCGAGCCATCATTGTTGCCGTCCATCGAGAACTCCGTGTGTCGGTGTGTGTCTCCGCGGTAGATCTTGTACGTCTTGCCTTCGCTGTTGATCTCGTATCCGCGCACCCGGGACACGTCTGCAGGCTCGGTCGGCGCCAAGTCGTAGAAGTACAGTTGCGGCTCGGTTCGAGTCCCTAGCACCGGAGCGGCGGTCTTGCGCTCCAGTTTCGGCAGCTTGGCGGCGTAGACGTCTTCGTGCTGGTACAGAAAGTCCTCGAAGTCCCGGTTGTCCATGGACCAAGCCGCGAATAGGTTGCCGTTGCCGTCGGACGCAACGCCCCAGCGCACATCCTGCCGGCTGGCGCTGAAGGGGAACTCCACCGGCCGGATCCAGCGCTCGCCGTCTAGCGTCGAGCCCCAGATTTCCCAGCAGGCGCGGTGCAGCGGCGTTTCGCTGGGCATGTCGCGCTGGCGGATCGTGCGGTGGCGGCCGAACAGCCACATGCGGCCTTCGCCATCTAGCGCGAGTTGCGGGAAGTCATTGTGGCGCTTGTCGATGTGCTCGGGCAGCGACTCGTTGATGTCACCCACCGGAGCCTTCCAGTCCGCTCCGTCCAAGATCGCCACTCGCGTACGGCGATAGTCGTAGAGACGCGTCCCCTGTACGTTCGGCAGGAACCCGGTGTCCTTGCCCCAGTTCATTCCACTCTCGTTGTAGGCGGCCCACAAGCGGTTGCTGGCATCGACCGCCAGTGACACGTGCGCCTCGTACAGCTTGGTCGCGGCGATGGCTCGCACATCGCTCCACCAGGAGCCGTCCCACGTCCGCAGCAAGACGTCGTAGTCACCCTTGTCGTAGGTGTCCCAAGCGATGTGGACCTCCCCGTTGAGTCCCGCAGCGATCACTGGCTCCCAGTCGTTACCCGGAGAGTTTGAAACCCTCTCCTCAGCGCTCCAGCTCTCGCCGTCGTAACGCCTGGCATAGATGTCGTTCGCGCCAGCGCGGAAACTCTGCCAGACCAGCCAGAGATTGCCCGCCGAATCGGCAACTAGGTTGTGGAAGGCGTCGGGGCCGGGAGTTTCGGTGAGGCGTAGTACCGGCGTCAAGGAACCGCTCTTCAGCGAACGCCCGTACAGGTCAAAGTTACCGTCAACCTGGTTCGACCACACGAACCAAGGCGCGCCCGTCTTGTCCCGCCCCAGCTTCACCAGATAGGCATCGCTGGGCCCGTCGCTGATTCGCTGGACATCCCCCCAGCTCTCGCCGTCGTGACGACGTGCGAGGATGTGATTCGCCCCGTCCTTATAAGCCACCCACGCAACCCAGACCTCGCCTCGGTCGCCGCCAAGGATCGCTACGAAGTCGTCCTCGTACTCTTCGTCAGTGAGCTTCTGGGCCGGCGGGACCCTTTCCACAACCGCATCGCCACCCAAGAAGCTTAGGGGCTCTCCCAGCGGAACCTCGCTAGCTCGAAAGTCGAAGTTGCCCTGAGGAGTCTGAATGCGCGCACGCACTCCGGGCCCACCGCGCAGGTCCAAGATCACGCCTGGCGTCCAGTAGTACTCCTAGACGCCCGTGTTTGGCGGGTGCAGGTAATTCGCAACGCGATAGTTGACGCCCTTGTGCGTTGAGAGCTTCCACCGGTCCGGAGGGAGCATCTCGTTTTCGGGGCGAGGGTGCCAATCGCGAACTTGGACGAGTTCGCCGCCCGACACGGAAACCGACCCATCCCAAGCGGTGTCGGCCATGTCGTTCAGACCGAATCGGACTCGGAACGAAACGATGTCGTCTCCGCTCAGTTCCGGAGCGGCCGTCAAGGGAACCGTCAAGAGCGCGCATAGCAGCAGTACCAGCATCTCTTCACCTCCAATATGAGATTTGGGCACTGAGATTCTAGCAAGGCGCTGGCTTGCTCTAGCCCCGATTGACCACCGACGGGCACGACCAAAGGCACTCGCCCGCTGCTGATATGCTTGCTAGTGCATGCCGAATCCAGACCTCCGCTACTGGCTGGTGAAGTCCGAACCATCCAAGTATTCGTGGGAGGATCTTGTCAAGGACGGCTGGACCTACTGGGACGGGGTGCGAAACTACGAGGCCCGCAACAACATTCGCGCTATGGCGATTGGTGACCAGTTGCTCTTCTATCACTCGAACGAAGATCGTGCAGTTGTTGGTATCGCAGAGGTTATCCGCGAGCACTATCAAGATCCTACAACCGATGACGAACGCTGGAGCGTGGTCGACATCAAGCCCCTGCAAGCCCTGTCCTCTGCCGTCACCCTTGCAGAGATCAAGCGCGAGCCGAGACTGAGCAACATGCAGCTGGTGACGCGCGGCCGGCTGTCGGTATCGCCGGTCAGCGCGGACGAGTTCGGCGTTATCGTTGCGATGGGCGGCCTAGCTTAGGCGACCATCCAGAGGCGAGCGCGACGCCCGCGATCGCGTCCAGAAACCCTTGTGCTCGAGCTGCCGGTCGGTCGTTCCGGCATACCGATATCGAGACACGGGCCAGCCTCCGGCAGCCTTAATGGACTATAGTGCGCTGCCCACCGTAGAGCTGGCCAACCGCTTCATCGACGAGGCGTACCTCGGCCTGGTGCAGAGTCAGCTCCTCGTCCACCGAACTCGGGTAATAGCCCACGATGTACTCGGTCGCCGCCAGATCCGCCAGCGAGCCCAAGATCTTTCGCACCACCATGTTGTTGAGAACCGTCGGGTCGAAGCTCTGGCCGCCCGTTCTGGGACCGATCTCCGCAAAGATCGCCTGCCGTGATTCCTGATGACGTATGTTCGATTGCCTGCGCAGCTGGCCGGCCGGATTGCGTGTTCCGCCGGGAATTTGACTGCGGCGCTGCCCCGGGGTCGGCTGCCGTGGCTGCCGCCACGCGCCGCCCCCGCCGCCTTCGCTGTATCGCCTCGTAAGTTCGTCGTGCCCCAAGATCACCGGATAGATCGGAATCGCGAGGGCGTTGGCCACTTGGACGACTATCTCAGGGTCCAAGCCAGTGGTGCTGAACCCATCCGAGAACACAAGCATCATCCGCGAGACATTGCCGCCGCGATTGGCAGCGTCGCGAGCGGTTTGGATGATCGCCTCGTACACACGGCTGCCAAGCGCTTCGGACTCGTATGTCAGCTCGATCGCCCGCTTCAACTTCGCGAAATCGCGAGTCGGGCCGGTAAAGCGCTTGAGCGAATCAGCGAAACCGTAGACCGAGATCATCACGTCCTTGCGGAGCCCTTCGAGCAGTGTGGAGCGGATGCTGGTGAAATCTAGCAAGTTCCGCATCATTACGCTGAGGCTGAAGTCGATCAGAAAGATGATTTCTGTGGGCACGCTTCGGGCAGCGCCCTGCGGCGCACCTTCGGCGGCCGGCCCTTCGACGAACGCTATTTGCTGCTTGACGCCATCCTCATACAGTTCGAAGGCTTCCTTCCCCAAACCATCGACGGACTGCTTCTTGTGATACACGTGCAGAGGAACCACAACGAGGTTCGACTCGGTCCTGATCACAAAGCCCGAGTCTTCGACAGGCGCTTCCGTGTCCTGCCCGAATGCCGGCGCGCTCACCACTATGAAGACCGCTAGGATCTGCGCTGCCGCTTTCATGGTGTCGACACCTCGAATACGCCTTTCGGCACTAGCTCGCGGTTGGCCAAGTTCAATGCTGGCTGAAGACTAGCACGGAACATTCCGTCATGTGTTGAAAATCGCAGGCGTCACGACATCGCAGCAACGATCCCGCGTGCCCGGTGTGCGGCGGCCACATCTATAGGCCTGAGCACAAACGTGTAACTAGGTGGTTCCGCCAGGTTCAGACGCAGGCTCAGTCGCGCTCGAGATGCAAGCTCCCGATATGCGTTAGTATGATCCAGAGTGCAATCGTAGCCCTGCCCATCGACTCTCAAACTCGGCGCATTCTGCGCCACTTGATGGCAGGCCAGTTGTAACCCACCGCTGAAGTGAGAACCTTATGACCAAACCAGATCAGTTCACTCGCAGATCCTTCATCTCGTCCGCCGCATCGACCTCGCTTGGAATCACCATCGTGCCGGCCTCCGTGCTGGCCAAGCCCGCTCCCAGCGACCGCCTGAATTTCGGGCACATCGGCCTTGGGGGCCGTGGGAGGCGATTCCTCAGGCCGCTGTCTCGGGTAGACCAGAATGTTGTGCCTTGGGAGAACCTCGGCGGCGCCGGCGACCGCTACATGCGCCCCGCCCTCTCCACCGCCCTCTGCGACGTGGACTCCAGCCGACTCGACATGTCGGCCACGATGGTCGGCGGCAGGCCGCGCTTGTTCAAGGACTTCAGGCGCATGCTCGAGCTGAAAGACCTCGACGCTGTCTTCATCGCCTCGCCCGACCACTGGCACGCCCTGATGACCATCATGGCCTGCCAGGCCGGCAAGGACGTCTACGTCGAGAAACCTGCGGCCAAGACTGTGGAAGAGGGCCGCGCGATGGTCACCGCTGCCGAGCGCTACGGGCGTGTCGTGCAGGTGGGCTCGCAAGGCCGTTCCCAAGAAGCGGCCTACTACGCCAAGAACTACATCAACAACGGTCAGATCGGAACCGTCTCCGAGGTCAAGTGCTGGCACTACGAAAACCCGCGCGGCACTTGGACGCCGGACGAGGAGCCGCCTTCGGGACTGGACTACGACAAGTGGATCGGCCCGGCGCGGGAGGTTCCGTACAACAAGACCCGCACGCACGGCAGCTTCCGCTGGATGCTGGACTTCGGAGGCGGCCAGATCCGGGACCGCGGCGCTCATGTGATGAGCGTGGCCCAATGGGTCATGAACGCCGACAACACCGGCCCGGTCAGCGTGGAGGCCACCGGCGAGCCGCACCACGGCGGAATCTACGACACGCCGATGCACATGACGGTGACCTACGAGTACAAGGATCCAGACTGGACCTTGATCTGGGCTCAGCCTGGCGAGCCGTCGCAGGAGCTTGATGCCCGCTACGGTGCCGTCTACTGGGGCGACAAGGGCCACTTGACCGTGACCTACGGCGACCGGAACACGACCGCCACAGAGCAGCAGGCCATGGAGTTCGAGACGCCGTATGGCGGAGTCGAAGTGTTCAAGAGTCCGGGGCACGGCGAGAACTTCGAAGACTGCATCATGTCCCGCGAAAAGCCCATCATGGACATCGAGTCCGCGCACCGCGTATCGATCTTGTGCATTCTCGGCAACATCTCCTACCGGTTGCGTCGCAAGCTCGACTGGGATCCGGTCAACGAGCGCGTGCGAAACGACGAGGAGGCCAACCGCATGTTGAGCCGCCCGGGCCGCGGGCCGTGGCACCTGTAGAGGACAGAGCGATGGCAATCCCACTCAGATCAAGCAGCAACGGAGAGAACAGCGCGATGACAGACGCATCCACGAAGCACACCGCATCCGTGATGGCCGCGGGGCTCGCATCGGCCGCGATGGCGGGTTCGGCCAAAGCCGCCGAGGCCGAGGACAAGTTCCTGGCAGGCATCCGGAGCGATGACGAGGACGAAAACTATGCGGCTTGGTCGACCGCCGATCAGGTCGATCCCAGCGTCATACCGGCGCTGGCCGAGCTGCTCGAGTCGAAGAAGCTGAATGTTCGAAAGGGCGCAGAGGAGGCGCTCAAGAACATAGTGCATTCGGTCGGCAAGGTCATCAACGCATCGGGATTGGGTGCGAACACCGGTCGTCCCGACGACCCGGGACGAATGGACCCGCGTCAGACAGTCGTCATGCAGCTGCACTCGGTAATCTCCGGCAAGAGCAGCGAGACGGCGAAGACCACTGCGCTCCGACATCTGTCGCTCATTGGCACGACTGACGATGTGGGCAGAGTCGCCCCACTGCTCCATGACGCCCGGCTCAGGGAGGAGGCAGCGTTTTGCTTGGAAAGGATTCCCGGCAAGGCATCTGAGGAGGCGTTTCTGGCCGCCCTGCCTTCCGCGGCGGATGATTTCAAGCCACGCATCTTGGCCGCGCTGGGACACCGCCAAGCAGACGAGGCAGCAGGTGCGGCCATCGAGGCGATGCGATCTTCAGACAACACCCTGGCCATGGCTGGCATGAAGTCTTGGGCAAGGATCGGCACATCCGGAGGGATGGATGTCACGTTCCCTGAGACTGACAGCCTCAGCGAGTGGCAGAAGACCGAGTTCGACGACAGCCAGCTCCGCTATGCAGACGCGCAACTCGACCGGGGTAATGCGAACGAAGCCCAAGCCATCTACATGGAAGCCTTGGAGCGCGATGAAGAGCACTTGCAGTGCGCCGCGATCATCGGCCTCGCGAACGTGGGAAGCGCCGAAGCCGCCGCCGCGATCTTCCCCAAGCTCTCGAGCGACGACAACACGGTGCGGCTGACCGCGCGGCAGGCGTGGGCCAGGCTTGCTGCGGGTGACGATTCATAGTCCGTCGAGAGTCAGACAGTCACGAAACCGGCGATCAGCCACGGGACCCGAGAAAGCGGTCTCTACCGTCGGACAGGTTCTCGCATGGGTGTTCAGTGATTGCCGTTCCCTAGCCACGGAGAGCACACTGGTTCCGTGAGGCCATTCGAGCATGAGGCCATGGATGGGGAGTCGCAATCTTCAATGAGACCTCCAAGTGGTCCCTCGCCGACCTCGGCCGGATCGCATCCGAGCCTCTGCGCGCGGCAGGTGTGAAACGTGCCGTTGCCTTCGGCTCTTACGCTCGCGGTGTAGCTGACGCCTGGTCCGACCTCGATCTCGTCGTCGTGATGGAAACGGACCTCCCGAAACTGGAACGAGGCCGGCTACTCGGTGATTTGTACGATGCGTTACCGGCCTCCCTGGACGTCCTCGTCTTTACTCCCGCCGAGTTCGAACAAGGGATTCAAGCGGGTCTTGATGTGTTTGCAGCCATCGCGACAGAGGGAACGACCGTCTTCCCCATCGGGCCTGATGTCAGATGAGAGCCTCTGTCCACACTTCGCGCAGATGGCTTAGCACCGCCCGCAAGGATCTCAACTATGCCCGGTTAGCCGCCGATGCCGGCTTCCACGCTCACGCCTGCTTCAACGCCCACCAATCCGCCGAGCAGGCGGTCAAGGCGATCCACTATGCCAAGGGAGCACGAATGGTCCTAGGCCGTAGCGTCCGGCAACTCATCGAGAGTCTGCACGTTCCGAGCCTTGCAGGCCTGTCATCGGCCGCACGCCAACTGGACCTGTACTACGTGCCCTCGCGCTATCCCATCGGACCGGGTGACGGAACACCTGAAGAAGAGTTTTCTTCAGATCAGTCGTCTGGAGCGCTCGGACTTGCAAGCGACATCGTTGGAGCAGCTGCCCACATCATTGATGAGCTAGCCACGGACGATCAGGGCACGGGCTCGCCGGGGTGCGCCTGACACGGCGCCTAGGAGAGAACCCAACGGTTCTTGTCGTGACGCTCTCACCCTGCAACAGGGTAGCGGCGCAATGCGAATACTGACCGGCCGAAGAGAGCGGCCGCAACGAGCAGAATGAGCAGCGAGGCACCGCCTACACGGCTCGCGACGATGTTGCCAGGCTCGCGCTGGTAAACGAAGAGCGGCAACTCGTCGAGACCCGCCGCTGTGAATTCGGCGCGCCGGTAGACCTGGGGCAGAAAGTGTGCCTTCCAGACACTGGCGAAGCGTTCGGTTTCGCGCTGAAAATGCGCGTAGCGCGCGTAGCTAGTCCCGGCCAGATCGTTCAGCGACTGCTGCGTCAGCACAGCAGGGGACAGATACTGCAGCTTGGACACGACCGCCTGCTGACCGCGAATCTGAGCCTCGAAGCGACCACTGAGGGGAGCGACCAGCTTGGAGACTTCTTCCTCGACGACGTACTTGCGCGAATAGTAGTCGCCCGCGTCGATCTCACCCTCGGGAGCCAGCTCCGGATGATCGGCGAAATAGGCGCCGAGAAGTTGGGCGCCGCGGGCCGATGCGTCTTGGGTCGCCGTGCGAACGCTCTGGATCATCTCGACGCGCGAGGGAACGGGATAGAGCGTCGAGGCGAGCAGTGCGACCGTGGACGGAATCACCAGCGCCAATACCAGCCACGCCCCGGCCAGCACCATCGCGTTCGTCGCCGAGCCGCGCCCGAACGAGTTGACCAGAAGTGCCAGGCTGAACCAGAAGACACCGTAGACAGCCGTGGCGCCAAAGAAGGCCGCCAAAGCGGCGGCTGCGCCGGGCGCGCCGAGATCGACACCGGCACCCAAGGCGCCCAGCAAGGTGAACACGCAGGTCAGCCCGAACGCGACCACCCCGCGCACCAAGATCTTCGCCGCCGCCACTTGGGCGAGCGAAACCGGTTGCGACAGCGTCAGGGCGAGCGTTCCGTTCTCCTTCTCTCCCGAGAGCAGGTTGTAGCTCAGTGCCAGAATCACGAGCGGGTACAAGAACACGATCACGAACGCGACGTCGAAGCTGCCAGTGAGCAGGTTGGCGGGATTCTCGAGCTCGTCGCCGGCGAACAGCGCCTCCCGGCTGTCGAGGGTCACTTTGTAGTAGCTCGGAAGCAGATCGCTTTGCCCCACGGACAGCGGCGCCAAGGGGGCTCGGGGAAGCAGGGCGTAAGGGGCGGCGAAAGTCTGACCGACCTGAGCGGGATTGCGCGGATTGAAGAAGCGTCGCACGGCCGTCCCGGGGGTCTCGAGCAGCTTGGCGCGCGTGTCGGCGATGCGCTCCTGCTGCTCGGTCATCAGTTCGCCCTGCCGATCGGCTTGCAGCGCCGACCAGCGCGCCCCGTTGAAGGCGCCGAAGAACAGCACCGAGGCGAGCAGCGCCGCGACCGCCCAGAGCGTTCGGTCCGCGGCCAAGCCGCGCCATTCGTTGCGCGAGACTTGTCTGAGCATGGCTAGATGGCCTCCATGCGGAGGGCACCCCGCCAAGCCCACACTCCGGCGGCTAGGAACCACGCCAGCAGCGCGGCCAAAGAGGCAGACTCGCCCGCCAAGGCCCAGCCGGCATCGGGCGCGTCGTAAGCGAATGCCGGCGTCTCCGCCCAAAACGCCTCCGTCTGGGTATAGCCAAAGCCCTGCGGGCCCGCGTTGTCGCGCAGATCAGCGTTCAGGAAGGTAACCAGTTCGCGGCGGTACAGCTCGGACTGCTCGGCAAATCGTCGGAAATGCGAGAAGTCTGTGCCCGCCAGCGCCATGGAAAGCGACCGAACGGCCAGAATCGGTGCCACAAAGCCAGCCTTCTGGCGCAGCCCGTCCTGGGCCTCGAACTGATCCCACAAGCGGGCGTAGTGGCGGTCGAAGAACTGGTTCGCGTACTCTTCGCTGACGTCGAGGCGCCATCCGTTGTAGTTGATCGGCAGGTCCTCTACGCGCTCAGCCTCGTACTCGGCGAGCAACTCCGTCTTGCGGAGTTCTAGGTAGTCGTCGTAATTCACGTCTTGGATGCCGCCGTCCCGGTCTTCCGCCAAGGCTGCGGCGAACTCGTGCGCCGAAGGCGTGGGATGCATGCTGCGAGCGAGGTCCGTGGCCGCCCGAGGCGCCATCAGACAGACGAACACCCAAACCGCGAGCAGGGTGACCAAGGCGAACTGGGCGGACCGCGCCCGCGCCGAGACCGCCAGCGTGACTCCGACGAACGAGCCTAGGTAGATCAGGTAGGCCCCCGCCATCGCCAAGGCGCGCAACAGGCCGCCCGAGGCCGCGTCAGCCTGCGCGGAAGCGAGCGCCGCCGAGCCGAGCAACGTCGCCGGAACGAGCAGCAAGCCCAGCGCGGCCGCAACACCCAAGGCCTTTCCGAGCGCAAGGTCCCGCCGCCTGACGCCCAGGCTCAACAGTTGCCGCAATGTCCCCGACTCGCGCTCCCCGGCAAACGTCGAGAACGCGAGCAGGATGATCAACAGGGGAATCAGCAACTGCAGCACCGCAGCAGCGGTCAACTCGCCGAAGCGCTGCAGCGTATTGCCGTCCCGTGCCGGACGGTAAAGAAACTGGTTCTGCTTGTGCCCTTCGAGAAATACCGTGACGCCGGTATAGGCTTCCGTGCCGGGATCGAAGAACGCGAGGCGTCCGGTCGGCTTGAAGGCGTAGACCCCGTAGTGCGCGGCTGAATGGGGGTTCTTCTCGCCTTGCGACTCCCAAATCTGACGCTCTTGGGCAATTGCGGTCTGGTGCGCCTCAGTCACCTCGCCGTGACGCTGCCAGCCCAACCCAAGCGAGGTCAGTAGGAGCGCAAGCACGATGCCTCCGGCGATCCGGAAGCGCCCGTCGCGGGCCATCTCGACGAATTCCTTGCGAGCGATGCGAAGCAGCATGATTGGTCGTTCTCCTATCCGCGCATGTGTTCGAGGTAGAGGCGCTCGAGATCGGCGTGGCCGATCTCCTCGGCGGCGAGCTGCTCGACGAGGCGGCCCTGCTTCATGATTCCGATGTGCGTTCCCGTTTCCTTGGCGCGGAACAGGTCGTGCGTCGCCATCAGGACCGCCACGCCTTCTCCGCGCAGCCGCTCGAGCAGCTCGGAGAACTCGTTCGACGCCTTGGGGTCAAGCCCCGAGGTCGGCTCGTCCAAGAGCAGCGCCCCGGCTTGCTTGGCGACAGCGATGACGATGCCGACCTTCTGCCGCATGCCCTTGCTGTAGCCCGAGACGCGCTGCTCGATCGCCTCTTGGGGCAGCCCCGACTGAAGCAGCAATTGCCGGAGCTGGTCCCGTGAGGTGCCTTCGCGACCCGCGAGTGCGGTGAAATACTCGACGTTTTCGAGGCCGGACAGATTGCGGTAGAGCATGACCTGTTCCGGAATGTAGGCTAGGCGCTTCTTGGTCTCGAGCGGATGCTCGGCGGCGTCCATTCCGTCCACAAGTGCCTGCCCCGCCGAAGCCTTGATGAAGTTCAGGAACAGATTGATCGTGGTCGTCTTGCCCGCTCCGTTCGCGCCCAGCAGGCAGAAGATCTGGCCCGGTTCGATCAGCAGGTCCAAAGAGTCCAATGCGCGGACGCCGTTGTAGGATTTCGATAAGCTGATCGCTTGGAGCATGACAAATGCCGACGGGCCTCACGGACCCTAGAGTGAGCGTAACGAGGTGTTCCTGAGACCTCAAGGTTTTTCGGGCTAACGGGCGATTTCTGGCGTTGAACGGGCAATCGGACTGTGGCGAGCGGCC
This sequence comes from Terriglobia bacterium, assembly GCA_009838515.1. Lineage (GTDB taxonomy): Bacteria > Acidobacteriota > Terriglobia > Bryobacterales > UBA6623 > VXMF01. The sequence continues at coordinate 7,890 of VXRL01000046.1, read as the reverse complement.
ACCCGGCACTAGCCGGCTCGGGGTCGCGAGTTGTGCAGCAGCCGCAGGCCATTGAAGATCACCACCAGCGTGGCGCCCATGTCGGCGGCAACCGCCAGCCACAGCGTCGCCATGCTCTGCGCCGCCAGCACGAGGAACAACAACTTGAAGCCGAGGGCGATGGCGACGTTTTGACGGATGACACGCAGGCAGAAGCGCCCGGTACGGACGAGATCCGGCAGGAGTTCGAGGCGGGGCGACATCAGCACGACCTGAGCGGACTCCAAGGCGATGTCGGCGCCGGCGCCTCCCACGCCAATGCCGAGCGAGGCGGCAACCAGCGCTTCGGCGTCGTTGACGCCGTCTCCGACCATGGCCGCGCTCCCATATCGGCGTTCGATCTCCTCGATCGCGGTGCGCTTGTCTTCCGGCAGCAGGGGGGCCCGCGCTTCGTCGATTCCTGCTGCCTCGCGGACGGCTTCGACCGCGGTGCGATGATCCCCGCTAAGGATCATGGTGTGCGCGATCCCGAGCTCCCGCAACTCGGCGACAACGCGACGCGCTTCCGGGCGGATCGGATCGCGGAGCCGCACGAGCGCCCACGGCGTCTCCCCTTCTCCGCAGATCACCACCGTGTCGGAGTCCGAGTCCAGCAGGGCTCGCGCCTCGGGATTGGCGGCCGCTTCCGCAACCTCGAGCATGCGCGAGTTCCCGGCCCAGAAACGCGCGCCGCCAATGACCGCCGAAGCGCCCATGCCGCGCTCGATCTGGAACGCCTCGGCCGGTCGCGGCACAATCCCGCGCTCGGCGGCGTGGGCGACGATCGCGCGAGCAAGGGGGTGCTCGCTGTAGTGCTCCAGCGCGGCCAGCCGGCCCAGGATTTCACTCAGGTCTCGGCCGTGGAGAGGCACGACCTCCTCCACCTGCGGCTCTCCGCCCGTCAGCACGCCGGTCTTGTCGAAGGCGATCGCGCGGACACGCGCGGCTTCTTCGAGAAACGCCCCTCCCTTGATCAGCAGCCCGCGCCGGGCGGCCTTGGCGACCGCCGCCGCGATCGCCACCGGCGTCGAGATGACCAAGGCGCATGGACAGGAGATCAGCAGTGTCAACATGCCCCGGTAGAACCACGGCGAAAACGGCTCGCCCGCCAACAACGGTGGACCCGCCGCAACGCCTACGGCCACCAAGAACATCGCCGGCGTGTAATAGCGCGCGAAGCGGTCGACGAATTGCTCCGAGGGCGCCCGGCGGTGCTGACTCTCCTCGAGCATCCGCAATACGCGCGCCAAGCGCGTGTCGTCAGCCGCACGCGTTGTGCGGATGTCGAGCACTCCGTCGCCATTGAAGGTACCAGCGTAGACCGTGTCTCCCGGCCGCTTAATCGTCGGCACGGACTCGCCCGTGAGCGTCGACTCGTTGACCCCTGAGGTGCCGTTCTCGACCTCGCCGTCGCAGGGAACATGCTCGCCGGGTCGCACGCGGATGAGCGCCCCGACCGCGACCGAAGCGGCCGGAACCCGGTGCTCGTGGTCGCCGTGCACGACCGAGGCCTGCTGGGGCGCGACTGCCATCAAGCTGCCGAGCTCGCGCCGGGCCCGCGCCATGCTCCAGCCTTCCAACCGCCCGGCCAGCGAGAACAGAAACGCCAGCGTCGCCGCCTCCGCCCACTGGCCCAGCCAAGCCGCCCCGATCATCGACACGAGCACGAGCGCGTTCATGTCGGGCCGGGCCGCGGCGAGGGACTTGATTCCCTTCGGGACGACCAGCGCAGCACCGCCGGCCATTGCAATCACAAAGCAGATCTGCGCGGCCAGCGACTCGCCTACATGCTGATGCGCGATCGCAGCCAACCAGTCGCCCGATCCCAGGGCATGCAGGGCGAAGCCGAGCGCCAGTGCCAAACCGCTGGCACCGGTCAGCAGGTCACGCCCGCGCCGCGCGAAGAACGGCGTCTCGCGCGGCGGATCTTCCCATGCGCTGCATTCCAAGCCTAGCGCCGAGACCTGCTCGGCGATGTGATCGCTCGTCAGCGCTTCCGGATCGTAGGCCGCTGTCAGCTTGCCCCGCACGACGTCGAAGCGGAGTTCCTCGATGCCCGGCTCACCGTCGAGCCGCTTGCGAATGATGGCGACTTCTTCGGCGCAATCCAGTCCGCAGACTCGATACTCGGTGGTTCTGGTGCGTTCGGATGTTACGGATGACAAGCGCGTTCGGAAAGGGCAGACCCAAGAGTATTATTTTGCCCGGTCGCGAAGCTACTGCCAAGAACTGGCCTGCGAGCGGGCGCAAGAAATCGGTCGGTGGGACGATCTCTTGTGACCTGTGCTGCACGCGCGCGACGTTGTGGTATCATCAATTCATTAATCATTGAACCGATGAATCCACAAGCCGAACCCGTTTGCGACGAGCCGCATGCCCATCGGCGCGACAGGCGCAAGCCGAGCGTCGACGAGGCCACACTCGGGCGCGCCGCCGAACTGTTCGCCGCGCTCGGAGACCCGCCTCGCTTGCGCCTGCTGGCCCTGTTGGCGCAGGGTCCGGCTTGCGTGTCGGACTTGGCCGAGGACGAGCAGGAAGGCATGTCGACGATTTCGCAGCGGCTCAAGGTGCTCCGCTCGGCCTCGTTGGTCCGCCGCCGGCGTCAGGGCAAGCACGTCATCTACGCACTGGCTGATCAGCATGTGGTCGATTTGGTTTTCAACGCGCTGGCTCACGCGAGCGAAGCGCAGGTTGTAGGGAAGCCCAAGGAGTGAAAAGCATGTCCGAACATGTAATCCATCAAGACCATGAACATGTCCACGGCCCCGGCTGCGGACACACCGCTGTCGAACACGACGGTCACATCGACTATCTGCACGACGGCCACCTCCATCACGCCCATGAGGGCCACTATGACGAGCATGCGATCGAAGTGAGCGCGAAGAATCCCGACGCATGCACTCCGAACCACGACTGTCAAGCCCATGCCGCCGACCACCAGCATGGCCCGGGCTGCGGCCACGAAGCTGTGCCGCACGGCGACCACGTGGACTACCTCGTCGAGGGCCACCTGCACCATCCGCACGGCGACCACTGCGACGATCACGGCCCGCTTTCCGTGGCCTGAAGCTTCTTAGTTGGCGGGGGGGGGGGGGGGGGGGCGGGCGCGGCGCGCGCGCCCCCCCCCCGCCCCGCGGGGGGGCGACTGATGGGGGGCGGGGCGGGGGCTCGGGCGC
>VXRL01000046.1:0-4686 GCA_009838515.1 Terriglobia bacterium | reverse complement strand
CCGCGCCCACCCAGGCTGCCTCTCCGGGCCGGCTTTCCGGTGTCTTTTTTTTTTTTTGGTGGGGGCCCGGGCCGCCCCGGCGCCCCCCCGCGCTCAGGACGGCTACGCCCTTTGATCGAGCTCGATTCGCTGGCGGCCTGCTAGAAGAAGCGCACCATGTAGCTGAAACGGATGCCGCGCCCGATCTCCGGGGCGAGGTCCTTGATGAACGACGAGTGGTTGCGATAGAGCTGGTCGCCGATGTTGAACACGTTGGCCGAGAACTGGTGAATCGCGCCGCGCGTCGGGATCGTGTACGACGCCCGCAGGTCGATGACCGCGTATCCGGCCGTCGGCGTCTCCAAGTCGAATGTGTCGTTCTGCCGGTTCGCCAGCACGAGCTCGGGCCGAATGCTCAGGCCTCGGCGGCGGTACTCGATCCCGACGCGGCCCCGCAGCGGCGGGATGCGCGGCAGCGGGGTGCTCGTGAGCGTCGCTCGCGCGTCGACGAGATCCATCCCGAGATTGAGCCGCATGGCTTGATTCAAGCCGATGCCGAGCCGGGCTTCTGCTCCGGTGAAGCGGCTGTCGCGCTGCACGAAGTGGACCACAGGCAGCCCGTCCTCCTCCTCGCCCGTTGCGAAGGGGAAGACGAAGTTGCTGAAGTCGTAGTAGAAGAGGTTGACCTCGCCACTGACTCGTTCGGCTTGTTGCCTCAGGGACAAGTCGATGCCATTGCCGCGCTCGGCGCGGAGGCCGGGATCGCCCACCTCGAAGATCAACGTGCCGACGTGCGGGCCTAGGTTGTAGAGCTCCTCCAGCGCCGGGGCGCGGTAGGAGTGGGAATAGTTGGCGACGAAAGCGCCGCCGCGCCATAGGTCGGCCTGGAGGCCCACAGCCGCCGAAGCGCCCGTGAAGCGGCGGGGAACCGCGTCCGGGACTTCTTCGTCGTGATGGTCCTCGTGCTCGTCCTCGTGATGCTCCTCCTCGTCCTCATGGTCATGATGTTCTTCGCCCTCCTCTTCGTGAGGGTCGTGGCCGTGAGCGCGCTCGGCGAACGCCGGATTGTAGCGGGAAGTCTCCAAGCGGCCGCCGAACTGAAGCTTGACCCGCTCGAAATCGAACTCTTCGAGTGCGAACAGTGCGAACGACTGCTGATCGATGGGCGGCGCCAGCGCTTCCTCGCCCGCCGCCGAGTAGTCGCGCTCCATGCCCCAAAACCCGAAGCGGCCCGTCAACGGTCCACGTCTGTTCTGTTCGAAGACGCCTCGATAGACGACCTGATCGTTGTCGAAGGTTGTGCCGATGCGGCGGTGGTCGCCTTCGAATTCGATCTCCTCGTGGACATACGTCGTGTAGGCCAGTTTCATCACGAAGCTGTCGATCGCCGGTCCGAGATTCCGCAACCCCCAGTTGACCTGATAGGCCTGTTGGCGCATGGCGAGATCGATGCGAAGCTCCTCCTCGTGCTCGTCCTCGTGGTCGTCCTCGTGCTCGTCCTCGTGCTCGCCCTCAGCGTGATCTTCCTCTCCTTCCTCCCCCTCGTGATGGTGCTCGTCTTCCTCGTGATGGTGATGGCCGTGGAACTCGCCGGCGAAGGGCACACCGTACTTGGCGTCGTTGGCGCGGACGCCCACGCTGACGAAGCCTCGCTCGCCGAACCAGCCGAAGCCGCCATAGCCGTTCTCGGAGCGCGTCCGGGAATTCTCGACTGCTCCGGTGGGCGTGGCGTAGTCTCCGGTGCGAATGGCATTCCCCCCGCCCCAGAGCCGCCAGGGGCCGCGGGCGTAATCGAAGCCAGCCGCCCCTCCCGCCAAGGCGTTGCCCGAGCCGGCGGAGCCCTGCAAGTAGCCCTGCATGCCGTCCGGATGCGAGACGAAGCCCGCATGGCCGCTAACGGCGTTCACGACCCCGCCCATGGCGTTGCTGCCGTAGAGCAAGGTCGCGGGGCCCTTCACCACTTCGAGCCTGTCAAACGACAGCGGATTGAACGTCTCGGCGTGGTCGCCGGAGTTGGACGAGATGGAACCCGTCCGCAGCCCGTCGGCCATGATCAGAACCCGGTCGCCGTCGAAGCCGCGAATGATCGGGCGCGACGAGCCTGGCCCGAACCCCCGTTGGGCGATGCCCGTGCCCGGCTGATTGCCGAGCACTTCGCCCAGGCCAGCGGCGATCTGCTCCGCGCGAGCCAGCTCTAGGGAGGTAAGCGAGTGGGTGGATTGGAAGGACTCGAAAGCGGACTCGGTCCGGCCTGCCGCACTCACGGTGATTTGCGTGTTGAGCGTCGGGAACGACAACATCAACTGCACCTGGGCCGTACCTGCCGGAGCGACATCGATCGCACCGGAGACGCCCTGCAAGGCGCTTTCAATTTGAGCGTGCAAATGGTAGCGGCCCGGCTGCACCTCCTTGAACTGAAACTCCCCTTGTCGATCGGCGATCGTCGACGCCCCCGTCTCGAGGAGAATCACGGTCGCCCCGGCGACGGGCTCACCCGTCTCCACGAGCAACACCTTGCCCTCGATAGCAGCGGTATCCGCGCCATGGATCGCGGATGCCGCGAGCAGCGCCGACACGACGGCGCAAAGCACTTGTTTCATTGGAATTCTCCCCATTCACCCGCACACAAACCTACTGACCGGCCCGCGCCATCGCGGAGCCGGTTCAAGCAACTGGACGAGTTTCAGCGGGGAGGGGCGCGGCCTCGATTGTGGCTAAAGAGCGGCTGGAGGGTCGCGCCTTGACTCGCTGCCAGGGCGGCGCGCGGAGTGGGTGCCGGCGAGCACAGCAGGGCGGAGCCCGAGGCCAGCGGCGAGATATCGCCGAGGTGGCATAGCTCGCACGCGCCTTCCTCGCAATCCGGCGGCTCGAAGCCGCAATGGATCTGGGTGTAGCCGATCTGCCACAGCCCGAGAGCCAGCAGCAGCAGGAGCAATCGACGCATCATGCGGCAGGCTCCTCGGCCTCGCAAAGCGCACACTGGCGGCAGAGACGAAGGTTGACGAGGTGCGCCGTGGCGATCAGCGCGGCTCCAGAGGCGACCGTTATCGGCTCCAATGCCTCGCTCACGGGCCCGAGCTTGGCCGCGGCGAGCAAGATCGCCCCCATGGCGAACAGGCCAAGACAACGCTTGTGGCGATGCCGTCGCCAGTAGCTGGGTCCGAGGCTAAGGGCGGCTGTGCCGATAGCGGCGGTCAGCAGCAATGTTTCCGCCGACTCAGCGAACAGCCAGCCGAATGGCAAGCCCACCGCCGCTCCAAGCAAGAGCGGCGTGGCGATGCAGTGCAGGCCGCAGCACACCGACAGCGCCATTCCGGCGCGGTCGATCGCCGCGCCGAGTCCGTCCCGCCCCTCGATCTTGCCGACCACGGTCACTATTCGTTCAAGCATACCCACGAGACTGCTACCCGGGCAAGCGGTTTATTGCCAACGGGCGGAATCATCTGTCAAGCGGTCACTCCGCGGACCGGGTGGCCGGGGATGGAGGACCGCGGGCCCGCTAACGGCGCCCCGCGTTCGAGATTGCGACCGATGCAGACACTTCGGCTGCGTGGAGGCTCGCCCTCGGCCCCGGGGATCCCGGACATGGGCAACGCTTGCTCGACAGATTCTCGTCGCCTCAATGCCGCTGTGGGTTCGGGATAGCGAGGCCTTGTTCTGCAGGAGCCTCTAGCTCTATTGCAGACCGATCCGAGCGAGGAATTTCTCGGTCTCACTGCCGAGCTCATGCTGCTTTCAAATTCGAGCATCTCGCCGGTCAGCTTCGCCATCTTCGCCGGTTCGAAAAAGGCCACTACTACCGGACCATCCTTGCTACGCTCTGTGTCTTGGCTGCACGCAGTGACGCTGTCGCAGTCCGCGAGACTTGGGAACGTGCAAGAATGTCGTTCGAACTGCCGGCGGCCAGACTCGGGCGCTGGTGAGAGATCCCAGTTACGGGCTCGGGTCGGGAGCGACCAGCCGCTAAGACACGGAGGTACGCCATGGCGAAGGTCTTGATCACGATCGGCGACGCCGCCGAGGCCATGGACACGCTGTACCCGGTGTACCGCGTCCAGGAAGACGGCTACGAAGCCGTCGTGGCCGGGCCTGAGGCCCGCGTCTATCCCTTGGTGATGCACGAGATTCCGCCCGGATGGGACATCACCCGGGAGCAGCCCAGCTATCACCTCGAAGCCACAGTGGCATTCCGCGACGTGGACCCGGATGACTATGACGGCCTGTTCCTGACCGGCGGTCGCGCGCCCGAGTACATTCGGTACGACCAGGATCTGATCCGGATCGTCCGCCACTTCTTCGAGCACGACAAGCCGGTGGCCGTGGTCTGCCACGGCGCGGAGATCGTTGCCACTGCGAACGTCATTGCGGGCAAGCGCATGGCGACGATCCCGAAGTGCAAGTTCGACGTCGAGGTTTGCGGCGCGACGTTTGTCGACGAGGGCTGTGTGAGGTCCGGGAACATGGTCAGCGGCCGGGGCTGGTTCGACCAGCACCTGTACATGCCGGAATTCATGAGGATGCTAAAGGAGCACTCGTCGGCGAGGCGGGCTGACTCTTCCGTTCTGGAGCCTGCCCTCCAAGCCGGCGGTCTGGCCTAGGCCAGTGCCCGTCTCCGTCCCGCAGAATGGCTTCTCCCTAGCCCCGTCTCTGGCTGGACGGGCCGCGGCCCGGGGCTGTAGGGGGTAAACAACTGCGCGCCCCCCAGAC
>VXRL01000045.1 GCA_009838515.1 Terriglobia bacterium | reverse complement strand
TTGCTGATGACGGACAGATCGCCCCGACTGCCAGCTTGGCGAGCACGGGGGATCGAGGTCAGAGTGTGGCCGCGGACTGGCGAGTCCGATTCTGCAGCTGGCTACGCCGCACGAGACTTCGCGGATTGGAGCCGAATCTTGCCTGTCTGGCGCCCGGCCTCGGCTGTTTCTCGAGAGTATCTGCGCCGCGAGCCCGAGATTCGTCAAGCGTGCAAAGCTGCAACAGCCTCTTGATCGATCGATCCGACCCCTATTAATCAAATATTGATATATTATGATCGATAGGGCGTATTCCTTTCGCTCATGACGTGGAACTGGCAACGGCCGGACTGGCCTAGGTTTTCCTGGGATCAGGATCGTTTCAAGAAGGCGGAGGAGGCATTTCTCGTCGGCAGCGGCGTGCTTCAGGGCATGCTCACGCACTTGGACGAGGCTGACCGTGAACTGCTCACAATCGAGGCAATCAGCTCCGAAGCCCTAACCACATCCGAGATTGAGGGGGAGATCTTGGATCGGGCAAGCGTTCGGTCCTCGATCCGGAAACAGCTCGGGTTGGCAACCGACGAGCCGCGGGCGACGCCTGCGGAGCAGGGTATCGCCGAGATGATGGTGGATCTGTATCGCTCGTTCGCACAACCTCTTTCGCACGAGATGCTCTTGCGCTGGCACGGGGTTCTGCTTGGCGGCAGGCGCGGCCTGAGCGATATCGGCCGCTATCGAACGAGCAGTGAAGCCATGCAGATCGTTTCGGGCCCGATTCATCTTCCGAAGGTGCACTTTGAGGCACCGCCCTCTGCAGAGGTGCCCGAACAGATGGAGAGGTTCATCGCTTGGTTCAACCGGACTGATCCCGATGGCACCGATTCACTCACCGGATTGACGCGGTCTGCGATCGCGCACCTGTACTTCGAGTCAATTCATCCTTTCGAGGACGGCAACGGCCGGATCGGCCGGGCGATCTGCGAGAAAGCTCTGTCGCAATGCGTAGGACAACCGACACTGACAGCCTTGGCCTCGACGATGCTGCTGCGGCGCAAGGCTTACTACGCAGCATTGCAAGCGGCCAGCACGGACAACGCCGTGACTTCTTGGATCGCTTGGTTTGCCGGCATCACGATCGAAGCCCAGCGTCGCACGCTAGCCGGCATTGAATTCGTAGTCGACAAGACGAAATTGCTCGACCGCCTCCGCGACAGGCTCAATGACCGGCAGCAGAAAGCGCTGTTAAGGACGTTGCGGGAAGGACCGGAAGGTTTCGCAGGCGGACTCAGCGCAGGAAACTACATGGCCATCACGGGAGCCCCACCGGCTACGACGACGAGAGACCTTTCCGACATGGTCGCCGAAGGTGCGCTGCGGCGAACCGGCGAACGTCGCCACGCTCGCTATCACCTTACGCTTCCATTGAGGCCAGTGCGACCTGTGACAGTCGATGAGAACGGAGGATTGAGAGTGGCATAGCTTGTGTGCGACATGGCGGCGCCACGCGCGAGTCCGTATCCTTACCCCCGCGAGGCCGATTGAGCGCCCGACACCAGTTCGACGCGATTGACCCCCTCCACCCGGTCGAACCCCTGGTCGAACGTCGCAAGCCAGCTCACGTCGCGATTCAGCATTACCGCCGCATGGACGGCATCGCGGGCGGACAGTCCCGGTGTGGACAGCAGAATCCGCTTCGCTAGGTCCGTATCGGCCAGTGTCACGCTGAAGACCGTGGGCACGAGCCCGACGAACAAATCGTACACCCGGTCGGCTAGGTCGGCCCTGCCCAGCGCCGTGTACCGATAGAGGATTTCCTGCAGAACCTCCGCGCTGGTGGACAGCTCATACCCAGCGTCACCCGCAGTCTCTAGGAAGTGCGTGGCCGGACCGCGGTTGGGGTGGTCAGCCCCGGCGACGTACATCGGAATGTTCGAGTCGACGAAGACCCTCACGAGCGGCCGGCCTCGATCTCGCCAATCATCGTGCAGATGTCGGACGTGGGACCGTTCAGCCTGCGCAGTTCCGCCAACGGATCCTCGGGAACCGGCCCGGTCACCCTTTCGAGCCGTTCCTCGATCGCTTGGCGCACCCATGCGCCCCGTGGTACCCGGTCTCGTTCGGCGGCCCTTCGGAGGCGGGTCTCCATCGCTTCGGGAATCAACAGCTGCATTCGTTTCGACCTCATCGGCCTGCTCCCGCGTCGCTCAATCGGGCCACCCGCACTTCCCGCACTGCCTCTTGGCGCTGCTCGTGCCCCACGAAGGGGCACAACCAGTCCAGCCGTAGGTGTGTATATACATCATACACAACCCTACCCGACCTGAGAAAGTCCTCCCGGCACCCCCATCTCCTCGTAACGGCGAGCTTGGCGCGCGGAGGCAGGATCCGCAGAGCTCCCGTCACCGCTTGTCCACCGGTTCCTTGCGACGGCGTCCTACCGAGTGCTGGGAGGTGGACACGGGTGCCTCGGACAGCAACGGCGGGAGTCCACGATGGACGCGATACGCCGGGTACCGCGCTAGGGCCGGAGCAGGTCAGGGAAAGACTCTCTGAGACTTTGACGCATTCCGAAAGCCTCTATGTCGGTGGCCCTGTCGGCAATGGATCAAGCGAGCGCAAGTTCTAGACCAGCAGCAGGCCCTCGAACCGCTCCAATAGAGGTTCTACGCGAGAGCGCGAGAACCAGGGGCCGGCGCTATCAGGCGAGGATTTCGTTGACGACGCGCCCGTAGACGTCCGTCAAGCGGAACTCGCGGCCGCTGTACGGATACGTGAGGCGCTCGTGGTCGAGGCCGAGCAGATGCAGGATCGTCGCATGCAGGTCGTGTATGTGAACCTTGTCGGAAACCGCTCGGAATCCGAAATCGTCAAGCTCGCCGAAGGTCATTCCCCCGCGGACTCCGCCGCCAGCAAGCCAAGCGCAGAAGCCATACGGGTTGTGCCCTCGGCCGTACGTGTCCGGATTGCCGGCACCGTCTTGGAGGTCTTGGTAGTGCGGGGTGCGCCCGAACTCGCCCGACCACACGAGCAAGGTGTCTTCGAAGAGACCCCGCTGCTTGAGGTCCTGGATCAGGGCCGCGATGGGCCGGTCAACCGAGAGGCACTTGTCGGGGTGGGCGCTCCGGATGTTTGCATGGCTGTCCCACCCGTTCGAGGTGATCTGGATGAACCGCACGCCCGCCTCGGCGAACCGCCGCGCCAGCAAGCACTGCCGGCCGAAATCGTCGGTAGGCTTGGCCCCGATTCCGTAAAGTTCCCGCGTAGCCTGCGACTCGCCGGCCAGGTCCAGCAGGGCAGGCACCTCTGCCTGCATGCGAAAGGCAAGTTCGAACGATTCGATAGCGCCCTCAAGGCGCGGGTCCGCCTGGTGCCGCTCCAAGTGCGAGCGGTTCATGTCTTGAATCAGGTCCAATTGACGACGCTTGCTCGCGTCCCCCATCGACGGATCGTCAAGGTAGCCGATGGTTGCGCCCGAAGCACCGGTCGACGAGTTCCCCAGCGCAGTCCCCTGATACACAGCCGGCAAGAAGGCGTTCCCGTAGAGTTGGACGCTGCCTCCATCGCCCCCGATGTTCGGCGCGATCGTTACGAACGCTGGGAGGTTGCGGTTCTCAGTACCCAGCCCGTAAGCCACCCATGAGCCAATAGACGGCCGCACAAGCTGCGTCGCCCCCGTGTGCAATTGCCGCACGGCCGGCGCGTGCGCTTCGCTGTCAGCTTCCATGGCCTTCAGCAAGCAGATATCGTCCACGTGCCGGCTGAGGTGCGGCAGCAAGTCTGAGACCTGCATGCCAGACTGCCCGGCCGGTGCGAACTCAGCGATGGGGCCCATCAGTTTCGAGTAGGCGACGCCGGGCATCGCCCGGTTCGACGGCATCGAGTACGGCAGTGCCTTCCCGTCAAGCTTGGCCAGCTGCGGCTTGTAGTCGAACAGGTCAACCTGGGAAGGCCCGCCCTGCATCCAGAGGAATATCACCCGCTTCGCCCGCGGCGGGTGGTGGGGCGGCTTCGGGGCCAGCGGGTCGGTCTTGGCGCTCGCTTGCTCTGCGAGCATGGCTTGCAACGCAAGCGCGCCGAATCCGCACCCCCACGACTTGAGCCATTCGCGTCGGTTCATCGCTAGCACCTTCCGAGCTACCCTCGGAACAAGAATTCGTTCGACGCGAATACCGCATGGCAGTACCGCGCCCACGCTTCGTCACGACCGAGGTCCGCTCCAGTATCGCGCAGAAAGCTCACCGCGTGGGCAATATCTTCGCTCGAAGCCGGCCTGCCAAGGGCGCGTAGCACGAATTCGCGAACGCGCTGCTCCTCGCTGGCCGCGTCCTGCGAGAGCAGCGCCCGGGCCGCGGCCTTGGACTGCTTGACCAAGAACGGGGAGTTCATCAGATACAGCGCCTGCGTCGGCACCGTTGTCACGTCGCGGCTGCCCTTCAACGTGTTGGGGTCTGGGAAATCGAACAGGTTCAAGAGATCGACCTCGCTGAGCTGCGACTTCCTCAGCGTGGGCAGATACACGGTTCGCCTGAATCGAATCGAGTCCGACAGCTCCATGCTGCCCGCAAGGGCCGGCGGCTGGCCCATGGAAAGGCTTCCGCGAGAACCCAGCGGCAGGCTGGGGCCGCCGCTGCGGTAGTCGAGCGAACCGCTCACCGCGAGCACGGCGTCACGAATCGTCTCCGCCTCTAAGCGCCGCACGTTGGATCGCCACAGCAGCAAGTTCTCGGGATCCCTGGCAGCGGCCCGCTGGTCGTGGTCGGCTGCCAAACCATAGGTGCGCGAGAGCACGATCTCCCGGATCAGCTCCTTGACCGACCAATCCAGTCGTTGCAACCGCAAGGCCAGATAGTCCAACAGTTCCGGATGGCTTGGACGTTCGCCGAGCAGGCCGAAGTTGTCGACGCTGCCGACGATCCCCCTGCCAAAAAGGTGGTGCCAAACGCGGTTGGCAATGACCCGCGCCGTGAGAGGGTTGGCGGAATCCGTTAACCACCGGGCCAGCTCAAGCCGGCCGCTGCTCTTCTGGAAGCCGATACCAATCAGACGCCGGTTGGCGATCTTCGGCGTCGCCGGCAGCGGGACCAGGCTTAGGAAGCCGCGAGGAACTTCCGCGCCCAGGTTGTGGGGATTCCCGCCGAGACAGATGTGGGCGTTCTGAGGCTCGGGTTCGTCTGCCAAAGCCAGAGCCGTCGGTGGTGCCGGCTTTGCGTAGTGCAGGATCCGGAGCGCCTCGGTCTTGGAAGTATTCACGGACCTGCGGGCTTCGGCTAGCCGCTTCTTCAGCTCGCCAGCGTCGTCGCTGTCCTCATCACCGTCCGAGGCCGCGACCGCAGCGTTCAACTCGGCGACCAAGGCCTCGGCTGTTCGCTGTTCGGAGAGGGCCGCGGCATAGTCCTCCCGCCAGCGCTCCAGTGCTGCTGCCCGCTCACGCAGTTCCCGCGCCGTCTCGGGCAGGCGAACACGATGGACATCGCTGAAGACCCCCGACATGCGGGCGTCCAACGTACGCGTGCTGCGGAAGATTCCGGCCAACGCGTAGTAATCGCGCTGCGGCAGCGGATCGAACTTGTGGTCATGACAACGGGCACAGCCCACCGTCACGCCAAGGATCGCCCTCCCCAGCGTGTCGAGCTGGTTGTCGACGATGTCCATCTGCAATTGCAGCTTGTCCTGATCGACCAAGGCCCACGGCCCGATGGCCAAGAACCCGGTGGCCACGATCTGCTCGCGGCGCTGGGCGTCGCTCTCGAATTCCAGTACGTCCCCGGCGACCTGTTCCCTGACGAAGCGGTCGTACGGCTTGTCGCGGTTGAACGCGTCGATCACGTAGTCGCGGTAGCGCCAGGCATGCGGCGAGGGAATGCGCCGACCAAGCCCTAGGGTGTCGGCGTAGCCCGCCAAGTCGAGCCAGTGGCGACCCCATCGCTCTCCGAACGCGGGCGACGCGAGGTAACCGTCTACCGCAGCTTCGAGGAAGCTTGGCCAAGGTTCGGTCTCAAGCCTCCGAACCTGTTCAGGCGACGGTGGAAGGCCTGTAAGGTCCAGCGCTAGTCTCCGTAGCAGGGTGTGCCGGTCCGCCGACCCGACCGGCGACAGCCCGCTCTCTTCTTGCTTGGCCAAGACGAATCGGTCGATATCCCCCCTAGGCCATCGCGCGTCCGCGACCGAGGGAGGATCCGCATCTCTCAGCGGCTGCCAAGCCCAATGCCCGACAGTTCCTTCCGGGTGTTGCGCGGCTGCCGCCCGTTCGTCTAGCTCGCGCTGCGGCCAAGGTGCACCGCTGCGAACCCATTCGGCCAGGTCATCGATCTGGGCGGCCGATAGCTTGCCGTCGGGCGGCATTGCAGTCAGGCCCGATTCGTGGCGCACCGCCAGAATCAGCCGGCTGGATTCGGGATTGCCCGGCGCCACTACGGGACCCGAACGTCCGCCCCTCTCGAGGCCCTCCGCACTATCAAGACGGAGTTCACCGAAGACTGTCGCTGCCCGAGAGCTGTGGCACTGGTAGCAACGCTCCGCCAGCAACGGGCGGATCCTCTTCTCGAAGTGATCCAATCCCGAGCTGGGCGAATCAGCCGCCAGTGCATTGGCGGCCGCGCCCAGCAGCACCGCGCTCAACAGCCGTGTCACGCCCTCTTAGCCATCCCGCGCCGGTACCAGTGTACCCCCGCGCCGCCCGCGCGAAGCGAGTTGAGGGCCGATTCGCCCCGTCAGAGCGAGGAACGGGGCCGCGCACGCCGCAAGCTTGCATGCGGCGGAAGCGGGTTTGTACGATAGGCAGTCTATGTCAGACCAACCCGAACGTGAATTCGGTTTCCAGACTCGTTCACTGCACGCCGGCCAGAGGCCCGACCCCGCCACCAATGCCCGCGCGGTGCCGATCTACCAGACCACCTCGTACGTCTTCAACGATACCGCCCACGCCGCCTCGCTCTTCGCCTTGCAGGAGTTTGGCAACATCTACACCCGCATCATGAACCCCACCACGGGGGTGTTCGAAGAGCGGATGGCGTCGCTTGAGGGCGGCATCGGAGCTCTGGCAACCGCCAGCGGGCAGGCCGCGCAACTGCTGGCCATCTCGAGCCTGTGCCAGAGCGGCGACGAAATAGTCTCTTCCGCCACCTTGTACGGCGGCACCTATACCCAGTTCGACACGACCTTCCGTCGGTTCGGATACAACACGATTTTCGTTGACCCGGACAACCTCGACAATTTCCGCAACGCGATCACCGAGAAGACCAAGGTGATCTATGTCGAGACCGTCGCGAATCCGCGCATGAACGTGATCGACATCGAGGGTGTCGCCGAGATTGCCCACGAAGCGGGCATCCCGCTGATGATCGACAACACCTTTGCCACGCCGTATCTGTGCCGCCCCATCGAGTTCGGTGCGGATATAGTCGTCCATTCTGCGACCAAGTTCATCGGCGGCCACGGCACCTCCATCGGCGGTGTCATCGTCGACTCGGGCAAGTTCGACTGGACTAACGGCAAGTTCCCCATGCTCGCGGAACCAAGCCCCGGCTATCACGGCATGGTCTTCACCGAAACCTTCGGGCCGCTCGCCTTTATCCTCAAGTGCCGGGTCGAAGGACTGCGCGACCTCGGGCCGTGCTTGTCGCCGCAAAACGCGTTTCTGTTCTTGCAAGGCTTGGAAACACTGGCGCTGCGCATGGACCTGCATTGCGCCAACTCCCTCGCGATCGCGAAGCATCTCGAAGCTCACCCGCTGGTCACTTGGGTGAATCACGCCGATCTCCCGTCGAGCCCTTACCACCCGATGGCAGAGAAGTACCTGCCCAAGGGCCAGGGGGCGGTCTTCACGTTCGGGATCAAGGGCGGCCTCGAAGCCGGCCGGAAGTTCATCAACTCCCTGGAGCTGTTCTCGCACCTCGCCAATGTGGGAGACGCCAAGAGCTTGGTGATTCATCCCGCCACGACAACCCACCAGCAACTCAGCGAAGAGGACCACGCCGCTGCGGGCATCACGCCCGACATGGTGCGCCTGTCGGTTGGCATCGAAGATGTGGAAGATCTGGTCTGGGATCTCGACCAGGCGCTTTCCGCCTCGCAGTCCTGACCTTCCCGCGTTAGCGGTTTCGCTGAGCCAGGGCGGCCCGCAGAGGCTCTCCGGAACCAATCTATCCGTAATCCCGAAATCCGTATCCCAATTTACGGATCAGATGGCCGGCCACCGCGGCGCAACTTATTCACAGCAAAAGGCTTAACTGCCGCATTCTGGTTGTAATTGTAGGCCGCATCCTCTATAGTGTGGACATTCGAGGCGGGCTTCGCAGTTCCGCGAAATCCGCCGCAGATTCACATGGTTCGGTCCCGTGAATTGTCGAGGCGGCTGTCGCTCGGCGTCATCCTCGCGGTGACGCTCGGCACGCTCTCGCTCGTGAACTGGGTGGAGCGCGGCCGCTTCGGGGTGCCGGAGGACGGGATCATGTGGGCGGACTCGGATGCCGGAGTGTCGGCCGCCCGCGTCACGCCGAACAGCCCGGCCGCACTGGTGGGAGTGCGGCCGGGCGACATATTGGCTTCTATCGACGGCAGGCCGGTCCGCGAGGCGTTGGACGTGGCCCGCATCTTGAGCGACGTCGGGACCGGGTCCCGTGCCGACTACCGCATCGATCGCGACGGCGAGCGCATTGGGGTGTCGGTCGCGGTCGTGGAAGGCACCGGCCGCGGAGCGCTGGGTGGGTTCCTGTTGGCGCTGGGTTGGAGCTACGCCCTGATCGGCTTGCTGGTCTGGACACGCAGTCCGGGCCACCCGCTTTCCGGCCTGTTCTGTGCCTTCTGCCTCGTTTCGTGCGCTGTCTACGCTCTCAGCTCCACCGGGGAATTGTCGGGGTTCGACCGGCTCGTCTACTGGATCGATGTTTGGGCCCTGCTCTGGATGCCGGCGTTGCTGCTGGACTTCTGCCTGCGGTTTCCAGACGGGGAGAAGCGGCATGGGCGCCTTTCGGCTTGCTCGTACGGACTTGCCGTGGCTGTCGGGGCGGCGCACCATGCCGCCGCCGGAGGCTGGGTTTCGGGCGGCATCGGAGACGAGGCGCTGTTCCGATTCTTCGAAACGGCCCCGCTAGTCCTGCTGGTCTTGAACGGGCTCGCGGCCGCAAGTGTGGTGTGGCTGGGAGCCCGCAATGCCGCCGATCCGGTGCAACAGTTGCAGCGCCGCTGGCTGGGCCTGGGCGCGGCGGCCGCGATGGCTCCGTTCGGGATCTTCTACGTGGTGCCGTTCGCGGCCGGAACGGCGCCTGGCCCGAACCAAGCGTTCTCCGTGCTCTCGCTGGCGGCGCTGCCGCTGGCGATCGCCGTCGCGCTGTTCCGCTATCGCCTGCTGGACTTCAGCTTGGTCTGGCGGCGGGCCATCGCCTCCTCGGTTGCCCTCGGCTTGCTGTTGGCCATAGGCGCGGCGGTGCTGTTCGGCGGGGCCCTGCCCAAGTCGTGGCTCGATGACTACGGCCCGGTAGTCTGGCTTCTGTCCCTGTCACTGGCGGCAGCTGCGTACTATCCAGTGCGCGACTGGCTGGCGCGCACGCTGGAACGCCGGGCATATCGCGAGCGCTACCAAGAGCGGCGCACCCTAGCGGACTTCGCGGCCGAGCTCGCCGCTGAGACCGATCTGAACCGCATGGTGGCCTCCGCCGGCAATCGCCTGGTTCAGACGCTGCACCTCGAGCGCGCGGCTATTCTTGCGCCGACCCGTCCGGCGGAGGACACTGGCGTGAAGTTCGGCCTGCTCTGGAGCCACGGACTGGATGGAATCGCCTGGGACAGCCCCCGCCGCATCGAGTCCCTCGAATCCCAAGACGGCGGCCGAGTCCGGTCTTTCTCGGTAGCGGAGCGCTCCAGCGACGTTGGGGACAGTTCGTCGGGCGTCTTTGGCATGTGGCACTTCGTGCCTTGCCTCTTGCGCAACAGGCTGCTTGTATGGGTCGGCCTGGGGCGCACGATGCGGGGCGACCTGCTCACCAGCGAAGATCTGGCCCTCGCTGAGACGGTTGCCGGCCCGCTCGCGATCGCCCTAGAGAACTCCCGCCTGTACGCCTCTCTCCAAGAGAGAGCCGCACAGTACGAGCGCCTCAAGGATTTCAACGAGAACATCGTCGAGTCTCTCTCGGTCGGCATCGTAGTGCTGGACATCGAGGGCCGCGTGCAGAGCTGGAACACCCAGCTAGAGCTCGCGCTACACATATCGCGGGAGAACGCCGTGGGCCGTCGGGTCGGCGAGATGCTGCCGGCCTCTCTCATCGAACGGATCGACTCCTGCGTGGACGAGTCCGGCTCCGGCACCGTGCACAAGTTCTTGCTGCGCTCGCACGAGCTCCCCGAGGAATTCCACCCGCAGGACCCCGCCGACAACGCCGACCGGGTGATCAACCTGGCCGTCGCGCCGCTGGTCGCGAAGGGTTTCGAGCCAGTCGGGAGACTGCTGATCGTCGACGACGTCACAGAGAGGGTGGAGCTCGAGGAGGCCGTGCTACAGGCGGACAGACTCTCCTCGGTCGGCCTGCTGGCAGCCGGAGTGGCCCACGAGGTGAACACGCCGCTCGCTGTGATCTCGACCTATTCGCAGATGCTGGCGGATCGGTTCGGAACGGGCAGCGAAGAGGCGCAGCTGCTCGGCAAGATGACAGAGCAGACGTTCCGAGCCAGCGAGATCGTCAATTCTCTGCTGGACTTTTCGCGCACCTCCGGTGCGGAAATGACGCGCTGCGACCTGAACCGTGCGATTTCCGACACCTTGGAACTGATCTCTCCCCAGCTGCGAAAAGCCCGAGTCCAGCTAGAGCTGCGCCTAGACGCGTCGGCGATGATTCGGGCCAACCGGGGCAAGCTCCAGCAAGTGCTGCTGAACCTGTTCCTCAACGCTCGCGACGCAATGCCCGATGGCGGAGTGCTGCGGGTCACGGCGCGTACGACCGCCGACGCGAGCAGCGAGGCGCGGGCACAAGTCTTGGTTTCTGACACCGGCACAGGCATCGAGCCCGAACTGCAAAGACGAATCTTCGATCCCTTCTTCACCACCAAGGACTCCCGGCGCGGAACGGGACTGGGGCTGGCGGTGAGCTATGGAATCGTGCAAGAGCACTCCGGCACGATCGCCGTCCAGAGCGCGCCCGGGGCGGGAACGACATTTACACTGGAGTTCCCGCTGGCCCGGCAACCGGTGCATGCCTGAAGAATCCACCGCCCCTCACGTCAGGCATCCGGCGCGCATTCTCGTCGTTGACGACGAGCCGGCAATCGTAGAATCCCTGCAGGCCGTCATCGAAGCGGCCGGTCACGCCACCTTGACCGCTGGAACGGCAAGGGAATGCACGGAGGTGTTCGCCCGCCAGCCCTGCGATCTCGTGCTGCTGGACCTGATGTTGCCGGACCGCTCTGGCCTCGAAGTGCTCACCGACATCACTGCGGTCAGACCCGGCACTCCAGTACTCATGCTGACCGCGTACGGCTCGATCGAGACAGCCGTGGAAGCCACGCGCCGAGGTGCGGCCAACTTTCTGACGAAGCCTTGGAACAACCGCCAGTTGCTGCTCGAGATCGAGCAACAACTCGCCCGAAAGCGACTGGAGACCGAGAATGCCCGCTTGCAGGACGAGCTCGGGCAGGCCGGCTCGGTGAACGACCTAATCGGGAAGTCGGAGGCGATTACCAGCGTCTTGGTGATGATCCACCAAGTGGCCCGCACGACCTCGACGGTGCTCGTCACGGGCGAGAGTGGCACCGGCAAAGAACTGGTGGCGCGCGCGATCCACAAGAACTCCGCCCGCGCCGAGGCGAACTTCCTTACCGTGAACTCCGGAACGATTCCGGGCGAGATGCTTGAATCCTCGTTGTTCGGCCACGTCAAGGGCGCGTTTCCCGGTGCCGAGCGGGATCGGCAAGGTTGCTTCGAAACCGCGGCCGGCGGCACGATCTTCCTTGACGAGGTCGGGGCGCTGTCGCTCGAGACCCAGGCCAAGCTCCTGCACGTGATCCAAGAGCGAGAGATCGTGCCCGTCGGGTCCAACGAGCGCAGGCGCGTGGACGTGCGCATTATCGCGGCGTCCAACGAGGACTTGCAGGCCGCCGTCGCTGCCGGCCGCTTCCGCGAGGACCTCTACTACCGGCTGAACGTAATCGGGATCGAATTGCCCCCCCTGCGCGAGCGGACCGACGACATCCCGGTGCTGATCGAGGAATTCCTGACGCAGTTCTGCCGCCGGGAGAGCAATCATTTTCTCGGACCTGACCGACGATCGACGCTGCGGTTCGCGCCCGAAGCGCAACAGATCCTCATGTCGCACGGTTGGCCTGGCAATGTCAGGGAGTTGCGCAACGTGGTCGAGCGGGCGGTAGTGCTGGCGACTCAGGAAGAGCTCGGCACGGACGTGCTGCCCGGCTCGATCCGGGGAGCGGCAGGCGCTGCGGCACCGCAGGCGTCCGAGCGGGACATCCATTTTCGGCGTCCGGGCGAGAGCTTGCCCGAAATCGTGGAGCGCTTCGAGCGTCAGGTCCTGGCGGACGAGCTTGAGCGGCACGGATACAGCCAGACCGAGACGGCCAAGGCGCTCGGCGTCGCCCTTTCCACGCTCAACCAAAAGCTTCAGCGCCTGGGCATCGACACGAAGCGAAGGCGCGAGAACATCTCGCGATGACTTGGCCGCGGCGACGGCAAGCTCGGCCCGGCTGCGCGCCGGGGCGTGAGCTGACGGACGACCGCTGAGTGTCGGGTTGCACAGCAGTGGTGCGGTACAGTTGACTTCGGAAGCGAGATTTCATAAAATCGCGTGCGAGGGTTGTGAACGGGCCATCTGATGCGGATCGGCGGCTCTTGAAGTCGGATCGGCGGATGGCCGGGCAGGAAACGTCGCGCGGTGCCGATCCTTGGCCTGCGTGGCAAGTTTGTGCAATTGGAGTGAACAATGAGAGCTAATCAAGGATTGAAGGTCCGCCTGTTCGCAGCGTGGACACTGGCGGTACTGTTGCCGGCTCTTGCTTGGGGCCAGGGTGCGGCTGGCACGATCAACGGCACCGTGAGCGATGCCACGGGCGCGGTGATTCCCGGTGCGCAGATCTCAATCGTCAACGCCGAGACCGGCGTCGAGACCGCTTCCGAAACGGGTATCAACGGCGTCTACGCCGTGCCCAACATGCCGCCGGGCGAGTACAACATCTCAGCCTCGGCCGAAGGCTTCAGGTCGGCCGAAGTGCGTGGGCTGCGCCTCAGCGTTGCGGGAGAGATCACTCAGGGGTTCGCGCTCGAGATCGGCGCCGTTACCGAGACCGTCGAGGTCAGCGCGGAACAGCTTCAGATCCAAACCACCTCCGGTTCGGTTGGCGGTACCGTTGCCACGGAGCAGATTCAAGAGCTGCCGCTACCGAACCGCGACATTTTTAACCTCGTGAACTTGGTTCCCGGCGCATCCCGGTCCGAGTCGAACGGGTACGTTTCCATCGGAGGGGGCCGCTCCCGCTCGACGGGATCGTTCATTGACGGCGTGAACAACACGCGAGGCGGCCTCGGCGTACAGAATATCGAGATGGCCCCGCCAGTCGACTCGATGCAAGAGTTCAAGGTGGAGGTCAATTCGATGGGTGCCGAATACGGCCGCAGTTCGGCGGGCGTGGTGCAGGCGCTCACTCGCAGCGGCACGAACAACTGGAACGGCAGCATCTACCACTTCATTCGGAACGACGCCTTCGACGCAGCGGGATGGAACCAAGACGCCAAGCCCAAGCTTCGGCGCAACAACGGCGGCATCTCAATCGGCGGTCCGATTGTCGAGAACAAGACGTTCTTCTTCTATAACATCGATGTCTTTCGAGAGAAGCTCGGCTTGATTCGCACGCGCAATGTCGGCCTGCCGGAATTCCGAACCGGGAACTTCTCGCAAGCTACTCGCAACGCCGGCGGGCGGGCGGTGTTCGTACCAATCTATGACCCCATGACGCGCCAGAGCGGATCGTTCACCAGGCCCCGGGAAGCATCCCCATTCCCAGACAACATGATCCCGATGGATCGCTTGGATCCGGTCGCGGTCAAGGCAGCCAGCTACATACCGGACCCCAACCGTGTGCCGAACAACCTGAACAACCTCGCGGGCAACTGGCGCGAGGCCGCCGATCGGTCGCGCAATCGCGACTACCACACGTTTCGGTTGGATCACAACTACTCGGACAAGTGGCGCACATTCTTGCGCATGATCCTGACCGAGCCGGATGACACCGTGACAGACTATACCCAGGGGTACGGGATCGCGGACCCGGGGGGCATTGCAATCCTGAACCGCCGCCAGAACTGGGGCCTCAACAATACCTACACCTTCAACCCGACATTCTTCGTCACATCGATCATCGGGTTCAATCGAGTCTCGGTAGACAGGAAATCGGGAGATTGCTGCGACACAAATTACGCCGACCATTTCGGCATTCCTGGCCTCGAAAAAGGCGGCGAGGTCTTCCCGCGCTTTAACTTCGGGGGCGGCCGCGGCGTGCCGATGTCGTGGATCGGCGCCTTGGGCAACGCCCACCGGTTCGCGGTCTTCACCAACTTCGACTACGAAGCCAACTTCACCAAGATCAGGGGTAATCACACCTTCAAGTTCGGCGGGAAGTACACGTCCTACCAAGGCAACGAGGTCAGCCGTCCCCAGCCCTCCGGGCACTGGCGGTCGACGGGCCACTTCACCGGCAGGTGGGGGGCGTCTGGCGGCCGAAACAACAACACGGGCGTTTCCTTTGCCGACTTCATGCTGGGGCATGTGTGGAACCTCGATACTCGCGTCGCTCCGGGCATCGGCAAGCGGATCAAGTATTGGTCGGGATTCTTCCAAGACGACTGGCGGGCTACCCAGCGCCTGACGCTGAACATCGGCCTGCGCTACGAGACAGAGACCCCGATTTACGAGGTGGGGGGACGCATGAACGGCTTCTGCCAGTTCTGCCCGCATCCGCTGGCTGGCCAGAACGGAATCCCCGAAGGCGCGATCGGCCGAGTGCTGTTCCCGAATCGTGACGGCACCGGCAAGTACCTCTGGCAGTGGGACAAGAACAACTTTGCGCCCCGCTTCGGCTTCGCCTACCGGCTCAAGGACGACAGCTCGATGGTGCTGCGCGGCGGCTTCGGGATCTTCTTCGGCAATCCCTACGACCGCAACTCGATCCAGCCGGGACGGGCCGGGTTCGACAACATCTTCCGCGTGCGCGGAGGCTTGAGCAGCTTCCTGCGCGATGGCGTCCCGGCCGGCGCCTTGGACGACATACCCGAATCCGAGCTGAATGGAGGTTTCGGCGCGATAGGCACGCGCTTTCCTACCTCAACCATCCAGTTCTGGGACCAAGACCGCGTCCTGCCCTATTCGCAGAACTTCAACTTGACGTTGCAGACGCGTTGGAAGGGCGTGCTCTGGGACTTCGGGTTTATGGGCGCTCTGGCCCGCCACCAAGCGATCAACAACCTCAACATCAACCATCTCCGCCCTGAAGATCTCGCAGCGGCCAATGCGCCAGGAGCGAACATCGAGGACTTCCGGCCATGGGTGGCTTGGCAGGGGAATCAAGACCAGATCCAGCTGATGTCGCCGAACTGGGGCATCTCGAACTACTACGCGCTCACCTTCAAGTCGGAGAAACGCTACCAGAACGGACTGGGCTGGACCATTGCCTACACGCACATTCAGTGGATTGACAACATTCGTTTCATCGGCGACGGCGACACTTTCGGCGACAACGACAACCCGCAGAACATCTACGACCTCAGCGACGAGCGTTCCAGCTCTGTGAACCGCCTCCCACATCGCATTGTCATGGCACCGATCGTCGAACTGCCGTTTGGCAGGAACCGCCGCTGGGGGCGGAGCTGGAACAAGGTGCTTGACGCGGTGGCCGGCGGCTGGCAGGTGTCGACCGTAGGGATGATACGCAGCGGCGGCTACATGGGCGTGAACATAGACGGCGGAGGCAACTTGCGCGGAGATCTAGCCGCTGGCGTCGCCCTGAGGCCCAACCTCACCGGTGCTCCCTTCAAGTCTTCGACCCAAAAGCAAGCGGCGGACGGAGTGATCGGGCACAACTGGCTCAACGAGGCCGCATTCGAGAATCCGGCGGCGTTCACTCTCGGCGACGCGGGGCGGACGCTGCCCGGCATTCGCGGACCCATGCGGATCAACTTTGATGTCATGCTTGCCAAGAACTTCCGCTGGGGCGAGAATTGGCGCGCCCGCTTCAGCTGGGAGGCGTACGACTTCGCCAACACGCCCGCCTTCAATATCCCCAACACGTCGCTCGGCAGCGGCACCTTCGGCTTGGTGACAAGCACCCTGCCCAACAGCCGACGCATCATGCAGATCGGGTTGCGAATCACCTTCTAGCATCCCGCGAAGCGGTCCGGACCAACCGCGGGGGGGGGCGGCGGGGGGGGGGGGTGGGGCGGGGGTGGGGGTGGGGGTGGTGTGTCGAGAGCGAAAAGACAGACCATCGATCAACCATGAATAAGTTGAT
>VXRL01000038.1 GCA_009838515.1 Terriglobia bacterium | reverse complement strand
CTAATGCTTCGCAGACTGGCGCATCCTACCTAAAATGACTTCTCAGACACCCTCTCAGTTCCGACAACTCCAGCAAGCCATCGACAGGAGACGGATGGAGTTGCAGGGCAGTTCCCAAGGTATTCTCCCTGAGCAGGTCCTAGTTCTCGAGACGATTGGCTCAATTGACGATTTCGCTGCGGCCATTCGAAGAATTGGAGGTTTAGAGTGGCTTGGTGAATTTGACATAGAAGATATCGAACCTGCGCATGGGTTCGAGTTGGAGTCGAATTCGGAAAGTCAGTTGATGCTCCCAGTTCCCGAAATCGAAGTAGAAACCAGCTCCCGGAGCTTACGTGGGCAACTCTTTCTGATAATGACCAATCAGCAGGCTCTGTCTGAGATGCAAACGCTGTTCAATCGGTGGAAAGCGGATGAGAATGTAAGATTTCCACCGGGATTAGCCAAACTCAAGCAGGCCTTCAGTCATCTCTACGATATACGTCCTTGGGGAGAAGAAGATCGAATTAGAGAGACTGGGCTGCTTGACGACTGGTATGCTCGCTTAGCTGAAGACGAATGGACGGTACCGTTTGAAGCCGAGTTGTGGTTCAGGGGCAACCCCACCCGACGTCGTCAGGCCCAGGCATATCTCGGCGAAGTCGTCGAATCACTAGGTGGATCGGTCGCTCAGCAATGCGTGATTGATGAAATCGGGTATCACTCTGTCCTTGGGAATATCCCGAGTATCCATGTCTCACGCCTTGGTGATATGAGCGTTCAAACTCAAGGATCCCAGTCCACGGAGTCGCCGATCATCAAACTGCTTCGATGTGACGAAATCATGTATATCCGCCCCGTTGGGCAGTGCGGCATTCTTATTCCTGAAGAAGATCCTGGCGCTGTCGGAACCTTGGATGACGTTAAGACTGAGGAACGGATAGTGGGTGAACCGACAGTGGCGCTCTTTGACGGGATGCCACTGACAGGGCACCAGAAGCTGAATTCCTGGGTCGTCGTGGATGACCCGGATGGGTTTGAGTCCGCGTACCAAGCAAGCGAGCGATTTCACGGTTCGACTATGGCTTCTCTCATCTGCCATGGTGACTTCAATGACGGTGGTGAGGCGATAGGTAGAAAAATCTACGTAAGGCCAATCCTGAAGCCCAGGCCGGCGCTACGAGGCCAGCCCGAGGAAGCCATACCGCCTGATGTATTGCCGGTAGATCTTATCCATCGGGCAGTTCGGAGACTCTTTGAGTCAGAAAACGGGCAGCCACCGCTGGCTCCGAATATTCGTGCCATCAATTTATCCATTGGTGATAGAACCCGACTCGTCGACCGTGAAGTAAGTCCACTTGCGCGTCTTCTTGATTGGCTCGCTTGGAAATATAACGTCCTCTTCATTGTAAGTGCCGGGAATCATGGTCAAGATATCAGGCTGAATGTCCTCGCCTCTGAGCTTGGCGAATTGAGTCCTAGCCAATTGGAAGAAGCAGTCATCAAAGCGGTCGCCGCGGATACCCGCAACCGCCGCTTACTGTCGCCAGGTGAGACATTCAATGGCTTGACCGTTGGGGCGATTCATGCTGACTCTTCGGACGCTTCACAGTTTCCCAATGCAATAAATCCATTCCCGATCAATGAGGCTCCTAGTGTGGCTAGCGCCCACGGGCCGGGGTATGGGCGCTCAGTTAAGCCGGATATTCTGTTGGAAGGGGGAAGACAGTTCTTATATCAGAGCGTCGTGAACAATGGCTCCAATGCGTCATTAAGGCTGGATCATTCCCATGGACCTCCGGGGCAACGTGTTGCAGTTCCGGGTAATTCAGGTGGATTGAACCAGACATACCATACGAGGGGCACTAGCAACGCAACTGCGCTGGCCTCTCGCTGGGCGATTTTGCTCTACGAGTTGATCGAGCGGCTCCGCGGGGAGGAGGGTGCGGAGCTACCGGAAGAGTATGATGCGGTGTTACTGAAAACTCTCCTTACACATGGAGCGAGTTGGAAGAATCTATTTTTCCTCTATAGGTCGGTCCTCGGTAATAGCAGCAATGGCAGAGACTTCAAGAACTACCTTGGTGGCCTCCTTGGATATGGAATGACGGATCCTCGGAGAGTAATGAACTGTACTGACCAGCGTGCCACGATTCTCGGAGTCGGCCAGTTGAGCAACGGGGATGGGGATGTATTTACTTTTCCTCTCCCTCCGAGTCTTTCAACTACAACCCATAAGCGGCGACTCACTGTTACCTTAGCGTGGTTGACTCCTGTTGACTTCAATCGGCGGAAATATCGCGTTGCTCATCTCTGGTTCGACGCCAGAAATGACATAGCCCAAACCAGACAATATGCTGACTATCGCGCAGTGCGGCGAGGTACGGTACAACACGAGGTTCTCGAAGGAGAAGATGCCTCACTCTTCGAGGACGGAGACTGTATCAGCGTCAAGGTTAGTTGCCGGTTTGATACGAATCAGATAAGTGAACCCATTCGCTACGGGCTGGCGGTCACACTCGAGGTCGCAGACCATCTCGACATTCCTATCTACCAAGAGGTGAGAGACAGGATTGCTGTTCGGATTCGCTCATAGGAACAACCTACTTCGCGTTGCAACAGCTAGCAGTCTGCTTGAGCAATGCCCTGAGGTCTCATAGACATAGGATGCTTCCAAATATGGTAGCCTATACTCATACATCTCTCGATATATCCCATGCTCTGAGTCCATCGTAGCTGAACCCTAAGTAAGAGATCACACGGGTGTTCTCATGCCCTCTCGAAAGTCCGGATCTGGCTGGAACGAAAAATGCCTCCAAACCACCCTCGAGCTCTATGAATCCAGCCTGCGGTCCGTTTATCCGTGCGACTCGCCCTCGGACACGGGCTAAGGGTCTCGGGTTCTCCCAAAAACCACGATCTTGGTCCCAGTTGCCGAGTCGGGATTGATGCACGAGTCGTGCGATGCCCTCGCCACTTCCCAACCACTCGTAACTCCGATCCCGGTTACGCCGGAACCTTGTGAGGTCTCTGCACTCTTCCAAATATTGCTCATACCGCTGAAGGGCGAGACTTGGACCATCCATCGCCATAAGAGCATTAAGGACATATGCGTAGTATGCGGCATCAACTGATCCGGGATCTGCCCGCCAGTACTGCACTTGCTCGAAAACGACCTCAACTGAGGGTGGGGACTGCTGGAATCGTGAAGCCTGCATCCACAGCCTGATGTTCTGGTCGTGTCGGGGCTCCTCTTCGAGGTTGCGAGCCAGCAGTTCTACAACGCGGTTGAGATTCCGTTGCGGAACCAGTGACCAATCTCCTTCAGAACGGGCGAGGTACACCCAGGCTAGCTGACGTCGGATAGGGGGCTGATATATGTCTTGCCTCGTCGTCAGCGAGTCCAACCTCTGTATTGCACTGGAGTAGTCTCCATATAGTGAGTGGACCCTTGCAGACGCTCTTGTTTCGTACTGGCTTGCGCCAATGCCTTCCCTCTCCCGCTTCACATGAGCCAAGAGACTTTCAACACGATCCAGTGCATCGCGAATGTAGGACGGGACGTCGCGGCGAGTCAGGAATTGGAAGAGGTCGCCCTGGAGCCGTGCGATATATTCAAGTAGATCAATGAGCATCTGTGCTTCTGAAATATAGCCGTGTTCGTTCTCAGGATTCAACATCCGTGACTTCACAAAGTCACCGGATGCCTTCTCAGCAGTCTCCACTAAGATGTCAAGGGATGCGCTACTGCGTTGCAGATCATCCAGTTGAATCTTCCGCACCATGCCCCTCATGTGATAAACAACCGAATCACGATCCGACAACCCTACAGCGTGGTCCGCGGCTTCTAAGGCGCGGGTAAAATCCTTGCGTTCCATGGCATGGAATCTTGAGAGATGAGACCAGAAGTGGTACTCGTCAGGGTATGCCTCAACGAGTGCATCTAAGACGCGGACTCTGCCTTCGCTTATTGGGACGTCCTGGATGAAGTGTGAAAACCTTCGCTGACCAGACTGCTCGCGTCCGAGGACATCAATGTCGTCGCGATACAGGAATACCCGACGGGCCATATCTATCATCTCGTAGCTGGGAACGGGCAAGTTTCCCCGACAGAACGTTATAAAGTTAATGCCCCAGTCCGCCAGCCGGTTACGCCATGTTCGCGGGTCGCCGCCTGCTGAGAGTATCTGCTGCAGCAGTTCATCCGCAACCAGAGAATGTCCTATTCGCCACATTCCCGGTGATGTTTCGACGAATAGTTCTTCAGTGGTTGGCGGGAGAAGAGCGGGAAAGTCTATCGGATTAGTGGGAGATAAGCCGAATATGTCTCTAAGTGCGCTCAATGGCAACGAGCGCTGACCATACCTCAGCGCTATGGCGGCATAGACAATCGCCCTCGTCTGTTCACTGTCAAGCCCGGCAATGCGTGAGGAAACAAAGTCCGGTAAGGCTCGAAAATCCCGCTCGTAGGCTGTAAGGGCAAAATAGACTGGTCTATGGAGTGCTCGGTTCTCCGTTTCGCTAAGCAGTTCGATTTCATCAGTGCGATCAGGAGTATCCCGAGACAGCGTGTTTACGAAGCGTCCAACTTCCCTGCTACTGAGCTCCGAGATTAAGTTGAAGCTACGATCACCTAGTTGTGGAGGTGATGTTTGCCGCCGCCTCACTTGCACGATGACCACGGGCGTTCGTCTGGCTCCCAGATACTCAGCGAGTTCGTCAAGTTCCTGTTCTGCAATGTCAGTGCCATCGGCTATGAGTAACACGGAGCGCTCTGTTAGTTCATGGATCCGGGCAATCCTGTCAGCTGTCTCCATTGGGGTAGTCCTTCTGAGTAGCCCGCACGGAAATTCCTCATGGAGTTCCCAGGCCACTCGTCTCCCCACTGTTGTACCCCCCGCACCTGGGAGATGGAACAGGTTGACACGGGTAATGCGCCCGGCATTCAAATCACTACGAACGGCCTCAGTGAGCCGAGTCTGAATATCCCGCCGAGCGTCAATGTTGCGGTCGAGATCTACCCAAGTTACAGTGCCCCCGCGGAGAAAGGCGCCGATGTCACTAGACGTCGGTAATCCCAGCGGAACCACTTCGATTTCCTCGGCAATCCAGTTGGCGACTTGGGGCTCTAGTTGGACGGGAACCCCAGATGCAGAAGGGAGGGAAGGAATACCATGACCATTTGCTTGTTCTCTTTCAATGGTCTGTTGAATCCCATGGGCAAACTGGTAGAGTGGCATCTCTATGATGGGAGCGTCGAATTCTTCAGCTAGGGACTCACACGCCGCAGGAGCATCCGTTACAAAGACAGGCTGGAACGAGTCATATAGGGAGTCATCCAAGCTCCGAAGCACTTCTGCTAAGTGATCATTGAACTCACCATCGCGCCATAGGATCGTCACATACACCGTTGCTGGCGTCAGCTCGCCTGCCAGTCGCTCGCACTCTTCACTAAGAGCTTGTCTATAGGCTCGCCTCCAACCGCGAGTGCCGCCGTCTGTCATTGAGTCGGCTCGACCCTCGAGTCCACGGACGAAGAACCATGTAGTTGTATATTCTGGGGACCTGCTCGTGTGGGGATCACCTTTCACTCGGATGTGAAGAGCTCGGTGCTCTTCAACCGTTTCACGCATTGAGGCCAAGAGTCCATCCTCGTCGCTACGCGGGTCAAAGTCGAAGACACATGTCCAAGGACCAGATCCGATTCCTAGCAGTTCGTCAGCGTCCTCCCGACAGCGGTCATCAACAATGAGGATGTGCCGGCCCGAGGATTTGAGACCGTCCGTCCGCGCGATGTACCGGTCCCAAGCGGGCTCGAGGGCGTAGGGATTTGAAGAGACACCCGTGACTATCCCGTCACGGAGCCATCTCCAGATTCGACCCTGCTCCTGCATCGATGCTGCATCATTCTTTGACCCACGCCTGAAATAAACTGTGTCCTTGACAAAGCCGCTATCTTCCGTTGTCTTAGGTACGATGGGGGTTTCCTGGCCCGTGAAGATCGTGATCAATCCGAGAACCACACCACCGTAAGGAACAGCCTGGTGAATGAAGCGGGGGATGGATTCCAGAAGGCTTGACGCGACGCTCTGCAGATCAGCATCATCCTGCGCCTCCTCAGTTCCCCAGAGTTGGAAACTACCATCTCTTCTCTTCTTAACTCCCAGTACGATGTAGGCTTCTTCTTCGCGAGGAGTGTTAGCAAGACTCGCGAGGTCCTTGGCGAAGTCGCGCTTCTTTCGGTCGTCAGACAGATCATAGCCCGTCGCCTTGAAGTCGATGGTCTCTCCCTCTGGACGCTCAAGCAAACGGCCGATATCTGTAGTCATTCACCTATCCCTTTCTAAGTTCATGCAATTGACATTCTGGGGAGTCTATCAGCTTCTAGACCCTCACGTCGGATCAACCCGTACTGTACGAGCACCTCAGCTTACGGTACGACACTGGAACTAAAGTCGCGTATAACCCTTTATTATCCGCTTCACTTTATGTGCGAAAGTCAGTTTTTGTGCAAAGCCAGTCGACACACAGATACTCTTTGCAGACGACTATTGAGAAAACTAGCTGCTGCAGACGGTGCCCCAATTCGCAAACACATATCTGAAAGTCAACACTCGTCGTGTGCTTGTCGTCATCAACCGAATTGCGTTAGGTCGGAATGCGAAAGAAACCGATTGCGTCCGGTGGCCCGGGTCGAGGTCGGGAGATCTGGAAATCCGCAGTGCCCCTTGAGGCCGCTATCATGTTTTCGTCCATATGTTGCTCTCTCGCTGCTGCTATAGGAAAGTCTGGCCGCGCAGCCTAAAGGGCAGATGCGATGGACCCGGCGAGAATCGAAGCGCATATAGCAGGATGGCATGTCCCCAGCTTCTCCCTGACAATGGACTTGCGGAACCATCGTCAAGCTCGACGGTGTAACCCATCACCATCGGCGTGTTCCATACTATGACTGAGTACCGTGGCGTAATCTGAAACACACATCCTACCCAGGTGTCCGACCCCATGGACCGCACTCGTATTCGCCGCAACGGACATGTCGGCAGATGGCATTCCCGTCTCGCTCCGTTCTTGTGTGCTGTCCCATCAGCGGGGAAACCCCGGCTGCTAGTCGTACTCCAATGACACGACTTGGGGGTTATTGAAACGTGAGGGTCAATTCTAGGACGCTCAAGGGGCTGGGAGCGATGCTGGTCGAATCTGACCTGAAAGAAACGCGTGGTATCGCTTTCTGAAACTTCTCCCGTTTGAGGACGCCACAAAAACGGTTCTTTGAGCGACAATCCGCACAAGAGTGAAGTCAACGACAGGCGCTTCTGCGGACCATCCAGCGGTCCTTCGCAAATCTGCTCATCTTCCCCTTTTGACAGAGAGTACGCATAAGTGAAATTACGCAAATTGCGGTCTGTGAAGGAGTTGAGAGATTATGAAAGTTCTGAGATTACCCGACGTAGTTGCACGTGTGGGCCTGTCCAAATCGACACTCTGGCGTCGGATCAATGACGGTGAATTCCCAGAGCCGATAAAGCTGGGCCCAAGGGCGGTCGGATGGCTAGAAGAGGAGGTTGATGCGTGGATCAAAAGCCGTTCGCGGACCGCCAATAGTGAATAGATCCGAGATGCGAGGGCGGTTGTACCACTCTGAAGGACGACGTCCAGCCCCGTCGCTCGCCGAGAGTGCCCAGGGCAACGATGAGGTTCGAGACCGATCAGGGCGAACAGGCGCAGGTGGACTGTGGAGTCTTCATCTGTCGAAGCCGTTGCTGATTAGGTGATGTGCATTTATTCGCCGACGTAATCTTGGTTGGTCTCAAGTGGAAAGCCAGCGGAAGCAGCCAGAAGTTTGGCTAGTGTGAGAGGGAGGAACGTGGATACGGAGATTTGACGATCTCGGCGGAAAGGCAGCGGTAGCGACCATGAGCTCGGCTAGTGTCAGAGAGAAGGAATCCAATTCGGAGATGTAATGACCTCGAGCGGAAAGGTGGCGGATAAAGTCGCGACGTTCACTACTGTGGATGAGAGGAACGTACATTACCGAGTTCGGCGACTTGTTCGGAGGATGGATGTTGATGATTAAGCGAGGCCAGAGATTGGTATCTGTGGAACGCGAGGGTGGTCCGTCGAGGGCGATCGGTTCTATGCACGACTGCTGCGGGGAGCGCATTTCGGCCTGGAGGTATGGAAGGGGTCAAAGTGACACCAGGAGTGACACCGTGAGTTCTGTTGTGAAACTTTCAGGGTGGCTCAGGCTGTTGATCGGCAGCGGTGATTGCTCTCTGACGGGCGGTGTTTTCGTAGCTATTTATGGCCGGCATTGCGTCCCATGTCCGGCCGTCAAGTTTTCGGCCGGTGGTCTTTTTGTTAGGCCCTCCCCATTGTTTGAAGAGTATTGCCGTAGAAGTCAATTGTAGATGTTTCACTTGAGCTCCAGGGTTTCAGATTGGTTGGTTTACCTACGAATTGGGTGTACTGTCCCTATTATAGGCAATGGCACACATGTTTCATAAGGTTCTTTGGTAGGCATTTGTTCCGCTTAGACCGCGACTTGAAGTGACACTGCGGGTGAGGGTAGCTGGGAGTCAGATGTGGCGGAAAAGGTACGTGGGCAGAGATTGACGGATGCGTTCGTGAGAACGTGTAAGACGCCGGGCAGCTATGGTCATGGTCGGGGCGGATATGGACTGAGAATCTATATCAGGGTTCGTAAGAGCGGGCGTCTCTCCAAGATGTGGCGGCAGCGAGTGAAAATCAAGGGCGGACCGTATAGAACTCTGGGACTGGGTCTGTATCCAGATGTGTCTCTGGCGAATGCTAAAGAAGAGGCTCGGAAGAATTATCTCCTTGCTAGGAAAGGAATCGATCCCAAAGGGTGGGTTGATCAGCCGCCGCCGCTTTTCTCTAAAGTTGCGGACGATGTTTACAGATTTGACTGCATCGATTGGGGTGAAAGTCAAGCGGCAGTGGTCGGAAGCCTGCTTAAAAAGCATATTTTGCCTGAGCTGGGAGATAAGCACGTCGATGACATAACGACCAGGGACATCCAGAATGTGATGGCGCGTATCTGGAAGGTGATACCCACGTCGGCTCGAATTGTGCTCAGATACATCGAAAAAATCTTCGACCAGGCCGTCATGGATAATCATATTGATGAGAATCCGGTAAATTCCTCTCTTAGACGTGTACTTGGGAACAACCGACGTGAGGTCCAACATTATCCGTCGGTCCCGTACCACCTCGTGGGGCAGGCCATGTCCAAAATTCGGGAGAGACCTCTGCCGTTCTACTCCACCAAACTCTGTATGCTCTTTGTGATTCTGACTGCATGTCGTCATGGCGAGGCAAGGCGGATGAGGTGGTCAGAGCTCAAATGGCGGGAGATTGAGTCTTCGACTGACTGGAACGATGGTAATTGGGATGAGGTTGACTGGGAAGAGCTGAAGGGAGGTAGTACCAAGAAGGTAGTGTGGATGGTCCCGAGTGATAACATTAAGACAACGGTGTCCCATCGCATTCCAGTCTCCACCGAAGCTGTCAAGATTCTGATAGAAGCTTATGAGATGAGGCATCTCAGGGACTCTGAATTAGTATTTCCGGCAATGAAGTCAGGCGAAGTGATGGAAGCTCAGTCTCTGAGTGAATTCTGCAGGAGACTAAATCTAGGTGGTACGCCGCATGGTTTCCGGTCCAGTTTTCGTAGTTGGTGCGCGGATGCCGAGGTGCCGTTTGATGTGGCGGAGATTGCGTTGACTCACAAACTGAGCGCGGTGGTCAGGGCGTATCTCCGCAGTGATCTACTGGAGATACGGGTGGAGCTCATGGAGCGTTGGTCCGAATATGTCCATGGTAAGTTGCCTGATGGCTGGAAGTGGTCGCCCGGTAATGAGGAGTTTGTTAAGCAGATCGAGGTGCTAACGAATCTCCTTGGGGACCTGAGAGGAGATATGAGGAAGCTCACGGCGATGCTGGAGGCCGCGGAGGCCCGTGCTATGGCCGCGGAGAAGAGAGCCGAGGTGGCCGAGGCTCGCGGGGCTCAAATGGAGGTCGAGCTGAGGGAGTTGCGGGACTCGCGAGACCCGGGGCAGCTGACCCTGGCGCTTTGATCTTGGTAGCAGTAAAAAAATGGGCTCTTCAGCTTGCAAAAGCGGACAGTTGTGCTAAGATATGAACTGGTTTGGGACATAATGAAATGGCCGTCGATGGTGGCACATCGGCGGCCAGGTTGCCGAGCAAAACTGACGGTTGATCAGTCGTTTTATGTCATCGGCTCTTCCATTTTATGTTCCTGATGTTCGCCGCGTCAATTGTAGGTGGCAGTGATATATGTGGAAAGGAGGACTGTATGGATCGGCATTACCCGAAGATACGGCCGCCCTGATGTGGTGGGTATGCAAATGCCCGGCGCGAGCTGGTAACTACTGCCGGGCATTTCGAGGACGTGGCCGCTCGGGCCCTCGTCTGTCATTCAGCATAGCAGAGAGGACCTGGTCGGTGCATCGTTGCTCGCTCTTTTTCGATGGAAAGTCTGAGTAGCAGGAGATTAGCAGATGATCAGGATAATGCGGATACGAGAGGTGATCGAGGTTACGGGTCTTTCGAGGACCACCATCTGGCGCAGGGTGCGCGACCACGAGTTCCCTGTGCCGCTGAAGTTGGGGAGTCTGAAGACGCGCTCGGTGGGCTGGCGCGAGGAGGACATCGAACGGTGGCTCAATGGCCTCGAGGAGATAGATAACTGAGGTGATTGTCGCGGTGGTGGCCTTGCACAAAGTCGTCTTTCGTACAGAAAGTCAGGCCGTCCGCACATTTAGTGAGGGCGGATTTGCAGGGCACAGTCAGGGCCGGGCAATGAACTGAGACAACCCGGTCACGTCGTGCGGTCGGAAGTTAATGAGGACGCCGGGGTGCCTCGCCAGCCCGGCCTCTCCGAGCCCGCTGGGATGTTACAGCCAGCGGGCAGTGGAATCCGACGCCAGCCTTTGAAGAGGCGACGTTCTCTGGAAGCGATGTCCGAGCGCCGGTGAACATACTCCAACAAGGAGGTTTTGGATATATGCAACTACCGAGAACCGTTCCAACCAGACAGACTGCGGTTCCGGTGCTGGACGTGGGAGCTCAGCTGCTCATGCCGACAGACCATCCCGCGCACGCCGCCGCCTGCGATAGGGGCGGGCTGAAAAGCCCCGGGTAAAGGGGATGTTCGCGATACGTATGACCGATGTGTCCACTGCCGACGAAGGTACGGTGGTGAACGGTGTGGACCTCGACATCGACCTGGGGCTTCGGCAACCGGGATGGTAACAACGAGAGATCGCGGCGGGACAAGATATGCGCATGCGCTCATCGAACTGAGACACCGCGGTAACCTCGTGAGGAACAAGCTGGAGCGTCGGCGGTCGTTCAGGCGGAACCATCGGGGACGCATCCGCAATCGTCCGCCGCGCTTCG
This sequence comes from Terriglobia bacterium, assembly GCA_009838515.1. Classification (GTDB taxonomy): domain Bacteria; phylum Acidobacteriota; class Terriglobia; order Bryobacterales; family UBA6623; genus VXMF01. The sequence continues at coordinate 7,260 of VXRL01000038.1, read as the reverse complement.
ACAATCACACGAGGTCCCGCGGCTGGCTGCCATCCTCGCTGGTATCTCGGCTGGAGAATACGATGACATGGGTGAGACGGCTCAGTTCCATCTTCCCCATAACCCACGTCCGCATCGAGACAGCGGTGTTCGACACACAACTCATGCAGAAGGCCGAGGTCTCCGACGAGACTTACCAGTAGGGCACTCTCGCCGGCTGGAATCTAAGAGCGTGTTTCCAAAGTCTTGAGATTGTATTAGCCTATTTCCCGCATAGCCCGCGTCAGGCCAGATCAGTCGCATACGCTCAGACCGACCTTTCACTTTAGCTATGACCAACTTCGCTCCGTCTCTGTCCTGAATATCGGCGGGATGCACCACCACGTCCGGCAACAATCCTGTGGTATCCACTATGATGTGTCGCTTTCGACCATATATCTTTTTGCCCGCGTCGTAGCCGCGAGGCCCCCTTAACGGCATCCTGTACACGCTTCGGAGCGGATGCGCCTGGCGTATGCTCTCCAATGACCTTCCTCCCTCGCAGACAGTGTACAAATACTTTCGAGCGTGGACGGCGGACGGCACATGGAAACTGGTCAATGAGACGCTGCGTTCTGTGGTTCGAGACGCTGAGGGCAGAGACGCTGCGCCCAGTGTGGCAATCACAGATAGCCAGTCGGTCAAGACTACTGAAAGACGATCTCCCGAAGATCCACCGAACGTGGACGCCCTCCGCGCTTGGCTGGTGGGAGCAGAGGACCGAGAACTTCCCACTGATCGTCTGTTAGATCGCTAGGATAAGGTTTGCGCATAATGACCACCTGATCGAGTGGTGCTTAGCCTGACCGACTGTAAGCTTGAAATCGTCAGGCGTGCGCGGGCCAGCGCGCGGTTTGAGGTGTTGCCGCGCAGATGGGTGGTTGAACGAACATTCGCTTGGCTGAGCAGGTGTCGTCGGCTGAGTAAGGACTACAAAGCGATGTGTGAGACGACGGAGGCATGGATCAACATAGTTATGAGTGGTATTGCCGATATGATCTTCATGCCAAAGCTGATTTAGGGAGTATTCCGAACGTCGATGCGCCATTTGACAGAAACGTGACAGAATCCAATTGAGCGGGTCATCGAACACGTCCGTAGCCCCTCTGTCCATTTCTGGCTTAACATCGGTATAGAACTGGAGCGTCGTCTCGATGTTCTTGTGGCCCAGGCGCTCCTGGGTGGTCTTCGGGTGCACTCCTCTATTGGCGAGGGCCGATACATGTCCGCGCCGGAAGGCATGGAAGGTGAAGTCGGGGTATCCAGCTCGCCTGGTAGCTGCCTTCACAGCGCTGGTTATCGAGTGAAGATGAATCGGCTCGCCCTCCTCGTCCAGGAACACGAATGTGTCAGGGCTCCACACTCTCTCCAATTCCTCAAAGAGCGCCTGTTGCCGTTCTATGTGGGCTCTCAGGAGCTTCTGGGTGCTTGTGGTCATCGCGATGGTGCGTACCGACCCGTACTTGGGTCGGCCGATGATGTTTTCACCACCGCCCACTCGTTTTTTGCGGGCCTGCGCCTCCTCTATCAGCCTGGCATCGAGACCCACTCGCGCCCATGTGAGACCGGCCACCTCCGATCGGCGCATGCCGGTATGGTAGGCGGTGTGTGCGGCCTCATATACCGTGGTCCCCTCGAACTCGGCCAGGACAGCCAGCGCGACAGCCGGAGTCACCTTCAGATTGGCCCTTTTTTTACGGTACCTTAGCTCCCCTGGCTGCGTTCCTGTCCAAAAGCTCCAGAACCTCAGCGTCCTGCATTGCGGCCGAGAGAACTTTGAGTATCTGGCGCATACTGTTTGGGTCGAGCCCCTGTCCATTTCGCCCCCTGCCGCTCTCCGGGGACATCAGGTGGCCTATCCAGTCCTGGACGTGTGTGGGCTTCACATCCTTGAGCATCATGTCGCCGAATGTGGGCACGAGGTCCCGGTCGATGATCGCCCTGTACGCTGAGGCGGTGTTTTCGTCCAGCTCCTGGGCATGACGCCTGAGCCAATTGTCGAGGTGTTCAGCGACAGTTACGCTATGCACCCTGCCGGTTTTCCTGTACTTCAGCCTGAGCTCCGCCTCGCGGTCCTGCGCATCCCTCTTGGTCGGATAGCTGCGCTCAATCTTCACGACTCTCTTTCCCGTTTCCGGGTTAATGCCAAGGTAGACCCTGACGTCCCAGATCACCGTTCCGTCTTGCAGTGTGCGTTTGATGACGGTCATCGGATCCTCCACTCTATGTTGTTATACCGTCAGGTGTGCTCGGTCCAGGGGCCGATTGTGGCGGAGACGCGGCTTCGGGGTTCCCAAGTCGCGGTTGGTTGCCTGGACTCTGCAGATTTCACTGAGCCCATTGCGCGAGCCGGCGACACGGGTCTCGCGCGCTGTCGCATGAGGGCAGTCAGCCGGGATGCCAGCCAGCTGGTGATGTCCGAAGCGCAGTGCCAGACTGCGCAGATGTGGGGTTCACTCATTTCCAGCCTTCTCTCAACGCCCGGCCCCCGGACTGAACGGCATCGCCTGCCGACGACGGCCGGTCCTGTCTATCGTGGGGGCAGAGGCCCCACGGGGTGATGAGATTTGCGGCAACGCTGTCCCGGCCAGTTCGCCTACGCTAAGCCTATTTATGAAACACCACAACGCATATCGCCCAATGCGGTAGTGCCGTCCGAGCGAGATATGCGGGAGCTCCCCCCGGTGTAACAGGTCGTAGGCTTTGTAAGTTGTGATCTGCAGTATCTCGGCGGCCTCCCGTACCGTCAGGGCGCCGGTGAAATCCACAGGCTCAGCATGCCAGCCCATGTCCTGGAGTCGTGTCTGAATGGAGAAGCCGCGTCGGTGTTTGCCGGAACACCGTCCCTCGGTCTCTGATCCATACCTGCGTACAGTAGTAATAGTGCGCTCTCCTTCCCACGCGCTCGGACCGATCGATGACGTCCAGTCGGCAGGAAACAGGTACGCAAGTTGTACGCGGTAGAGGGTATGATGTAAAAAGACCAACTTACTCACCAACGTTTTAGGTCGAGATGCCGTCGGAAGAACCAGTTCTGGCGGCCTTGCTTTTGCAGTGAGAAACAACTTATCTTTTCACTAACACACAGGTGGTTCTCCCGTCAACTGCTTTTTGGACACTGCTGTGGATGTCCCTGATAGGCCCTTGAATAGCCGATAGCACCGCTGTTCGGGGCGATTATATGCTGAGTGAGTGGATGTGTCAACCACCCGAAAACAAGGGGTTTGCAAGTGGAGAGAACGGCTTTGGAGGGCCGAAAGAGCCGCCTCAAGTCGCTCTGAGGATGCCCTGTCTGAAGAGCTGCGCGGTAAGGTAGTCCATGCCGCGGTCGCCCCGAACGGACTTGCAGTACAGGCACAGGAGCTGAAGGCTGGATCGGCCGCGGCGACCAGTCGGCGGTTCCACTCTATCCAGTGTGAGCAGGTGGGCCGGCAGTTTCTCCTCGCAGCCCTTGCACCTGCCGTCCTGCTCCGCGTACAGCGCTCTCCTGATTTCTTCGGAGTCTGTAGGATACTCTGACTCGCCGTCGGTCCGCCTTGGCGGGTCCGGAGTGATCGTATATTCCGGCGAATCGGTCTCGCGTCGCAATCTGCCCGACATGACGCCGGCCGCGTGCTCGAGCCGCTCTATGCCCACCCAGCTGCGCCCCAGCTTCTGGGCGGCGACGCACGCCGTTCCCGAACCGCAGAACGGGTCGAGCACCAGGTCACCAGGATCTGACGAGGCGGTGATGATGAGCTCGAGGAGCTCGATGGGAACTTGGCCGGGCCAGCCCGTTTCCTCGGTCGCCCTGGACTCGATCGGCTGGATGGTTGTGATCAGGTCCGAGAGGATCGCGCCCTCGGCGAGGTCCTCGTATATCTTGTAGCGGGGCATGCCTTGGTGCATGGGCCAGTGGACCAGGCCGAGCTGTTCGAGAAGATCGAGCCGCTGTATTGGACCGAGGCTGTCTATGTACGACTCATCGCGGGGAAGAGCCCTTTTCAGCACGCTCACCGGCACGTTCCAGTGTCTGCCTGTCTTGCCGGGGTCGATCCCCCGCCAGACTTCACCCCTCTCACCACGCATGAGGCCGGCGCCTGTGAGCGGAGCATGCTGATACCTACCGCGTTCGTCCTCGGATGTGTAGTAGCGGTCTCTGTGTTCGGGAGGATGGGCCTGTCTGACCTGGCGCCATCGATTCTTGCGCGGTCCTGCGTAGAATAGGAGGGCGTCGTGTACCGAGCGCCACCTTCGGGAACCGCTGGGTTCGGGCCTGCGCCGCCAGGATATGTCGCTTTTGAACTGCTCGTGGCCGAATATCCCGTCCATCAGCGCCTTGAGGTAGTAGGAGGCATGTGGCGAGCAGTGCATGTAGATGCTGCCCGAGAGTTTGAGCGCTCGACGGAGCTCGATGAGTCTTACTGCCATGAAGGTGAGGTATGCGGCCATGCCCGCGTCGTGGATGATCCTGGCCATGTTGATGACGGAAACGGCGTCGGGCTGGCGGAGTTCGATCTCTTTTAGCCAGTCGCGGCGCATATGGTCGGCCGTCCATGTATCGTCGTACTCGACGCCGCCGGCCCTGGACGTCGCGGATGCCCGGTAGGACCTTCCCGAGTTGCGCGGGGGGTTGAGGTATATGAGGTCCACGGACTCAGAGTTGAGACCGCGGAGAATGTCGAGGTTGTCGCCGATGTACAGCGTGTTGCCGTCGACCCCAGCTTGAGCAGCCATCCTGCCGTCTCCCAAGTTGAAACGCAGATCTGAAATCTTCGGTACTGTATCACACGGCTCTGATTCCAATCTAAAGTTGGGGGTGAGCATTTGTCTGTTGATCGGCCCCGAATGTCAGAACACGGCACAGAGAGGCCGATCCATCCGGAGCGGGTTCTGCATGCCTTTGAGGTATCGGTGTTAGCAGATATGAGAGTGTCCGCGGGCTGAGTTCTATCTGAATTGGTCGGGAATCTCACACGCTGGGACTATGTAGGATTCGCGATACCCGTGAAAATGGGAGGGTCTCTTCAGGGCCTTGCAAGTCCTCTCTCCACCATTTGTGCCTCGATGAATTGGCGAAACGCGGAGGCGAACTCTCCATGGTCGGCTATCGCCTAATCGATATCAAGCCAGAGTGAACGTACGACATCTGGCTTGCCCTCCGCTCGCTCCACAATATCAATCAGAGTATATAGGCGATCAAGAATAAGGCTCCGTACAGGGAACGTCGTGTACCTATGTGACAGCAGACATTATTCGAATGAGATACTTTTCGGGTGCCAGCGCGGTCCTTCGGAGGAAACTTGTTCAAATGAAACGGTTCGGCCTACGTGCGACACCTGGAATCTGTTCAAGTGCAACGCTTTTCGGGATATTGTCGGTCTGCGAGAGTAGAAAAGTTGTCCAAATGAGACGGTTCGCCTACGTGCGGAACCTGGAATCTGTTCAAATGCAACGGATACTCTGCTCAGATGCGACGGCTGACTTGTTCAAATGCAACGCGGTCATTCCGGGCTCGCGACAGCCCTAAAGCCCGACGTTGGCTCGGACCGCACCGAAACCAGCACCCGCAGCGGTCCATAGAGCGTCTATTTTCGGATCGGATTACCCAGGACATCTGAACGTCCTGGAATTGACGAAGACAGCGTGACCTGGTCGCTGCGGGCTGGAGAAGAGCCGTCTCCGTTCCCTATCCTAAATGGAGAAATGTGACGATGAGAATACGCACACGACGTACTTCTGCACAGGGACTCCGACCGCAATGACTTCGCGGCGGCCGACGCGACATCAGAACGCTGCTGAGTTGCATGGAGACACCCCTGGCCGGGCCGACGGGCAGGCTGGAGACTCTACCTGTCGTCGAGGACGACTTCATCGCGTTCAACGGCGTCAATCACTCCTGGGTCTGCGACCCCGAGAACCCGGAGTACGACACTCTCAAGTACTGTAGCTGGCGGAAGGAGGGCAACAGGTCCCAAAACGACAACTGGCATCCGTTCGTGGTCAACGTGGGGCCCGGCGTCCAGCGACGTGCATATCCCCGCGCAGACTACTATCGCTTCGACTGCAAGACAAGGCAGCTACTGTAGTTCAGGCCAATATATTCACTCACCGCCAGTCGTGAGCCCTGGGCATCCTAACTCCCGACCTGATTGCGCATACATCGGAGGCTATCAGGTTCACAGCGCCGTCCCGGGCAGATATGGCCCCCCTCACGAGCACCACCTGGCTGCTGAGTTCCCTGCGATACCGCGCATAGACCCCGGACCACAGTATCACCTGCGTGTCCCCGGTCTCGTCCTCGATGGTTACGAATATAGTGCCGTCTCTTCCCTTCGGGTGCTGCCTGGCTATGGGCCATCCGGCGACCATCGCGAAGTCCTCGTCGCCCAGACGCTCCACCTCAGCGCAGGTCATTACCTCGGAGGGCAGAGCGGGCCGGACGAACTGCATGAGATGTCCCCTGGGGTAGATGCCCATGGTGCGGTATTCACCAGCCATTCGCTCATCCTCTGAGAAGTCTGCGAGGTTCGGTATCGAGTCCTCCATAGAGAGCGGCAACGCCGCCTGGCCGTTTTTCTTCGGACTCGCATACAGCCCCGCGTCCCAAAGCGACTGCCTGCGATTCGGCGTTATACGGTCGAACGCCCCGGCCATGACCAGAGACTCCACTGACTGTGGTCTGAGTCCTGTACGTCTCACCAGGTCTCCCGCGCCGATGTAGGGACCACGCTCCTCTCTCTCCTCCACGATCAGGCTCGCCGACCCAGGGCCCACGTCCTTTACCAACCCCAGTCCGAGTAGAACGCAGCCATTATGGGGTATGGCGCTGGGCTCGCTCCAGTTGACGCAGGGGTTGAGGAACGGAACGCCGAACCGCCTGGCGTCCTGCTTGATGGTCTCTACAGGATAGAATCCCATCGGCTGGCTGTTCATCAGCGCGACGAAGAACTCCAGCGGGTGATGTCTCTTCAGCCATGCAGCCTGGTACGCGGTTATCGCGAAGGCGTGTGAGTGGCTCTCGGGGAACATGTACTGTCCGTTCACCTTCTGCCATATCTTCAACGCGCCTTCCTGGTCGACTCCGTTGTTCAGCGCACCCTCCAGGAAGCGACTTCTGTACATCGCCACCAGGTGGGCGTTGCTGGACTTTGCGAAGGCGCGTCTCACCCCGTCTGCTTCGGACGCGCTCATACTTCCTACATCCATCAGGAGCTGCACCACCTGCTCCTGCCACACGATAATGCCGTAGCCACGCTCGAG
>VXRL01000012.1:57122-116560 GCA_009838515.1 Terriglobia bacterium | reverse complement strand
CAGACACCCAGCCAATATGTCACCATGCAGAATCCGATGGGAAATCAGGCTAGTGCATCGGTTGAAGTAGCCGCTGCTAGGGCTACAGGCTATAGGTGCATGGTTGTCTATCTAGCCGAGATGTACCTCCCTTCCCAATGTGCGAGGCTCCTCAGCTGCAGCCCGAGGTCGAGCCGCAGTTCGGGCAGCGGTAGCAGTTGCCGTTCACACTCATGATCGAGCCGCACTCCGTGCAGGGCGGACCATCCACCGGCGAGTCCATGGCTTGGACGCCTCCCTCCTCTGCAACGCTGTCCGAGGGTGGCGGGCTCGCGGTCGCGGTTGGCAGGGCTTGGTCGATTTGGCCGACAGCTCCCTCGTTGTGCGGAGCGTACCTTGCGCCCAGCCAGCGAAAGATGTAGTCGGTGATGGACTTGGCGTAGTGGATGTCCTTGTTGTTCGTCCAGCCGCTCGGCTCGAACCGCACGTGGCCGAACTTCTCCACCAAGGTGTTCAGCGGCACCCCGTACTGCAGGGTCAGCGAGATGGCTGTAGCGAAGTTGTCCATCAGGCCGCTGATCGTCGAGCCCTCCTTGGCCATGCGGATGAAGATCTCGCCGGGCTGCTTGGTGTCCGGATAGAGCCCGACCGTGAGATAGCCCTCGTGCCCGCCCACCGAGAACTTGTGCGTTAGAGACTCGCGCTCGTCCGGCAGCCTGCGGCGCAGCGGGCGAGGCGTGGTGTCTGCGGTCGCGTTCGCTTCGCCCTCGTCCGACTGGCCCGTGCTGAGTGGCTGCGCCCCCTTCGAGCCATCGCGGTAGATGGCCACAGCCTTCAGCCCCAAGCGCCACGCGTCCATGTAGGCGTCGGCGATATCGTCCGCCGTGGATTCCTGCGGCATGTTGATCGTCTTTGAGATCGCGCCCGAGATGAAGGGCTGCACCGCAGCCATCATCTTCAGATGCCCGCCAAAGTGGATCGAGCGCTCGCCGTTGAGCGGCTTGAAGCTGCAATCGAACACCGGCAGGTGCTCGTCGCTGAGTCCGGGCGCTCCCTCGATGGTTTCCGTCGAATCGATGTGGTCGACGATCTCGGCCACCCCTTGCTCGCTGTAGCCGATCCGCTCCAGCGCTTCGGAGACCGTGTTGTTGACGATCTTGATCACACCGCCGCCCACCAGCTTCTTGTACTTGACGAGCGCAAGCTCCGGCTCCACGCCTGTCGTGTCGCAGTCCATCATGAACCCGATCGTGCCGGTCGGCGCGATCACCGTGACCTGGCCGTTGCGGTAGCCGTGTTGCTGCCCGACCGCGTAGGCCTCCTGCCACGCCGCTTCGGCCGCAGTCCGCAGGTCGGGCTGCACACCCTGTTCGGCGATCTCCTTGCTCGCATCCCTGTGCATCCGGATCACCTCGAGGAACGGCTCGCGGTTGTCCCCGAAACCCTTGAACGGACCGCGCACTTCGGCGATCTGCGCGCTGGTGAGGTAGGCCTGTCCGCACATCGTGGCCGAGACCGCCCCCGCAATTGCCCGGCCGCGATCCGAGTCGTACGGCACGCCCATGGACATCAGCATTGCGCCAAGATTGGCGAAGCCGAGGCCCAGGGGACGATACGAGTGAGAGTTGAACGCGATCCGCTCGGTCGGATAGGCCGCGTTGTCGACCAAGATCTCCTGGGCCAAGATCACCGTGCCAACCGCCCGGCGGAAGGACTCGACCTCGAAGGTGCCGTTCGAGGATTGGAACTTCTTCAAGTTCAACGACGCCAGATTGCAGGCCGAGTCGTTCAAGAACATGTATTCCGAACAGGGGTTCGAGGCATGGATTCGGTCCGTGTTCTTGACCGGGTTCCACCTGTTGATGGTCGTGTCGAACTGCATTCCGGGATCGCCGCACTGGTGCGTGGCCTCGGCAATGTCGTTCAACAGGTCCTTGGCGCTGTGGCGCTCCTTGGGCTGCTTGCTCAGGACGGACTTTGTCCACCAATCGCGCCCCTCGTCGGCCGCGTGCATGAACTCGTCGGTGACCCGCACCGAGTTGTTGGCATTCTGGAACGAGATTGTCGAGTAGGCGTCCCCGTCGATCGCCGCATCGTATCCGTTCCGAATCAACACGTGGGCCTTCTTCTCTTCGCGCGCCTTGCACCAGATGAAGTCCTTCACGTCCGGGTGATCGACATCCAAGATCACCATCTTGGCGGCGCGGCGCGTCTTGCCGCCGGACTTGATCACCCCGGCGAACGCGTCGAAGCCCTTCATGAACGACACCGGGCCGGAAGCCCGCCCGCCGCCGGCGAGACCGGCATCGTCCTCGCGGATGTTGGAAAGGTTCGTGCCGGTGCCCGAGCCCCACTTGAACAGCATGCCCTCGGTCTTGGCCAAGTCCAGGATCGATTCCAGCGAGTCTTGGACCGAGTTGATGAAGCAGGCCGAACACTGCGGCCGATGCTGGTCCGGATCCAGCGCGGTGACGCGCTCGCTGGACTCGTCCCACGCCCAGCCGTAGCCGCGCGACTCCTTGCGCACGCCGACGTTGAACCACACCGGGGAATTGAAGCTCGCCTTCTGGGTCAGCATGAGGTGAGCCAAGTCATCGCGGAAGGCCTCCACGTCGGCCTCTGACGCGAAGTAGCCGCCAAGGCCGCCCCAGTCCGCGATCGTGTCCACCACCCGGTGCACCAGCTCGCGCAGGCTGCTCTCGCGGTCCGGCCGACCGACCGTGCCGTGGAAGTACTTGCTGGCCACGATATTGGTCGCCGTCTGCGACCAGTCGGACGGCATCTCCACGTCCGTCTGCTCGAAGACGATGTTCCCCTTCACATCGGCGATCACCGCCGAGCGCTGCTCCCACTCGAGCACGTCATACGGCGTCTGGCCATCCTTGAGATCGCTGGTGAAATAACGCTCGAAGGCCAATCCGCGCCGAACCCGCACCGGGCCCTTGGCGGCCTCCGCCCCTGTGGCAGCCGCCACTCCCGCCTTAAGTTCCACCGCTGTATCGATTCCTACCGTGCCCATTGCCTCACTGGCCTCCTTGCTGCTTTCGAATCGCCAACCGCATGTCGCATCGCTGACTCGCTCCAAGCGGCACCGCGCACAACTCTAGCACATCTGCTTGTATATGTCTCGCGGAATGCACTAGATATTGGAGACTGCTTCCAAAAAAATGCACCCCCAGAGATTCTCCAACAAGCATACACAGCTTTCAACAGCGTGCCGACAGTGCTCAAAATTGCCTCGAATCACCGTAAGCTTGTGCGAATCAAGCACGTCTGCCACCATCCCGCCACCAATGCGCGAAGAATAGGGCCGAAATTTTTTTCTGCGATTCGGGGCTAAATTCCGGCGCGTTCGCCAGATGCAGGGGTCAAGCCCAGATCGACTGAACGCGATCGCGCCCGACCCGTGCCTCGCCGCTGCGCACGACGGCGAATTTCGTCGCGATCGGGCCGATCATCTCGTACAACACCACCGCCGACAGCACGATGGTCGATATGACCGGGTAGTACAGCGGGAACTGCTGGCCGATCATCAGCACCAAGCCCACCGCGAGTCCGGCCTGGGTGAGCAGCCCGAATCCGAGCAGATTCTGCACTTGGGGGTTCATGCCCAGCCGGCGGCTGCCCAGCCAGGCGCCACCGAACTTGCCGCAGCCGCGCGCGAACAGGTAGACCAGGCCCACCATGCCGATCGATGCTAGGCGCTGGACGTCCAAGTCCGCTCCCGCTAGCACGAAAAAGATCGCGTAGAAGGGGGGATCCGTGCCTTCCAAGGTCTTGAACAGACGGCGGCTGCGTCGCGAGAGGTTGACCATGGTCGCGCCGACGGCCAGGCTCGCGATAAGCGGCGACAGTTCGGCGATCCGGGCCACCCCGACACACAGAAGGATGGACCCCGCGAGCAGGATCAGCATCTCCCCCGTCTCGCTGACCTGGCGAGCCCAGCCGGCCAGCATCAGGCCGGTCAGGAACCCGAGCGCGACGGAGCCGACCAGCTGCCAGACGAGCGGGAAACCAGCCTGCCAAATCGTCTGCCAGAGGCTCTGCTGGCCCCAGCCGGCGACCATGTCGACCAACGCTGCGCAGATCAGGTATGCGATCAAGCAGACGATGTTGTTGACGGCGATGATGCCGAGCAGCGCGTCGCTCAGCGGCCCGCGCGCATTGCACTCTCGCAAAACCATCAAAGTGGACGCCGGGGCAGTCGCAATCGAGACCGAGGCCAGCAGCAGCGCGACTTGCCACGGCTGGCCGAGGGCCAGCATCGTCGTCAGCACCATGGCGGCGGCCAGCATGGACTCCATCAGAGTGAGGCGCACGATCTTGCCGCCGATACGGCGCACAAGGCTAAACTCGAACACGCCGCCGATGGAGAACAGGATCAAGCCCAGCGCCACCTCGCTGAGCGCTTCCAGCGCCTGAACGTTCTCGTGGCTCACCCAGCCCAGCATGGATGGACCTAGCGCCATGCCGGCCAGGATGTAACCGGTCACTTCAGGGATGCGCAGCAGGCGCACCAGGTGGCCGGAAGCCAGCGCCAGCAGCAGGATCAACCCCAGCGAGGAGAGCTCATTCATCGACCCGCACCAGTGCGCCCCACATCCGTCCGCGGCGCTCCAGGACCAAGTGAGCCTGGCCGCCCGCAACCCGGAAAGCATCCTCCAGATCGGAGAACGCCAGCGCCGGCTTCTGGTTGACCATCAACAGCCTGTCCCCCGGGAGGGCTCCCGTGCTCGCTGCCAAGCTCCCGGCCATCACCGGCCCCAGCAGCAGGCCTTCCTGCGGCTCGACGAATCCGCGGGTCGACACGGCAGCCTCGGCCAGCGGCCGCGCCTGCAGGGGGATCCTGACCGTGCGGCGCGCGCGCCACACGCGCAGGTCGAACAGCTCGCGCGAGACCGGCAGCACCAAGCTGCCCACATCGTCCAGAGTGGACACCGGCGCGCCATCGATCGTCAGAATCATGTCGCCCGGTCGCAGTCCCGCCTCGTGCGCCCGGTGGCCCCACCAAGTCTCGCGGACGATGACGCCGCCCTCTCTGCGGAAGAATTCCAGCTCGTCCTCTTCGGCCATGGCGAGGCGCATGCCGTAGCGCTGTGGCAGCAAGTCCTGAGCTCCCGCTTCCGAGCGCGCCTGCAGTTCCAACGCTCCGACCTCGACAGCGATCAAGGTTCCGGCGCAGTCCAGCGCTACGCCAACCAAGCCGCCCTCGAGCGAGAAGATGCCCGCTCCGGCCTGAGCCGCCCCAAGTTCGAGATTCGTCAGCACCTCAAGCACCTCGACCTCGCCGCAACGCCGGTCCATCACACCGAACAAATTGCCAGGCGCGTAGCGCAGCCCTCCCGCGCTGGAGCGCCACACCGCAAGCAGCCAAGAGCCCCACGGGTAGAGGCGCACGGGGCGGCGACCGCTGACGACAGCGTCCAACGGAGCCTTGAGCAGGACGTAGGGCAGGTGCGGCGCAGCCACGCTCGTCAGCAGCTCGACCTCGCGGTCGTCGAGCGCGGTGCGGTCACGCGCCGGAAACGGCCCGAGCCGAGCCGAGGTCACGACCTCGCCCGCCTGCCAGACCACCCCGCTCTGGCCGGTCCCGGCCAGCAATACCACGCTCTTTTCCACTTGCGTCGCGATATAGGAAAAATGCCCCGCAATACGCTCCACCATCCGGCGGTCAGCGTAGCGCGCCAGCTGCGGCAAATCCGACGCCGACGCTGGCACGACTTCCTCCGGCACGACGCCGGGCTTGACCGCGAAGCCAACCAGCAGGATCACGAGACACGCTACGGCCAGCACAGCGATGTAGCGCGGATCAGACCTCCGGACTGCCATCCAACTCCATGGGTCGAACTCAGATCATGACCGCATCCCCGCTGACGCGGCAGTCCACGACCAGCAAGAACAGAGCCCCAACCGCGCCGAGCATGCACCCGAGAATAGCCCAGACCGGCGTGCCGAACCCCACGACGCTGACGAGCACACCGACTGCCCAACTGCCCGCCAACGACACCACCAGCGACACGTGCAAGGAGCGCATGACCCACAGGCTCCTCCCCAACGTCGCCGGCCAGTCTCCTAGGCGCAGAGTGAGTGACAACAGCAGCCCCATCGCCAGCCCGAGGAGCGGCGCCCCCGCGACCGCCAGCGCCGCCAGTACCGGATAGAGCAGACTGGCAGCGCCCGCTACGGCCAAGGCCAGCGGTCCGACTAGTGGGTAGAGGTTGTCGCGCAGGTTGGGCAGACGTTCCGCTGTCGCCCAGCCGAACGCCAGTCCCAACCAGAACAGCGCCATCACAACCGCTCCCTCGACAAGCGAGAATCCCGCCCGCCGGGACAGGTAGGAAGTCAGCCATGCCACGGCCAAGCCGCAGGCGGTAGCCTGCAGCAACAGGCTGGCGGCGATCAGGATGCCGCGCGCGCGGGCGCCCTCGTCGGCGTGCCCCGCGCCCCAGTGCTCCGTTGCGGCTTCGAACCTCACGCGCCCGGCGCGAATTGACGCCAGGGCCAATAGCAGCGGAACCGCGGAAGCGGCCAGCAGGACCGGGTCTAGCCGCGCTGCCGGGTTTGCGACCCACGCACCGATCAAGTTCGCCGCCACGCCCCCTAGTCCTAGACAGGCGCCGCACATGCCCATGACCGCCGCCGGGCGCCAAGGCGGTAGCATCGCGAGCACAAGCGCCACGCTCAGCCTCAGACAGCCCCCGCACGCTAGCCCCAGCAGGGCCAGGGACGCGGGCTTGGCCCAGGCGTGCTGCAGCGCCGCGAGGTAAGCCAACCCGCAGGCGGAACTGATCCCACACAGGACTAGGAATGCTCGGGTTTCCTTGTCGGGAGCCTGGCGGGCAGAAAGCCGCCGCCCGGGCAGCAGCGCGCACAGCGCGCCCGCCGCAGCGGCAGCCTCAGGGCCGACCGAGGTGATCGAAACCAGAGCCTGGCGCAAGACCAAGATGCCCAGAAAACCCAAGCCCGCGCCCAGCGCGAACAGAGCCAAGGCGGCGAGCCGAATATGAGTTACTCCAGGTATGCGTTTCGGCAATGCCGCTGCGGGCATGGCCGCATTGTATCAACGGAGCCCAGACTCGCGACCGGAGCGAAGCCACGCCCTGGCCCTACGCATCGGACGCCAGACTTCGCAGCCGGCCGCCTAGATCCTTCACGGCCCCCCACATCAGCGCAGCCTCGGTCGAGCATCCTATCAGCTTCATTCCGCGCTCGATCCAGAACTCCGCCAACGCGCCGTCTCGGACCTGGATCGCAGGCCAGATGCCCCGCTCCTCGCAAGCAGCGACCACGCGCTCAACGGCCTCAACCAACTTGGTGTCGTACCACTGGCCTCCGACACCGAGCGAGATCGACAGGTCAGCCGGGCCTACCAGCAGGGAGTCCAAGCCCTCTACGGATGCCAGTTCGGGCAGCCGATCCAAGGCCTGGACGGACTCGACCTGAGCGATCATCAGCGTCTCTTGGTTGCAGTGTGAAACGATCTCATCGAAGCTCGCGGCCTGGTAGCCGACCTGGGGCGGTCCCAAGCCGAAACCCCGGCGGCCCAGCGGAGGGAACTTGGCGCCGCGCACTGCACGCGCCAACTGATCGGGATCCTCGCAGCGGGGAAAGATGATTCCCTCGGCGCCGGAGTCGAGGGCGCGGGCTACAAGGTCGTACTGAAAGTCGCACACGCGCACCACAGCCGTGATGTCTGTCATGCGGTAGGCCCGCAGCAACTCGTGCAGCGTGTCGGACGAAAACGGGCTGTGCTCGGAATCGAGAAATACCCAGTCCATGGCCGCCGCCTGGAACATCTTGGGGACTTCGGCCGTACCGATCTGCGAATGCGCGATACCGACGGCAACCTTGCCTGCCGCCAAGATTGCCTTGGTCTTGTTGGGCCTCATGTTCCAACTGTATCGCAGGCCGTGATCCGGCTTGCCGCCGGCGAAACCGCTGCGGTCTGGAATCTCAAAGGGTTACCAGCAGCGTCGTGTGGAGGAATGTTTGGGAATCGCCGCCCGGCACTTGCCGGACGACGAACTGCCCCGCCACGAACCGCGACACCCCGAAGCTAACTTCTACCCGGGGCGCGGGAGCGTAGCGGAGGACAACGTCCACTTCCGATCCGATGTGCGCGCTGGAAGCGCCGCCAAGCGGCGCGTGCGCTCGCGCCACGAAGTTGGTTTGGTACAGACCGTCGTAGCGGCTGGCAAGCCGGAAGTCGAGGAAGTCTACATTGATCTGCCAAGCCCTGCGAGGGTGCAACTCCACCCCCGTCTTGAGGGCTCGCAGGTTTCGCAATGAAACGATGTCCTGCTCGCCATAGATCCTGTGAGGCCCCGGAAACAGGGTGTCGAACGTGCCGATCCGTCCGTCCTGCGGATCGGAGTCTCCGCTGGCGTAGCTCCACTCCACGCCGAGCCTAGGCCGCAGGCGACGCCGCTCGAGCGTCTTGCCGAGCGCCCACACGCCCATCCAAGCGCCCTGCGTTTGGCTCTCTGTCCGGCCCCCCTGGCCCGCGAGGATGACTTGGTAGTCCCAAGTCTCGGCGAGCAGGCCCGAGAATCGCGATCCGGCGGTGCGCAACACCCCGCCGAGGTTTGAGGCCAGATCCACCGGGCGCCGCGACGTGAAGTAAAACGGCTCGATTTGGTGGCCGCCGAGGCCGGAACCGATCACTCCCACCGCGCCATACACCCAGCGCGTGCGCGAGGGTGGATCAAAGCCGTCGCTGATGTCCACCTGGGTGACTGCCAGCAGGCTGAGGCTGTCCTTGCCCCGGCGCAGGATGAGTTCCGACCCGTCCCAGGCCGGAGAAATGTTGCTCCAGTTGCGGATGCCGATGATCCGCTCGTCAATGAACGAGAGCTCGCGCCTGCCAACGAAGAGCGTCAACGGCCCGTCTTCGCGCCCCAAGGCGAAATAGCCCTGGCGAATGTCGACGGGATCCTTGAACGCCCGGTTATCGCGGCCGCTCGCGAACCCCTGCACGTGCGAGTCCTGAGCTTCGACAAAGATACGCACTTGGCGAGTCGGTCGCATTGTGGCGTCGAACCGCAGGCGCGTGGTTGTGAACGCATCCTGTTTCGTCGGGTCATCGCCGCCACCGTTGCGCGTCTGGGCACGCGCCCGCAATTCGGCCCCGAATTCGTAACGGGGCGCTTGCTCGCGAGCGCCGTTCTGGCCGAGCGCGGTGATCGGAGCGAGAACCGCCAAGGCGGCCCAGAGCGCCCCGCACGCTTTGCGCTGCAACGGCGATCGCATCCCCGCAGCCACCTCGGGCAGTTCCTTCGCAGCTCGACTAGGCGTCGTCGCTGACGCTCAGTACCGCCAAGAACGCCTCCTGCGGAATATCGACGCGTCCGACCCGCTTCATCCTGCGCTTGCCCTCGCGCTGCTTTTCGAGGAGCTTCCGCTTGCGCGTGATGTCGCCTCCGTAACACTTGGCGGTCACGTTCTTGCGCAGGGGCGCGATGTTGTCGCGGGCCACGATGCGATTGCCGATCGCAGCCTGCAGCGCGACTTCGAACTGCTGGCGCGGAATGAGCTTGCGAAATCGCTGGATCAGCGCTTTGCCGCGGTCATAGGCCTGGTCCTTGTGCACGATGATCGACAGGGCGTCGATCGCGTCCCCGGCAACCAAGATGTCCAGCTTGACCATCGGGGAGGCCCAGAAGCCAGAAAAGTGGTAGTCGATCGAGGCATAGCCCCTGGATACGGTCTTCAAGCGGTCATAGAAATCGAGCACGATCTCGTTGAGCGGAACCTCGTAGGTGAGCACGACACGGTGGCCGGCGGCGTATTCGAACCCCTTCTGCACGCCGCGCTTGTCCTCGAACAGCTTCAGAATCCCGCCCAAGTAGTCGTCCGACGTGATCACGGTGACGGTAAACACCGGCTCCTCGATCTGCTTGATCGACGCCTGGGCAGGCCAGCGGCTGGCGTTGTCGACTTCCGCCACCTCGCCATCGGTCTTGGTCACACGGTAGCGCACGCCGGGCGCCGTGGTTATCAGGCGTATGTCAAACTCTCGCTCCAAGCGCTCCTGCACGATCTCCAAGTGCAGCAGGCCCAAGAAGCCGCAGCGAAACCCGAATCCGAGCGCTGCCGAGCTTTCGGGCTCGAACTGGAAGGAGCGGTCGTTGAGCTGCAGCTTTTCCAAGGCATCGCGCAGCAAGTCGTGCTGGTGGGATTCGACCGGGTATAGCCCCGCGAACACCATCGGCTTGGACTCTTCAAAGCCGGGCAGCGGCTCGTCCGGCAGGTCGCGCTCATCGCAGATCGTGTCTCCGATGCGGGTCTCGGTGACGTTCTTGATGTTGGCCACCACCCAGCCAACCTCGCCCGCCCACAAGGTCTGGCAGCTAACCGGCTTCGGCGTGCGGAAGCCGAGCTCTTCGACGTCGTATGTCCGCCCGGTCGACCACAGACGAATCCTCGTGCCCTTCGAGAGCGAGCCATCCACGACGCGCACCAGCATCACGACCCCGCGGTAGGAGTCGTACCACGAGTCGAACAGCAGGGCCCGCAGGGGCGCCGCCGGGCGCGAGCGCGGGCACGGCACGCGCTTGACGACAGCCTCGAGCACATCTTTCACTCCCAGCCCTGTCTTGGCGCTGATTCGAAGTGCATCGTGCGCCTCCAAGCCGATCGTGCCCTCGATCTCGTCTTGAACGCGGTCCGGCTCCGCGGCGGGCAGGTCGATCTTGTTCAGCACGGGCACGATCTCCAGGTCGTGCTCTAGCGCGAGATAGGTGTTCGCCATCGTCTGCGCCTCGACACCCTGCGCCGCGTCGACAACCAGCAGGGCGCCCTCGCAGGCGGCCAGACTGCGCGACACCTCGTAGGCGAAATCGACATGGCCCGGCGTGTCGATCAGATTGAGCTGGTAGGTCTCGCCGTCCTGCGCTTGGTAGGCAATCCGGACCGCTTGGGCCTTGATCGTGATGCCGCGCTCGCGCTCGAGATCCATGGAATCCAGCACTTGCTCCTGCATCTCCCGGCTGCTGAGCGCACCGGTGGTCTCGAGCAGGCGATCCGCCAGCGTCGACTTGCCGTGGTCGATGTGGGCGATGATCGAGAAGTTGCGGATCAAGGAGAGGTCCATGCGGCTATGGAAGGCTCGCCCGACGGCAAGTCCGACCGCCGGGCACTCTCCCCTGCTCTGATTGTAGCTATCTGACCGCAGTGCCGGCTCGCCCTGCCAAGCGTAAGTGCCTAGTTCGATTCCTGGGCGGCGATGTCCTCCAACAGTCGTCGAGCACGACTGAAGGTGGCGGCGCCTTCACCTTCGAATCCCGGCCATTCAAGCGTTCCGTCCGGCTCGAAGCGGACACCCCTCGTGGCAGCCACGATACGCATTAGCCGCTCCGCACTGACCTTGGAGTCCTCCCGCAGCTTGATGACCAGGCGGTCACTGCGCCGCTCGATCGAAGGGATGCGCATGGATTCCGCCCGGTGCTTTAGCAGGGCATGCGCCAGCAGGTTTTCGACCGCAGGCGGCAGCGGGCCATAGCGGTCTCGCAGTTCCGCGACGGCACGGTCGCGCTCGGCGTCGTCCCGCACGGCGGCAAGCCGCTTGTACAGCTGCAGCCGCTGTGTCTCTTCCGGCACGTAGCTTGCCGGGATGTGAAAGTCCAGGCGCAGCTTGACCTGGGTCCGAACTACGTCTTCAACCTGCTCGCCCCGCAGCTTGCGCACGGCCTCTTCGAGCAACTGCGTGTACGTTTCGAAGCCAACCGCCGCAACCTGGCCGCTCTGCTCCCCTCCGAGCAAGTTGCCGGCCCCCCGCAACTCTAGGTCGAGTGCGGCCATCTTGAAGCCCGCGCCCAGCTCGCTGAACTCCCGCAGGGCCGCCAGCCGCTTGCGGGCAACGTCGCTCAGTTCGCGCTCTGGAGGCACCAACAAGTATGCGTACGCCCGCCGATTTGAGCGCCCCACGCGACCGCGCAGCTGGTACAGCTCTGCCAGCCCATATAGATCTGCCCGGTCAACAACGATTGTATTGGCCAGAGGAATGTCCAATCCATTCTCGACAATGGTTGTGGCCACCAGGACGTCGAAATCGTGGCGCATGAAGCCGAGCATGACTCGTTCGAGCTCGCGCTCCGCCATCTGACCGTGCCCGACCCGAAAGCGCACGTCGGGAAGCGCAGCCGCCAGCCGGTCGGCCCTGGCTTGGATTGACTCCACGCGATTGTGGAGGAAATAAACCTGACCGCCCCGCCGGACCTCCCGTTGGATCGCAGTCGTCACCATGCGCTCGTCGTACTTGGACACGACCGTCTGGATCGCCAAGCGGTCCTGCGGCGGCGTCTTGATCACGGATACGTCGCGCAGGCCCATGAGCGACATGTAGAGTGTGCGCGGGATCGGAGTCGCCGTCATGGCCAGCACGTCGATGCTTTGACGGACCTGCTTGAGCCGTTCCTTGTGGCGAACTCCGAAGCGCTGCTCCTCGTCGATGATGAGCAAGCCGAGGTCGCGGAACTCGACATCTTTGGACAGCAGCCGGTGCGTGCCAATAACGATGTCCACCGTGCCTTCGCGCAGCCGCTGAATCGTCGACCGAATCTCCCTCGGCGTGCGAAACCGCGACAGCATGTCGATCTCGACCGGGAACGCCGCGAAACGCTGGCGAAACGTCTCTAGGTGTTGGTAAGCCAGAACCGTGGTCGGCGCCAGCACCGCGACCTGCTTGTCGTCGCCCAACGCCTTGAATGCCGCCCGCATTGCCACCTCGGTCTTGCCGAAGCCGACGTCGCCGCACACCAAGCGGTCCATGATGCGGCTCGATTCCATGTCGTGCTTGATCTCTTTGGTCGCCGTCAACTGGTCTTCCGTCGGCTCGAACAAGAAGGAGTCCTCGAACTCCTTCTGCCAGTTGCTGTCTGGCGAATATGCGAAATCGCGACCTAACTCGCGCTTGGCGTACAGTTCCAGCAGGTCATCAGCCATGTCGAGCAGGCGCGCCTTGACGCGCCTCTTGGTCTTCTCCCAAGTCTGGCCGCCCAAGCGATCCAGCTGGGGCTTCGGACCTCCCGCGCCGTGATATTTGTGGACCAAGTCCAAGCGCGTGAGCGGTACGTACAAGCGCGCCCCTTGGGCATATTCCAGCAGCAGGAAATCTTCGCTCCGGCCGCCTGCCTCGACTTGCTGGACACCCAGGTACTGTCCTACGCCGTGCTGCGCGTGAACGACCGGGTCCCGCACGCGCAAGTCCTCCAAGTCCGTGAGGAAGGCCGCGCTTGCGGCCTTGCGCGGACCCGGCCGCGGAAGGCTCTCGGTGCTCCCGAAGACATCTTGGGTGCCGTAGATCGAAAGCCCCGATTCAGGCAGCAGGCAGCCGTGCGGAATCGACGCCTTGACGATGATCGCCGACGCGACGTCGTCCGAGATGCCGGCCTTCTCCTCGAGTTGTCGGCTGAGACCCTCCGGGCGCTCCCGCAGCACGAGTTGGAAGGGCACCTCGTGTTCGCCGAACAGGTCGGCGAGACGCTCGAGGTCTCCGAGGGACGAAGCCGCCACCAGCACGCTGGAACGTTCCGCTATCTGGCCCCGGATTTCCTGCAGGCAATGGCCGATGTCGCCTTCGAAGCGCGGGACGGGCCGCGAGCGAACGTGCCAAGCCGCTTCCGCCTGGCCAAGAATCTCCGAACCTAGGTCCAGATCGTTCAGAACGACGAGCTTCCGCCGCCGGGCGGCATCCCGGAATTGCTCGAATCCGAAGTAGTATGCGTCCGCAGGTTGCGCCTCCTCCGCGCAAGACTCGTCCAAGCGCTCCCACAAAGCATCCGCTTCGCGCTCCAACGCTTGGGGCTGGTACGCGAGGACGGCGGCTCCGGGAAGCAGATCAAGCACAGAGGCCGACCGCCACTGCGGACCGATCGCGCTGAACTCCCATCCGGGCGGCAACAAGCCCAGCCCGGAGCCGCCGGCAGGGTACTCCTGCATGGGAAGGACATCGACCACGTCGCGTGGTCGGATCGACTGCTGCGTGCGCGGGTCGAACTCCCGGAGCGACTCCACAGTGTCGCCCATGAGCTGTAGCCTGCACGGATAGTCGGAGCCGGGGACGAACAAGTCCACGATGCCGCCCCGAACGGCAAACTGTCCAACCATCTCGACGGGCTCGTGCCGGCTGTAGCCCACTTCGGTCAACCGCTGGACAAGCTTCTCCAGGGGCCATTCCCCTCCGACCCGCACTTGCCAGGCTAGGCGACGGTACGAGTCGGGCGGGGCCACCCGCTGGAGCGCGGCGGCAATCGGCACGACAAGGATCGACACCCGCCGCTGGGCCATGCGCCACAATGCGATCGCACGGCTCTGGACAATGTCGGGATGCGGCGAGAGCCCGTCGAAAGGGGTCACGTCGTGGGCCGGCAATAAGCACGGAGCGAAGTCGCTCTCGTCTGCCCCGACCATCTCGAACCAGGCCGTGATCGCCTCGTGCAAGGACTCGGCGTCAGCCTGGCTGCCGGTGACGACGAGCAGCGGCCGCCCGGCCTGCAGGCGCAAGACGACGGCATGAGCGGCGCAGGCGACTTGGGACAGGCCCGAGATCTGCTGCAGGCAAGCTCCCCGGAGGCGCAGCGCCGCGACCACCCCTCGGACAGCTTGGTGCTGCCCCAGTCGTGCGACTCGGTCGCGCAGGCCGCGGGGTGTCAAGTTGGGCGCATCCGGAGTATGTTGGCCACGAGATCAGTCGTCGAATACCCCGCCTCGACCGGAATCGCGAGCACCTGTCCGCCATGGCCCTCGACAATCTCTCGCCCAGCGATCCAGTGCGCCCAGTCCGCGCCCTTGACGAGCACATCCGGCAACAGCAGGCGTAGCAGAGCGTGCGGCGTCTCCTCGCCGAAGATCGTGACGGCATCAACACAGGCGAATCCCGCCAGCGTGGCCGCGCGGTCGGCCTCCGACAGCACCGGCCGCGACGCGCCTTTCAGGTCGCGCACGCTCCGGTCGGAGTTGATCGCGACGATCAACCGATCGCCGTGCTCGCTGGCGCGCTCAAGCAGGCGCACGTGCCCAGGGTGCAGCAGGTCGAAACAGCCGTTGGTGAACACCACTCGGTCGCCGCTCGCCTTCCACTGCCGACACAGCCGCACTGCGGCCTGCCTGTCCAGCACGACGCCCATCCAGCCGGGCCCACCTCGCCTAGGCCCTCAATGCCACGCGTGAGGCGTAGTCCTTCGAGACCGGCATCTGATAGGGAAACTCCTCGATCTTGCGGTGGATCGGGCCGCTCTCGGTCAGTGAACTGCCGTACAGCGAGAAAGAGTCCGGCTCGATAGCTCCGAAGTCGCGGGTGGGCAACTCCTCGATCGCCTCGTGCATTTCGGTCAGGTCGCACTCGCCACGCAAGCGTCCCAGGGTCAGGTGGGGCACGTAGGGCCGCACCTCCGGTGCGATTCCGAGGCGCGACAGACGCGAGTCCACGTTGCTGGCCAGCTGGCGCAGTGGCGGCGTGTTCTCGGCGATCACCCAGAAGACCCGCGGGCTGCGCGGGTACGGGAAGAAACCGAGCCCGGCCAGCGGCACCTTCACCTTGGCCTGGATCCGCACGCGGCTGAGCGTGTCGACTACCTCGTCGAGGCGGTCCTCGTCCCACTCGCCTATATATTTCAGCGTCACGTGCATGTTGCGCGGATGGACCCAATGAATGGGGGCCATCGGCGCGAGACGACGCACCAATTCCGTCAGGTTGGCGACAACCTTCGTGTTCAAGTCGAGTGCAACAAACAAGCGCATGCTTAGCTCCAGAGGCTACGGGGAAGCGGCCTGCCCCCTATTCCTTGTGGACTGAGATCTGGTCCGAAGGGGGCTTCAAGATGATGGTTTCGGTTTGCTCGGGCTCGGTAAGCGCGACTTCTGCGCCGTGCGTCCGAAATCCCTTGCTGATGACTTGGATCAAGATCGGCCCGCGTGGAAGCGGCGGCACCGGCGTGCTGCCCTCGTTGCTCGTTTTTAGCTCGAGAGCGGGGCTCTTCCGCTTCAGCTTCTTCTGCTTGCCCTTCAGCTGGCGGACGATCACGCTGGCACGGGGCACCGGGCGACCCCGCTCGTCCCTGACTAGGATCCGCAGGGTTGTCCATTCCTTGGCGGCCTGCAGCAGCCCGGCACCCGGCAGGGCCGCAGCCAAGGCTGCCAGGGCACCTCTCCGGCTCAGCGAGCGCGCGAGGACAGAGTTCAGGAATACAGACACGGCGATCAGAATATGTAGCTCAGCGCTCCGGAATAGCTCCGGATCGCCTGCAATAGGTTCAGCACCCGCCCGTCGGGAACCTGCAGCGGCACATAGCCGGTCTTGAGCAGGTTGCGGAAGTCGGCGCTGGCCTCGAACTTGCCCGGCATGCCCGCGACGCTGGGCAGCGGCTGGCGAAAGACCAGATTCAGCCCAGGGGCCGAGCGCGAGGCGAAATCATTGAACGGGTCGGCCGGCAAGACGGATTCCCGGCTGGACCACTGGTAGGAGCCCGTCATCACGGTTCTCGCGCCGGGCAACTCGGCCGACACGGAGGCCACCAGCATGTGGGCGCCCTGCGCCTCCAAGACCTGCCGCAGCTCGTCTGACACGGCCGAGCGCAGCTGCGCCCGCGTGGGCGCCAGCACGCCGCCATAGCCGTACCCCAGCGCTGCCTGCAGGCGGTCGCGGATCTTGCGCGAATACGAAACGCGCACGCCCGGGGTGCGGTAGTTGCCGCCGTTGAGCGTCGCCGCCGACGAGTACAGGTCCGGCACGACCTCGCCCTCCCCGAACACGCCTTCGGGCACCGCCGCCGAGATGGCCGCGTCGCGTATCGAGTCGCGGTACACGGCCGCCTCGACCATGTTGTCCCCGAAAGTCTCTCGATACGCCACCTCGACGTGCTCAGAGCGCTGCACGGTCGGACGCCCCTGGACAACGGCCACGCGCGGAAACATGCCGAGCTGGCGCACGTTGCTGCGCAGCGCCGCATCCTGGCCGAGCCGGGTCGCGGTCGGCGGAGGCACGCCGGAGGCGTAGCTGAAAGCCAGCTCGCGCTTCTGGCCCAGCTTGTAGACCGCCTTGCCGTACGGGCTGGCGAAGTGCAGCCGATTGACGAAATTGACCGACTCGAAAAGCATTCCGTACTCGACCCGCAGCGAATCGGTCAATTCCACCGAGTCGCCGAATTCCAGCGAGAAGGTCTCCAGGCGCGGGATCCCCCGGCCGTCGTGCTGGGACCCGAACAAGCCCCGCGTGGCCGCCGAGGAGGACTGCAGCTGGCGCACGGTCAGGGCCACTTCGGGCTTGGCCAAGCCGATCTCCTTGGCGTAGGTGGTGCGAAACGCGGTTGATCCGCCCGAAATGTCAGGCCTGCCAGCCCCGCTGCTGCCGCTCACCGTCAGGTCGTGGCTGCCAAACAGCGACGTCGCCACGGCGAAGGCGCTTCCTAGGTCCTGCTGGGCGTGCAGGCCATTCGAGCGATTGCCCTGTCCGGCACTGAGCTCTGCGTAGGCGTGGGTGTCCTCGAAGGGGCCTTCGAGCTTGCGCAGGAAGCGCTCGCGCTCGTCATGCTCGGCGGGCGCCATGCGCAGCACGTTCCTCCGGGAATGCTTGGCGCGCAACACCCATTTCCAGCGCTCGGACATGTCTCGGACCTGGCTGCCGTAGGCCAGCTGCAGGCTGGCGAACACGCCGCGCAGCGCAACGTCCAAGAATGTCCGCTCGCCAGGCTCCACCGCCAGCTCGGCTTGGCGCACGAGCGAGAAATTGGCCTGGCGCACCTCGATCGCATACACGCCGGGGAAAAGGTCAACGAACTGGAACCAGCCCCGATAGTCGCTCTCAATGGTCTGCACGACGCGGCCGTCGGCTGCAAGCAGGCTGACCGCAGCGCCCATCTGAGCGGTGCCGCCCTCGTCGCGGACCAGCCCGGCGATGCTGCCGCCCACCTGTGCCGCAGCGGGCAGGCACAGCAGCCAGACTGCCAGGAGCCCGGCTCCGGCGAGGCGCGCTAGACCGAGCTGACGCATGGTGACTGGCAAGACGTCCTCAGAGAACCTTGAACGTAGCGGTAGGCGCTAAGGATTCATTCTTAATGTCATCTTGCACAAGCAGGCTCAGGCGGTACTCGCCCGGCTCCAAGCTCTGCAAGGGCAGCAGCTTCTCGATCACCACCTGTCGCGACGAAGCCCCGCGGATGGAGTTGACGTCCTCGGTGAAGTTGAGCAGCAGTTCTTCCGGGCTGTCGAGCCGGGCAATCTGATAGGTGACGTTGCCTTCGGGGCGACTGGTCTCCTCGCTCTGCCCGAGGTTGTAGATCTGCATGTAGATGCCCATCTTTTCGTCGCGCTTGAACGAATCGTCGATGCGCGGGCGGACCTTGGAACTGCCGATCACAAACTGGCCGGTGCCCAGCGATCGAATCGGCACCCGCTCGATCTTGTCGGCGATGATCAGGGAAGACGCTGCTAGGGCCTCGTCGTCAAACTCGGGCACCCGCAGCGCGGTACGATACGTGCCCATCGTCTCGCCGACCAAGTCCTTGACCACCAGTTCCAAGCGGTACATGCCGGGTGCTAGCGGCACGGACTTGTTATAGACCGACGAGCGGCCCACCTCCTGATGCATGCGCTCGGCAGTGGTCTGGATGCTGACGGTCTCCTCGAAGGTCGACTGCACCCGGCGCGTCATGGTGGTGATGCGGCCGAATATGTTCGCGACCGCCTTGTGCAGGCCGCTCTCCTCCTTGAACAGCAGGTCCTCGTTGCGCAGCAGAACCGTGATGCCCGTCAAGACCGAGCTGTTGGTCACCCGCACGAAGTGGACATCGACGTCATACGAGAGCGTGTTGTAGTCGATCGTGGAGTTGACGATCGCCTCGAGATCCTTGAACTTCACCGCCGGGGGCTTGAAGATGTTGGCGTACAGCTGCAAGCGCTCGAACTGGTTGTAGCGGATCGACTGGGCACCGCCGATCGGAGTGCCCATGCGCGTGCCGTCGGTGCGCCGGAACCGGTCGGCCTTGGTTGTCAGGCCCATCTGTTCCGACAGCGTCAGGCCCGCGCCCGGCACGTTCAGCAGGGCGTCCTTCTCGGACGGGTCCATGGTGAGCCGGTACTCGCCGGTCATCGTCGGGTCCACGAATTCGAGCAAGATGTCGCTGCCGATCCCCTCGATCCAGCGGTAGCGCCAGATTTCGAACGGATAGGTCGAGGTGAAGCCGCCGCCCTCCTCATAGGGCCTCTGGTACTGGCCGCCAGAGGGATGGGACTCGATCTCGTCGGCCGGTCCGTACGCGATGTAGATGCGGCCGCGATCCGTCTTCCAGCCGGGAATGCCCGACGCGTAGCGGTCATTGGCGTAAGCAATGCGTCGGTAGTGCTCTTCCTTGTACTCGTTCTCCATCGAGTCCGGGGTGGGGTCGCGCCGCATCCAGAACGATTCGATGAAGTTCTCGCGCTCCTCGTCGGTCGCCATCTGCACGAAAGCCTTGCGCTCCTCGGGCGTGATGATGTAGCGCACATCTTCGTCCAGCCAACGCTTGAACGGCCCGCGGAGCTCCTTGCGCAGCTTCTCGAGACGGCGCCGTTCCTGCTTGCGCGTGAGCTTGGCCGGTTCGGCAGCGTCCTGGGCGATCAGAGGAACCCCCAGCAGGCCCACTAGCAGGGCCACGATCCACGGTGAGATTCGGCTTCGCATCGATTCTCCTGCACAGTCCAGTCGAGCCCTCTCAGGTTGCTCGTAGAGCAATCCCGCCGGACGCAACGGCCTCCGTACTCTGTCTCAGGATCAATTCTAGTGCCTTCCATGACGTTGGTCAAGCATATTTCACGATTTGTCCGCTACGGTCGGCGGGAGCATCGCTAGCGGTGCGTTCGGAGCTTGTCTGGTGCCAGAACGCTAGGGAATCCCGCGCCGCAGGGGCCTGGACTCAGCGTCGAGACCGATGTGCTCAAGGCCCGAGCGGGCCCCGAAAACCGAGCACAAGCACCGTCAGGTCGTCCCGCCGGGGGGCATTGCGGCCAAATTCGGCCACCCGGGCCAGCAAAGCATCGAAGAACTCTCCGGTGTCCAAGCCTGCAAGCTGGGAAACGGCCTCGATCAGCCGCTGCTCTCCGTACAGCTCGGATCGGCTGTTGCGCAGCTCAGTAACTCCGTCGCTGTACATGACCAGCTTGTCTCCCGGCTCCAGGCGACATACGCTTTCGGGAAACTCGGCATCCTCGAACAGCCCGATCGGCTGACTGGTCGGAGACAGCAGCTCGCAGCGTGCGGTCGGACGCACCAAGATCGCGGGGCAATGTCCGGCGCTGCTCCAGCGCATCGTGGCGTCCTCCGCGATGGTGGCTGCGAACACGGTCGCAAAGCGCGCCCGGTCCGACCGCTCGCAGAGATAGCGGTTGATGCGCCCCAGCGTGCCGGACAAGGAAACGTCCGGCCCCGATCCGAGGAAGAAGGCTCCCTGGAGCAACGAGGCCAGGATCGAGGCCGAAGCGCCCTTTCCGGAGACATCGGCCAGCACAGCCGCCCAGCGTCCCGGCGCGACCTGCATCAGGTCGTAGTAGTCGCCCCCCAGTTGCGAGCTAGCCTCGCTGTGCCCCTTGGCGACCAGCCAGCCCTCGCTGGGAAGCGTGGCGGGGAGCAGGGAGCGCTGGATGCCGCGCGCCAGATCAAGCTCGTGCTCGAGGCGGCGCTTCTGGCGTTCCTCCTCGATCAGCCGGGCGTTCTCGACGCTGGTCGAGATCTCGATCGCCAATGCATGCAACAGCGCTTGGTTGCCCTCCGCCAGCCGGAGTTCAGGGTTCGCCGCGTCCATGTACAGCACGCCCAACGTGTCATCCTTCGCCGAGATCACGCTCGTTTCGTGGTCCAGCCCCATCCGCATGCGCAAGATCGGAATGCACAACCCAGCACGCGGAGCTTCCCCAACGCTGCCGCTGCCTTGCGTCAGATCGACGCTCATCGCGAACAGGTCCGAACGCCGCTCGAGCGCGTCGGCAATCCGCGCTATCGGTAGCTTGAGCTGGGCTGGGTCGCCGCGCTCGTCCGGAGCGTGCCGTGCCACCTTGACCTGCAAGCGCCCGCTGGTGTCGCGCAGCAGTAGGAACGCGCGGTCGGCGCGAGCGATCGACAGCGCGGCTTCTACGACCGCCTCGAAGACCTCTTCCACGCCGCTGGCGAGCTCCATCGTGCGGGCAACTTCCAGCACCGCCGAGAGCCGCCCCAATGCACCAGTCCGGCGAGGCCCGCCACCAATCTCGGAAACCTGCTTGAGCAGCCTCGTCTGCGGGCTCCGGGCCTCGCAAATCGTGATCACGTAGGAGCCCTCGATCCCAAAGCCGACTCGGTCGCCAACGGCAAGCCGGCTGCGCCGCACGGACTCGCCGTTGACGACGGTCCCGTGGCGGCTGCCGAGGTCTTCAATGGCGAAGCCGTCCTGTTCTAGCAGCAATCGGGCGTGGCGGCGGGATATCCGCTTATCGGCCAGCGTGAGGTCGCAGTCGCTCAGGCGCCCGATGACGAACGGGCTGCGCTTGACCGGAATCTGCAGGCATTCTCCGGAAGGCGGCTCCACGAGCAGCGACAACGGCGGCAGTGACTCGCCCGAGTCTGCGGCCTGGGATGCGTCCATTGCCCTGACAGGCTGGCGCTAGAGTGCTTCGGCCGCGCTGGCCGCCCCAGCTCGCGATGCGACCGCTGGGGCCTCGCCGAGGCCACTCTTCTGGCAGTCCGCGCAATAGCCGCCGACCTCTGTGCGTAAGACCGCAACCTTGAAGCCAAACTGCGTCTCGATCTGGGACCTCATTTCCCGGAGCGGATCGCCGAAGTATTCCGACACCGAGCCGCAGCTCATGCAGACGAGGTGGGCGTGCTCGCGCTTGAGACGAGTTTCGTAATAGTGCTGCTCGCCCTCATAGTGCATTAAGTCCAGTTCGTCGACCAAGCCTTGCTCCTTGAGCACCTTGAGGGTGCGATACACGGTGACTTGATTGATCTTGGGGTCTTCCTTGGCGGCCAGTTCGTAGATCTCGTGCGCGTTCAAATGCGTGCGCGAATTATGGATCAGGCGGAAGACCAATTCCCTCTGACGCGTGAGCCGCAGGCCCCGACGACGCAGAGTCTCGAGCGGGTTCGATTCGAGCTGCTTGGGGACCACAGGCATCAATCTAGCATATCGTCACGCCGTGAGAGCCCCAGGCGACGAAGTTCGACAAGACTTCGGGCTAGACTAAAGGAACCACCCGTTCTTGACGTCGGGCCGTGGCGCAGCCTGGTAGCGCGCTTCCTTGGGGTGGAAGAGGTCCCGAGTTCAAATCTCGGCGGCCCGACCAATCTCGCGAACCGAACGGGTGCTGACTTGGCCCGGCGGGCCGGACCTGGCGCGCACTACGTGCGGGGCAAGCGCGCCCGGCATGAGGCGGCAGGCCGGACCTACGGAGCGCTCCGCCGTATTCCGAGGCAGCGCTTGTGCGACGATTTGATCTGAAAGCATCCGCCAGGCGCTGGTGCACCCCCGAAACCATGCGGAGAACTTCGATGCGCGCGATCCCTGCACTTCCCGTCTTTGCCACAGCGGCACTGCTCTGCTCCGGCTGCAGCTCCGGCGAGCGCCGCTCCGAGCAGCCGCCAAACGTCGTCGTGATTCTGGCCGACGACCAGGGCTGGGGTGACCTCAGCCTTCACGGCAACACGAACCTGTCAACTCCGAACATCGACTCGCTGGCGCACGAAGGCGCGATGTTCGAGCACTTCTACGTGAACTCCGTGTGCGCACCGACGCGAGCAGAGTTCCTGACCGGGCGCTACCACGGGCGCGGCGGGGTGCGGGGAGTTTCCACGGGGCAGGAACGGCTCAATGCCGACGAGCACACGATCGCCCAAACCTTCCAAGCTGCCGGCTATGCCACCGGCGCGTTCGGCAAATGGCACAACGGCACGCAGCACCCGTACCATCCCAACGCGCGCGGGTTCGAGGAGTTCTACGGATTCACGGAAGGTCACTGGGGCCACTATTTCGACTACGAGCTGGACCACAACGGCGAACTGGTGCGCGGAGAGGGGTACGTGATCGACGACTTCACCAACAAGGCCATGAACTTTATGGAACAGAATCGCGACCGCCCGTTCTTTGCCTACCTGCCCTACAACACCCCGCACTCTCCCATGCAGGTGCCCGACGAGTACTGGCAGCGTTTCGAATCCAAGGAACTGGCGATGCGCAACCGCGACCCCGAATCCGAGGACGTGCCCAAGACGCGCGCAGCCCTGGCCATGGTGGAGAACATCGACTGGAATGTCGGGCGGGTGCTCGCGAAGCTGGACGAGCTAGGCATCGCCGAGAACACCGTCGTGCTCTACTTCAGCGACAACGGCCCCAACAGCTGGCGCTGGAACGCGGGCATGAAGGGGCGCAAGGGATCCGTTGACGAGGGCGGCCTGCGCTCGCCGCTGCTGGTCCGGTGGCCGGGGCAGATCCCGGCCGGGCAGCGCATCTCCAACGTGGCTGGGGCGATCGACCTGCTCCCCACCCTGTCGGACCTGGCCGGAATCGAGGTCGGAGCTACCAAGCCACTCGACGGGCGCAGCCTAGTGCCGCTGCTGCGCGGGCAGGACGCCGAGTGGGTAGACCGGCTGCTGTTCTCGCTGCGCACGGCGCGCGGCCAGCTGCAACTCAGCATTCGCACCCAACGCTTCCGGCTCGACCCCGAGGGGCGGCTGTTCGATATCGAGAACGATCCCGGACAGCATCGTGACGCGGCGGACGAGTTCCCTGAGGAGGCAGAACGGCTCCGCGCGGCCGCGACGGAGTGGCTGGCAGAGGTCGCCCCGAGCGTAGGGCCGGATGATCGACCCTTCCCGGTGGGCTATGCGCCGATGACGCTGCTGCCGGCCCGCGACGGCGTGCCGCACGGCGGGGTCAAGCGCAGCGGGCGCGCGCCGAACTGCTCGTACTTCACGAACTGGACGAGCACCTCCGACAGCATCACTTGGGATATCGAGGTCGCGGAACCCGGCGAGTACGAGCTCGCGATCTACTATGCAGCACCCACCGCCGGTTCGACCATCGAGGCATCCTTCGGGGACGTCGCAATCCAAGGAGAGGTGCTCGAGGCCCACGACCCGCCGGCCTATGGTTCTGAAGCTGACCGCGTGTGGCGCGGTCTGGGCGAGTCTCTCGTGAAGGATTTCCGCATGCAGTCCCTGGGCACGGCGGACTTCCCGGCCGCTCGAGGCGCGCTGACATTGAGAGCGCTCGATGTGGCGGGAGAGCAAGTCGCTGAAATTCGCTACGCCGTGCTCAACCGGCTGTAGCCGGTGCGGGGCCGCGCCAGCTAGACTGCTCACACTCAGGGCAGCAGCTCGCGCACTTCCAATATCTGATTCGCCGAAACGCGCCCGAGATCTTGAACAGTGCCGCTGGGCCACGTCACCTGCACGGCGACACCTTCGGACTCCCCGAGGCCGAAATGCACCCCGTCGTGGCTGGATGAGGCGTAGCCAACCGCGCTGGTCATTACATTGGACTGGCCGCCTGCGCGGACCTTCGCACCCATCCCGTCACGGTTCGACTTCGTCCCCAAGAGCCGGACATTGAGCCACGCTCGCCGCCCTGGGCTGGTGTTGTGCCACAATTCGGCGGCCCCACCCAGCGAGGACACCACCACGTCGACGCGGCCATCGCGGTCGAAATCCGCGAACGCACAGCCGCGATGGGCACTTGCCGTGCTCGCGAAGGCCTTGCCGGCGGCAGCTGTGACCTCCTCGAACGACCCGTCCCTACGATTGGCGTACACGCTATTGGTTTCGCGATACGGCGTCGTGGGCTCGAACTCACGGATGATGTCGTTGACGTGAGAGTTGGCCGTGAACAGATCCTTCCAGCCATCGTTGTCGAAGTCGTACAGCCCATTGCCCCAGCCACTGTGGCGGTTGGAATGAAGCGCCAAGCCGGACGGGCCGGTCACGTCCTCGAAAAAGCCGTCACCGAAGTTGCGGAACAGCGGGAAGGTCTCGGCGATCAGGGCCGTGACCGCCACGTCCGGCAAGCCGTCGTTGTCATAATCGCGGAAATCGACGCCCATGCTGGCCACGGGGTCGCCATGCTGTAGCAATGCCGTGCCTGACAGCAGCCCTGCTTCTTCAAAGCCCTCTCCGCCTTGGTTGAGGAACAGGAAGTTCGGCAGGTTGTCATTCGTGACCAACGCATCAGTCTTGCCATCGCCGTTGGCGTCAGCGAATGCCACGCTCATGCCGCGCCCGGAGTGGTCACTAATGCCGGTCGCCGCACTCACGTCCTGAAACGTGCCGTCGCCAAGGTTGCGATACAGGCGATTCGGTATCGGAGTCAGCTGCATCGGATCGCAGTAGGCGCGCAGGCCGCGCCGCTCGTCGCCGCAGAATGTGTCGAAATCCAAGCTCCAGTGCGCATAGTTGACCACGAAGAGATCGAGGTGCCCGTCGGCATCGTAGTCAAACCAGCCCGCAGCGACGGACCACTGGCCGCCTTGGAGGCCGGAGGCCGCGGTGACGTCTTCGAACACGCCATCGCCACGATTGCGCAGCAGGGTCAGGCGAAAGACTCCGGCAACTAGCAGGTCGACATCGCCATCGTTGTCGTAGTCGGCCGCGGCCGCGCCCATGTCATAGCCGGTCCCGGCGACGCCGGCCTCGGCGGTGACGTCGCTAAAGCGCAGCCCGCCGTCGTTCCGGTACAGGCGGTTCCAATACTTCGGCGCTTCCTTGCTCAAGGACGGAATCGCGGCTCCGTTGGTGAAGTAGATGTCCGGCAGGCCGTCGCCGTCGTAGTCGAAGACGGCCACCCCGCCCGCCATCGTCTCGATCATGTGCTTTTCGGGCGTCGGGTGATTGTGCAAAACGAAGTCAATTCCCGCCATGCCTGCGACATCTTGGAATTGAATCGCGCCCGGCAAGGACTGCGACACCGTACCGCCAACCAGCACGAAGGCAATGGCGGGCGCGATCCGGGCTACTCGGTCTCGATCCATCGCTCAAACTTCGTGCGGTCGCGCGCGAACGAACGCTTGCGCATCTCGGTGGACTTGGCCAGCGCCTGTCTGGCCCGCTCCATGTTGCCCAGCCGGCGGTGGGCTTGGAAGAGCGAGTAGTGGATATCGCCGTAGTAGTCGAGGATCAGCGCCTGCTCGAGTTGCGCGGCGGCCTCTTCCGCGCGCCCGACCCGCAGGTACGCCCGGCCGAGGCTGGGACGAGCCTCGACCAAGTTGGGGTCAAGCTGCAGAGCGGTCTCCAAGTAGGGAATGGCCTCGGGATGCTGTTGCCTGGCCACGAACAACCGGCCGGTCACGTATAGCGAGCGCGGGTTCGCACCGTCCAGATCGAGGGCCTTCTCAAGGGCTTGCTCGGCTTCGTCGTAGGCGTTATTCAGCAAGTAGATCAGCCCCAAGCTGCGGTGCAACTCAGCCGCATCCGGTTTGAGCTCGATCGCGCGCAGGTACTCGGAAATCGCCTCATCGTCGGCTTGCCGCTGGCGGTGGGCCTCGGCCCGCAATTGATGCACACGCCAGGACTGCGGGGCCAGCTTCTCGACCTGGTCGAAGCACAAGTCCGCCAGTGACCGGAGCGTGCGGACCGTCCAATAGACGGCTTCAGGCGCTGCCTCGTCAGTGCCGCGCATAGCGTGCGTGAACGCGATCACAGCCCTTTCGTGCTGACCGAGCGCAAGGTAGGCCCTGCCCAGCAGCAACAACTCCGCCCGCGTCATCGAGGGACGCGACACTAGCGCCCGCGCGCAGGCCGAGTAGAGATGGTCGGCGCACAGAGAGACAGCTTCGGAGGCCCCGGCAGAGCGCATGGGAGCGGCGTGGACGGCCCGCTCGAATCGCCCTCGGGCGGCGGCCGCAGTTGCTGCGTCGCCGGCACTGGCTGAGAGCGCCCAAGCCAGGTACGCTGCCGGTCCCGCCTCGGACTGGCCGAGCGACTGCAGGAGCTTAGCCGCAGATTCGGGCGCGATGGCCCCGGACTCAAACGCTGGCTGGGATCCCAGCCATTGCGGAAACGAATCCCAGACCGCGGCCACTCGCTCAAGGGCGGCGGCAGCATCTCCCCGCGCCAAGCTGATCTCGGCCAGCCCGAGCAACGCCTGCTCGGAGCGCGGATCTGTGCGCAACTCATCTTCAAAACTGGCGGCGGCCTCGCCTAACTGCCCGAGCCGCAAGCGAGCGGATCCCAACGCCGAGTGCAGACCGGGCAGGTCGGATCGCTTGGCAACCGCGGTCGCGTAGTAGTTCGCGGCGGCCTCCCAGGCCTCGCTGAGCGCCAGCATGTCCGCCCCGAGCCGAGCGGCCCAGACCGAGTCCGGCTGCTCGACGACCAAGCGTCCGGCCAGATCGCTCATCAGGCCCATGTAGTCGCGCCCGAGCAGGTACCACGCCTCGGTCCTGTCCGGGCTGTGCGAGAACGCCGCTTGGAATTCCTGCACGGCGCTGGCGTAGTCCCCGTTCGCCAGGTGGCATGCCGCCAGCGCCCGGTGCGCCTCGAGGTTGGCCGGGTCCAGCTCCAAGCTGCGAGAGAGCGCAGCGATAGCTTGGTCGGACGCGCCTAGCTTGAGATGGCCGAGACCTAGGAACAAATGGGCGGCGGGCAGCGTTGGCAGGGCGCGAGCCGCCTGTTCCAGTTCGTCAACCGATAGCTGGTACTTCCCTTGCAAGAACAGGGCCAAGCCCAGGTTCACGCGCGCTTCCGAAAGCCCCGAATCGGAATCTAGGGCGGCGCGGAACTCAGTTTCGGCTTGGGCGAAGCGCCCGGCTTGCAGCGCTGTCTGGCCTGCCTGGAAGCGAGTCCGGACATCCGATTGCTCGAGCACAGGCTGCGCCGGCAGAGCGGCGGGCAGCAGCAACAATGCGGCGGCTGCGCCGAGGGTTGTCCAAGCCATGGAAGCCGGTTTCTATTATCGCCGGTTCTCGGACCGCAAGAGGAACCGGCGGGCGGCTGGGCCGCCCGCCGGTTCGATTCGCCAAGCCTGCGCGAAGCGACTAGAAGATCAGTCGCAGCCCGAACTGCACGAGTCGAGGCACGCCTCGAGTGCCGCTGATCACGCCAAACTGGGGAGTGCCCAGCGCGGTTCCCGGATGCCGGAAGATCGGCGTGTTGAACAGGTTGAAGAATTCAGTGCGAAACTCCAAGCCTAGGCTCTCGCCCAACTGCGTACGCTTGAACAGCGCGAAGTCCCACTGTGCAATGCCGGGCCCGCGCACGTCCGGCAGGACCCGGGAGGTGTTGCCGAACGTGTACGCCGCTGGCTGGCTGAACACGTCTGTCCTGAAGTACTCGTTGAGCCGCGTCTGTGGGTCGCCGGATAGTTCCGCGCTGGTGCCGTTGTTGTCGATGAACTGCGATCCTCCCCAAGAGTTAGAGAGGTTCTGGGAAGGCGACACGCCGATCGGAAATCCACGCTGAACTGTGGTCACACCGTTGATTCCCCACCCGCCAAGGATGGCGTTGGCAGCCCCCGAAAGATCGCCGAGGAAGGGCTTGCCCTTGCCGAACGGCAGGTCGAGGACGTAGCTCAGCACGAAACGCTGCGAAACATCGAACGCCGCCAGCGACTTCAGCGAACGGAGGTCATTGTTGTTGCCGCCAGTGGCCCAGCCCTGCGCACTGAAGCCCTCGAGGCCATCTAGCCAACCGGTCAACGTGCCTGCGTCCGTGATCAGCTTGCCGGCAGTATAGGAGGCCAGCAAGCTCGCCCCGCCCCTGAAACGCCGCTCAACCTTGGCCTGAAAAGAATGGTAGGTCGAGCTGCGGTTGGTCGGTCCTGCCATTGAGACATCGGTGAACTGCGGGTAGGGGCGAAGCAGCTGGCCGCGTGCGACGGTCGGCTGAGAGAGAGGCCCGGCGGTAATCGAGGAGCCGTGGAACGGATTCGGCACCTGTTCGTTAAGCGCGGTGCCGAGGCTCAGGTGCTGGTCCGGCAATTGATTGATGGTTTGAGCGTTGACCGGCAAGCTCGTTCCCTTCGATCCGGCATAAGCCACGTCGACCAGCGTGCCGTCGCCGAGCTGCCGCTGAATGTTGAAGTTCCACTGCTGCATGTAGCCGAGCGGCTGGTCGGGCACCGCCGAGCGGATGCCGAGACCGCCGACCAAGGTATTGAAGAACGTGGTGTCCCGTCCCGGCGGCTGCAGGACACCATCTGGGAAGGGGTCCGCCAACCGGCGAAACGCAGTCACGCCGTTATCGAGCGAGGTGACCCACGGAGTGGATATGGTATTGATGAAGTCGATGTTGGGCGCGATCGCGAAGGCAACGTCGTTGGGCAGCCAGAAGATGCCGTAGCCGGTGCGGATCACAGTCTTGTCGTCGACGCGGTACGCGATGCCAAGGCGGGGCGCGAAGGAATTCCGATCATCCATACCCGTCCGCGCCGGCCGCAAATCGGAGTTCACGAGCGCGAGCTGCCCGCGCAAATCCAGGCCTGTCTCGGAAGAAAGCGGATTGACCGAGTCGAGCGAGAGAGAAGTCATGCGATCGAAGCGCTCAGAGAAGTTCCCCGAGCGCTCCCAGCGCAATCCGATGTTCACGGTCAGCCTGTCATTGACCTGCCACTGGTCATTGACATAGCCAGCCCTGTAGATCATCTGGCCGGCCACCAGGCTGGGCGTCGAGATGCCGCCGCCCGTGCCGGTGCCGAGCAGGAACGAAGCGAAGCCCCAGCCACCCATCGGGCTGAACGGGTCGTTGGCGGTGAAATTGCTGTTGAAGCGGAAGATTCCGCTTGGGGTGTTGCTTTGCGCGTAGTTGTGCGTCAGCCTGCGCACATCGCCTCCCAGCTTGAAGGTGTGTCGCCCGCGGATCAATGTCAGGCTCGGCAGGAAGGCCACGTTGTCTTGCCGGGCAATGATGATGCTACCCGTGCCCTGGGCGCAGAACAAACCGTAGCTTTCTACACAAGGCGTGGGGATGTGGCGGAAGTTGTCCGGGATCTGGCCCACCAACGACGAAGGCCACGCGAACTGAGTCAGATCGATCCCTTGGCTGGCAGGGGAGCGGTCGTAGCGGAAACGTGTCCACGACGCCCGCAGGTCAAGAATCGTTGTGGGAGAAATCAACCACGTGTCTCCGAGCACCCATTGGTTGGTGGTGAACGTCTCCGGACCAGCATCAATGTGGGCGCCGGTGCCGTAGGGGTCCACGCCGAACGTGAGGTTGTCCCACCACGTCCAGCGCCCCATGAAGCGGTGCTTGTCGCTGGCACTCCAGTCGACCCGATTGTTGAACTGGGTGTTGTTGCCGCCATCGCTGGCGTTCGTGGCGTAGTTGTTGTTCAGCCCGGGCTGGTTGGGCTGATCCCAGAGATGGCTCAGGGCCGACGCCGTGGCGTCCTGCATCGAACCCGGAATTGTGTCGTTCTGGAACCGCGTGCGAGGGAGGTCGCCGACGCTCGATACCGAGAACGGATCGTGAATGGCCCGCCCCACCTCCGAGAAATCGCCCTGCTGCTGCAGCGGGGTCGGGGAGTCGAGCAGCAGCGAGCGGCCCTGCCGCTGGCGATAGCTCTCATAAGAGGAGAAGAAGAAGACGCGGTCTCTGACGACCGGGCCGCCGACGTTGGCGCCCCACTGGTTCTGGACGAACGGCGGTGTCCCGATGCCGCTGGCGTTGTTGAAGAAGGTGTTGGAGTTGAGAACCTTGTTCCGCAGGAACTCGTAGGCGGAGCCATGGAATTCGTTGCTGCCGGACTTCGTGGCCATGTTGATGACACCACCGGCGAACCGACCAAACTCTGCACCTAGGTTGTTGGTCTGGATCTTGAATTCCTGCACCGCGTCCTGAGTCGGGACCAAGGCGGTGAGGTTGGCGTAGCCGATATTGACCGGTGCACCGTCCAGCGTTGTGGCGCTCTGATTCGACTGGCCGCCGCCGATCTGGTAGTTGCCCCAGGCGAAGATGTTGACCCCGGTGGGGCTCTGCATGGACTGCCCCTGCGGCACGACTCCCGGAGCGAGAGCAACCAAGTTCAGCACGTTGCGCCCGTTGAGCGGCGTCTCGGTGACTTTGCGAGACTCGACGACCTGGCCGAGCGAGGATGTCTGCGATTGCAGCAGGGGCGTGCTGGAAACGACCTCGACGACTTCGGTGACTTCCCCGATCTCCAGCACCGGGTCGATGCGGATGCTCGCGTCGACCTCGATCGTGATCGGCTCCTGCGCGAACTGCTTGAAGCCCTCAGAGCGCGCTTCGAGGCGGTACTGGCCTGGAACTAGGTTCACGAAGCGATACAGGCCGGCCGCTTCGGTCTCCTGCACGCGCTGTTCGCCGGTCGCGAGACTGGTCACGGTGACGCTCGCTCCCGGAATCACGGCACCCGTCGAGTCCTGAACGGACCCGACCAAGCTGCCGTAGAAGGTCTGGCCGAACGCCGCACCAGCAATGAGCGCCAGGCACGCTACCAGCCATCCCGATCTTGTCAAATGGATCATGCTTCCCCCAAACGCCGCAGCAGAATGCAACCCTGCCGTGCGGCGTGCAAAGCATAGCGCACTAACCGCAACCCTCGCAACGATTCGGGACCATTCCTGTCGGACCAGTCTCGGCGTCGCACGTAATTGGAATCTGGTTCGCGATGGCCGCGGCACAGCCGAGCGACGCTCGTTGTTACAGAACTCATACAATTCTCTAATTGACACTAAGTTGCATTATCGAGTAGGTTGGGAGTTCCGAGGGCTGCGATGGATTCTCCGCGCAGTCGAATCTTCGACAGCAGCAAGGATACCTGGCAATGATCGAGCCTCTTCGGCGTGTGGGCTGCGCAGCCATCACGTTACTTTTCTGCGCAAGCGTGCAGGCCCGCGACATCAGCGGGCAGGTGACCGGACCCG
Organism: Terriglobia bacterium; assembly: GCA_009838515.1. GTDB lineage: Bacteria > Acidobacteriota > Terriglobia > Bryobacterales > UBA6623 > VXMF01. Next base: position 84,769 of record VXRL01000012.1, on the reverse strand, counting down.
GTGGGTTCCCAGTGGCCACAGCTACAGTAGAAGCTATTGAATCAGGAATAGTTACACGCACGGACAGCCTAGGGAACTTCACTCTTTCCGGAGTCCCGGAAGGATCTCTGACGATCCGCGTAGTTGCCCCGGACTTTGAGCCGGTCGAAGTGACACGCTCGGCCGAAACGGCTGAACTCGCAATTGAGCTGACGGAACTGAGGCGCAACGCAGCCACGATTGAAGTGGTGGCGACGGTCGAAGATCTGCGCACGGCAATTCCGGGGTCGTTGCATATCGTTAGCAAGGCGGAACTCGAAGCGGCCAAGCCGCTCGATGCTAACGAGATGCTGCGCCGCGTGCCCGGCATCAACCTGCGCGAGGATTCCGGGCCGGTCGCCATGCGGCTGAACATCGGCATGCGGGGCCTAAACCCCAACCGCAGCCGCAAAGTGCTGATTCTTGAGGACGGCATTCCAATCGCGCTGGCTCCCTATGGCGAGCCGGACATGTACTATTCGCCACCCATCGAGCGCATGAGCCGGGTCGAGATCCTCAAAGGCAGCGGCCAGATCGTCCACGGCCCGCAGACCGTCGGCGGAGTGGTGAACTTCGTCACGCCGGATCCGCCATCAAGATTCCACGGCGAAGTCGACGTCGAGGGCGGGCAGCGCGGAGTATTCGTGGGCGAGGCCTCACTGGGCGCGAGCAAACGCGACCAGTCGATCGGCTGGATCACCAACTATCTGCACAAACAAGGCGATGGCTGGCGCGGATTCTTCTACGACATCGAGGACGTGCAGACGAAATTCAGCTTCCGTCCTAGCGAGCGGCACACCCTCTCTGTCAAGGCCGGCGTCTACGACGAGATCTCAAACTCGACCTACGTGGGCCTGACGCAGCCAATGTTCGAGCGGGACCCGAACTTGAACGCCGTCCCGTCCGACGCGCTCGATGTGGAGCGCCAGAGCGGGTCCGTCTCTCACGCCGTCACAATCAGTCCTGCCTCCACACTGAGCAGTTCGGCCTTCGTTTACAGCACCAAGCGATACTGGGGCCGCCAAGATTTCGACCGCAGCGACAAAGGGCGCGACTACTTGGGTGTGATCGGAGACCCGAGCCTGAGCGGAGGCGCCTTGTACTTGCGCAACTCGGCCGGCAATCGCAACCGCGAGTTCGACGTCTACGGTGCACAGTCAAACTTCAGCCGACAGCACAGCTACGGCCAGCTCGACATCGGCGCGCGCTACATCTACGAGAAGGCTCGCGACCGGCGGATCAACGGCGACGTGTTCGACGCCCGCGCGGGCGTGACTCGGGACGACGAGTTCCGCTATGGCCGAGCCTTGGCAGGCTACGTTCAGAATCTCTTCAAGATCGGCTCTCGCATCTCGTTCACGCCCGGCGCACGCTTCGTGAGGTACAAGCAAGAGCGCCATATCGTGCGCAAGCGCGTGCAGGGAATTCCGACCGATGTCAATATCCGCGAGGAAAACGGCGTTACGACGGTCATCCCAGGACTGGGTTTCTCGATCCGCGCTGTCGACGACCTGACCCTCTTCGCGGGTGTCCACCGGGGATTCGCCCCTCCCGGAACCAAGATCGCCATCACTAGCAACGGCGAGAACCTCAACCTCGATTCGGAGCTGTCGTGGAATTACGAGGCGGGCGTCCGCCTAGCCGGCCAGCGCGCGGTATTAGGTGAATTCACATTCTTCCGGATGGACTTCTCGAACCAGATCATCACTGCGGCAGAGTCGGGCGGCGCCACAACCACGGTTACCAACGGCGGCGCGACAATGCACCAAGGCTTCGAAAGTTCGGCCAAAATCCACTGGAGCCGTGTCGCGGACTTGTCAGGCTGGAGCGTCTACACGGACTTCCGGCACATGTATCTGCCGGTCGCCGAGTTCAGGGACAACGAATTGTACGGCGGCAACCGCCTGCCGTATGCTCCCAGGCAGACGTTTGGCGTGCTGTTCGGCATCAAGCAATTCGGCGGGCTGAGCTTCCAACTCGATCTCAACGCCGTGGCCAGTCAGTTCGGGGACAACCGCGAGACGCTGGAGCCGTCCAATGACGGAACGGTCGGCCAACTTCCGGGCTACCAGGTCGCCAACTTGGCAGTCAGCTACGAGATTCGGCGGGAGGCTTGGATGTTCGAACCGTACTTCACGATCAAGAACGCGTTCGACGAGCTCTACGTTTCATCACGGGCTCCGCAAGGAATTCAGCCCGGGCTGTTCCGGCAGGTCAACGGAGGACTGCGGATCAGTTTCTAGGGACAGGATTGCGGCTGGAGTCCCCTCCCCAAACATCCCGGACTCAACCGCACTAGGGCTAGGATCCCGGCCTAGAAAGGCAGCCTCCTCCCGGCCGGAATCCTAGCCCGCCTCTGCGCGGGCCACAGCCTCAGTCTAGCAGTCGTTCGGACGAGCATGATGCGGGCAGAAGATGCATGGATGTCATCGCCACCGCCGGTCCATCCGAGGATTGCCGCTACGTCATCCGATCTCCCCAAGGCGAGCCGTACGGACGCGCCGAAAGAAGCTTGCGCAACGAGATGCCCGGACTAAAATGGGCGCGCCATGCCAGCGCCAAGATCCGTGCCCATCGCCGCCAGTCGCCGCGAGTTCTTCACAGCCACTGCTGCCGGGGCGGCCGCGCTGCTGGCATGCCGTGACGCAGCCTTAACGCGTAAAGGCAGCACGGCGCAACCGCCGAATATCGTGTTCATCATGGCCGACGATCTCGGCTACGGCGAGCTCGGGTGCTACGGACAGTCCAAGATCCGCACTCCCAACATCGATCGCATCGCCGCCGAAGGCATGCGGTTCTCGAACGCGTACTCGGGATGCTCGGTGTGCGCTCCGGCGCGAAGCGTGCTGATGACTGGCATGCATATGGGGCACACCTCGGTCCGCTCCAACCCCGGCGGCGTGCCGATCTTGGCTGAGGACGTGACCGTTGCAGAGCTGCTGAAGGAGCGCGGCTACGCCACGGGCTGCTTCGGCAAGTGGGGCTTAGGCGACATCGGCACGGAGGGCGTGCCTTGGAAACAGGGCTTCGACGAGTTCGTAGGCTATTTGCACCAAGCGCACGCGCACTACTTCTATCCCCACTACATCTTTGACAACGACCGGAAACTGCCGCTCGACGGCAACGAGGATGGCGGGCGTGGCACATATTCCCATGACGTCATCGCGGATCGCGCTCTGGAGTTCATCGAGAAGAACAAGGACCAGCCCTTCTTTTGTTACGTCCCGTTCACCATCCCGCACGCGGAGTACGTCGTGCCTGATGACGAAATATACGCTCAATACGCCGGCACGTTCGAAGAAGTCGAGCTGGCCGAGAATCGGAATCGTCCCAAGCGTCTGATCCGGCCCCCCGAACCACACGCGACCTTAGCAGCGATGATCACGCGCATGGACCGCGACGTGGGTCGGATCCTGCAGCTCATCGCAGAACTGGGCTTGGATGAGAACACGGTCGTGTTCTTTACCTCCGATAACGGCGCGGCGGCCGCCACTTGGACGGATTACTTCCGAAGCAGCGGGGATCTGCGCGGCGCGAAGCGGGACTTCTACGAAGGCGGCATCCGGGTGCCGATGCTGGCTCGGTGGCCGGAGCAGATTGCGGCAGGTTCGAGCAGCGACCACCTTTGGGGGTTCCACGATTTCCTGGCGACCGCATTGGAGCTCGCGGGTGCCGGCGCGGCGACGGGCACTGACGGGATCTCGGTGGTTCCGACCCTGCTGGCCCGCGGCGAGCAAGCCGAGCACCAATACATGTACTGGGAGCTGCCGCGCTACGACAGCAGGTCGGGAACCTTCCCAAACGAGATCCCTTCCCAAGCCTTGCGCGTGGGCAAGTGGAAGGCCGTGCGGCCCACTCCCGACGGCGCCCTCGAACTCTACGATCTCGACGCCGATCCGAGCGAGACACAGGATCTGGCAGCGGACGAGCCCGCCATTATGGCGACGATTCAAGCTCTCCTCGACCAAGCCCGGCAACCGCCGAGACCGCAGAAGGAGCCGGATCACATCTGGTGGGTCAGCAAAGGCTGAACGACGGCCCGCGAACCACGGTGCCGGAACCTACAGCTTTCTGCTGTGCCCTTGCTCCTTGTAGCGCTCCAGCACGACCTTGAGCCTCTCCACCACCCCTGGGTTCTCGGTGAAGAGGTTGTTGTCCTCGTGGCGGTCGGCTTCGATGTCGTACAGCTGCGCGGGCGGGTCGCCCGGCTGAGGACCGTCCCACTGCTGCGAACCCGGGCCTTGCCCGTCTATGTACTTCCACTTGCCTTGGCGGATGGCAAAGGTGCCGTCAACCGAGTGATGCACTGTGGCTTCGCGCAGCGGACCACTGTCAGTTCCGAGCAGTGCGGGCAGGATGCTGACACTGTCCTGTGCGGCATCCGCGGGCAATTCGTACCCCGCAATTTCCGCGGCGGTCGCCATCAGGTCGGTGAGGCAGATCGTCTGATCGCTGGTTGATTCCGCCGCTACCCTAGCCGGCCACGAGGCAATAAATGGCGTGCGGTGCCCCCCCTCCCAGGCGTCCCGCTTCTTGCCGCGCTGGCTGGCGTGATTGGCATAGTGGTCGAACTCCTCGATGTGACTCGGATCCCATTCCGCGCCGTTGTCGCTGGTGACGATGAAGAGCGTGTTCTCGAACTGGCCGGTCGCCTTGAGGGCATCTACGACCATCCCGATATTGGCGTCGACCTGGGTCACGAAGTCGCCGTACTTGCCAGCGCCGCTGCGGCCAATGAACTCCTCTGTGGGGACCCACGGCCAGTGCGGGGCCGGCAGCGGGAAGTAAAGGAAGAACGGCTGGTCTGGACTCTCGGCCCGGCGTTCAATGTAGTCCACGACGTGCCGGGTCAGGTTGGGCAGCACGTCAAAGAAGTCAAAGCCCTCCGCGGCCTCGCCGGGCCGCCAGAAGACCGGGCCGTCGAACCGGCCCGGCTCATGCACGGTGGCGGGCTTCTCGCAGGCATTGTCTTCCACGTAGACATACGGCGCCATGTCGAGCGAAGCCGGAATGATGTAGGAGTAGTCGAAACCGAGAGTGGCCGGGCCGTTGGTGACCGGCAAGGTGAAATCGATCTCCAAGCCCTCCGGCTTGGAGAAGTCGGAAGCAGCTTGGAATGCGGCAGATGTGTCGCCTTCCTCCCAGCTCGCGGGCTCCGACAGCGTCGCCCAGTCCAGCCCGAGGTGCCACTTGCCCACGACCGCCGTGTGGTAGCCCTGCTCGCGCAGCATGCTGCCGACCGTCATCCGGTCCGGCTCGATTAGCGCGCGCGAGTATCCCGAGAGCACGCCCCGCTTGAGCGGCGTGCGCCAAGCATAGCGACCTGTCACCACTCCGTAGCGCGTCGGCGTGCAAACGGCCGAGCCGGAATGCGCGTCCGTAAACCTCATGCCTCCGGATGCCAAGGCGTCCATCGCAGGGGTCGGGATCTTCGAATCCTCGTTGAAGCTGCCGGGGTCTCCATACCCCATGTCGTCCGCCATCAGGAAAATGATGTTCGGCATGCGCTCTTCCGGTTGCGGCTGGGACGAGCAGGCGGCAAGCACCACCAGAGAGGCGAGGGCGAAGACCGGAAGCAAGGAACTGAACCGTAAGTTGCGGGAAATCATGGCACTTCGCCAATTGTACGGTACCCGGCCAGACCCGGAGGCAAGAACTGGCCGCCCGGCCGACCCTCCCAGCGCCGCAGGTCGAGGGGTGGCCTCGGCGATTCCGACGTGCGCCTACGGAAATGCCCGTAGCGGCCATTGCTGACTTTGCCAGACCACGGACGACGAGCGGATGATCCTCGCACGGGGTAGCGCGATGGACCGCCAACCTCCGAGCGAATCCGCGCTCCGAACCTAGAGGCCTTGACAGCAGAGGTGACGTAATTGATGCCGCTACCCTAAGAGCGTGCGGCTAGGCTACAAGGCGGTTGCGCCAACGCCGTTGCAGCCCGGATTGATGGCCGGAGTCGCCAGCGGGAGCCGAGCTTCATCGAGCCACCTGCCTGATTCAGGCCCCAACCACGTAATCCAGGCCGAGCATTCGGTGTCTCCCTCCACCCGCTCCATCCAAACGCTCTACCGAGCACTCTGGGTCGTCGCCGCATTGAGCGCGGCGCAAGCGCCAACACTCCAAGCATTCCAGTTCGGTGTGGTCCGCATGCACGAAGATGCGGCCGCGGCGTTCGCTGAGTACGTAGCTGCCGCTGACACGCAGTTCCAGCGCCGCCTCGCCGGGGACTCACCGTTCCTGTGGGGCAAACAAGACCAAGCGAGAGCCAGGGCACTGGCTCGCGGGAAAATCGTCGTCGATCCCACGCCGATTCGCAACACGCGGGAATCACCGGGCGGGCTGATTCACGATTGGACCGGTGCCCTGCTGGTGCCGCACGCGGACGCGGAGCGGCTTGTTGCGGTCGTGTCCGCCTACGACACCCATGCGGATACATACGGGCCGGGAGTGGTGCGGTCTCGGATCCTCGAGCGCGATGGCACGCAAATGCGAGTGGCGGTGCGCTTGTTGAAGAAAAACGTTCTCACGGCAGTTCTCGAGACCGAGCACACATTAGAGTTCGACCGGCTGGACAGTGAGAGATGGTGGGGCCGTGCCGAGAGCACCAGTATCCGGGAGGTGGTGAGGGCTGGGAAGCCCGACGAGTCGCTCAGACCACCGGGTCATGACAGGGGCTTCCTGTGGCGGATGGTAGTGTTCTGGAGATTCGCCGACACACCGGAGGGAGCCATCGTTGAGCACCGCTCGATCAGCTTGACTCGCAGTGCGCCAAGGGGGCTTCGCTGGGTGCTGCGGCCAGTACTTGACGGATTGCCCCGGCGGTCGCTTGCCAACATCCTCGGCACTACTAGCGACGCGGCGCACCTGCCATGATCCCTTGCGATGAGCACATCGCTCAGGGCAATCTAGATCTAGGCTCACGGGAGCGCATTCCGAGAAGCAGGGCAGATCACGGCGTTCCCACGTCTGCCGTGCGCTGCCGCGGCCCATCTAATCACCGAAGACCCGCTAGACTTTCCATCGTCATGTTCCGGCTCCCAATCCGATACCTGCTGCTCCTTGGCTTGCTGCCCCTTGGGTTGGCGGCGCAAGAGCGACCCAATTTCATCGTCATCTTTGCCGACGACCTCGGATACGGGGACCTGTCGTCCTATGGAGCGAAGGCACACGAGACACCGCGCCTCGACCGCATGGCGCAAGAGGGGATCCGCCTGACCAATTTCTATGTCTCGGTGCCGTTCTGCGGACCGTCCAGAGCCACCCTGCTGACGGGCCGCTATCCGTTCCGAACCGGCTTGGTGGTCAATCCGTCCCCGGACATCGGTCGCAACGAAATCGGGCTCCCGCCCTCTGAGATCACCATCGCCGAAGCCCTCAAGGAGCTGGGATATGCGACCTCGGCGATCGGCAAGTGGCACCTCGGACATATCGAGAAGTACCTGCCCCGCAAACAAGGATTCGACGAATACTACGGCATCCTGTACTCGAACGACATGCGCCCCGTCCAGCTCGTGCAAGACGAGTCCGTCGTTCAATACCCGGTACTGCAATCCGAGCTGACCAAGGACTACACGCAACGAGCGATCGATTTCATCGAGCGCCACCGCAACGAACCGTTCTTCTTGTACCTCCCGCACGCGATGCCGCACAAGCCGCTTGCGGCGTCGGAAGACTTCTACACCCCTGAGACGCCCGATGACCTCTACAGCGATGCGATGCGGGAACTTGACTGGTCGGTCGGACAAATCCTGGACAAGCTGCGCGAGAGTTCGCTGGACGACAAGACCTTTGTGTTCTTCACGTCAGACAACGGAGCGACGTACGGAGGCTACAACGGCGGCCTGCGCTCGTCCAAGGCGTCCAACTTCGACGGCGGCTTGCGAGTGCCGGCCATTGCGCGCTGGCCGGGCACGATCCCGCCCGGCCAGGTCTCGGGCGCAGTGCTCGCCTCGATCGACATCTTCCCGACGATCGTCGCAGCCGCCGGAGGCGAGCTTCCCGGAGACCGGACGATCGATGGCCGCGACATCCTGCCGCTCCTGTCTGGGCGCGCCAGCGAATCTCCGCACGAGGCGATCTTCGCAATGGGAGCGGAGGAGTTGAAAATGATCCGATCGGGCCGCTGGAAGCTGCATGTCCGGGCGCCGGAGCCGGGCTTCCCCTGTCTGGACGACCCGAACGCCTATGTGGATCCACGGCGCCCGGACGGCATCACGATCATCGCCCAATTCGAACAGGCCAATCGCACCCAGTGCCCGGGCGTTGTCACCGGGCCGGCCCCAAAGCCGCTGATGCTCTTCGACATGGAGACGGATCAAGCCGAACAGCGCGATGTCGCCGCCGAGCATCCCGAAATCGTGGCCCGGCTGAAGGCAATCTTCGAACAGCTTGACGCAGAAGTGCCGGACCAGTTCCACAGCGGCGATCGATCACCGACGATCCTCTGGATCGAAGGCGGCGCACTGCGCTACGACCGGCAGATCAAGCCCCTGCCGCACGACTGAACGGCGGTGCCGGCTAGCCTCGTGTGACCGAGGCTAGCACGTCGAAGAACTCCGGAAACGACACGGCCGCCGCTGCGGCTCCCTCGAGGAGCGAGTCGCCGTCCGCTGCCAGAGCCCCCACCGCGAAGGCCATCGCAACGCGGTGGTCGCCGCAGGAGTCGAGCTGCGCAGCGCGCAGGTTACAGCCGCCTTGAATGTCCATGCCGGTTTCGTGCTCGGTGACCTCCACGCCCATCTGGCGTAGGTTCGCGGCCACGGTTGCGATTCGGTCCGTTTCCTTGACGCGCAGTTCGCCTGCATCCCGTATGCGCAATCCGCGCTCGGATGCGGCTCCGAGCACGGCAAGCATGGGAATCTCGTCGATGACCGCGGCCGTGGTCTCCCCTGAAATCACTCCCCCCTCAAGCCTGCCTGTACCACGCACCCGGAGCGTTCCGCTGGCCTCGCCGCCAGAGTCGGACTCGGGGTGGACTTCAATGTGGGCTCCCATGCGGCGAAGCACTTGCAATACGGCCGAACGCGTCGGATTTAGCCCGACGCCATCGATGAGCAGGTCCGAGTCCGGCAGCAGCAGGGCTGCAGCGAGAAAAAAGACTGCCGAAGAGAGATCACTCGGCACTCGCAGGGAGCACCCTGTCAGAGCGGGATAACCTACTACCGATCTCGAACTTCCATCCACACGGACGTCGGCCCCGAAACGTAGGAGGGCGATCTCGGTGTGATTGCGCGTCTCCACCGGTTCTACGACTTCTGTCAGGCCTCGGGCGTAGAGGCCAGCAAGCAAGACGCAGCTCTTGACCTGTGCGCTAGCCACGGGCAGTTCGTAGTGAATTGGCTGCAGAGGCCGACCGCGGATGACCAGCGGGGGAAACTGACCGCCGCCAGCCTGGATTTCAGCGCCCATCCTCCGAAGTGGTGTCATGATTCGCTGCATAGGGCGCTTGGACAGCGACTCGTCACCCTGGATTACGGACTCAAACGGCTGGCCGGCGAGGATTCCGGACAGCATTCGGATCGTCGACCCGGAATTCCCGGCATCTAAAGGCGCTCGGGGCGCGCTCAAGCCTTGCAGCCCGCAGCCCTCGATCTCGACTCGGTTGCTCTGCCGCTCCCAACGCGCGCCAAGCGAGCCCAGGCAAGCAAGTGTCGACGCGCAATCTGCGCCGGTTGAATAGTTGGTCAGAACGCTGCGGCCGCGACCCAGAGCCGCGAGCATCGCATAGCGGTGCGAAATCGACTTGTCGCCCGGCAGAGAGAGTGTGCCGGCAATCCCCGAAACGGGGCGAATGGTTCGGGCCATTAGCCCTTCCATTATCCAAGGGACACCTCGCCCGCCCCGACGCGATTCCGCCGCGATCGAGAATCGGCTCAATGCTGTTCAGCTATGACGGTACCGCTACATTAATTTATGCTAATGTTTTATAAATATATCGTGTGCCCTGCACTGGATCGTGATCGGCCGCCTGGGCCCAAGCATGCAACGAGTCGGCGGGGACACCGGAGTGGCCTGCCAATGATTCGCCAGAATCGTTTCCGAGCGTCGCTAGCGCTGGGGTTGGCGGCCCTGCTGAGCACGGTGGCGGCTGAATCCGCTTCCAAGCGAGACACCGCCGCCAAGCACTACCGCAAGGCTGCCGAGCTCTATGAAGATCTGCAGAGCGTCCCCGCCCCCGAACTGGGCCTTCGCCAATACCAGTTGGTGGTCAACTCGCTGCGCAAGGTCCATCTCACCGATCCTTCCAGCGGGTATTGCGACGACTCTCTGCTGCATCTGGCCGAGGTCTATCACAAGATGGCCGAGCGTTTCGGCGAGGACCAATACCGCGATCGTGCGATTGAGACGTATGAATTCCTAGCCAAGGAATACCCGCACAGCAAGCACCGCGAGACGGCCCACGCGATGGCCGTCAAGCTGGGGGCAGGGCCAGAAGCGTCTTCGGCCCTCGCCCGCCAGCCACCTGATCGCCCTCCCCCAGCCCCCCGAGCGGCCGCCGGGACTGCGGCGCTGTCCGATGAAGGACACGCTGCGGGCAAGCTGGTCGACCCTTCGGGTGATCGCTCTGCGAGACGCGTCGCCGCGATTTCAGGAATTCGCCATCACAGCTACGCGGACGGCACTCGGGTGGTTCTGGAGATGGACGGCAAGGCCGCGCTCAAATACGACCGGCTCAAGCGGCCGGACCGACTCTACATCGATTTGTTCGGCAGTCGGCTGGCCGATTCACTGATCAAGGGCCGACAGCTCGAGATCAATGACAGGCTCCTGGCCAAGGCGCGGCTCGCCCAGAATCGCAACAACAAATCGCGCATCGTTCTAGACTTGCGCACCGCGGTGCTGTTCGACGCCTTCTGGCTGGAGGGCCCCGTTCGGCTCGTGATCGACATCCGCGCTGCGGGCACTCCGCGGGCGCAACGGACTGTGCTCGCACTCAGTCCGGCGCAAGCGCGATCCCCCGCAGCGCCGCGCGCGGCAGACACAACCGCGGCCGGAAGGCTCAGTCTGACTCGGGCGCTCGGGCTGAAACTGGACCGAGTCCTGATCGACGCGGGTCACGGCGGCCATGACACAGGATCGATCGGCCACGGCGGCCTTGAAGAAAAGGACGTCGTACTCGACATCGCGCTTCGCTTGGGCAAGCTGGTCGAAGAGCGCCTCGGTGCCGAGGTGATCCAGACCCGGACGGCAGATACCTTCGTGCCGCTGGAAGAGCGGACCCAGATCGCCAACGAGCGCAAGGCCGACCTAATGATCTCGATCCACTGCAACTCAGCGCCCAGCAGCAGGGTCCGCGGCATCGAGACCTACTACCTCAACTTCACGTCCGACTCGTGGGAACTCAGCGTGGCGTCCTTGGAAAACGCGGCCGCCAGCGGGTCCATTCACGAGTTGGGAGACTTGGTTTCGAAGATCGCCCTCGAAGAAAAGATCGAGGAGTCCCGCGACTTCGCCACGAAAGTGCAGGCTAGTCTGCACTCCGGGGTGTCGAAGCACTCTTCCAGCATCCGTAACCGTGGCATCCGCAAAGCCCCGTTTGTCGTCCTGATCGGAGCCGAGATGCCTGCGGTCCTAGCCGAGGTCGGATTCATCAGCAACCGATCTGACGAGGCGCTGCTGGGCAAGTCTTCGTTTCGCCAAGAGGTCGCCGAGCATCTCTACAAGGGGATCGCCGACTACGCCAGCAGCTTGGGAACCCTGACGGTCAAGCGCTCGCTGGCGGCCGGTTCTGCGCAGCGAGATTGATCAGGCTGCCCCGGCCGCGCCGTCGCAAGCCGCCGACACACCGGAGTCTCGGGCCACCCGCAGCGCCTTGCGACTGATGGTGGACAGGGGCAGCCCGGACATTTCGCGCACCGAGACCCAGCGCTGGTCCTGCCTCAAGCTGCCTTCGAACTTGGTTAGATAGACTCGCACGGTGTACTGGGTGTTCGTTATGGAATGCGCGAACGACCCCAACTCCTCGCCCTCGACACAACTCGGAAACCCTACCGCACACAGCGCCGAGGCGTCGCCGCTGGCCATGGGAAGCTCCCAGAATCCAGGCATGACCGAGGCATCCGAAGGACGCTGGCGCATCAGGACGCGCTGATCGCGGACAGCCAATGCAAGCGACAAGTTGACGTTTCGCGGAACACCGCGCGCGCCCTTGACCGGCAGGTGAGGCGCGCTTCCTGCAGCCAGTCCCGAACATGCCGCGTTCCAGGGACATCGCTCGCACCGTGGCGAGCGGGGAACGCAAACCACAGCGCCGAGCTCGATCAGGGCCTGCGTGAAATCCCCTCGCGAACCGCGGGGGACTGCATCCATCAGATCCTTCGCCGCGCCGCCGAGCGCGCACCGCGTGGCAGCTGCACGGATGTCGCGACGCTCGTCGGCCATCCGTGACAGGACCCTCAGAGCGTTGCCGTCCAAGGCTGGTCGAGGCTCGTCGAAAGCGATGCTCGCGATGGCAGCTGCAGTGTAGTCACCGATGCCAGGCAGTGCCCGCATTTGCGAATAGGAGCGTGGCCACTCGCCGTCATCGCCGGAGACCACCCGCTTGCTCGCAGCGTGGAGCATCCGGGCACGGCGGTAGTAGCCGAGCCCTGCCCAGCTCGCGAGCACGGCTTCTTCGCTCGCCTGAGCCAAGGCGGTCAATGTAGGAAAGCGCCGGAGGAATGTCTCGTAGTGCGGGATGACTGCCTCGACCCGCGTCTGCTGCAGCATGACCTCCGAGACCCAGATGCGGTAAGGATCTCGCGTCAGGCGCCAAGGCAGGGCGCGGTGTTCGGCCCGGTACCAAGCCAGCACCTGGGCGGCTAGGACTTCGGGCGTCGACTTCACGCGCCCTTGAGCTTGGATACTATCACGGGCACCGCTATGGATTTGCACTGAACGACTAGCCTAGCGGCAAGAAGGCCCGTGGCCAGATCGAGGCTGCGCTGACAGGCCGGCGCTATTTCGGCAGCCTCGCAATTCACACTCCCACGGCCAGATTTCCGATGCTTCGCCTCTTGCGGGCCTGTGCGTTAGTCAAAAAGCACGCTGCGCAGGGGATGAATACAACCCCTGCGCAGGCTTCCGGGCACAGTAGCGACCGGAGACGTTGTTGATTGGACGAGCGGCTGCTCCGACCGGCAAGACCGGCCGGCGTGCAACGCTCTAGCTCGGCATCGTGACCTTGTCGATCGACGTGACCTTCATGCCCTCGACCTTGCCCTCGACCATGACCTTGTGTCCGGCATGGTCCTTGAGCTTGGCTGAGTCGGCAACCTGGTAGATCTTGCCATCCTCGGTGACCAGCACGATGGTCGCTCCGCCACCAATACAACCGGCGGCGCACTTGGCGTGGGCCTCTCCGTGCTTGCCCTGATTCGCGCACTTCTCGTCCGTCACGTAGCCCGTGACCGAGCCTGCGAAGCATAGCGACGCGACAAGCATTGTCAGCGCCAACAGAGTGATGAGTCTTTTCATTTCGCTTTTCCCTTCTTGCAGCCGGTTCTCGACCGCAAGCCGATAGTATAGCCCGGCCCGTTATATGTGTCAAGCACGAATTCGGTCCCGCGAGATCCAAGGAGCGTGGGTCGCAGCAGACCTTCGGGCGAGACTGTCCCGGTCAATCGCGGCGCCGGCAGCGACTCGCGAACTGCTTCGCGAGATTGCTGGGCTTCGCGGTGAAACGCCTTCCTCGCTCGATGTTCGGAAGCAGCGTCACGTGCAACGTTGGATCGCTGTCCAATCGCCTCGCGAGATTGCCGAACCGCTCGAGGCCGGCGAAGAAAGCAGAGTCCTACTTCTGGAACACCCGGAAGATCTTCCGCAGCGGGTCGTAGAACTCATCGACCACGCGCTCCTTGAGCGGAATGATCGCATTGTCGGTGATCGTGATGTGTTCCGGGCAGACATTCGTGCAGCACTTGGTGATGTTGCAGTACCCTATGCCGTCGGTCTCCCGGAGCTGGCCGACACGGTCTTCGCTGTCCAAGGGGTGCATTTCAAGCGCGGCCGCATGAACCAAGAAGCGCGGGCCGATGAAGCGGTCGTGGAAATGATGCTCGCGAAGGACGTGACAGACGTCCTGGCAGAGAAAACACTCGATGCACTTCCGGAATTCCTGCACGCGATCGACATCTCGCTGCAGCACGCGCCACGAACCGTCCTCGGCATCCGGCGGCCTCGGGGCGAACGGCTTGAGTTGCTTCTTCACCTCGAAGTTCCAGCTGACATCGCACACCAGGTCCTTGACGAGCGGGAAGGTCTGCATGGGCTCGATCGTGACGGGCTTGTCCAAGGGAACCTGGCTCAGGCGCGCCATGCACATCAGCCGCGGGGAACCGTTGATTTCGGCTGAACAAGACCCACACTTGCCGGCCTTGCAGTTCCAGCGGACAGCTAGGTCGTTGGCCTGTTCCGCCTGGATCTTGTGCACAGCATCGAGCACGACCATGCCTTCGGAAATCTCGCAGTCGTAGTCCTGAAAGCTCCCCGAGCCCGCCTTGCCCCGCCAAATCCGGAATGTCGCCGTCGGCATACCTGCCCTCCTCACTTCCTTGCGTCGATGATCCGCTGCAGTCCCTCGGGGATTTCTGGGATCGGCTCCCATGAGACCTCAAGATCGCCGTCCGGGTTCTTGCGAATCACGACGCTCAGCTTCCCGAGTTCCTCGTCCTTGTCAGGGTAGTCGAGGCGTGTGTGCGCGCCGCGGCTCTCCTTGCGCGCCAGAGCCGATCGAGCGATCGCTTCTGAATAGGTAAGGAGATTCCGCAGGTCCAGCGCCGTGTGCCAGCCCGGATTGTACTCCCGGTTGCCGCCAACGGCGGCCCGCTCCGCTCGCTCCCGCAAACGGCCGATGCCCTCGACCGCTGCCTGCATGTCATGCTCGTTGCGGACGATTCCCACCTGGTCCTGCATCATCTTCTGCAGGTCCTGCTGGATCTCGAACGGGTTCTCGGCACTGTCCGTGTCGACGCCGCGGTCAAATGGCTCAAGCGCAGTACGCGCGACAAGGGCAGTGTGATCTCCCGGGATCTCGCCGGCCGAATTCTCCTGGGCGAAGCGAGCTGCGTACTCGCCGGCGCGCTTGCCGAATACGAGCAGGTCGGAGAGGGAATTGCCACCCAAGCGATTGGCCCCGTGCAGGCCCGCAGCGCACTCTCCGGCTGCGAAGAGCCCGGGAACGTTTGTCATTTGCGAGTCCGCATCGACGCGCACACCGCCCATCACGTAATGAGTGGTCGGGCCGACCTCCATCGGCTCCTCGGTAATGTCGATGTCGGCGAGCTCTTTGAACTGATGGTACATGCTGGGCAACTTCCGCTTGATGTGTTCCGCAGCAGCGGGAAGTCTCTCCTTGATCCAGGCAATGTCTAGGAATACACCGCCATGTGGGCTTCCCCTCCCTTCCTTGACTTCCCGCATGATGCAGCGCGCCACGTGGTCGCGGGTCAGCAATTCCGGGGGCCGCCGTGCATCCTTGTCACCTTGGGTGTACCGCCAACCCTCCTCCTCGTTGTCGGCCGTCTGGTTGCGGTATGCAGGCGGGATGTCGCTGAACATGAAACGCTCGCCCAGCGAGTTGCGCAAGACGCCGCCCTCGCCCCGCACCCCTTCGGTCACCAAGATGCCCGCAACGCTGGGAGGCCAGACCATGCCCGTCGGGTGGAACTGGACGAATTCCATATCGATCAGCGCAGCTCCTGCGCGGTAGGCCAAAGCGTGGCCGTCCCCCGTGTATTCCCAGCTGTTGCTGGTGACGCGATACGCCTTGCCGATGCCGCCGGTCGCCAGCACGACGGCCTTGGTGCGAAACACCTTGAAGGTGCCGCGATCCCGGTCGAATGCGAATGCACCCACCACGCGCTCCCCATCTGTCAGGAGCTCGATCACGGCGCATTCCATGTGCACGTCGATCTCTTGGTGGACGGCGTAGTCCTGGAGCGTGCGGATCATCTCCAGGCCCGTTCTATCGCCTACGTGCGCGAGCCGCGGGTAGGCGTGTCCGCCGAAATTGCGCTGCAGAATGCGCCCGTCGGGCGAGCGGTCGAAGACCGCCCCCCATGCTTCGAGTTCGCGAACCCGAGCGGGCGCCTCCTTGGCATGCAGCTCTGCCATCCGGCAGTTGTTCAGGTACTGACCCCCGCGCATCGTGTCGGCGAAGTGCACTTCCCAGTTGTCACGGTCATCGACGTTCGACAGCGCGGCCGCTACACCCCCCTCAGCCATCACCGTGTGCGCCTTGCCGAGAAGGGACTTGCAGACGAGACCGACTGAAGCACCCATGGCCCGGGCTTCAATCGCCGCTCGCAGGCCTGCGCCGCCGGCACCGATGACAAGAACGTCGTATTGAATCGGCTGGTGTTCGATCACTACAGGATTCTCCAGTCAGTCCATACGCCCATGGAGCACAGGCGGACGTAGAGATCGGAGAATCCGACCGAGAAGAGGCTGAACCAAGCCCAGCGCATGTGCTGGCGGTTCAGGCAGCTTACGCAATCGTAGGTCTTTCCAAGCGCGGGCGACCCGGAGAGCACGTCCTTGCGTCCTCCCAACAAGTGGCGCAGGGAATGGCAGCCGAATGCGTAGCAGGAAAGCAACACCACGTTGACGACCAGCACGACGCTGCCCACGCCCACCCCAAACTCGACCGAGCCTGTGGTCGGATCGGAAAACCACAGCGCCTTCCAAGCGTCATAGGAAAGCATGACGATGAATCCGAGCGCTATGTAAAGGAAGTAGCGGTGGACGTTCTGAATGATCAGAGGGAATGAACGCTCGCCCCGGTAGCCTGATCGCGGTTCCCCCACGGCGCAGGCAGGCGGATCGGCCCAGAAGGCCTTGTAATAGGCACCGCGGTAGTAATAGCAGGTAAGACGAAATCCCAGCGGGGCCCAGAGAATCAGGAATGCCGGCGAGAACGGCATCCACATCGGCCACCAGCCGGGCTTGGGGCCGAACCAGCTGTGCTCGGTCGGCCCGAAGAGCTCCGGCGAGTAGAACGGCGAGAGGTACGGCCCGGCCGTGTAGTGGTCCGCCTGGAAGATCGCCCAAGTGGTATAGACGATGAATGTGGAGAACCCGAGGAATATAGCCAGCGGCTGCCCCCACCAAGCGTCCGGCCGCGAGGATTGGCCGAATCCACGCTTGCCAAGGGGAACATCAATGGTCGACATGGTCTCTCCAGTCTGCCCCAGACAGAATCTAGGATTGTAACGAGGCCATTGGAGGCATTTCAACTTTGGGAAATGCCCCCCTGCCCCGGGGGGGCCGGACAGCGTCTTGTGGTGACCAATTTAGGGAGTGCGCGTAGCCATCTCTCCCGTTCCGTTCAGATGCGGCCTGCTTCGTGGAACGGGACGGGAACACCGAGCCAGTGAGCGCAGAGGGCGCGTCTGCGTCGGATCAGAACCGGCTCAGCTGGCCTTTTCGACCTTTTCCACCGATGTGATCTTCATGCCTTCGATGTTGCCGGTCACCGTGACCTTCGTGCCAGCATGCTCCACCAGCTTGGCTTGCTCGGCAACCTCGTAGATCTTGCCATCGGCCGTTACGACCGCAGCGGTTGCTCCGCTCTTGATGCAGTTCACCGCACAGGCTAAGTCAACGTGACCGGCCTTCGCGCAGTTCAGGTCCAGCACATGGCCGGTAACCGACCCTGCCAGGCAAAGCGGCGCAGCCAACATGGCGAGCGCCAGCAGCGTGATCAGTCTCTTCATTTGGATGTTCCTCTCTTGCGGTCGAAGATGCGACCAGAACCGAACTCTAGCGTTGCAGCGGCCAGTTAGTCAAGCCCTGGAGCCCGCGAGCCGCGACCATGCCCCGCGGGCTAGTAGCCGTTTTCGCGCAACACTGCGACCAGTTCCTCCACAGCGTCGGAACTGGCTTCAAGCGCTGACGCTTCGTGGGCGTTGAGTTCGACCTCGTAGACCTGCTCCAAGCCGTTCGCTCCGAGCTTGCACGGAACGCCCACGAAGATGCCGTCACGCCCGTACTCGCCTTCGAGCAACGCTGCGCACGGCAGCACCCTGCGCTGGTCCTTCAGGATCGATTCGACCATTTCCACAACCGACGACGACGGCGCGTAATAGGCGCTGCCTGTCTTGAGATGCTTGACAATCTCGGCGCCGCCGTCGCGGGTTCGCTGCACGATCGCCGCAATCTCTTCCTCGGACAGGATCTGGTCAATCGGAATCCCCGACACGCTGGTATACCGCACCAGCGGGACCATGGTGTCGCCGTGCCCGCCCAGCACCATGGCTACTACGTTGCTCACGGACACTCCGGCCGCTTCGGCTAGGAAGGTGCGGAAGCGGGCGGTATCGAGAACGCCGGCCATGCCGATCACGCGATTCCGGGAGAACCCTGACGTGTGGTAGGCGACATGGCACATCGCATCGAGAGGATTCGAGACCACGATCAAGATCGCGTTCGGGGAGTACTTTGCCGCCGCTCCGATGCAGGACCTCACGATCGATGCGTTCTTGAGAAGCAGGTCGTCGCGGCTCATGCCCGGCTTGCGGGGAAATCCAGCGGTCATCACGACCACGTCGGAGTTCGCAGTGTCCTCGTAGTCGTTGGTGCCGACCACGCGCACATCGGAACCCTCCACAGGACAGGCCTCGAGCATGTCGAGCGCCTTGCCCTGCGGCACGCCCTCGATGATGTCGATCAAGGTGACATCCGCCAGCTCTTTGTCGGCGATGCGCAACGCGCAGCTAGCCCCGACATTGCCCGCGCCGATGATCGTAACTTTCCTTCGCATCGCGAGACCCTCCCGATTCCTCAGTTCATGTGGCGGACCACAGCCGTGCCGAACTGGCTGCAGCCGAGCTTCGTCGCACCCTCCATCTGCCGGTGCAAGTCGTACGTGACCGTCTTCGCCGCGATCGCGCCGGTCATGCCCGACTCGATCAACCGGGCCGCTTCTTTCCAGCCCAGATGATCCAGCATCATCACGCCGGAGAGGATCACGCTGCTGGGGTTGATGACGTCCTTGTCCGCATACTTCGGAGCCGTCCCGTGCGTGGCCTCGAACAGGGCCTGCCCGTCGCCGATATTGGCCCCGGGCGCCAAGCCCAGCCCTCCCACCTGTGCGGCGCAGGCGTCAGAGAGGTAGTCGCCGTTGAGGTTGGTCGTGGCGATCACGTCATACTCCGAGGGGCGCAGCAGAACCTGCTGGAACATCGCATCGGCGATGCGGTCCTTGACCAAGATCTTGCCGTCAGGCACCGTGCCATCGCCGGAATCCCAGACTTCAGCCTCCGTGACGCAGACATCGCGGAATTCCTCGGTGGCAACCTCGTAGCCCCAGTCCCGGAACGCGCCCTCGGTGAATTTCTGGATGTTGCCCTTGTGCACCAGCGTGACCGACGAGCGGTCGTTGTCCACCGCGTACTGGATCGCGGCGCGCACCAAGCGCTTTGAGCCGGTGATCGAGACGGGCTTAATGCCCACGCCGGAGTCGGCAAGTATGCCGCGGCCCATCTCGCCGTTGAGAAACTCGATGACCCGGGCCGCCTCCCCGCTGCCCTGTTCCCACTCGATCCCGGCGTAAACGTCTTCGGTGTTTTCCCGGAAAATCACCACATCGAGCTTGCCCGGGTCCTTCATCGGCGAGGGAACGCCGGGATACCACTTCACCGGGCGGACGCATGAATACAAGGTCATCAGCTGGCGCAGCGCCACGTTCAGGCTGCGGATGCCGCCGCCGACCGGTGTGGTGAGCGGGCCCTTGATGGCAACGCAGAACTCGCGGATCGCATCGACCGTGTCGGCGGGGAGCCACTCGCCGAAGCGATCGTACGCCTTCTCGCCGGCAAAGACCTCGTACCAGACGATCTGTCTCGAGCCTCCGTACGCCTTCGCAACCGCCGCGTCGATGACTGCCTTGGCCGCCTTCCAAATGTCCCGACCCGACCCGTCGCCCTCGATGAACGGGACGATCGGACTGTCGGGCACGACGCAGCGGCCAGCTTCCATCCGGATGCGAGTTCCGTTCGAAGGAACAGAGATACCGTTGTAGTCAGGCATAGCGCTTGCGGTGCTCGGAGAGGCTCGCGGCTCGGAACGTTGCTGTCGAGCCCTGAAACCGGGCAGAGCATCCCGGTCGGCCCCAAATCCAAGCATATCATTGGGCGCTCCCAGGCGACAACGCCGCCCGCGGCGGGGGCCGGACGGCTCGGGACATGGGCCCTGGCGGAGTAAGATGAAGGTTCGGCCTCCAAGCGCGGCTCGAATTCTGCCATGCAAGCGACCCCAGCGAAGACTGCGAAGCCCGACGAGGAGGCCCCGCAGGAGGCCGTGCAGCCGTCGCGCGGCATCATCGCCGAGTGGACGGTCACGATCCTGCTGCTGCTATTCGGCACGACGACACTCGTCCAGGCGTTCGTGATCCCGACCGGGTCGATGGAGGACTCGCTGCTGATCGGCGACCATTTGCTCGTGGACAAGCTTGCCTACGCGCCGGCTGGCGCCATCAGCCAATACCTGCTGCCGTATCAAGAGGTCGAGCGCGGAGACATCATTGTCTTCCGCTATCCAATGGACTTGGAGCAGACCTTCGTCAAGCGCGTCGTAGGGGTCCCTGGAGACCGCATTCGCATCGTCGATAAGCAACTGTTGATCAATGGCCAAAAGGCGGACGAACCCTACGTGGTGTACAAGAGCGATTTCATGGACTCTTACCGCGACAACTTCCCTACCATGCCGACGTCGATGCAAATCTACGAGCCGGCCTTGCGCATGCTCAAGGAGCATGTCGAGGACGGCGAGCTGGTCGTACCAGAAGGGAACTATTTCGCGATGGGCGACAACCGCGACCAGTCGCTCGACAGCCGCTACTGGGGCTTCGTTCCGCGGGCACACATCGTCGGCAAGCCCCTGATCATTTACTGGTCCTACGACGCCCCTACCGCACACCTGCAAGACCCAGGCGTGTCCCTCGAGCACCTGCGCGACCTGGCCCTGAACTTCTTCACGAAGACGCGCTGGTCCCGAACACTGAAGTTGATTCGCGGCTACGAGTGGTCAGGGGCCTGAGGTCTCCGCCCATGCGCAGCGGGCTACACGGGCCGCAGCGCCACGCGGTTATCATCGCCGGCGGCCGCGGGGTACGTTTTTGGCCTCGCAGCCGCATCGAAAGGCCGAAGCAGCTGCTCGCGCCGCTGGGCGGCCCGACCCTGCTTAGGCGGACGTTTGAACGATTGCGCAACTCGTTTCCGGCCGAGAACATCTGGGTCGCGACGGCCCAGCGTCTGCTGGAGGCCGTTTCTTCCGAGCTGCCGGAGGTGCCCTCCGGGCGCCTGATCGGCGAGCCGGTGGCCAGGGGAACAGCTCCGGCGGCTGGTCTGGCGGCCGCGCTCATCCTCGACCAGGATCCTGACGCTGTCATGGGAGTTTTTCCGGCCGACCATCACATCGGCAACGAACAGCGATACCACGAGCTGGTCGAATCGGCTCTGACAGCGGCTGACGCTGATCGCCTGATCGTGCTGGGAATCCAGCCCCAGCGGCCCGAGACCGGCTTCGGCTATATCGAATTCGCCGATCCGATCCAGCCGGGCCACAGCCAAGCGGTGAAGGTGACGCGCTTTCGTGAGAAGCCCGACCGGCGCACGGCGGAAAGGTTCGTCCGGAGCGGGCGGCTCTATTGGAACAGCGGCCAGTTCTTCTGGAGGGCGGCGGTCCTCGCAGAGGAGATGCTGCGACACTTGCCGGATACTTGGACTGCGCTAGCGGCGATCGCAGGCGGCGACGCGGGCGAAATCGGCGAGCGGCTCGCCCAGCGCTACCGGGAGTGCGCGCACGTCTCGGTTGATACCGGCATCTTGGAGCGCTCGGATCGGGTTTGGGGCCTAGCCGCTCCAAACATCGGCTGGAGCGATCTGGGCAGCTGGGAGTCTCTCCAAACGCTGCTCCCGAAGGACGCCGACGGCAACTGCGCGCCCACGCCGAGCACGCTGGTGCGGTCCTCGGGAAACTACCTGGACGTGCCGAGCAAGCACGTGGCCCTGCTCGGCGTAAGCGACCTAGTGATCGTCGAGACTCCGGACGCGCTCTTGGTCTGTCCTCGGCACGAGGCTCAGAATCTCTCCGAAGTCACTTCGTCTCTCGCGGACGACGATCACAAGCACCTGCTATGACAGCTGCTCGCGGTACGGTAGCAGCCAGGATTCCAAGCTGGCAGGCAGGCCGACATCGTCCGCCAGCCGCTTCAGGCCCGACACGGTATCCACGTCATAGCCCGTCGTTCGCGTTTCCACGGCCTTGAGGCCGGCGGCTTGCACGGCAGCGATGCACGCTCTGCGCGTGTCCGGACGCGACCAAGTCACGCCCCGAAACATTGCCGCGGCGACGCAGGTCGCTCCGATGAGCGTAAAGCCCCCATCGTCTGAAGGGCCCAAGGCCACGTCGGCCGAATCGAGCGCAGCTGAAGCCTCGACGAGTTGCGCCGACGGCAGCGTGGGCGCATCGCTGCCCACGATCAGGGCCTTGCCGTATCCGTCGCCCAGCAACTCTTCCAAGCAGAGCCGCATGCGCTGGCCCAAGTCGCTGCCTCGCTGCAATCGAAAGCGACCGCCGTTTGCGACAGCCTCAAATTCGTCCCATCTCACGTCGCAGTAGAGGAAGGCCTGATGGGCCGGCGAATTGGCGAGTCGCTCCCACGTCGCCAGGGTGCTGAGACGATGAAACTCTGCCGCGGCCTGGGGCGAAAGGTCCCGGGCGAGGCGGGTCTTGACCATGCCGGCCCGCGGTGCCTTGGCGAAAAGCGCGACTGCAATGGCCGGAGATCGGGGCATGCCCATCCAATGCTACACTCGCCCTAGGATCGATCAACGATGTCGGCAGATTCCCGCTCAGGCGGAAGCATGACGGCCTTGCTCGTTGACGACGAGGCCCTGGCCCGCGAGGAACTGGGCTTCCTGCTGCAGTCGTTTCCCGAAATCGAAGTCGTCGGCGAGGCGGCGGATGGCCACAGGGCGATCGATCAAGTCGCCGACCTCGAGCCCGACATCGTCTTCCTTGACGTCCAGATGCCGGGCCGCAACGGGCTCGAAGTGGCGCGGGAGCTGCTCGCGCGCGGGGGCAAGATCCCCTATATCGTGTTTGCCACGGCCTTTGACCAGTACGCCGTCGAGGCTTTCGACGTCAACGCCGCGGACTACCTGCTCAAGCCCGTCGAGAAGGACCGCTTGGGACGGGCGATTCGCCGGGCGCAACAACAGATCCTCTCACCGGAACGCGAATCCGAGCGCTTGGCCCGTCTCCTAGCGACGGTTCGCAACCAGCCCGCGCCACCGACCAAGGTCCTGATTCGGGGGGGCGACCGCATGATGCTGGTCGACGCCGCGGATGTGATCTTCGCCACTGTCGATTCCGGCGCGATTCGCATCGTAGCGGCCGAGTTGGACGGGCACAGCAACTACAAGACGCTCGACGAACTGCACGCGACGCTGGAGGATCCTCGGTTCTGGAGGCCCCATCGTTCATACATCGTCAACATCAACCGCATCAAAGAGGTACTGCCTTGGTTCAAGTCGAACTATCAGCTGCGCATGAGCGATCCGGACGGGACCGAAGTTCCCGTGAGCCGCGGCCAAACCAAGCGGCTACGCGAACTGTTCAAGCTCTAGCGCAGAGCAGGGATGCGAGACACCGTGGCACCGGCCAGGGCCGCTGCGGGGATGTCCTATTTCTGCATAGGATGTGTCGTCTTGGCTGCACGGCCGCGATGGCGTTCTTCGCGGCATCGCTGGTCACGCTCCAGGCCCAGGTGGTGAGTGGCAGCATTTCCGGTACGGTCACGGGGCCGTCAGGCGGTCGTGTGCCGGCGGAAGTCGTCGCGGCGCACGTCGAAACCGGCCGGCGGCACAGCTCGCCTTCGACGCCGGACGGCACGTTCGTCTTCCCTTTGCTGCCGCCTGGAACCTACGACCTCACGCCAACTGCCGACGGGCTGTCCGCAGCGGTTGCGCGGGTCGCGGTGCGGGTCGGCACCAGCGTCCAGGTGCGGCTCGAAATGGTGCTCGAAGCGCTTCAGACCAGCGTTGACGTGGTGGACTCGACCCCGCTGATCGAGGCCGAAACCGCAGCGCTGGGCACGGTGATCGAGCGCGGCAGGATGCGCAACCTGCCCCTTAACCAGCGAGTGTTCCTGCCGCTGACGCTGCTAGCCGGCGGGGCTCACTCCAGCGCTCCGGGCTCCGAACTCTCCTCCCAGAATGACAGCGGCTTCCATGTCTCGGGCGGGCGCGAGACAGCCAACAGCTTCCTGCTCGACGGCATCGACAACAACGACATCTATATCAACCGAATCGTCGTCAGCCCGCCTCTCGACAGCGTCCGCGAGTTCCGGCTCCATGTTTCCGGCTACAAGGCCGAGTTCGGTCGCAGCTCGGGCGGGCAGGTGAACGTCGTAAGCCGCTCGGGCACCCGCGAGCTGCACGGATCGGCCTACCACTATCTGCGCAACGAGGCGCTCGACGAGCCGAACTACTTCGACCCGGAGGACGAGCCGAAGCCGACGTACCGGCGCGGTCAGTTCGGCGGCGCTCTGGGCGGGCCGCTGCCTGGCGAGCGCACGTTCTTCTTCGCCGGCTTCGAGGGCACCCGCATTGACGATGCCGCGACGCGCACGGCGTCAGTGCCGACTCCGGCACAGCGCACGGGGGATTTCTCCGACCTTCCGGCACCGGTGATAGATCCCTTCGCAGCAGCGCCGTTCCCGGACAACCGCGTTCCCCGGGGCAGGCAGGATCCGGCGGGAGCGGGCGCGGCCCGGTACTGGCCGGACCCCAACCGGCGGGATCCGGTACAAAACTTCGTTTCGACGCCGGACGGGGACGCCTTGATGAATCAACTCACGGGGCGCCTGGACCACGACCCGGCCGCCGAGAGCCGCCTCTTCGCGCGCTTCAACTCCGGCCACCTGCGCTCTTTCAGCCCGTTCTCGGATTCGGACGTGCCGGGCTTCGGGAGCTTTACTCTCGACCGAGGCCAGCACTTGGCCGCGGCCTACTCGCAGGCGTTCTCGGCGCTGACCCTGCTAGAGATCCGGGCAGGGTTCAACCGCCTGCGCCGCGCGGTCACGCACCAGAACGCGGGTCGCGACGTTTCCAGCGAGCTGGGCATTATGGGCCTGACAACCGATCCCCGCTTCGTGGGATTTCCCAGTATCAACGTGGGCGGCTATGCCAGCCTGTCGGACGACACCGCGC
This sequence comes from Terriglobia bacterium, assembly GCA_009838515.1. Taxonomy (GTDB): domain Bacteria; phylum Acidobacteriota; class Terriglobia; order Bryobacterales; family UBA6623; genus VXMF01. The sequence goes on along the minus strand of VXRL01000012.1, from coordinate 59,558 downwards.
TCCCGATCGTTCGCGTAAGCACCACGAGACACGTCGCTGCTAGTCTCACGCGGGCAATGTCAACGCACCGGCTCAAGTGGGGTGGTGAACTGCGCAGCGTCAGCATTGACGGCACTCAAGGCCTGTTCGGACGCGGGCAGTTCAATTTCTTGGGCGTGATTTCGCAACACCCCGTGTCGGACCTGCTGCTCGGCTTTCCCACGTACAGCATCCAGACCGTGGTGGACAATGACTTCCGCCAGCGCGCGCAATTCTGGAGCGTGTTTGGCCAGGACGACTGGACGCTCGCCCCAGAACTGACGCTGAGCGTCGGGCTGCGCTACGAATACAACGCTCCCGTTCGCGACGCCGATGACCGTTTCTCGCAGTTCGACCTCAGCACACTGCGACTCGTGGACGCTGCCACCTCGCCCTTGGGCAGGGCGGGCTACGCGGCGGATCGCGACAATTTCGCGCCGCGCATCGGACTCGCGTGGAATCCCCGCGACTCGCTGGTGCTGAGAGCCGCCTACGGCCTCTACTACGACGTGACCATGCTGGAAGCCAACTCCGGCCTGTACTTCAATCCTCCGTACTTCGACCTAAGGCTGTTCTTCCCGTCGCAGGTCTCTCTGCCGCGATTGTCGGACCCGTTCTCCGGGCCGGGCTTCGCCCCTCCTGCATCGGTCAACACGCTGCAACCCGACTATCGCACAGGCTACGCCCAGCACTGGCACCTCGGGCTCGAGCGCGCGCTGCCCGGCAAGCTGGTGGCACGGGTGTCCTATGTCGGCTCGAAAGCAGCCAAGCTCTTGCGGCGGCGCAACTTGAACCAGCCCCCTCCAGGGGAGGGCGAGGTCGACTCGCGGCGCCCGACTCCCGGCTTCGCCAACATTGTCCTGTTCGAGTCTGGCGCGGCCTCCAGCTATCACTCCGGAGTCGCCACCCTGGAACGACGATTCGGCCAGCTAGTCGGCTTTCGCGCGGCCTATACTTGGGCCAAGTCCATCGATGATGTTTCGGCGTTCCTGAGCTCTTCAGGCGACCAATCGTTTCCGCAGAACAGCCACGACTTCCGAGCCGAGAAGGGGCTCTCCAATTTCGACCAGCGCCATCGATTGGCGCTGTCCCTGCAACTGGCGTCACCGTTCCGGCACAGGCTGCTTGGGGGCTGGCGCGCCTACGCGATCGCCACGGCGGGAAGCGGCCGCCCGCTGACCCCCCAGCTGGCCATTGACAATTCCAACACCGGCAATACCGGCGGCATCTTCGGCACCGATCGGCCCAACCTGACCGGCGATCCGGCGACCGGCCTCCGCGGTTCGGGCCAGTTCTTCGACGCGGCGGCATTCGCCATGCCTGCGCCGCTCACGTTCGGAAACGCCGGGCGCAACATTCTGGCCGGTCCGGGCTTCGGCTCCCTGGACGTGGCAGTCGTGCGATCGTTGCGGCTGTCCGAGCAAGGCAGGGTCGAACTGCGGCTGGAGGCTTTCAACCTTACGAACCGCGCCAACTTCGACCTGCCGGAAAGGACGTTCGGCCAAGCCACTTTCGGGCGATCGCTGTCAGCGGGTCAGGCGCGGCAGTTGCAGCTGGGTCTGCGATTTTCGTTCTGATGGGCTGCACGCCGAGGGCGGGCCCAGCGTCCTAGCCTCTAGGGCCGGCGCGATGCCTGAGTTCACGGTCAGCTACACGGACCAGCAGGGCGGGGTCCACGAGGAGGTCGCGGCCGCCTCCTCCGCCCAGGCAGCCCGTCGGCAATTCACCTCGCGCGGCCTGTTGGTGCGTTCGGTGCGCACGCGGGGCGAGATCCAGACGTCCCGGCCCGGCAGGAATCGCGCGCGTCTCGACCTGCAGCAGTTCGTGGTGTTCAACGCGCAATTCCTCGCCATGATCCGCGCGGGCATGCCCATCCCGCAGTCTCTCGAGCTACTGGCGGGGAACGTCCGCAACAAGGCCTTGGCCGCGCACATCGCCGCTGTCCGCAACGACGTCAGAGTCGGCGTGCCGCTCTCGGATGCGTTTGCCAAGCGCGAGGCATTCCCGCCTATCTACGTCACGTCGCTGCTCGCCGGCGAGCGCTCCGGAGCGCTCGACTCAGTGCTCGAGCGCTACGTGGAGTACCAAAAGCTCGCGCTCGCAGTCCGCAAAAAGATCCTCGTGTCGCTGATCTATCCGACGGTGCTGATCGCGTTGGTGCTCACGCTGGTGGTTTTCCTTGTGACCTACGTGGTGCCGGAGTTCGCGCAACTCTACGAAACCATGGACGCGAACCTGCCCCTGTCGACACAATTGCTGGTCGCGTTCGGCGGTGCCGCGCGCGACAACGCTCTCCTGCTGGTCGCGGCCGTGGGGGGGGGGGGCCGCGCGGGGGGGGGGGGGCGGGGCCGGGCGGCCCCCCCCGCCGGGGGGCCGGGGGGGGGGGACGGGGGGCCAGAGGTGTCGCAGCGGCGGGTT
>VXRL01000012.1:54609-57112 GCA_009838515.1 Terriglobia bacterium | reverse complement strand
GGGGGGGGGGGGGGGGGGCGCGCCCCCGCCGCCGCCGGGGCGGGGGGGGGCGGGCCCCCCCCCCCCCCCCCCCCGCCGGGGGGGCCTGGACTCTGCGCCGGGAGGCCGCGCGGGCCGGTCTCGAGCGCCTGCTGCTGCGCGCACCAATGGTAGGCCAGCTCTGGATTCGCTACCAAGTGGCCCAGCTGGCGCGACTGTTGGGCACGCTCCTTACCGGGGGCGTGCCGCTGTTGCACGCCCTCGAGACCGCGAGCGAATCGCTCGGCTCGGGGCTGCTGCGGGAAAAGCTCGGCGTGGTCAGGGAGAGAGTCCGCGAAGGGCAGACCCTGGCGGCCAGCATGCTGCAAGCCGACCTATTTCCAACCCTGGCGGTCGAGATGGTGCGCGTAGGGGAGTCGACGGGCGCGCTGCCGCAGATGCTGACGTCGGTCGCAGAGTTCTTTGACGACGAGGTCCAGACCAAGACCGCAGCGCTCCTGAACCTGATCGAGCCGGCCATCATGATCTTCATGGGGATCTTCGTGGCTTTCGTGCTGATCTCTCTGTACCTGCCGATCTTCAGCCTTGCGGAGCAGTTCTGAAAGCGGGCCGCCCCGACGGCCGGCTGCACGCTGGCCCAAGCTTGTGCGTCTAAATCTATTGCACGGCGTGATCCCGGCGCCAGTCTATGCCCACGCCCGAGGAAGCGACTGAAACCAGGTCCGAGGCGGCCGAGCATGACGCTCGCCAACTGGCGCAGCGCTACCGCTACCCGTTTGTCGATCTCGCATCGGTGCATATCGATAGCGACCTGTTCCGGTCGATCCCGGTCGATCTGATGTTCCGGCACAACTTCGTGCCGATCACCGAGCGGAACGGCTCGCTAGAAATCGCCATCGCAGACCCAAGACGTCTGCCCGAGCTCGACGAGATCGCCTCCCTGCTGGGCAAGAAGCTGCGGATCGCCATTGCCACGCTATCCCAGATCAACGAGCTGCTGGACAAGACCGAGCAGTCTCAGAGAGTGCTGGAGGAGGTCACCGAAGCGTTCACCTTGGACGTGGGCGCGGGCGAGGATCCGGACGAGACGCTGTCGATCGACAAGCTGACCAGGGCCAGCGGTATCGCGCCGGTCATCAAGCTGATCGACACCACCGTGTTCAACGCTCTGGAGCGGCGGGCCAGCGACATCCACATCGAGACGCGCAACGCCGACGTGGCCATCAAGTACCGCATCGACGGCGTGTTGCACTACGCCATGTCGCCGATCGCCAAGGACTGGCACGAAACGATCCTGTCGCGCATCAAGGTGATGAGCGAACTCGACATTGCCGAGCGGCGAGTGCCTCAAGACGGCCGCTTCCGGGTGCGCTACAAGGGGCGGCAGATCGACTTCCGGGTGTCCATCATGCCCACCGTATTCGGCGAAGACGCGGTGCTGCGCATCTTGGACAAGCAGTCCATGAGCGAGAAGTTCAAGAAGCTGTCCCTAGACGTCGTCGGATTCAGCGCCGCGGACCAGCGGCGCTTCGGGCGGTACATCCGAGAACCTTACGGAATGGTCTTGGTGACCGGCCCGACGGGCTCGGGCAAGACGACCACGCTCTATGCAGCGCTGAGTGAAATCCAGAGTGACGAAGACAAGATCGTCACCATCGAGGATCCGGTCGAGTACCAATTGCACGGGATCACGCAGATTCCGATCAACGAAAAGAAGGGACTGACGTTCGCGCGCGGGCTCCGCTCGATCCTGCGCCACGATCCCGACAAGATCATGGTCGGCGAGATTCGCGACCCCGAGACAGCCCAGATCGCCATCCAGTCAGCCCTCACCGGTCACTTGGTATTCACGACCGTACACGCCAACAACGTGGTCGACGTGCTGGGGCGATTCCTGAACATGGGCGTGGAAGCCTATAACTTCGTCTCCGCATTGAATTGCATACTTGCCCAGCGCCTCGTGCGCGTGATCTGCCCCCACTGCCGCGTGACGCGGCGGTATTCGCGCGAGCGGCTGGCGGCCTCACGGCTGCCCGTGGAGGAATGGGAGGGGTTCGAATTCACCGAAGGCGAGGGCTGCATCGAATGCTCGGGCACGGGGTTCAGAGGCCGCTCCGCGATCCATGAGCTACTCGACATGTCGGACAACATCCGCGAGCTGATTCTGGCCAAGCGACCAAGTTCCGAAATTGCCCGCGCTGCGCGGGCAGAAGGCATGCAGACGCTCCGGGAGTCCGCTGTCGAGCGAGTTCGCGCGGGCCTGACCACGTTGCGCGAGATCGACAAGGTCACCTTCATCGACTGATCGTGGGAATGCTGCTCCAAGCCCTCAACCGGCTGTGGCCGGACCCCCAGCCGGCGCTGGTCTTCGAACTTTGCAACGGCGCGCTCATGGGCGCGCGCCGGGCAGGCACGGCCGTGCTCGCCCGGTCCGGCCAATGTCAGACCCCAAACGAAAAGGGCGGAGCCCCGCCCCCGCCGCCCGACAGAATGGCACGCGGAAACCCAGAACTGGCAGGCGAGG
>VXRL01000012.1:33534-54599 GCA_009838515.1 Terriglobia bacterium | reverse complement strand
TTGCTCCTCCCCCCCCAAAACGGGGTGGGGCGGCCCCCCCCCCCGGCGTGTGTATTCCAAATTTCAACGGGCGGCCCCTGGGGCGGGCGCCGGGCAGGCACGGCCGTGCTCGCCCGTGCCGAGCATGAACTGCCGGAAAACGATCTGGCGGATGCCCAGCCCCAGCCGCCAGACAGACTGGAAGAGGCAATCCAAGCAGTGCTCGGCGAGTTGCAACCCATTCCCAGCCCGCATGCAGCCGTGCTGCTTCCGGACGAGGCGGTCCGGCTGGCGCTGTTCGAGTTCGACAGCCTACCGCGCAGGGCTCATGACCTACGCGACGCGGTTGAAGAGCGCTTTCGCAACAGCCTGCCCTTCGACTCGCGCCTAGCCCGCATCACCTTCCGGGTGCAACATGGCGCCGACAGGCCATCGGTCTTCGCCGCGGCGGTCGCCACCGACTACGTATTGCGCTGCGAAAGCGCGTTCGAAGCGGCAGGGCTGTGTCCTGGATTCGTAGGCTCATCGTGCGCCGCCGCGCTCAATCTGGTCGATGATGATGCCATGGCGGTGCTGCTCAAGCACAGTGACCAAGCAATGACGATCACGGCAGTCGAGAGCGGCACTGTGCGACTGCTGCGGCGCATCGCGCTGCCGAACCTCCACGGCGCGGACGCGGCCGCCGGCGTACGGGAAGTCCTGGCCGATGTCTTCCCCACGCTCGTCTATATCGAGGAGAATCTCGGACGCGCCGTGGAACACCTGCTGGTTGCTGGCTTCGGGGAGATGCAGGGGGCGCTCGTGGAGGCGCTGCCAAGTGAATCAGGATCTCCGGTCAGGCCCTTGCTGGGACCCGAGTTCGCTAGCGCAAGCTGCGGCTCAGGTTTGATGGGGTACGTGCATGGCTGATCGCGTGGGTCGCGCGGCGTGGGCGATGCGCATCCAGAGCCCGGCGGCGGGGGGCCTGAACCTAGCCACGAAGCCGGCAGGCGGATACCGGGCCTTCTTCGCGCTAGCGTGTGCTGCGACGCTGGCCCTGCTAGTCCTGACGGCCTGGTTGGTGGTCGGCTTCCTGCGCATCGAGGGCACACCGGAGCAACTGCTCGGCCGACAACGAGACTTACTCGCGGAGCAGCGCCGCTTGGACACTCTGGCCGCGGCCGCATCGCGGCAGCTGCGAAGCGAGAGTACCAGCGAGACCCTCGAGCGCACAGCATTCCTTAACGGGCTGCTGGTGCGCAAGAGCGTATCTTGGACCCGCACGTTTCTAGACTTGGAGGTCGTCCTGCCTCCCAACGTCAGGATGCTCACGATCAAGCCGGAGGTGGCCCGAGGAGATACCATCCGCCTCGACATGACGCTCGGCGCCAAGGCACCGGCGGACTTCATCGGCTTTCTGAAGACGCTCGAGGAATCCGACCTCTTTCGAGCTCCCGCGCTGCGCGGGAGCCTGCCGCCCAGCGATGGCGATCCTACCTTCCGCTACCAGCTCACGGTGGAGTATGACCAGCAGCTCTAATCGCACCGCGCGGCCGGTCGCGCCAATGGAGTGGTATCGCCGATTCCTGCCCCGGACTGTGCTCGCAACGCTTGCTGCAGCGGCCGCGTGCAACCTAGGGTTCTACGTGCTGGCAGTCCGCCCGGCCAAGCTGGGAGAGTACGAGCTCGAAGCCCGCAATGCAGCATTGGCCACCCGAGTCCAGAATTCGCGAGCCACCACGGAGGTCGTACAGGCCCGGGCGAGGCTGATCGAGAAGGCCGAAGCCGACGGCAGCGCCCTGGTGGAGGAGATCGCCCTGCCCCGCCAGAGCGCGTTCTCAGCCCTGCTGACCGAACTGGGCGCGGCGGCGGCCCAAGCCGGGATCGAGATTCGCGAGACCAGCTATGCCGTCGAGCCGCTCGACGGGAATGAACAGTACGGCAGCCTCGCGGTGAACGCGAGCCTGCGCGGACGCTACGACAACCTGGTGCAATTCCTGTACCAACTTGATCGTTCCGGTGTCTTTTTCGTGATCGGCTCGCTCGGCGCGACTCCGCGCAGCGACGGCAACTTGAACGAGCTGCAGATCAACATGCGCTTCGACACGCTGGTGAGGGACCTTTAGGAGACCGCGGTGGAACTCGGAGCGAACAAGAGATCGCTGATCCATCTGGGAGTGGCGGTAGCCGTGCTCGCTATCGTGGTGTACGTGCAGTTCTTCAGCGGGTCCGGCGGGGGGCCAGCGCCAGCCGCGCAACGCCCATCTGTATCCGCTGGCAGGACATCGAACCAGCCTCCGATTGCCGATCCACAGGCCCAGAACGAGCCCGATTTCGCTGCTGACGCAACGCTGCGCAAAGATCTGCTGGAGCGCGTCCGCGCAATCGAAACGCCCGTCGTGGACAGAGATATCTTCAACTTCGGCCGCCCAAAGCCGCGCGAAATCGCGGGGCCGACTAGAGAGGAAGCCCGCCTTGCCCAAGCCAAGCTGGAAGCGGCTGCGCGCAAGCCCGCGCCGAAGCGCGCGCAACCGGCAGCACGGCCGGCCCCCAAGACGGTGCGCCCGCCAGACTGGAAGTACTACGGGCTCGCTAGCTCGGCGCAGTCGGAGACTCGGCGAGCATTCCTGCTCGATGGCGACGAGATCTTGCTGGCTTCCGAAGGATCCGTGCTGCAGGGTCGCTACCGGATCATGGAAATCGGCAGGCAGGCGGTCACGCTCGAAGACACTCAGGAGGATCAGGAGTTCTCAATCCCGTTGGAGTTTCCGCAATGAGGTCCGGGCGAAACGCCGCCAGAAGCGGCCAGGAAGGCTATGTCCTGCTGGCGCTGCTCGTTACGTCGGCCGTCTTGCTGATCGGCTTGGCACTCTCGATCCCGAGGATGGCGCTTCAGTCGCAGCGCCTGAAGGATGCGCAGCTCATCGAGCGCGGCGAGCAGTACCGGCGCGCAATCCAGCTCTACTACCGGGATCACAACAAGTACCCCGAGGATCTCGAAGAATTGGAAGACACAGATGGCGTGCGCTATCTGCGCAGACGTAGTACCGACCCAATCGGTGAAACGGGGGAGTGGCGCTTGATCCACATGGGGGAGGACGGACGCTTCGAGGACTCCCTGCTATTCGACACGGCCAAGGACAGGCGCCAAGGTGGCCTCGGCCAAGCGCTGGGCCCTCAGATGGTGCCGCGGACCGCCGGTCTGTTCGGATCGCAGGCGGATCGCGGCACCGGCGACCTTCCGGACGCGACGCCTGGCACGCCCGATCCGCAAAATCCATTCGCACCAGCGGTGCCCGAACCGGTGGAACGGTTCCAAGCGATGCGGGACTCCGCCGCGCCAGACCTTGCCAGCGCAACCCGCTACAACCAAGGGTTCGGGTTCAACACCGTCGAGGGCGAGCCCTCGCCAGATCCCGAGGAGCCGCCGGACTACAGCCGGATGCTGCCCAGCCAAGTGCCGATGGACGAGAACGAACGCCGTTTCGCTCAGCAAGACCTGGACGCGGCTGCGGGCGGAATCGGACGAGGCCCCGAACAAGGCATGCTTCCACCCGCGGAGACACCCCGGCAGGGTCTCGGCGCCGCGTCTGGCCGAACGACGGGCGGGGTTGGAGGAACGGCCTCCGGTTCGGGCGCACCGGAGCTGATCAACCGCCTGCTGACCTCTCCACGACCCGGCGGGATTGCCGGGGTGCCCGCTCCCGCGCAGGCCGCCGCCACGGTACAGCGGTTCGAACGCGGGATCGCGGGCGTCGCCAGCAAGAGCGAAGCCACCGGCGTCAAGGTCTATAACGGCAAGGAGGCCTACAACGAGTGGGAGTTCGTTTACGACTATCGACAAGACTCTGGCGGCGTGGATCGCGCGCCGGCGGGTGCCGGGCCCGGGCTTCCGAACCAACCACGCAGCCAGCAGTCGGCACGACGGCCGAGCGCGGGTCGGCGCGGCCTGCCTGTGCGCTAGGCGCTACGCCGCCGAGCGGCGGTCGGCAACGGGCTCGGTCAAGCCGAGTCCCGCACAGACCGCTCCAAACACCTCGTCAATCGAGCGACTGGCGTTCACCCTCAAGAGCAAGCCGCGCTCCTCGAACAGCTTGAGCAGCGGCCGGGTCTTGAGGTGGTATTCGGACAGCCTGTGCTGGAGCGCTTCAGGGTTGTCGTCAGCGCGCTTCGTAAAGCCTCCGCCCTGGCCGGCCTGAGCGCGCTTCAGCACGCGCTGACTGACCGCGGCATCGGGAAGGTCCAAGTAGATCGCCCGGTCGAGATTCCAGTTCTCGAACAGGTAGCTGGCTTGGGATGGAGTCCGCGGGAAACCGTCCAAGACGAACCCATGGCGCCAGTCGTGCAGCTCCAAGCGCTCGCGCACGACCTGTTCGACAATCTCATCGGACACCAGTCGGCCCTGAGCCGTGATGCGCGTCACGCGCGAGCCGAGCTTGGTGTGGTTGTCTACGTGCCAGCGAAAGATCTCCCCGATCGAAATGTGCACGAACCCGAACGTCTGAGAGAGCAGGATGGACTGGGTGCCCTTGCCAGCTCCCTGCGGGCCAATCATGATGTACTTGTTCATTTCTCAGTGAGACCGCCGCTGCGGTCTGCCAGCGCGTGGCGAGCTTGCGCCTTATCGCTATCGTAGTACTCTCCAAAACCGCTCGCCGATGACACCCGGCGGGCGGGCTGCCCGATGGACACACTGGAAGGCAAGGTCGTTGCCGTGACCGGCGCCGCGAAACGGATCGGGCGCTGCATCGCGCTGCACCTCGCAGGCCGCGGCGCCAAGATCGCCGTCCACTACAACACCTCCGAGACCGATGCCCTCGCCACGGCAATCGCCTGCGGGGGCCGGGCCTTCCAAGCGGATCTGGCGAACGTCGGCGAGATCGGGCGCTTGTTCGGGGAGATCGAGACAGAGTTCGGCCGCCTGGACTGCTTGGTGAACAACGCGGCTGTCTTCCGTGCCGTCGACCCACTCGAAGCCTCTGAACGCGACTGGGACGCGATTCACTCCGTCAATCTCAAGGCTACGTTCTTCTGCTGCCAGCATGCGGCCAAGATCATGCTCAGGACAGGCGGAGGAAGAATCGTCAACATCGCTTCGCTAGGCGGGTTGCGGCCATGGGCCAAGCACGTGCCGTATTGCACGTCCAAGGCCGGTGTCGTGATGCTGACACGCGGGCTGGCCAAGGCGCTCGCACCCGAGATCACAGTCAACGCGATCGCGCCGGGCGTCATCCACTTCGGGGATCAGATGCCCGCCGAAATCGACCGCCTCGTACGCAACACCCCGATGGGGCGCCACGGCACTGGCGAGGAAATCGCCGCAGCCGTCGGCATGCTGCTCGAAGGATCGGCGTTCGTCACCGGGCAAGTCATCGCCGTGGACGGTGGCCTTTCGCTGAAATAGCTCAGACCTCGGCCGAGCCGCGGCACGAGTCGAAGCTGGACACCAGGCGCCAGATCTCCGACACCCGAACCAACAACTCCGCCAGCAAGTCAAGCCGGAGCGCGGTGGCACCGTCCGAGGGCGCCCGGCCGGGCTCCTCGTGGACTTCAAGGAACAGCCCGTCGAATCCGGCAGCCGCGCCTGCCCTTGCCAGCAGTTCGATGAACTGGGGCTGCCCGCCGCTTGCACCGCCGGCCGCGCCGGGCTGCTGCAGGCTATGCGTGACGTCGAGCACAACGGGGTAGCCCAGCACGCCCATCTTGGCCGACGCCCGGAAATCTACCACCAAGTCGCGGTAGCCGAAGCTGGTGCCGCGCTCGGTCAAGAGGATCCGTCGATTGCCCCAGGAGGCGACCTTGTCGGCAGCGTACTGCATGTCTTCGGGTGCCATGAACTGGCCCTTCTTGATGTTGACGGCGCGACCGGTGCGACCGGCCGCTTCCAATAGGTCGGTCTGCCGGCACAGGAAGGCGGGGATCTGAAGGATGTCGCAGACCTGGGCCACCGCTGCCGCCTGGCTGGGCTCGTGGATGTCGGTGAGCACGGGCAGGCCGGTCTCCCTGCGGACGGCGCGCAAGACCTCGAGGCCTTGTTGCAGGCCAAGCCCGCGATATGACGACCGGCTGGTCCGGTTGGCTTTGTCGAAGGAAGCCTTGAATACCGCGGCCACTCCCGCCGAATCTGCCGCTTCCGCCACTGCGTGACCGACCTGGAGTGCATGCTCTGCCGATTCAATGACGCAGGGGCCGCCAATTACAAACAGCCCGTGCCTGGCGAAGAGGTGTGTGGTTCGGTCATCCATTGCAAAGCGCCGCGATCAAGGACCCGCGATCCAGCGCGGGCCTGTAATTTCCAGACTACCTTGCGTATGTCGCGCCAAGACACTCGCAGGGTCACGCGCTGACCGCCCCCCACAGGCTTGCCTCCCACGTCTGAGAGAATGAGCCAATGGGGATCTTTGACGACGAGCCCTTCCATCGCATTGGCAAGCTCCCGAACTATGTCTTCGCCGAGATCAACACGATGCGCGCCAAGGCCCGCCGGGCCGGACTCGACGTGATCGACTTGGGCATGGGCAATCCCGACGGCGCGACGCCCGACTTGGTCGTGGAAAAACTCACCGAAGCAGCCCGCGACAAGCGCAACCACCGCTATTCGCTCTCGCGTGGTATCCCCCGCCTGCGGGAGGAAATCTGCAAGCGCTACCAAGACAAGTTCGGGGTGGACTTGGACCCCGAGACCGAGGCGATCGCAACCATGGGGGCCAAGGACGCGCTCGCTCACCTGACATTCGCAACGATCGGACCAGGCGATGGCGTCGCCATGCCGGATCCGTCCTATCCCATCCATCAGTGGGGCGTGGTGATGGCTGATGGAATGCAAATCGCGGTTCCGATGCCCTCTCCGGACGAATTCCTCACGCGCATCGAGGACATCTTCAGGAAGCCGGGAACCAAGCCGGCGATGATCCTGACATCGTTTCCGCACAACCCCACGACTCAGTGCGTGGAAGTGGATTTCTTTCGCCCGCTTGTAGACTTGGCCCACAAGCACGGCACCATGCTCGTGCATGACTTCGCGTACGCAGACATCGTGTTCGACGGCTACCGAGCTCCGTCGATGATGCAAGTGCCGGGCGCGAAAGAGGTCGGCGTCGAGATCTACTCGATGTCGAAGAGCTACAGCATGCCGGGCTGGCGCGTGGGCTTCTGCGTCGGCAACCCCAAGATGATCGACGCGCTAGCGCGCATCAAGAGCTATCTGGACTACGGAATGTTCCAACCCATCCAGATCGCCGCCATCATCGCCCTCCGCCATTGCGAGTCGGCAACGGGGGAAAACGCCGCGATGTACAAAAGCCGCCGCGACGCGCTGATCGACGGCCTAGGCAGTGGAGGCTGGGAGATCGAGCCGCCGAAGGCGACGATGTTCGTTTGGGGCAAGGTTCCGGAGCGCTACGCATGGTCGGGATCCCTGGAGTTCTCCAAGCTGCTGCTGCACGAAGCCCTAGTCGCCGTCTCGCCTGGAATCGGCTTCGGCCCGCGTGGCGATGACTCGGTCCGCTTCGCATTGGTGGAAAACGAGCAGCGCATCCGCCAGGCGACCCGCGGCATACGAAAGCTGCTGCGGGATTGAGCCGGACCGACCGCTATACTGAGACTAGCGCGGCCCGCACGTCGGAAATGATCGCCCCGCGCCCTACCTATCCGCTCCAGCGCGACCTGTGCCTATGACTTCGAAATCCGCTCTTGCCGGCGCATTGTTCGCCCTGGCCATCGCTAGCTCCGTCGCGACAGCGCAGCCGCTGAACAAGACCATCGAGAGTATCGAGCGCCGCTACAACGGCCTGAGTGGGCTGCAGATGCAGTTCGAACAGTCTATGGAGTACTCAGGGCAACGGCGTATGGTCGAGACCGGCACGCTCTACCTACAGCGCCCGGGCAAGATGCGCTGGGACTACACCAAGCCCGAGGGCAAGGTCGCGGTCAGCGACGGCACGATCTTTCGGATGTACAACCCGCACTCCAACCAAGTGCGGCAGGTGGAGTTGGAAGCGATGACCGATCTGCGCGCTCCGCTATCGTTCCTGCTGGGCCGGATGCGTCTGCGCAGGATGTTCCGCAACCTGCGCATCGAGGAGGCGGGCGGACAGCCGGTGCTGATCGGGGAGGGGCGCAACGCCCGGGATTTCTATTCCCGCGTGGAGTTCGACTTCGATCCGGCCGCGTACACTATCACTGGCATTCGCATAGTGGGACGGGACGAGTCTGTGAACGTCTACCAGTTCTCCGACGAGCAGGTCAACCCGGCCCTAAGCGAGTCGATGTTCGAGTTCAGGGCCCCCGAAGGTGCCGAAGTGGTGCCGCTTACCCGGAACTTCAACGACGTTCCGCTAGAGCTGGGCCAATAGCGGCGTCGCCGACGGCCGCCAGCCCCACTATTCCACACGGGCTGTTTCGAGGAACACCGGCAGGATGGGCACGTCCTGCATGCGACCGCGCCGACTGGTCTGGACCCGCGAGATACGGTCCATGACATCCATGCCCTCGATCACGCGGCCGAATACCGTGTAGCCGAATCGCAGCGCCCCCCGGTCCAGCGTGGTGTTGGGCTTCAGGTTGACGAAGAACTGCGAGGTCGCGGTATCTTTGCCCATCTGGCGTGCCATGGCGACCGTACCGCGCTCGTTGGTCATGCCGTTCCTCGTCTCAATGCGCACGGGCTTGCGGGTGGGCTTAGGGACGAGTTCCGGGGTGAAGCCGCCGCCTTGGACGACAAACCCTTCGATCACGCGGTGGAAGACTGTGTCGTCATAGAAGCCGGAGTTGACGTAGGCGAGGAAGTTGGCAACGGTCTTGGGCGCTACCTCTGGGTAGAGTTCTGCGCGCACGACGCCCATCGAGGTCTGTAGCGCCACGACCGGACGCAGTTCCTCAACCTGTGCCGATAGCGAGAGAGCAACGCACGCCGCGAAGGCAAGCGGGCGTTTCACAGGCATGGGTATGAGGATACAGAATCCGCCCGCCCAACGCACGTTGCCCGGCCGTAACTGGGGTGAGCGACCCAAGACATACGTAGCGATTCGTACCGGAGACATGGATAACACTTTGCGCCCAGGAGGCACGACGTGTTGATGCGCCGGAAGTAGGCTTCGATCATGAAGGAACGCTTGCGATTCGTAGCCCGCTTGCTGGATCGCGAGGGCATGACAGGCACTACGATCTGGGTTCCATTGACCTAGAGCAGAGGACACTGCGGACTATCGACAATCCATTCGGAGCGGAGTTGTAACCCATGTCTCCGGAACGTTCTGTTACCTATGTGTCCGGGTCAGACCCGCTGATAAGTGGTGCCGGGGGGCGGACTTGAACCGCCGACCTACGGGTTATGAGTCCGTCGCTCTAACCAGCTGAGCTACCCCGGCCGCTCCTCTTATCCTAGCCGCTCGCACGAAGGCATCCAACCCGCGCAACCTAGCCCTGGTCCTCTGTGGGAACACGGCGAGTGTTCTGCGCAGAACGACAGCAGTACGAGCGTGGCTCTGAACATTTCGGAGCCTGAAACGGTGACGTGGCTTCGCGGTCGAGGGTTGCAGCGACGGGGCGGCGGTCTTCTCGAACTCCGGCGAGGCTGGAACAATCCAAGCCCTTTGGCGGCTCAGAGCGTAGGGCCGATCCTCCACGTCATCATTTCTCGATGGCCCAACCGCTCGCTGCAGGTTTGGCGGCCGGACGCCACCTCCAGCAGCGTCTCGTACATTCTGCGTCCGAGACCGGCAATGTCCTCTTCGCCATCCGCGACGGTGCCGGCGTTGATATCCATGTCCTCGTCCATGTGCCTGGCGGTTGCGGAATTCGATGCGACCTTGATCACCGGCGCAGTAGCGAAGCCGAAGCAACTTCCCCTGCCCGTAGTAAAGAGACAGATGTTGCAACCTCCGGCAACCATGCCGGTTACCGAGGCCGGATCGTAGCCGGGACTGTTCATGAACACGAAGCCGCTCTCGTCGATCCGCTCGGCATAGTCGTAAACCGCGCTGAGCGTGGCGTGGCCTCCCTTGGCAACCGCCCCGAGGGACTTTTCGGCGATGTTGGTGATCCCGCCTGCCATGTTGCCCGGCGAGGGGTTGCTGTTGAACGTGACCGGGTCCTTGAAGCGACGCACGTAGTCGAAGTACCAGTCCAACATGTCCAGCAGCCGCCTGCCCACCGCAGGGCTTGCCGAGCGCCGCGTCAGCAGGTGCTCGGCGCCCCAGATTTCAGTCGTCTCGCCCAGGCAGGCCGTGCCTCCCTGCTTTACCACAAGATCTGCACAGTAACCCACGCCGGGATTCGCCGTGATGCCGGAGAACGCATCCGAGCCGCCGCACTCGAGCGAGATGGCAATCTTGGACACCGGGCAAGGCTGGCGTTCCAAACGACCGGCAGACTCGATCATCTCCCGTACGGCCCTGACGCCATCCTCGACCGCGCGACGAGTGCCCCCGCTCTCCTGCAAGGTCAGCCCCCGGCGAGGCGCCATGCCCGGCTGCGCCGTCTCGTCCCGGAGGTAGTATCCGATCTGGTTCACCTCGCAGCCTAGCCCGACCACAACCGCGGCGGCGATGTTGGGGTGGTCCGCCAGACCGTCTAACGTCTTGCGCAAGAGGTCCGAGTCAGCACCCTCGCCCTGGCCGCAGCCATCCGCGTGAGGCAGGGCGACGACCCCATCCACACCGGTCCCGGCAAAGCTCTCGTCGCGAAACGCAGCGGCAATGCGTTCGGTCGCATAGGCCGCACAGTTGCTCGCCCCCACGATGGCAACGAAGTTGCGCGTACCTGCGCGGCCGTCGGCGCGCGGATACCCCATGAAAGTGCGGTGCTCCGGCAGGGGGATGTCCGCTAGGTCGGACCGCGCCGTGCCGAATTCGTACTGGCGCTCGTTGATGTCGAACTCCAAGTTGTGGATATGCACCCAAGTGCCCGGATGAAGGAGTTCCCCCGCGCGGCCGATCTCTTCACCGTACTTGTACACGGTCTCGCCCGCTGCCACTTCGCGCAGGGCGATCTTGTGGCCTGGCGCGATCGGCTGGGAAGTCTGGATCAGCCCCCCCTCGAACTCCAGCTTGGCCCCCGCGGGGATGTGGACCCGCGCCACGGCGACATTGTCGCTAGGGTGCAGGTGGATCCAAGGATTGGACGGCAGTCGGGAGGGGTCGAGGTTGACCAATTGCGTCGGCATGCCAGATTACTCGCAGGTCTCGGCCAGAATCGCGCCGGCTTCCAAGAGCCAATCGGTTTCGGAGTCGCTGAAATCGCGCTCGCGTTCCACGGCGACCCCCAAGACTCCCACCAAGCGCGTACCCTTCATCATAGGCACGCATATCGAACCGCGCATGCCCGTCGAGCGCGCCCCTGGGCGGGCGGTGCCGCTAGCATCGGTCTGTAGGTTGCAGACCTGCACGGGTTCGGCCCGCTCGGCAGCCAGGCCGGCCATGCCCTTGCCGACCGGGATACGCCGGATTACCGGCAGCAAGGCGTCGGGAATCGAACCGGAGTGCTGTTCCAAGTGCAAGAGCCCGTCAGCGCGGAGGCGATGCAAAGTACCACTATCGGCGTCGAGAACAGCCAGGATCTTGGGGAGCGCCTCGGGTAGTGACAGCGAAGCCAATTCCCGCAGGGGCGTCTTGTCCGGCATCGTGCTCACTCCCCGCCATCCCCGCCGCGGGCCGCTTCGGCCACGAACCACTGGTTCAGCAAGTCTGGCTTGTTGTACGACAAGTCCTCACCCGTGTCGTGTAGGACCAGTCGTCCGCCCGCCGTATTCAGGATCGCATGTGCAGCGGCCGTATCCCATTCCATCGTCGGTCCGAAGCGCGGGTAGATGTCGGCCGCACCTTCGGCCACCATGCAAATCTTGATCGAACTGCCAACCGCCAAGAAGGACAGCTCGCTATAGCGCAGTCTCAAGGCCTGCAGATATCTGTCGGTCTCGGCTGACCGGTGCGAGCTGCTTCCAACCACTCGCAGGCGTCCGCTCGCCGGGACGGCGCTGCAGCGAATCGGAACCGGATCACCCGCCTCGTTGGACTTGAACGAGCCTGTGGACTCGGCTGCCCAATAGGTGGTCCCTGTGGCCGGTACGTGGACTACTCCGGCCACCGGCCGGTTGCTTTCGATCAGAGCAATGTTAACCGTGAACTGCCCGTTGCGCTTGACAAACTCCTTGGTGCCATCCAATGGGTCAACCAGCCAATAGCGCCGCCAGTGCTTGCGGGTCGCAAACGGCACCTGCTCAGAGCTTTCCTCCGAGAGCAGCGGGATCTGGGGGAACTCCTCGCGCAGGCGACCCTCGATGATCGCGTGAGCGGCGAGATCCGCCTCGGTCAGCGGGGATGCATCGTGCTTCGCGCGAACGCTGAAATCGCGAGAGTAGACCTCCATGATTGCCGCGCCCGCATCGGCGGCGATGGCGCGGATGCGGTCAAGTGAGATCATCTGAAGCGCAGACGCGGGAGTCCCAAAGAGCCCCCGCGGACCTCCATCTTCCCGGCGGCCCTGCTCCATTGTTGAACATTCCGACTCTCGCTTCTTCGCCGCGAATGGGTACCGCCGAGTTGCGCCTGAGGAGGTTCGCTAGAATCGTGCCAGCCCCGCGATCTGGCGCTCTTGGCTTGGTCGCGCCATTTCCCGATCTCCTATGACCTCTTCAGGCCCGTACCCTTCGATCGTCTACCTCCTGAGCCTTGGATTGGTCGCAGCGACACCACTGCTGGCCCAGCCAAACGACGCCCAGCCGGGTCGCTTGCGTCCGGACGCGCCTGCACAGCACGAGGCCGCCCGCAAGAACATCCCTGACCTGGGCTCGTCAGAGCAGTTCATGACGCCACGCGATCCCGAGCCGGAGCCACCGCTGGATCCACGCATCGTCGACGTGATGCGCATGACCGAAGACACGCGCTCTGACGATTTCCCGGACATCGTCACGAATCCCGCGGATCGCTCGGAAGTCTGGCTGGCGTGGGCCAGCTACGACGGATTCCAAGACGAGGTGCGCTTGGCGCGCTATGACAACGAGAAGCAGCGTTGGAGCACTTGGACCCAGGTGCCCGGGGTCAGCGGAGACGTCTGGAAGCCCCGCTTGGCATTCGACGAGCACGAGCGTCTCTGGACCGTGTGGTCGCAACAAGTCGACGGCAATTTCGACCTGTACGCACGTTGGTACGACGGCGCGACGTTCGGCCCGCTGCAGCGGCTGACCAGCGCGCCGCAATCGGACTTCGACCACGACGTGGCGTTTCGGAACGGGAAGATCCACCTAGCCTGGCAGGCGTTCCGGGGCAAGCAGTCCGACGTGTACTACATGGCCTACGAGGACGGCACATGGGGCCAAGAACTGCTGGTCAGCGACAGCGAGCAGAACGACTGGGAACCGGCCATCGCAGCGGACTCGCAGGGTCACGTTACGGTCGCTTGGGATACCTACGATCAAGGGCGGTATGACGTGCGCATGCGCCGGATCTCCGGCGGAGAGCGCGGTAGGGTGATCGAAGTTGCCGCGACAGAGCGGCTGGAAGCCCGGCCCGACCTTGCAGTGGACAGCCAAGACCGGCTATGGGTGAGCTACGAAGTGGGCAGGGTCAACTGGGCCAAGGACCAAGGCAGGCTGGACAAGGTCGACACCGCGCCTGGCTATCCGATCTATGACCTGCGCGGCGTCGAGGTAGCGGCCTACGTCGGTGAAAGCAAGCTGGGCATCGCTGCTGAGCTTGCGATCGAGCGCGGCGAAAAGGTCTATACGCCCGACAGCGGCCAACTCCACCACTACGGTCGGCTGGCGATCGACGACCAAGATCGCCTGCACCTGCTGATTCGGAACCGCCAGGGAAGTGGGTATGCCGACTACTGGCAATTTTTCGTGACCACGCTGACAGACGAAGGCTGGACCGAGCCGGCCATGCTGCCGTACAGCCGGGGGAGGTCCAGCATGTTCGCAGCCGCGACACCGGCGCAGGATGGCTTGTGGATCGCCTGGCCCCGCGATGGCCACCCCACGTTCTCGGTGATGGTCAACCTGCCAGAGGAGACCGTGATCGAAAACGTGTATGCAGGTCGTTACCAGCCCGGGGTCCAGCCATCGCAAGCAGCCTTGAGCGATCGGGAGCCGGTTGTACCGGCGCGGCCCACAGCCCATCCCAACGAGGCTCAAGACGTGCGCCGCATCCGCGCCTATCGGTCCCGCGTAGCGGGCAAGCAACTGCAGATCCTGCGCGGCGACACTCACCGGCACACGGAACTCTCGATGGATTTGCGCGGGTCGCCGGACGGATCGATCCTCGACTTCTACCGCTACATGTTGGACGCGGCGGCTATGGACTGGGGCTTCATTTCTGACCACCAGTACGGCGCCGACCGAACGTACTGGTGGTGGCTAACCGAGAAGGCCGCGGACCTGTTCTACACGCAAGGCTATGCATCGTTGTTCGGCTACGAGCGTTCGGTCCGGTACCCGAACGGGCATCGCAACGTGTTCCACACCAAGCGCGGCATCCAGAACGTGCCGTTCTTCGTCAAGCCGGACGAGTACATGCAGCGACACAACGGCATCGGCACCGTGATCGAAGGCGACACCAAGATGCTCTACGAAGAGATTCGGCGCACGGGCGGTCTCGCGATCTCGCACACTTCCGCGACCAACATGGGAACCGACTGGCGCGACAACGACCCCGATCTGGAGCCGGTGGTCGAGATATTCCAAGGCGATCGCTACAGCTACGAATGCATGGGCTGCCCGTTCTCGGACGAGGGGAACGACTATCCGTCAGAGGGTTCGGCGATGCTCGAGGAAATCCACCCGGACGGGATGGTTGCCGCCGCTTGGGCAAAGGGATACCGCTTGGGCGTCATCGCCAGCTCCGACCACCTCTCGACGCATATGTCGTACGCCATGGTGTATGCCGAAGACTCCACGAGGGAAGGCGTCTACAACGCCATCAAGCAGCGCCACACCTATGGCGCAACCGACAACATCATCGTGGAATTCCGGGTCGGCGAGGCTTTCATGGGAGACGAGATCCGTGCGCAGGGCGAAGTCCCGGCAATCCGGGCCGTGATTCTCGGTACTGACACGATCCGCGAAGTCGCGCTCGTGCGCAACAACGAAGTCGTGTACACGCATAACCCTATGTCGAAGGATGTCGAGTTCGAATACACAGACAAGGAGCCAACCCCGGGGGAGAACTTCTACTACGTGCGAGCGGTGCAGGTAAACGACGAGATCGCTTGGTCGTCGCCGATCTGGGTGATCCGCGAATGAGCGGCTAAGGCACGTCGATAGGGTACGGAACAGCGATCCGCAAGCGGGGCGAGCGCCTCACGAGGGAGCAGGCGCGTACGCCCGCAAGAGTTCCTTGGCGTTCGCCAGCGCCGCGTCGCTCACTTCCGACCCAGACAGCATGCGCGCGACCTCGTCTACCCGCCCGCTGGCGGAAAGGTGCCGGACGGTGGCGGTCGTGTGGGAACTGTCATCCGACTTGGAAACATGGAAGTGGGCGTTCGCGAAGCATGCGATCTGCGGCAGATGCGTGACGCACAGAATCTGGCTCTGCTGCGACAATTGACCGAGTCTGCGCCCGATGGCCTCCGCCACGCCGCCGCCCACTCCGGCATCGATCTCGTCGAAGACGAGGGTCCGGCGATGCTCGCGGCGATTGGCTGCCGTCTGTAGCACCGTCTTGAGCGCAAGCGCGACGCGGGAGAGTTCCCCGCCGGAGGCGACCTGGCCGAGGGGACGGGCCGGCTGCCCGGGATTGGCAGAAAAGAGAATCGCCGCCCGGTCTGTCCCGGTCTCGGTCCAAGTGTCGATGGCGTCGATGGCTATTACAAATTCTGCCTTGGGCAAGGCTAGGTCGCGCAGTTCCGCCCTGGTTTGCGCGGCCAGCTCTTGCGCGCCCTTGCGTCTTGCGCCTGACAGCTTCTTGGCCCTTCTGGCATAGTCCGCGACCGCGTCCTCAACCGCCCGCTCGAGCGCCTCGATCTGCAGGTCGCTGGAATCCAGCAGAGCCAGTTCGTCATCGACACTCTTTCGGAATGCCAAGACTTCGGCCAAGCTCGGACCGTACTTGCGTTTCAACCTGTCCAGTGATGCCAACCGCTCTTCGACCTCTTCCAGTCGTGCCGGATCTGCTTCGATGCGGCCGAGGTACGCCTGCAGCTCAAACGCGACATCGTCCACCGTGGCCCGCGCATCTTCCAACCGTGCGGCAAGCTCCGCCAAACTGCGATCGATGTGCGCGATCTGTTCTAGGTCGGCTGAGGCCGACTTGATTCGCGCCGAGGCCGATTCGGAAGAGTCGTAGAGGTTGTCAAACGCCGCAAACGCGCTCTTGCGCAAGTCCTCCGCATTGGCCAGCAGCTTCTGCTCCTGACCGAGGACCTCGTCTTCGCCCGCAACTGGAGCGGCCCGGAAGAGCTCCTCTGATTGGTAGCGCAGCAGGTCTAGGCGGTGCAGGCGCTCTTGCTCGTCGCCCTTCACCCGGTTCAAGGCCTGCGTGCTCTGGGTCCATTTCTGGTGGGCCGCTCGTAGCGCGCTAGCCTGATCGCCCAGCCCAGCATAAGCATCGACCATGCGCAGCTGCGCTGCGGGAGACAGCAGAGTCTGCTGCTCGTGCTGGCCATGGATGTCTCCCATGTGGGCCGCCAGCTGCCGGAGTTGCGCCAGCGTGGCCGGAGAGCCGTTGATATAGGCGCGGCTCTTGCCCGAGGCGAGAATGTGCCGCTCGAGGATCAATTCATGATCTTGGCTATCACCGTCGCCATCTTCTGACGGCAGCTGCGCGGCAACGTCAGGAGGGCATTCAAAGCGCCCACAGACACGCGCCTTGCTAGCGCCTGCACGGACGACATCCGCGCTGGCGCGCGCACCGAACAGCAGCGCCAAGGAATCAACAACGATGGACTTGCCGCTGCCGGTCTCGCCGGTCAGGAGGTTGAGGCCCGAGTGGAATTCGACTCGGAGCCTGTCAACCACGGCATAGCTCTCAATGTCGAGTTCTTGAAGCATGGGTAGGTGATCTGTCGCTCGGAGTTGGAGACCTGAAGGGCACGGTAGGGTCGAAGAGCGGATTCGGGACGGCCGACCTCACGGAATTATATCGGGGGTCGTAGGCAAGCGTGTCGGCGCCACTCAAGCGAGGGGTTCTGGAGTGACAGCCGGCGCAACGTCCCGTGTTGATTCTCCGCTGGCGCCAACAGATGGGTCACGGTTCCGGGTAACGCAGGCGATTGACCACTGCAACGTCGGGTGGTGGTCGTTCGTAGTCGGTCCCTATACGTGTAGGCCTGCGGAAGCGCCTGGCCGCCACAATTGATCCAAACGACTACTGGCTCGGGCGGGCGGCCGCCACCTTCGATGATCACGATTCCCGCCAAGATGATCGGTAGGTACAGGCGACTCTCACTGCGCTCTTTCAGCCGACGTACCCGCCTCTGGGACGTCGATGACGGCCGCCGGCTCTGACCGCCCGACGAGGAACCGTAGGTGCGTCGGGAAGTTCGGTGCGTGTTGCTGGAGGTCCGGTAGGAATTACGGGAGGTTCCGTAGCTGCTGCTCGACGTGCCGTAAGAATTGCTGGAAGTGCTGCGGCTATTGCTAGAGCTGCCATAGCTGCTGCTGGAACTTCCGCGGGAATTGCTGGAGGACGAGGAACTGCCGCCGCGCTGTTGCGATTGGCCGAATACCGTATGGCCCGAAATCGCTAGCACAAAGATGAGCAGGCATGTGCCGGCGAACGTAAATCTACGCATGGTCCAGTCGTGCTCGATCTCGCCTGCGATGCCTTGGGTGGGGGTGGTTCCGGCCCGGCAAGTCGGTTATCCGCACACTCGGCCCAGGGCCGATTTTGCCGGGCTGAATTCTTGGCACTGGAAAACTGGCTTGCAACTGCCGCCACACCTGGGTGTCATCTGTGCAGGCTGTGTTGTTGACGGCTCAGGAACGGATTCCGTTGCAGTAAATCGAAAGGTCTCCTAGTCCGTTCCCAATCGTCCGGTTCCGTTGAACGTCAACCCCGGCAGATGATTCGACGTACCGCGTACTGCACTAGCTTTGAAAGAGCCCTTATCTCATCCCGTTCGCGGGAGCGACCGCACCGCTTGAGGCGAACGAGCAAGCTGAATGATGAGGGTCCAGTACCGCCCGGCTATGGCAAGATTGAGGTTCGTGAGGAAACTGCTCGCTGTGGCCGCGTTGGCCCTCCTCCGCTGCGGCGACAGCGCCCTCCCGACCGCAGACGAGCAGCCCCCGCTATTTCGAGAGTCTGCAGTCGAGACCGGACTCGATTTCCATCACTTCCCCGGCGCCACCGGGCGATTCTACCTGCCCGAAATCATGGGTCCCGGCGTCGCATTGCTGGACTTCGACAGCGATGGCGATCTTGACGTCTACCTGCTCCAAGGAGGAATGCTGGACGAAGGCGCGGATCCAGCCCAATCGCTCTTCCCCCCAAGAACCGAGCTTGGCAATCGCCTGTTCGAGAATCGTGTGATCCCAGATGGCGAGCTCTCCTTCGTAGACTCGACCGAGAAGAGCGGGCTTGGGTTTGAGACGGTCGCTATGGGAGTGGCCGTGGGAGACTTCGACGGCGACTCCGACCCAGACATGTATCTGACGAACCTAGGGCCGAACCTCTTGGTCCGCAACAACGGCGATGGCACGTTCGAAACCGTGGAGGGACCTCAAGACGCGCGCTGGAGCACATCTGCCTCGTTCGTAGACTACGACTCCGATGGCGACCTTGACCTGTTCTTCGCGAACTTCGTCGATTTTTCCGTCGCCAACAACAAGGAGTGCTTCGCTCCGACCGGAGAGCGCGACTACTGCATCCCGACCGTGTATAACCCTGTGCCGGACCGCCTGTTTCGCAATGATGGCGGAAGCTTCGCGGACGTATCAGTGACTGCTGGCCTGGGAAGCGCCTTCGGCAACGGGCTGGGAGTCATCGCAGCCGATCTTGACGACGATGGGCTCACCGACCTTTACGTGGCCAA
This sequence comes from Terriglobia bacterium, assembly GCA_009838515.1. Classification (GTDB taxonomy): domain Bacteria; phylum Acidobacteriota; class Terriglobia; order Bryobacterales; family UBA6623; genus VXMF01. Next base: position 35,672 of record VXRL01000012.1, on the reverse strand, counting down.
CGACTCCACCGAGAACCAGCTCTGGCGAAACGTCGGCGAAGGTCGCTTCGAGGATCGTGCGATGCAAGTCGGTGCCTCGGTGAACTCGGATGGACGCGCCGAGGCCGGCATGGGCGTTGTGGCGGCCGACTTCGATGGTGACAGCGACGACGATCTCCTCATGACCCACAACGTGCAGGAGACCAACACCCTCTACCTCAATAACGGCAGCGGCCAATTCATCGATGCCACCAATCGCTTCGGGCTTGGAAACTCCAGCATGCCGTATACGGGCTTCGGGATCGCTTGGGAAGATTTCGACCATGACGGCACGCTCGACATCTTCATTGCCAACGGAGCAGTGGCTGTGATGGAAGGCCAGCGCGGAGAGCCGTTCCCTTTCGTCCAGCCGAATCTCTTCTACCAAGGAGTCTCTGGCCGGTTCCAAGTGCCCGACGGCGTCGAAGTCTGGGGAGCCGTAGAAGCCAGCACCAGCCGTGGGCTCGCGACAGGCGACTTGGACCTAGACGGAGATCTCGACCTAGTGGTCACCAACTGCAACGGCCCAGTCCGCCTGTACCTGAACCAGACCGACGGCGATCAATGGCTGCGGGTCAAATTGGAAGGCTCTGGTGCCAACACCTCGGGGCTCGGCTCGCGCGTCGGACTATGCCTCGACGATGGCACGTGCACTTGGCGGCGAATCCATCGCGATGGGAGTTACTTGAGTTCCAGCGAACCTGTCGCGTACTTCGGGCTCCAAGACAGCGCAGCGCCCGGTCATATCGACGTCGAGTGGGCCGACGGCAGCAGGGAGCGCTACGCCCTCGAAACTATAGGGGCGACACTTGCGCTGGTGCAGGGAGCGGGGAGTGCCATTCATTGACACCCAGTCGTTCGCCTACTCGCTCGTCGAGCCCATCAGGAAATCCCCCGTTGGCACCGACACGAACTCCGTCCCGTCAAACATCCGCAACTCCCCTGCCTTGGGCTCCTCCGGCGTGGAGACGCCGGTCGGACCGACCCGGCCCGACACCGCATTCTCAGCCGTTGGAGCCGGCTCCAGCGTTGTCCGTCCCAAGCATAGCTCTTGCAGGAGACTCGGCACCCCTTTATCATGTGTTCAGCCGAGAGATTGCCCCGATAGACCCCCAGTTGCACTTCGGAGCTTAGGCGGGACTCGGTAGGTGAAGACGACACGTTACTTCGATGAGCAAGTTCGGCGGAAGCGTCCTTACATCGAGCCCGCTTGGTGTGCTGAAGTCATCGCGGCTCCGCTACGACGCTCTTAGCAGCCCGACGGGCGCGTCCGGTGGTGGGGAGAAAGCGCAATCCCTGGCGAAAGTGGGCAGCGTATTCTTCGCGTGGTGACTCTGGAGGACGGCGAGACTGTGCACAATGCGTTCTTCGATCGCGGATTCCGAAGAGGAATGAAATGAAACTCTTCTATTACGCCGACACGGACAGCCTCTACGTTGAACTCAAGGGAAGCCCTGGCACTGAGACGCGCGAGGTGTCCAACGGACTGAACGTCGATCTAGATGCTGCGGGAGATGTTGTGGGCTTCGACATAGACAATGCCTCGACACGTCTCGATCTCTCCACGCTTGAGGTCGAGGCGCTTCCCGTTCGTTCATACACCGTAGCGTGATGGTCGTCTCGGAAATGTGAATTCAGCACCTGTTGGGCACGGATCCACCCACCTGCGAGCCTTCCATGGGCAGCAGGCATGGCCGCCCAGACTGAGATGTAACTATGACAATAGTTGACTTCGAAAAGAAGAGGCTCCCGACGAATCTGGAGGGCTTGTGCGTGCCAGGAGACTGGCCGCGATAGCTGAGTGCAGGAACCACGCTGGGCCTGCGTGTGTTGAAACAAGCCCAACCGTCAGAAGCGAGGTTCGTACTTCGGATTTCGAGCCGATACCGCGGCCCTGATCCGAGCCGAGAGCCCGAGTGCTGAGATCTCTTGGAGGCCAGCCGTGAGTGCGTTTGTGCCGCCTGATGCACTTCAGTGCCTCGCTATCCGGGCTCTGATTGACGGACACGCTGACGCCTGAGGCATATAAGTGAAGCGCCCCCCCCCCCACGACAGAGTAGCAGGCGGGGGGGCCAGCAAGCGCACAGCTAAATAGAAAAAAAGAACTCAGAGGCACAACA
>VXRL01000012.1:0-33524 GCA_009838515.1 Terriglobia bacterium | reverse complement strand
TGTCGCTCTCCCCCGGCCTTCTGCGCCCCCCCCCGCGGCCGGCCTTCTCAATACCCTCCCCCCCCCCCCCCCCCCCGGTGGGGCGGGGGGCGGGCGGAAGTCGCACTGCGACTGATTCGCTAGAAGATGAGCTTCAGGCCAATCTGCAGGTTGCGGGGCCGGCCGGCGCCGGAAATGATGCCAAAGTTGCGGTTCCCAACCTGAGTGTTCGGGAAGGCGAACTGCGGTGTGTTGGTGACGTTAAACGCCTCTAGGCGGAACTGCACCGAGTACTTCTCGCCCATGCGGAATTGCTTGTAGGCCGAGAAGTCCCACTGCGCCCTGCCCGGCCCAGTCAAGATGCCCTTGCCGACATCACCGAACGTGTGCGTCTCGTTCGGCGTGAAGGCTGCTGGGTTCCACCAGCCCGACGGGTCCTGGTTCGGCATGTTGATATCTTGCCCCGGAACCACATTCGGCCGGTCGCCACCGCCGATATTGGCCGGGTTGCCGCGCACGCTGGGCGTCGCCGGAGTCCCGCTGGAGAGGGTCATGATCGTGCCTGCCGACCAGCCGCCCAGCAGTGCGTCCGTGACTCCGCCCCAGCCGCTGCCGAAACGCTTGCCGCGGCCCCATGGCAGTTCGTATACAAAGCTGCCCACGAAGCGGTGCCGCTGGTCGGTCGGGTTCGACCCGCGCTCTCGCGTAAGGTCCAGTACGTCCAACACCAAGCGAGCGCTCTCTCCCGGTGAACCGCCAGACCCAGGAATTGCACGAATGTCGCCGATCGCATGCGACCACTGATACGACACGATGTAGGTCACGCCCTCGGAGTAGCGCTTCTCCAACTTGGTGTGGAAGCCGTGATACAGGGTGTTCCAGCGGTTGGAATGAGTGTTCTGACGCCCCAAGGTGATGAAGCACAGACAGCCATCGAAGAACTCGCCAGAATACGGATTGCCCGGGAATTCGACATCCCCGCGCACCGCCCACGGCACGAACGTGCGCTTCCATGGGCGGCGCTCGTTGGGGGAAGTGTTGGGTCCGAAAGTACGATCCAGTACAGGGTCGTAGACCGACTCGCCCGGGCGCGGAGCGTTCTCGTCCCAGCGACCCATGACGTGGTTCATCTTGTTCCCGAAGTAACCCACCTCCCACAACACGTCCGAAAAGAGCGTGTGCTGGATATTGACGTTCCAGTTCTGGGCCATCGGCCACGGGGGGTCTTCGTCCCAAGCCGACATTTCCACGCCGCGCGCGTTCGATGCCGAGATCGTACCCGGCGGCAAGCCCTGTCGCATGGACAGGAACGGGTCCGCACGACCCGTGGTCAGCGTGGCCTTGAAGTGGAACGGCGGCATCGTCTCCATGAATTCGCCGCCACCCGTGTTGGTGATATTGCCGTAGAAGATCCCGTAGGCCGCTCGGATCACAGTCTTCTCGCTGATTCGATAGGCCATGCCGAAGCGGGGTGCGAAGTTATTGTTGTCGCGGTCGATCAGAGCACGGTCAGCCCGCGAATTGCCCTCGTGGCCAGCGACCCGAATGAAGCCCTGCGACCCTCTGCCGCCCCCGCGGGAGAACAGGCCAATACCATCCCTCGTCTCGATCCACGGGGCATTGTTCTCGTAACGAACCCCGAGATTCAATGTCAGCTTCTCGCTGACCTTCCAATCATCCTGAGCGTAGAAGTGCAGGAACGGAGCGCGCATGTTCATGTAGACCGTGTTCGAGCCGAAAATTTCGCGCGGGTAGCCCAGCAGGAAGTCGCCCAGTGCATCGCCGCCGCCGCGGCTCACTGGGGACTGCTCGGTGAAGCGCCCGTCGAAGATGATCGTGCCCATGGTGCGCTGCGGGTTGTCGATGAAGCTCTGAAGGAAGAAGAGCTGCGCCCCGAACTTGACTGCGTGGTTACCCGCCGTCAGTGTGTTGTCGGCTGAGAACTGCCGCGTCTGCGACTGGATCAGGTTCGGACGGAAGGTGTTGGTTCCGATCGGATACCACGGCGACATGGACATTTCAGAGACGCCACGCAAGTTCTGGTTGAAGCCTTGCAGCCCGATCTTGGAATTCACGTTGTCGGGGATATCGAGATGGGTTTCGATGTCGGAGTCGATGTAGTTCCAGCCGACCCGGAAGTTGGACACGAGCAGCGGGCTCCAGACACGGTTCCATCCCACCACCGCGTTGTTGCTCGTGACGTCGTAGGGGCCACCTCGGGTGAGCGAGCCGAACTCGGTCGGTGGCAGCCGGGGCGGATTGTTGACGACCTGCTGCTGGTTGCTCCAGCGAGCGAAGATGTTGTCGGCATTGGTCAGGTTGTGGTCCCAACGGATGTCCCACTTGTAGAAGTCTTGGTTGCGGGGCGGCTGGAACGTGAAATTCCGCCTGAAGCCATCGCGCTGGGGATCCGGCCACCAGTTGCGCATGATGGTGGTGACTGGATCGAAGCGGGACGCCGGGATCTGATTGTTGTCAAAGGGCTGGCGCGTGTCGCTTTCGAGCGTGAGGGGGTCATGCACCGCACGGTCGTAGCCGCTGAAGTCCCCATTCTTCATCGCTGGCGTCGGAACGCCTGCGACATAAGTGGCCGTTTCGCGAATGTCGGTCCATTCGGCATCGCCGAAAAGGAACGACTTGTTGCGCTTGAGAGGCCCGCCGACTGCGAAGCCATACTGTTGACGGCCGAACTGCGGCTTCTCTTGCTCAGGATTGGCGAAGTAATGTCTGGCGTCGAGCACTTCGTCGCGCATGAAATAGAAGCCCGTGCCATGGAGGTCGTTGGTGCCCGATTTGATCGCCAGCGAGATGATGCCAGCGGAGGAGCGGCCGTACTCGGCGGAAAAGCCGTTCGTGATCACCTTGAACTCGGAAATGGCATCCACATTGGGCTTGACGACTTCCTTCTGGCGGCCTTGGGACGCGATCGACTGGTTGTTGTTGTCCATGCCGTCCATCAGGAATCCGACCTCGGAGCCGCGCTGGCCGCCGATCGAGACACCCTGGCCGCGCGAGGGTGTGACCCCGGCCGAGATCAGCGCGAGCTGAAGATAGTCCCGCCCGTTCAGCGGCAGATCAACGATCTGGCGGTTCTCGATCACCGTGCCAGCTGACGCCTCGGTGGTCTGCAGCAGAGGAGCGGCCGCCTCCACTTCGATGACCTCGGTCACGGCACCAATCTCGAGCGTGATGTCGAGTTGGCGCGTGTCTCCAATCGACAGGTTGACACCGCTGCCGGAATACTGCTTGAAGCCTTCGGATTCGGCGATGACGATGTATTCGCCAATCCTGAGAGGCGGCGAGCGAAAATTGCCGGTCTCGTTGGACTGGGTTGTGTATTGAGTTCCAGTGGCGAGATGCGCGAACGTCAAGTCTGTTCCGGGCACGACTGCACCAGTGCCGTCGGATACGGTACCGACGATCAGGGCAGTGTCGGCTGCCTGACCGTATAGGACGCCGCTGCACAGCAGCACCCCCAAGAGCGCTGCCAGCACTCGACGATGTTGATTCACTGTCTTGTCCTCCTCGACCATTCGCCTAGCCGGAATGAGTGGTTAACCGCCTGCCCTGCCAGTCGGGTCTCCCGACAACAAGCGCGTTACAACCCCCGGCCGCTGATTGCCAACTTAGCATATTCCGCGAGCAGGTACGGTCGAAGTTGCGAGGCGGGCATTCCTCCAAGCCAACAGCCGTCCATCGAAGACCGCTCCCGGTTCCCTCGAAAGCGCGTCAACCGCGCTGGAAGGCTGTCTCTCAGATGCTCGTCCGAACTCTCTACGCCTTCGCCTAGCGGCGCAAAGCGCCACGCTATGGACGGTTCTTCAAAAGAGAAAGCCCGCCCTCGGTGCATTGACCGAGGACGGGCTGGGTCCGCTTCGCGGCGTCAGTGTCTAGAAGATGAACTTGATGCCGAGCTGTAGGTTACGCGGGGTGGACGCGCTGCTGATGATGCCGAAGTTCCGGTTGCCCACGCGCGTGTTCGGGGCTCCGAACTGAGGCGTGTTGGTGAAGTTGAAAGCCTCGAACCGGAACTGCGCAGAGTACTTCTCGCCGAACTGGAAGCTCTTGTATGCCGAGAAGTCCCACTGCGCGCGTCCCGGAATGCGCAGGATGCCCTTGCCGGCGTCGCCGAAGGCCAGCGGCTGGTTCGCCACGAGCGCTGCCGCGTTCCACCACAGGCTGGGATCCTGCTTGGCCGGATTGACGCTCTGGCCGGAGACGACGTCCGGCCTGTCGAGGTGATTGAGGTCATTGATGTTAGACCTGCTCGCGCCCTGGACGCCCGGCGTAGCGGGGGTGCCACCCATGAGGGTGATGATCGAACCGATCGACCACCCGCCAAGAAGCGTCCGCTTGACGCCAGTCGCTCCCTTCAAGAACGGCAGTTCATAGACGACGCTGCCGACCATGCGGTGCCGGATGTCCTGGGGTGTCGGGCCACGCTCGTGACTCAGGTCTAGCACATCCTTGACGATCCTGGCATTCTCTCCCGGAGCCCCGCCTGAACCTGGGATAGCGCGCCAATCCCCGATCGCGTGCGACCACGTGTAAGAGAGGATGTAGGTCATGCCCTGCGAATAGCGCTTCTCAACCTTGGTCTGAAGGCCGTGATACAGGGAGTTCCACCGGAACGAATGCATGTTGGAGCGCCCAAGGGTAATGAAGCCGCCGGGGTCGCTACCCGGGAATTCCACATCGCCGCGCCTCGCGGTGGGCACGAATGCCGCGCGCCATGGGCGACGCTCGTTGATGCCACCAGTGGGCGGAATGACCTTCTGGGTCACCGGGTCATAGACGTACTCGCCGGGCCTGGGGACGTTCTCGTCCCAGCGGCCCATCATGTGATTCATCTTGTTGCCGAAGTAACCAATTTCCCAGAGCGTATCGCCGGGAAGCGAGTACTGGACGTTGAAGTTCCAGTTCTGCGCCATCGGCCAGTCCGGCTCCGGCTCCCAACCCGACATTTCCACCGCGATCGCGTTCCTGGCACTAATGGTGTCAGGAGGCAGACCGTTCATGAACGGGTACTGTGCGGGGTTGCTCGGGTCAGCCACCAGCCCAACTTTGAAATGGAACGGAGGCTGAGTCTCCTTATACTCGCCGCCGCCCGTGTTGGAGAAGGTCCCGTAGAAGATTCCGTAGGCCATCCTCAAGACGGTCTTCTCTGTCAGCTTATAGGCGATCCCCAAGCGGGGCCCGAAGTTCAGGGCATCCGGCTTGGTGAGACGGCGCGGGGTGCCGTCGAGCCCTGGAACCTTGATGATGCCTTGCGTGACGCTCCCGGTGTAGTTCACCTCGCCCGGGTCTTGCGCGTAGCGACGGTCGGCATCTGGCCGATCCCCGTCAGGGTCAAAGTACCCGATGCCGTCTCGTGTCTCCAAGAACGGCGGGTTGTACTCGTAGCGAACTCCTAGGTTTAGCGTCAAGCGGTCGTTGACCTTCCAGTCGTCCTGCACATAGAAGTGCTGGTACGGAGCGCGCATATTCATATAGATCAAGTTCGATCCACGGAGACCATTGGAGGTGCCGAGCAGAAAGTCAGCAAACCCATCGCCACCGCCACCAAACGGCTCGTCGCGGGTGAACTGGCGCGGGAAGGCTACCCTGCCGAGCGCGAGCTGCGGATTGACGATGCCGGTTTGCATGAAGAAGATCTGCGCGCCGAACTTGATAGCGTGATCGCCCTTGGTCCACGTGTTGTCCACGGACACCTGCCTCGTCTGGGACTGAATCAGGTTCGGAGCCCAGTTGGAGCTGCCGAGGGCTTGCCAGCCGCCGATCTCAAGAATCGCCATACCGCGGAGGGTGGTATCGAATCCGGGAAGCCCGATCTCCGCGTTCACGTTCCCGGGAACGTCGGGGTGGATCTCGGCATCGGTGTCAAGGTAGTTCCAGCCGAGCCGGATGTTGGAGATTAGAGAGGGACTCCAAATGCGATTCCATCCGAAGGCGGTGTTGTTGCTGGTCACATCGAGGGAGTTGCCACCCGGAACCATTGTGCCGAAATTGGCTGTGGGCGGCAGGCCAGGCCTGTTCCCGCGATTTTGTTGCTGCGAGCTCCAGCGGAAAAATAGGTTGTCCTGGTCCGATAGATTGTGATCCCAGCGGATGTCCCACTTGCTGAAGTCCTGGTTGCGAGGAGGCTGGAAGGTATGGTTCCTCCTCAGCCCGGCAACCTGGGGATCCGGATAGAAATCCTTGGTGATCCTAGCCAGCGGGTCGAACCGAGATGACGGAATTTGATTGTTCGGGAACGGCTGCCTCGCGTTGGAGATCGCGCCTTCTGCTGTGAACGGATCGTAGATCGTCCGCCCTGTCACGTCCAAGAACTCGCCCGAGAAATCCCCCTGCCGCATAGCGGCTGACGGAATGGTCCGCACGAACGTATCCGACTCGCGGATGTCCGTGAGCTCCATGTCCCCGAAAAGGAACGACCTGTTCCTCTTGATGGGCCCACCTACCGCAAAACCGTACTGCTTGCGCCCGAACTGGGCTTTGTCCCCCGGGGCAAAGTAGGGCTTGGCATCCATCGTCTCGTCACGGTAGAAGAAGAATCCCGTGCCGTGCACTTCGTTCGTTCCCGACTTGATCGCCAGCGAGACGATCCCGGACGATGACTTGCCGTATTCCGCGGAGAAGCCGTTGGTGATGACCTTAAATTCCGCCACGGCGTCGACGGACGGCTTGACGGTTTCCTTCTGGGCACCCTGGGAAGCGATCGACTGGTTGTTGTTGTCGACGCCGTCGATCATGAAGTTGATCTCCGTGCCACGCTGGCCACCGATTGAAATGCCTTGGCCTCGCGACACGACGGTGCCCGCCGAAATCACTGCGAGCTGCAGATAGTCGCGACCGTTTAGCGGGAGGTCGACGATCTGGCGGTTCTCGATTACGGTTCCGGCCGAGCTTTCAGTGGTCTGCAGCAAGGGTGCGGACGCCTCAACCTCGATGACCTCAGTGACCGCCCCGACTTCGAGCGCGACATTGAGTTCGCGCACGTCGCCGATAGACAGTGTGACGCCCGAGCCGGAATACGTCTTGAAGCCGTCAGACTCAACCACCACAATGTACGTTCCGATACGCAACGGGTTCGAGCGGTAGTTACCAGTCTCGTTCGTTTGCGTCGTGGACTCGATACCTGTTTCGATGTGGCTAAACGTCACGTTCACGCCAGGAATCACAGCCCCGGTCGTGTCCGAGACGGTCCCGACGATCAGTGCGGTATCAGCCTGCTGGGCGGCCGCAAACGGCACCAGTCCCAGCAGCAGGACAAGAGCTGCGACGAAGCAGCGCTGTCGTTTCATCATGAAGTTCCCTCCTTGGAAAACAAGGTACTTGTACTACATCAGGCGCAACTGCAGTACGCCACCGAGTCAGCAGTTGAACAACCCCTGATCCAACTCATCTGCAGTATTCGCTGGCCAATGTATCACGTGCACGCACTAAATGTCAACCAAAAATTGTGGGGTTTCGCGCCAGACTATCAGAATATCGCGGGCACCGAGCTCGGCAGTGGCGCCAAACGTGACAGTTAACCGCTCAGCCGGGCCTGTTCCATGCACGAGCGCAGAGCACACCCCACGCAGAGCGTTCAACGCTGCGACTCGGGCAACTCAGGGCAACTGCGTTGGTGGACCGCCGCAGAGACATGGGGACGTTCAGTTGCGACTCGCCCAGGCTTTCCGCTAGAACTCCCCGATCCGGTGGGCGGCCGTCGGGTCCCCGCGGGCACCGCCCTGAACCCTGTCAGCGGCGGTTGACCTGCAGGCGCGAGTACGGCGACGGGCCTAGAGCACTCCAGGGATCACCGCTTTGCGCCGGGCCGGATAATCTGTGAAGCGTTCCCGGTACCACCGGTGGTGGCTGAGCGCCCTCGGGACGAGGTTGGCCGCGGTGTAGATGAAGAACGCGAGTCCGCCCAGCGACCACGTCGCCACCGCCCACCCGGACCATTCCAGCAACTCACCCAGGTAGTTAGGGCAGGAGACGTAGCGGAACGCCCCGCCGTGCGGGATCGAGTATCCGGTTCGGCCCCGCTTGCGAAGGCCAAGCAGGATGTTGTCGGAGTGGACATTTAGGGCGAAGCCGGCCGCGAAGACGGCGAGCCCGCCCAGGAATCGCGGATCCCCCTGCCACGCGGCGCCATACTCGCCAAAGTCGGAGATGAAACGCGCATTGACGTACGCGTTGACCATGTTGAAGGCGAACCCGCTGCCCACGACCACCATTGGCATTTTCTTGCCCGCGGTTCGCGTGCGGAGAGGATAGACGAATGCCCGGTTCAGGTAGTGGCACTGCCAGATCCCCAACAGCATCAGGGGAACCGTCTCGCATGCCAGCGTTCCCGCGAAGTAGATGCCTGCGAATACGACTGTCGCCGGCAGCTCCATAACCACCCACCCGACCCGGTTCGACATCTCCGGGCCCCAGCCGCGCCCCGAATAGTGCCTTCCGTACGGCGCGTTGAGACGCAGCAGGGTCGCACAAGTGAGGGCCGCTATCGCGAACACGGCCCACACCAGGATCCCGTGGAATGTCTGCTCAGTCAACACGGGGCAGGTCGCGTCCCGAGAAACGACTCACAGCGACGACGGGCTTGGTGCAGCGAGTGGTCGGCTTTGTGGCTGCGGCTTTCGTCCCAGCCTAACCTGCCATTGTTGCCGGACTCGTCGTTTCTCCGCCTCCAAGCAGGAGCTGCTCCATGCTAGCGGCACCTCAGCAATCGATACGGCGCAACAGCACCGAGCCGCCCTGCCACCGGAGATCCGCCATTCCTGCAGACAGCCCAGCGTTCGCGATCGTCGAAGCTCTGTCAATCGCTCAGAGTCAGCAGCCGTGGACCGGTGATCGACAGCACGATCATATTCACTAATCAGGCTTCCGGATGCGACCAGCAGCGTCGCCGATTCTGCGATGATTCCGTGCTGGAACAATGGCTTAGCGCACGCGGAGTGCAGCTGCCATCGCGCATATCCCGCTTCGGATCGAGCGCCGCCAGAGCGCTGCCGCGAGGACCAGCGGGCACTGTGGCGACCTCCGGGCCGCCGCATCCAGCCCGAATTCGGCGTCGGAGCATCTTGCAAATTCCGTCTTGCAAACCGAGCGCCTATGGTTTATCTTTCTTTAATGCTGCTATGAGCACCCCAGCCGTCGCACACCTACAGACCAAATTTGACCGCGACCTCTGCGAACGATTTCACTACTACATGCTCTTGATGCGAGAGCTGGAAGATCGCATCGAGAACAAGCTCTACCGCCAAGGCAAGGTGGTCGGCGGCTGCTACACCGGACGCGGCCAGGAGGCCATTCCCGTCGGCAGCGCGATCCTCTCCCGCCCGGGCGACTGGCTCACTCCGTCGCACCGGGACATGGCGGCCCTGCTGATCCGCGGCATCACGCCGGAAGAGATCCTCGCCCAGTACATGGGACGCGCCACGGGCCTGACCAAGGGCCGCGACGGCAACATGCACATGGGCTGCCCCGAGCGCCACTGCGTGCCGATCATCTCATCGATCGGCGCGAGCATCCCTATCGCGGGCGGCCTCGCGTTTGCCATGCGCTATCGAGGCGAGTCCAACGTCGTGTTCAACTACTCCGGCGACGGGGCCTCGAGTCGCGGGGACTGGCACGAGGGCCTCAACATGGCGGCGGTGATGAACCTGCCGATCGTCTATCTGTGCAACAACAATCTCTACGCCTACTCCACGCCGCTCGACAAGCAGATGAAGATCGCGGACATCGCCGACCGCGTGGCCGGCTACGGCATTCCCGCCGAGATCGTCAACGGCAATGACGTGCTGGCAATCTACGAGGCGTCCAAGCGCGGCGTCGAACACGCCCGCGCTGGCAAGGGCCCTTATTTCATCGAGTGCAAGACGTTCCGCATGAGCGGCCACTCGGCACACGACCCTGCCGACTACGTGCCCAACCAACTCCGCGAGGAGTGGTCGCGCAAGGATCCGATCCTGATGCTGGAGAAGTATATGGTTGAGAATCTAGGCGCGGACGAGCAAGATTTCGTAGACATGCGCAAGCGCGTCCTCAACAAGATCTCCGACGCCGTCGAGTGGGCGCTTGAGCAGCCCTTCCCCGATCCGGCGACGCTGGAAGACGACGTCTACGCGCCCGCCTAAGTGCGAGAACCGCGCCCCACCATGGCAGAAACAACCTACGTCGAAGCGATCCGCCAGGGCATCTGGGAAGAGATGGAACGCGATGACACGGTCTTCGTGATGGGCGAGGACGTGGCGGCTTACGGCGGCGCGTTCAAGATCACCAAGGGCATGTTGGAGCGCTTCGGCGAGCTGCGCGTCGTGGACACTCCCCTCGCCGAGTCGGGCATCGTCGGCGCCGGCACTGGTGCCGCCATCAACGGACTTCGCCCGGTCCTCGAAATGCAGTTCGCAGACTTCATGGCCTGCGGCTTCGACCAGATCACCAACTTCGCGGCCAAGTGCCGCTACCGCTGGGGGCAAGCCATTCCGATGGTGATCCGCGCTCCCGCCGGCGGCAACATCCACGGGGGCCCGTTCCATTCGCAGAACGTCGAGATGCCCTACGTGCATACGCCGGGCCTGAAGGTGGTGCAGCCATCGACTGCCTATGACGCCAAAGGGCTGATCAAGGCAGCGATCCGCGACGACGACCCGGTGATTTTTCTCGAGCACAAGTACCTATACCGCTCGGTCAAGGAAGAGCTGCCCACTCAGGACTACACGGTGCCTATCGGCAAGGCAGGAGTCCGTCGCGAAGGATCCGACATCTCGATCATCACCTACGGCTGGATGGTGCATGTCGCCCTCGAAGCTGCCGAGAACGCTGCCGGCGAGGGAATCAGCGTGGAAGTGCTGGACCTGCGCACGCTCGTCCCGCTCGATCGCCAGGCAATCCTGGACACGGCCAAGAAGACCAGCAAGGTCGTCTTGCTGCACGAGGACACCCTCACCGGTGGCCTGGGAGGCGAGCTGGCCGGAATCATCTCCGAGCATGCGTTCGACTACCTAGACGGCCCGCTCGTGCGCATCGCCGCTCCTGACACGCCGGTACCGTTCAGCGAGACGCTGGAGAAAGCCTTCCTGCCAAGCGTCGAAGACGTCGTGGCGAAAGTCCGCTGGCTGCACCGATTCTAGCGTCGACAACCGCTGTTTGCTTTCGATGGTCTTCGCACCTCTGGTCGCCCTCGCGGGCCCTTGCAGCGCCCGTTCCTCCATCGAGGCCATCCCCTCCCCGGAAACTCAGATTCCAACATGCCCACCAACCGCAGAACCTTCCTCAAGTCCTCCGGCGGAGCGCTAGTCGCTGCTTCGCGGGCGTGGCCTGCACCCGGTCCGCGCCAGTGGCTCAGCGACGACCCCAGCCGCGAATGGCGGCACTACGCCGGCACGGCAGGCGCGAGCCGCTACTCTCCAGCCGACCAGATCAACCGGTCCAACGTGGCACAGCTCAAGCCGGCGTGGGTCCACCGCACAGGGGATTCGATGCAGCGGCCTCAAACCACCATCGAGTGCACACCCATCGTCGTGGACGGAGTGATGTACATCACCACGGCCCGGGTCAAGGTCCAAGCCTTGGACGCCGCCAGCGGCAAGCTGCTGTGGTCGTTCGACCCGCAGCAAGGGACGGCCTCGCGGCGTAGCCCCGGCGTCAGCCGGGGAGTGTGCTACTGGCAGTCAGAAGACGGCTCCCAGAAGCGCATATTCAGCACCGTGCAGAACAGGCTGTACAGCCTGGACGCGACCAACGGCGAGCCCGACACGTCGTTCGGGGCCAACGGGATGATCGACCTCAACGAGAATCTCGATAGCGAGGTGGAGGGCGTCTCGGTCAAATGCACCAGCCCGGTGGTGGCCTACCGGGATCTGATCGTGGTCGGCGGGGGCGGCGGCGAAGGGCCGTACCCACAAGCTCCGGGCCATATCCGAGCCTTTGACATCGCGACCGGCAAGCGCCGCTGGATCTTCCACACCACGCCGCGGCCTGGCCAGTACGGCTACGAGACCTGGCCGCCGAACGCATACAAGCATGTCGGCGGCACGAACAACTGGTCCGGCATGAGCCTCGATGTGGAGCGCGGCATCGTGTTCGCAGGCATCGGTTCGCCGGCATTCGACTTCTACGGCGGCGACCGTATCGGCGCCAACCTGTTCGGCAACTGCGTGCTGGCGCTGGACGCGCTGACGGGCGAACGAAAGTGGCACTTCCAAACCGTCCATCACGATGTCTGGGACTACGACCTGCCGGCCCAGCCGGCACTGATCCGAATGACCCAGAACCATCGCACTTTCGACGCGGTGGTGCAGCCCACCAAGCAGGGCTTTCTGTTCTTCCTGCACCGCGAGACCGGCCGCCCTGTCTGGCCGGTCGAAGAACGGCCGATCCCGATGTCAGATCTCGGAGGCGAGCAGCTCTGGCCGACACAGCCTTTCCCCACCAAGCCGGCTCCGGTGTCACGCCAAGGCTTTCCGGAATCCTCCATCACCGACATCTCGCCGGAAGCACACGCCGCAGTGCGGAAGATCTGGGAGTCCACCGACGCAGGCGACCTCTTCACGCCGCCAAGCACGCGCGGCACCCTGGTCCATCCTGGCTTCCGCGGGGGATGCCTGTGGGGCGGATGCTGCTACAACCCGGCGCTGAATCGGGTCTTCGTCAGCTCGGACGAGACCACCAATCGCATCGAGCTCAAGCTCGCTCCCGAAGAGAAGTTCGACTACGCCCTGCCCGACCGCAGCGAGTTCCTGGATGCGGAAGGGTACCCGGCGATCAAGCCGCCGTGGGGATACGTCACTGCGATCGATCTCGAAACGGGCGACTTCGCATGGCGCGTGGTCAACGGAGAGCTCCCCGAACTTGCAGCGCGGGGCGTTCCGAAAACCGGTTCGCCATCCCACGGAGGCTCCATCGCCACGGCGGGCGGTCTGGTGTTCATGGCAGGAACCTTCGACAAGAAGTTCCGCGCATTCGACCAAGACACGGGCGCAGTCCTGTGGGAGACCGAATTGAACGCTGGCGGCTTCGCCACGCCCTGCACGTACGAGGCTGGCGGCAAGCAGTTCGTGGTGATCGCGGCGGGGGGCGGCAAAGGCAACACCGCTTCGGGCGACGAGTTCGTAGCGTTCGCAGTCGAGAGCTGAGCACGCTCGACCGACCGGAAGCCAGCATCAGCGATCACGGTGGGAGGCTTGGTCCGCCGCGTTCGTCAAGCCGACACGGGCGGGCTGCCCTTGCGATCACCTACCTAACTTGCTGACTGCCCGACCCGCCCGCCACGGCTCGCAATGCCAAGTGACTGTATGGCGACTCGCTTGGATCCGAGTCCCATCCCCCGTTAGACAGACGCCGTGCAAAGCGATCTTCGGCTGGTACCAGCGAGGCGCTGGCATGAGTGTCACACGCGGCGACTTGAGCGGATCGATGCGATGGCCCCGCCAAGTTATTGCGATGCTCGGCTGGGCCCGCTAGAGAGCATCCGAGCGGGCAGGGTGATGATTGCGCGCAATAGCTCGAAGACGCCGCTGACGACTATCCCGATCAAGCGAAGCGGCAGCAATACCAGCCAAACGAACGGATAGGCTATCAATGCCAGCAGCGCAAGTGGCCAGCACAGCACAAGCAGGATGAGCCAGAGAAGGAACTTGAGCACGAACAGGGCCCTGCGTTCATAGCTTCGCACGCCTGCAGCAACACTGCAGGCCGACAGCCAATCCTTGCCTGTCTTGGCGGAGGATCCTTGCGGCTCGGGCCAGCACCTGTTCGCTCAGTTCACTGGCAGCACTGCTACCATGCCAGCGATGGATGATTCCGAGGCCCGCGCGTCCGCTGCCGCGGCGCACTGGCGACTCTACTGCTGTCTGTTCGGAGCGCTGGTGCTCAACGGCGCGCTGACTGCGCAAGAGATCACTCTCCGCGTAACGGCCTATGACGAGCGCACCGCCGAAACCGTGACCGGGCTGGGTCCTGAGCGCTTTTCGGTCAAGGACGGCAATACACCCCTGCAAGTCATATCTGTCTCCGAACCCGACGCCCCAGTCGACACGTTGCTGCTAGTCGACAGCAGCATGGTAGGGCACGCCGTGCGGCCAATCGCCGAAGCCGTCATTGGCCACTTGGGCGAAAGTGACTCCGCGGCGCTCGTGAGCTTTGATGAGTCGGCTGACCTGCTCCAAGACTTCACTTCCGACCGACGGGCCCTTTCCAAGGCGCTGGACCGCATCGAGTACGGCAATCTGCCGCGCTTGCACGACGCCCTCTTCGCGGCAATCGATGGCGGCTTCGACACAGGATCCAATCGCCGGGCAATCATCGTGCTCTCAGCCGGACCGATCGCCCGCAGCCGGACCTCCGAGGCAGAGGTCGTCGAACTGGCCCGGGCCAAGGGAGTGTCGGTCTATACGGTCTTTGTGCGCACCGACGCTCGCGGGGCGATGCGCAGGCTGGCCCTGCGCACGGGCGGAGCCAGCATAGCCGCGAAGCGAACGGGCCTAGAGCCGCGCCGGCTCGCCACGCACATCCTGGAGGCAGTGCGCAACCAGTACGAGCTATCCGTGACCGGCGTCTACACGCTCGGCGACCAAGTCACTGCCGAAATCGTCTCGCAAGCCAAGACCAACCTTTCGGCTTCAGTGCTACCGATCGATTGATCCTGCCAGCCTGCGCGCTCAAGCGTGATCAGGCTTGCAAGCGGACCGCCCGCCTACGCGCCGCGTGGCCCGCCCTTGGGCGTGGCCAGATAGCCTTCGATCAGGCCGCTATCGATCTTGTTGACCACCAATTCGTACGGAATCCGCACCCCTTCGACGTAGAACTGTACTGGCTCCAGCAAGGTCTTGCGCCGCTTCACAATTTTCTTGTCGTCGGCCCAGAGCTCGATCGAGTAACGGTTGCGCTTGCGGTCGGTGCCGGTCAGCTTGATGCTCACCGGCCCCACTCGCTGCGGATTCTTGGTCCTGCGTAGATTGAACTCGTAAAAGTTGCGCTCGCCAAGCGCCTTCAGCGCCGCGAGCTCGTCGCCGTTAGTGGCGATCAAGCCACTCTGCACGCCCAGATCGCCCTTCACCGTGGTGAGCGTGGCCACCGTCTCGTCCAGCAGGCTCTTAGTGGCAGCGACTTCCTCCTTGACAGTGTCAACCTCGCCGCCCAGCTCGCCAATCTCGGTCTTCGTGGCCTCCAGCCTGCCCCCCACTTCGGTAATCTGGGCCTCGCTGGCTTGCCGCGTGCTCACGATCTCCTGCTCCAGCGTCTCGGCGCGATCCAAAACCCTCGATTCGACCGCTTGCGTCTTCGCCACGATCTGCTCTTCGTTGGTCTGGACGCGAGAAGCCACCTCGCCCACCTGTGAGCCCAACTCCGAAGCCACCTCCGTGGTCCGCTGCAAGTTCCCGTCCAGCGCGGACAGGCGCACCTCGTGAGTCTCGAACTGTTCGCTGACCTCTGTGCGAAACTCGTCCAATTGCAGGAATGTATAAACATTCAGGCCGGCTAGCAGCGCGATGCCGACTAGCAGCACGATCGCCACGAGCGGCGTCTGGCCTTCGCCCGCAGCGGAATGCAGGCGGCCAGATCTGGGTGTGGGCTGTTTGAACATGATGGGGGCTCCTAGGGCGACTGAGGCAGTCTCCCGCCATTTTACTACCCTGAAATTAGAGTCACTGCTTTTGTGACGTAAGTGGCCTCGATTCGGTTTCGCATACAAGCGGCTCCCGCTTGCCGAGCCGGAGGCTTTTTCAGAGCTACCTTGGAGGAAGAAACTATGAAGCTCACGAAGATCGCGCTGGCGGCCCTACTAGGCGCCAGCCTCTGCTACCCCGCCTCTGCAGGCGACTGGATCACGCTCTTTGACGGCGAGACTCTCAACGGCTGGTCCCAGCGGAACGGCTACGCGACCTATCGCGTCGTGGACGGCACCATCTTGGGGCGCACATCGCCTGGCAGTCCCAACTCATTCCTCTGCACCACGACCAACTTCGGCGACTTCGAACTGGAATTCGAAGTCAAGGTCGACGACGAGCTCAACTCGGGTGTCATGATCCGCTCATCGCAGAAACCGGAGTCCAGCGGCAGCGGTCGCAATGAGCGGGCAGGAAGGGTCTACGGCCCGCAAGTGGAGATCGAGTCAAGCGGCCAAGACGGGGCAGAGTCGGGCTATGTCTACGGGGAAGCCACCGGCCGCGGCTGGCTGACGCCCGAAGATAGGCTGATCCCACACAAGACCATGCGCGACGGGGAGTGGAACAGCTACCGGATCGTGGCCAAGGGCGTGCGCATCCAAACTTGGATCAACGGCAAGGCGATTGAGGACATCTCCGACCAAGAGATCTTCAAGACCCACCCGGGGGGCTTCATCGGCTTGCAGGTTCACGGCATCAGGCAGGGCACCGGACCGTACGAAGTCGCGTGGCGCAACATTCGCGTCAAGCCTCTGAATTGAGGCAAGCGCAGCCACCGGGCGTACAGCCATGCGGCCCAGTTCGAGTCCCCGGAATTTCCTGCCGCACCTAGCGAAGGTCAAGGCGGCAACCTGCTTCGGGCGACGCATTACGCCGCCTTTCGTGACGCTGTACGTAACCACGCGCTGCGACGAGCGCTGCATTCACTGCTTCTACTGGGACGAGCTCAACCCCAAGCCGAACGTGGACTTCACGCTCGCTGAGTTCGAGCGCACGCTGGGGTCGATGGGAGAGATCTTCAACCTCTTCATCGGCGGCGGAGAGCCGTTCCTGCGCGCGGACTTGGCCGAGATTGTCCTCGCGGCGCATCGTATGAACGGCGTTGCGAACGTGTACGTGCCGACCAACGGCCAGCACACCGAGCGAGTTGTGAGCACGCTCTCGCGGGTCCTGCCGGGAGCCGCTGGACTGCGCTTCCACCTCAATCTCAGCGTCGACCATGTGGACGAGGATGAGCATGACAGGATCCGCGGCCGGCAGGGTGCCTATCGGCGCCTGCTCAAGACCGCCGCTGAGGTCAAGAGCCTGCGCCAGACCCACCCCAACCTGATCCTGCACACCCTCACCACCGTGATGCGCGACAACCAGTCGGAGATCTTGCGCATCCACGAGGAACTCAAGCGTCGCTTCGAGCCGGACGGCACCTCCTACAACTACTGCCGGGGAAACCCGCTCGACGCGGCGCAGACAGAAGTGGACCCGCAGATATACCGCAGACTGGCGAATCGAGTCGAGCAAGATCGCCGCGCCGGGCGACTCCGGGAAGGCGCGTTCGGAGCGCTGAACCACAGCCTGGACGAGCAAGTGCGTTCCAGCGTCGAGAAGACTGTCACCGAGGGGCGCGCGCAGTTCTCCTGCGTAGCGGGGCGCCTAGCTTGCGTCATCTACAGCAACGGCGACGTGACCGAGTGCGAGACCAAGAATTCTCCGGTCGGGAACCTGCGCGAGGCCGACTACAACTTCCCTTCCCTATGGTTTTCCGCGGGAGCCGAGTGCATTGCCGCCGATGCAGCCGATGGCTGCCACTGCACCCACGAGTGCGGTCATTATGCCTCTACGATCTACAGCGCCCGGCTATTGGCCAAGGTAGCGGGGCGGGCGATGAGCACAGGCTCGGCAACGCTGCCTGGCGAAGCCTAGCCTCCCCGTCCCGTCGGCATGCGGTGGCGACCGCTTAGATGTCCCTGATCGATCCAGCCCTCGGATCCCCGGTGTCCCTCATCCAGCGGGCGAGTTCTACGTGCATCTTCCGCTTGGCACTGCGTGCCGCCCTGTCGTCGATGAGATTGCGTGTCTCGCCGGGGTCGTTGGCGAGGTCGTAGAGCTGCGAATCGCCGCGCGAGTGGTAGCAGTATTTCCACTCGTGAGTCCGAACCAGCCGTTGGAAGTGAGGCGGGCCCTCCGATCCCCACGCTGACCGATCGCGCTCGGCAAACATCGGCCGTTCCATGTCTTCCGAGCCGTCGATGGAGGCCCGGAGGCTGCGCCCGGCCAGAGTCTCCGGTGCGCCGAGCCCGAGGTAGTCCAGGATCGTCGGCGAGATGTCGCATGTCCCCGCATGGGTCTTTCGCGCCTGTCCCGCCGGGATCCTGCCCGGATAGCGCAGCAGCAGCGGCACCCTAGTGGTCTCCTCGTACATCGAGTAGCTGGTCTTGTCATACATGCCGTGGCCGCCCTGCATGTCGCCGTGGTCGGCGGTGAAGACGACCAGAGTGTTGTCCGCCTCCCCGAGACGCTCCAACTCGGCCAGGATCCGGCCAAAGTTGGCATCCATCATCGAGACCATGCCGTAGTAGACCCCGAGGTACTCGCGCATCCCGTCCTCGCCAAGAAGCTGTCCGAAGCGCCAGGCCGGTGTCGAGCGGTCCACGTCTCGGACCGAACCTCGGTTCGCGGGCAGCGAAATACGCTGCCGTTCATGGAGGCTGTAGTACGGCTCGTTGATCACCCACAGCGCATGGGGTGCGGGAAAGCTGACCGTCATGAAGAACGGCCTGCCCGCTAGTTCGGCCAGAGTCTCGATCGCTCGGTCAGCGATCCACGCTTCCTCGGTGTGCCCGACTGGAACGTCCGTTCGTCCGATCCACGTGTTCGACGGCCCGTTGCCGTCGAACTTGGCGTTCGCGGCGTGCACCGCATCAACGGCGTATATCGGCCGGCCGACTCGGCTGATCGGTCCGTCTGGCGGCGCGGCCAGGTCTCGCGCTATTGATCGGAAGTGCTGGCGGTAGTTCCGCTCCGGATCTTGGGCGTAGGCAGGCACTCGGGTCTTCTCCCCGAGATGCCACTTGCCAATTTGCCGGGCCACGTAGCCGGCATTCGCCAGCGCCTGCTCGGTGGTTGGCAGGTCCGGATCCAGGCCCGGACTGTCGCTCCGAAGATTCTTGACGATTCCGTGCTGGTGCGGGAACAGCCCGGTCACCAGCGACGCCCGCGTCGGGCTGCAGAACGGTGTCGGACACAGGGCGTTCTCGAATCGGACGCCTTGGCTCGCCAGCCGGTCAATATTGGGCGTTTGGATGACGTTGTTTCCGGAGCACGCGAGGGCTCCGTGGTGGAGTTGGTCGGAGAGGACGACAAGAACGTTCGGTTGCCGCTCCGCACCGGCGGCGACTGACGCCAAGCCACCGGAAAGAACTGAAATCGCCGATCGGCGGTCAAGGGCTGGCATGGTCGCTCGTCCGAATCGAAAGTCGTGTCCTCAGACGAAGGCCTTGGGCGCGTCGGAGCACTGTCCTAGAGACAGATCCTAAGCTACAATACTCACCGATTCGGGAGGGGTTATGGTCGGCAAGTTTGGTGCGTTGAGCTTGGCATTAGGCAGCTGCGCATTTGCGGGCGAAGCTACCTATCCGCTGATCTCGGAGGATCGCATTCCCGTCACGGAGCTCACGGTGACGGATACGGCCTACGCAGCGGTCCGCAAGCCGCCGGGAGACGGGCCTTTCCCCGCAATCGTGTTCATGCATGGCGGGTTGGGCCAGAGCTCGATGGCAAACCTTCGCCAGAACGCCGTCCGCCAGCCCACACAGGCGCGCTTCCTGGCTTGGGGATATGTGGCGGTGACGGCAACGCGACGGGAGATTCGTCGTGACCCGCAGGACCGAGGGGTGGTTGAGGACACTCTCGCTGTAGTTCGCGCGGTTCGGGAACTGCCGTACGTAGACGCCGAGAGTGTCGCGCTGTATGGCGGCAGTGGTGGCGGCACGCTAGCTCTGGAAGTGGCGAGCGTTTCCGACGAACTCTCGGCCATCGTGGCAGGCGAGCCCGCCACGATCATCTACATGGGCATGTTCACAAAGGCCCACGTCGTGCTAGGGCCCGACGGAAACCCGACTGGGGACCGCCGGTGGGATGTGATGAATGCGGATCCGAAGGCCCTCTATGACGAAGGCGTCCGGCAGCGTACGCGACAGAAGCTCGCCGGCCTGTCCGCTCCCACGCTCATCCTGCACGGGGACGTGCATGCGATCAAGGCTTTCAACCTAGGACTGTTCGTGCCTGAAATGGAAGCGCTCGGCAAGCCAGTGACCGTCAAGACCTATACGGGCGAGCCGCACGGCTTCTACTGGGGCCGCGGACGAGACCCGGCGACAGCGTTGCGGGCGAACCGCGACGCAGACGCATTCCTGCGCAAGCACGCCCGCGTGCAGCCGCGTGCAATCGACCCGCAATGGGCGACTCCGCTGAAGGTGGAGCCGATGCGCCAAGCGAATCGCAACTGAGGCAGCGGACCCGGACGAGACGTGATCCGCGTCGGCCGTCGCAACCCACCGCGGAGACCGCTGCCTGACGTTGACTTCGCCGCCCAGATGCCATACGATTCGGATATTCGGAGACGCACCTCGCGCGACATGTCGATCTACAGGTTCACTGCCTGCGCCTGTACGAGGCCGGCCTAGGCCCGGCCCTTCCCAGTGTTGCCCCGGCAGCAAGACCGCTGCCAGACCAGACCCCAGAGGTTGACGTGTTCCACGGAATTCGCGAACAGATTCAGACCGTCTTCAAGCACGACCCCGCCGCCAAGAGCGGCCTCGAGGTCTTGCTGTGCTATCCCGGCGTCCATGCGATCCTGCTGCATCGCTTCGCCAATAGGCTCTACCGCTGGCGCCGCTTCGTGCTCGCCCGGCTGCTGTCGCACATGTCGCGCCTGATCACCGGGATCGAGATCCATCCCGGCGCAACCATCGGCCGCCGCTTCTTCATCGATCACGGAATGGGGGTCGTGATCGGCGAGACGAGCCTCATCGGCGACGACGTCCTGCTCTACCAAGGGGTGACGCTGGGAGGCACCGGGCACGGCCGGGAGCGGCGCCACCCGATGCTGGGCAATCATGTCGTGGTGGGCTCGGGCGCCAAAGTACTGGGCAATATCGAACTCGGGGAATGGGTCAAGGTCGGGGCCGGATCGGTCGTCGTCAAGTCAGTACCAGCTCACGCCACGGTGGTCGGCATACCAGGCCGGGTGGTCGCTGTGAAGGGCGTCAGCGTGAGCCACGACGAATGGCAGATGCTGGAGCACGGCGAACTGCCCGACCCTGTCGGACAGACCCTCGCGAATCTAAACGAAAGGCTCTCCCTGATCGAGGCAGAGGTCAAGGTGCCAGAAACGCCCGAGCCGGACGTCGGCACGACGTTTCCCAGCGGTTAGCCGTCAGGCAGGCGTAGCCGATCCCTCGGCCACCGTCTCTTCTTCGAGCGGGGGCAGTCCGAGATCCGCCGGATCGATCGCCTCGATGGGAGGTCCGCCACCGTCCGAGACGCGCTCCGCCTTGCGCTGGAGTTTCTTCTCTTCCTTGTCTCGACGCTTGTTGGCGCGCGCAAGCTCCTTAAGGCGCTTCTGGAATCGAGTGTTGGATCGACTAGCCAATGGAACTACCCTCCTTAAGGTCGCAATAGAGCCGTCAGCAAGGCCTGCAACGCAACCGATGCGGACCGTCAGCTTCAGACAATTTGCATTATCGCAGACCGTAACAAACTATGCGCGTCGGAATGTCGAATGCCCGCCCTAGAGGCGCTCAGTAAAGGGTGAACGCAAGGCTTCCAGCCATTGCTGGATGGAGCGGCGAAGTCGCCGACGGGACGGACTGGGTACTGCGTCCGCCGCGGAGCGGAATCTCCCGGCTGTGCTAGTTGCGACGCGCGCGACGTCGGCTTCGCTTGGAGCGGATTTCCTTCAGCTTGCTGGGCTTGCGCTTGGGCTTGCTGATCCTAAAAGTCCCGCTCCCCATATACTCCGCACTGTAAACTTCGGTCTTTTTCTCGGCCATGGCTGACTCGTCTTCTTGATCAGGATACCGCATCGGGGAGTCGCGGGACGGCAACGCACCGTGCCAACCACGCAGCCGGTGCCGCTGGGAGTGCCGTGCTGCGCTCGACAGTACGAGATCACGGCTCGTGGAGATGGCCGGCTCGTATGCCGGATCAAACGTGGCTGCAGCGGTAAGCGATACTGTTTGGTTCTTGCTCTATGGCTTACCCGCGTATCGCCCGCATGCGGAACGTCGAGGAGTTCCGCGCGCACTGCGACGAACTTGGCCTGCCGCTGCAAGCGGAGGATCGGATCGAGACCGCTCCCGACTCCCCGCTGGCCCAACCGCTGACGGCAGGCGGGAAGACGCTCGGCAATCGCTTCGTGATCCATCCGATGGAGGGCTGGGACGGCGAAGACGACGGCAAGCCTAACGAGCTGGTGCGCCGGCGCTGGCGCAACTTCGCTCACAGCGGGGCCAAGTGCATCTGGGGCGGCGAGGCAATGGCCATCACTTCCGACAGCCGCGCCAACCCGCGCCAGCTCATGATCCGGCCCGAGACAGAGGACTCGCTCAAGGCCCTGCATGCCGAACTGCTCGACAGACATCGCGCCTATTTCGGTTCGAACGCAGACCTGCTGACGGGATTTCAGCTGACCCATTCGGGCCGCTTCTCGCGACCCAGCCAGTCCGGCCTCGAGCCCAAAATCCTCTACCGCCACCCTTTCTTGGACCGCAAGTTCAGCATCCCGGACGACTATCCGGTGCTAAGCGACGACGAGGTGAGGAGGATCATCGACCTCTTCATCAGGGCGGGCGGCATCGCCGAACGCTGTGGCGCCGACTTCGTCGATGTCAAGCACTGCCACGGCTACTTGGGACACGAATTCCTGAGTGCCGTCACGCGCGAGGGACCGTTCGGCGGATCGTTCGAAAATCGCACGCGCTTCCTGCGCGAGGTGGTTTCGGGCATCCGGGCAACCACTTCCGGCATTCGGATCGGTGTCCGACTGAGCGCCTTCGACTTCGCCCCGTACCGCCCGGACCCCGCACGCAGCTCGGGCTCCCGTCTCGGCCCCGGGATACCCGAGGACTTCTCCGGTGCGCTGCCGTACCGCCATGCCTTCGGCGGCAGTGCGGAAAACCCGGTAGAGTTCGACCTCAGCGACACGTTTCGGTTCATCGAGCTGCTGCGCGAATTGGACATCCGCCTGCTGAACGTTTCGGCGGGCAGTCCGTACTACAACCCGCACATCCAACGCCCAGCTCTATTTCCTCCGTCCGATGGCTACCAGCCGCCCGAGGACCCGCTGGTCGGCTGTGCGCGTCAGATCGACGCCACGGCCCAGATCAAGGCCGCGTTTCCGGACATGGTCGTCATCGGCACGGGCTACAGCTACCTGCAGGAGTTCCTTCCGCACGTGGCCCAGTGGGTCGTGCGCAGCGGCAAGGCCGATGCTGTCGGTCTGGGCCGGATGGTGCTGGCCTACCCGACCCTGCCCAAAGACACTCTCGCCAGAGGCAGCCTCAGCTCGAAGAGGATCTGCCGAACGTTTAGCGACTGCACAACCGGTCCCCGCAACGGCTTGGTGTCGGGCTGCTATCCGCTCGATCCGGCATACCGCAACCTACCGGAAGCGGCGCTGGTCCGCAAGATCAAAGCCTCGCTGTAGGCACCACAGACGGCTCTTCGAAGCCGACAGTCGGGCTAGAATCAAGACGCGATGTCGCCGCTTCGACTGTCCCTCGTCCTCTTGGCGGGCGCGCTGAGTGCCCAAGAGCCGATCGAATACACCTACCAAGAAATCTACGATGCCCAGAACGGTCACCGCTTCCAGCCGACCGTCCGCCAGGAGTGCCGCAGTGTCGTATTCGCCAGCGACGGCACAGTGTACACGGTCGGAATACAGTCCAATGCGAGCGACCTTCTCAACTCCACGCGTCAGTTCGTCTCGCTCGGGCGCTGGCGAGGCGACCATTGGAGCGAGATCGCCAAAGTCAACGAGTTGGACGGTTACGTCTTCAGCTCGGTAGCGGCCCCCGACAGCGCGGGCGGCCTTTGGATTGCCTGGTCCGAGTTCAACGAAGTGGAACAGGACTTCGACGTCTATGCCCGGCACTGGAACGGCGCCGGCCTCGGGCCTATCTCGCGAGTCAGTTCCGGGCGCGGTCCAGACATGCGCCCGTCGGTGGCGGTGATGCCGACCGGCTCTCCGGTGATCGCATGGGAGTCGGCCCGCAAGGGCGCCGTCCGCATCGCTCTGGCCAGCATGTCGGACGGGGCGTGGAACGAGCGCCTCGTGACGCCCGACAGCGGCTTCAATTTCCGCCCGAACCTGGCGGCGGCCAGCGATGGAGAGCTCTGGCTGGCCTTTGACCGCTGGGTGGACGGCGACTACGACGTTTATCTGCGTACCGCGAGCAACGGCCAGTGGACAGACGAGACGGCCTTCTTCGCCTCCGCCGAGGACGAGCAGCGGCCGATGATCCGTTTCGCGGCCGACGGCACGGCCTGGATCCACGCATCCGGCAGGGTCTCCGGAGTCCGGGACAGCATGCGCTACGAGCTGCCTGCCAAGGCCCGGGACTTCGTCGCCGAGCTAGACCGGCTGGACGAGTTCCAGATCGACCGCGGCGGGCGCTTCTGGTTCCTGCACCAAGTCACTTCGTTCCATCCGGGCAATCCCGGCTATCGCGCAGGGAGATCGCCGGGTTCGGCAGGAGCATGGTTCGACGGCAAGACGCTGCAGCCGTTCACCCTGGGCGTGGCGATCGGCTACCGGGCGCCAGTCTTTGAAGAGGATGGCTTCTGGCACGCCACCGACATGATGATGTACCGCAAGGCCATCGAGCCCGTCAACGCGAGCGTGCGCGGTGAGGCTGCGAACGGCCCTCTGGGCGAGACGAAGAAAGCCGCGCCTCGGCCCGCACACGTACCCCACGAAACGCTCGAACTCAATGGCCAGATCTACACCCTCTACTACGGCGAACTCCACACGCACCTCGGGGAATACCCGGGGGACCGCACGATCGAGATGTGGACTGACCGCTTCTACATGAACGCCATGCATTCCGGCGTCCTGGACTTCGGCGCCTCGTCCGACCACGACTGGCCTTCGATGACCAACTCGAAGTATCGCGTCGAGCAATCCTACGCAAACGTCTTGGCAGAGGAAGGCCGCTTCGAAGGCTTCTCCAGCTACGAATGGAGCGGCGATGCAGCCGGGCGCCGCCGCTACGGCGACCGGACCGTGATCTTCACCAAGCCGTTCTCGCCGATCTACCGCATCACCGATCCGGACAGCAACTCGATCGAGGAGTTGCATCGCAGCCTCGCGCGGGAGAACGCGATTCCCTGGGTGCATCACGTCGGAGCGCCGTGGGGCGCCATGGACTGGTCCAAGCATGACCCGATTGCCGAGCCGGTGGTTGAGATCACATCGGGGCACGGCGTCTACGAGACGTACGATCAACCACGCGCCGTCCCGGACTGGCTGCGCCGCCCGCCCGTCGGCAAGACCTCCGTGCAAGACGGGCTCGGATACGGCAACAAGTTCGGCTTCGTGGGCTCGAGCGACCGTCACGATGGGCTCAGCGGCTACAACACCGGCATGCTGGGCGTGTTCGCCAAGGAGCTGAGCCGCGAATCGGTCGTGGATGCGCTGCGCGCCCGGCGCAGCTTCGCAGTGCGCGGCGGCGAGCCGATCTCGGTAGATTTCCGGGTCAACGGCGCGTTCCAAGGCGGCGAGGCCGAGATCGGAGCCTCGTCCCCGAAGATCGCGGTGAAGGTCAAGGCCGTCTCGCCCGTAGACAAGATCGAGATCGTCAGCGACGGGCAGTACATCTATGCGTACGAACCAACCGGGGAACCAACGTCAGCCGAGTTCACATATCGGGACACTCGCGAGCCTGCCGTCGGGCGGTACTATTACGCCCGCATCTGGCTCAAGGGCCGCTTCAAAGAGCCCCATTACCAGCAGATGGAAGTGGGCAAGTATGCGTGGAGCTCGCCCGTGTGGCTGAAGTGACCGACCGGACTCAACGCGCGCCGACCCGGACGATGGTGGCGCCACTCGTTCTCGAGTATTGGCGCGACCGGATCACGGCTTCGGACGCGCCGCGCTAGCGCAGCTGCTCGAACGGCACCCAGCCAACCTTCTCGCCCCATTCCAGCCACGCGGCCTCCATCGCGGCGACCCGCTCGGGCATCTCGGCGGCAAGGTCGTGCTGCTCGCTACGATCCTCTGCGATGTCGTAGAGTTCCCAGGGCTTGGCTGCCTGCGGATTGCGGTCGCGTAGCGCGACGAGTTTCCAGCGGCCCTGGCGAATGGCGCGATTCCCCTGATGTTCCCAATACAGCGCTTCGTGGGCATCGCGGGTGCCCGTCTCTAGGATCGGACGGAGGCTCTTGCCCTCCAGCGGCACGATCTGCGTGCCGTCTCGCTCGGCTGGGTACTCCGCTTCGGCAAGGTCGATGCAAGTGGCCATCAGGTCGATGACATGACCGGGAGCGTCCGTGATCGAGCCGCGCGGCAGCTTGATCCCGTCCGGCCAGTGGCAGACCAGGGGAGAAGAGATTCCGCCTTCGTGAACCCAGCTCTTGAACATCCGAAACGGCGTGTTGCTGGCATTTGCCCAAGGCCGGTCGTAGCCGTCAAACGATCCGGCGGCGCCCGGCATGGCGTTCGGATCGCCCCACGTATTGCGCGGCGTTCCCTGCTCGATATCGGCGTTCTCGTGGCACCCGCCGTTATCGGACAGGAACATGATGAGCGTGTTGTCGAGCTTGCCCAGATTCCGGATGGTCTCGACGACACGGCCGATGCCTTGATCCATGCAGTCGATCATGGCCGCATAAACCTCCATACGGCGTTCCCAAAGGGCCTTGTCCTGGGCATCGTCCCAAGCCGGCACGTCCGGGTCGCGCGGGCTAAGCGTCCAAGTCTCTGCCCGGATCCCGGTTTCTTGCTGGCGGGCGAAGCGCTGCTGGCGCAGCACCTCCCAGCCCATGCCGTACTTGCCGACATATTTTTCGATGTCTTCCGGCTTGGCGTGTAGCGGCCAGTGCGGGGCGGTATAGGGCAAGTACAGAAAGAAGGGGTCCGGCTTGGCGCCGTGCTCCTCAAGGAAGCGCACCGCGTTGTCGCTAAACGCATCCGTCATGTAGAACGATCCGTCGTCAGGCGGGGTGTACGGATCGTTGCCTGTCGCCATCTGCCGAGCACCGTCGAGCTTGAAGTAGTTCGAGCCTCCGCTGATCAAGCCGAAGTACTCATCGAAACCGCGGTCCACCGGCCAGTGGGGACGGTTCTCGCCGACGTGCCACTTGCCGGACATCAAGGTCGTGTAGCCGGCGTCCTTGAGAACCTCGGCGATCGTCACGCAACGATCGTTCAAGCGCCCTTGGTACGACGGATGGCCGTAGTCGCCCACCATGTGGCCGACGCCCGCTTGGTGCGCGTACAGCCCCGTGAGCAACGAGGCACGGGTCGGGCAGCAGCGCGCGGCATTGTAGAACTGCCGAAAGCGCAAGCCGTTCGCGGACAGAGCATCGAGGTTGGGCGTGGAGATCTCCCCGCCATAGCTGCCGATATCGGAGAAGCCCATGTCGTCCGCCATGATGAGGACGATGTTGGGGCGTCCGCCCGCTGCCGATTCCGGCGCGGAGGAGCACCCCGCGAGCGAAGTGGCACCGAGCGCCTTGAGGAACGAGCGACGATCGAGACCTAGCTGCATCACGCATTCGAGTATCGCCAAACCTGCCGAGCGCGCGCAAACTCTTGACTGCGCCAGCCATCACTGCATGCAGCGGGCGGAACTCCGAGCGCTGAAGCTAGTACGACAACGGATGTCGCTGGCGCCAGACAGCAGCGACATTGGCAAGGCACGGGAACTATACCGATGACTAGGCACACTGCGGTTCCGGCGCAACGCGCGACCCCGCGGCCACCGTTGACCCGCATGTGACGATGATCCCAGCCGCAAGAACATTGATGGCATCGCTCACGTCCCGGTCTGCCGCACGGCAGCCGGCCTTGCACGCGAAAAACGCGACAGGCTCCACGGCTGTTGTGAGGAGCGCCGAGGGGCCGGTTCCTCGAAGAGCTGCTTAGCGTATAAGATGTTGTTCGCTGGCGGGGCACAACAGATGGCCGAGCCGAGGCAGATCCCTGCGCCGCTGAAGCCGGTCCTTGCCGGGCTGGCAGCGGCACTCTGGCTCACTTTGCCGGCGAGCCTACATGCACAGCAGGGCAACGCGGCCTCAGGGGGAGCTTCCCCAACCTTGGGCCAGCGCCAGTTTCTCGATCGCTATTGCGCGACCTGCCACAACCAGCGCCTGAACACCGGTGGGCTGAGTTTGGACCAGGTGGACGTGTCGAGGCCCGCCGCACAGCCCGAACGATGGGAGAGGGTGGTGCGCAAGCTGCACACGGGCCTCATGCCGCCTCCCCAGTCGCCGCAGCCATCCCCGACCGATCGTCGCGCGATGCTGACATGGCTGAGAGCATCGCTCGATGCCGGTGCGGCCGCAGATTTGAATCCCGGCCGCACCGAAACGCTGCGACGGCTGACTCGCACCGAGTATCGGAACGCGATTCGGGACCTGTTGGGTCTCGATATCGACGCCGCCTCGCTACTGCCGGCCGATGACAGCGGTCACGGCTTCGACAACGTCATCGTCGGCGATCTTTCGCCGACGCTCCTGAACCGCTATATCTCGGCCGCTCAGAAAATCAGCCGCCTCGCGGTCGGCACGGCGCAGTCCCTGCATGGGGACATCATTCGAGTGGCTCCGGATCTGACACAGGAAGATCACTTGCATGGGCTGCCGCTTGGCACCCGCGGTGGATTGTCGACGGTCTATACGTTTCCCCGGGACGGCCAGTACGAGATCCAGATTCTTCTCGCTCGCAATCTGACTGGGACCGTCAGCGGGATGCGCGATGACCGTCCGCACGAGCTCCTGGTCCTGCTCGACCGAGAGCCGGTCAAGACCTTCACGATCCAAAGGCCGGCCGGAGGCGACGGCTCGCTGTTCAGGCAGGTCGCGGCGGTCGACAAGGACTTGAAAGCGCGCTTTGCGGTCACTGCCGGTCCGCACAAGCTAGCTGTCACCTTCGCGAAAGAGGGTTCGTCGCTTGCCGAGACGATCCGGCAGCCTACGCTAGCCCGCTTCAACGACAATCGATATCCGCGCACCGCGCCAGCAATCGATCAGGTTCTAGTGACCGGGCCTTATGATCCCAAAGGCCCCGGGAACACACCGAGCCGAAGGCGATTGTTTGTCTGCCGGCCAGCGGGACCGGCCGAGACGCAGGAAGAGGAATGTGCGAGGGAGATTCTGTCGACGCTGATGCGGCGCGCCTATCGGCGGCCGATCGCCGAAGCAGAGCTCGACGTTCCGATGGCGTTCTATCGCAAGGGACGAGCCGAAGGCGATTTCGACACTGGCATCGCCAAGGCACTGAGTGCTGTGCTCGCCAACCCGGGATTTCTGTTCCGCGTGGAGAGCGACCCAGAACACGCACCGGCGAGCGGCATCTATCAAGTCAGCGATGTCGATCTGGCATCGCGATTGTCGTTCTTCCTGTGGAGCAGCATCCCAGACGACGAGTTGCTCGACGCGGCCTTCCAGGGCCGGCTGAGGCAACCGGGGGAGCTGGAGAGGCAGACGCGGCGGATGCTCGCCGATCGCCGATCGATCAATCTCGCGACGAACTTCGCCGGACAGTGGCTGCGGCTGCGCAATGTCGAGTCGGTCCTTCCAAGCGCCAACCTCTTTCGGGACTTCGACGACAACCTGCGGCAAGCCTTCCGAAAGGAAACCGAGCTGTTCTTCGATAGCGTGCTGCGCGAGGACCGCAGTGTTCTCACGTTCGTTCGGTCGGACTACACATTCCTCAATGAACGCCTGGCCAAGCACTACGGAATTCCCGGCGTTTACGGAAGCCGGTTCCGCCGGGTGCCGCTTGCCCCCGAGAGCGAACGTGGCGGCCTATTGCGGCAGGGCAGCGTGCTGTCGGTCACCTCGTACGCTACCCGGACATCGCCTGTGCTGCGCGGAGTTTTCGTATTGAGCAATCTCTTTGGCGCGCCGCCTTCTCCTCCGCCCCCGAACGTCCCGGTGCTCGACGAGAGCGCGGTGGCGGCCAACCTCCCGATGCGAGAGCGCCTAGCTGCGCACCGCAGCAACGCAGCGTGCGCGAGCTGCCATCGTACGATTGATCCGGCGGGCTTCTCGCTCGAGAACTTCGATGCTGTCGGCCAGTGGCGCGACCGGGAGGTAGGCGGGGAACTCGTCGATGCATCGGGAACCCTGCCCGGTGCCGGGCAGTTCCGAGGGCCTGACGGGCTCGAAGACGCTCTTTTGGACCGTCCCGAGTTGTTTGTCGCTACGCTGACCGAAAAACTTCTGACGTTCGCGCTGGGGCGAGGCGTGGAGTACTACGACGCGCCGGCCGTTCGGAAGATCGTGAGAGACGCCGAAAGGGACGATTACCGGCTCTCCGCGCTCATTCTCGGGATTGTCGAGAGCCTTCCGTTCCAAATGCGGAGCACTGAACCGAAAAAGTCGTCCGCACGCCGTGCGATTGCAGGAAACCTATAGGAGCATAGGAGCGGGAGATCATGACGTTTCTGACCAAGAAGGCGATTCCCAGACGGACGCTCCTGAAGAGCGCGCAGGCTGGACTGGCCCTGCCGTTGCTAGACGCCATGATTCCCGCTGCCACGGCTTGGGCCAAGACGCCCGCGAAACCCGTGGCGAGGCTCGGCTTCGTGTTTGTCCCGATGGGGTGTGATCATTCGCGATGGACCCCCCAGGGCCAGGGAAGACTCGATAAGCTTTCCCCCATCCTGAACTCGCTGGAACCGGTCAAAGATCAGGTGACCGTGATCACCAATATGCGATTGCCGAATGCTTATCCGGGCACGCATGATACTTCCAATTCGGCGTTTCTGAGCGCGGCGGTCGCCAAACACACGGAGAGCTCGGACTACTATCTGGGCACGACGGTCGACCAGATCGCGGCTGGGCAGATCGGCCGCGATACGCAGGTATCCTCGCTCCAGCTCGCGATGGATCTGACTCCGCTCGCTGGTGTCTGCAACAACGGGTACGCCTGCGTCTACCAGAATTGTCTTTCTTGGTCATCGCCGACGACCCCGCTGCCGGCCGAGGCCCATCCGCGCGTCGTCTTCGAGCGCCTGTTCGGCGAAGGCGGCGATTCCGCCGAGCGCCGAGCGGGGCTGCGCGATCGCGCAAGCCTACTGGACTCGTTCACCGGGAGCATCGAACAGATCAAGGGGCAGGTGGGTGCTCCCGACCGCGCGCGCCTGGACCACTATCTCGAGAGCGTTCGTGAAGTTGAGCTCGAAATCGAGCGCGCCGAGCAGGCTGCAGCCGAAGACAGGATGCCAGACACCGATCGGCCGGTAGGGGTCCCTGCAGCGTTCGCCGACCACGCCAAGCTCATGTACGACCTGCAGGTTCTGGCCTTTCAGGCGGATATCACGCGCGTAGTGAGCTTCCAGTTCACGCGCGAGCACAACAACCGGACGTATCCCGAGATCGGCGTCCCGGACCCACACCATCCAACCAGTCATCACGGAAACGATCCGGAGAAGGTACTGAAGATAGCGAAGATCAATACGTTCCACGTTTCGCTGTTCTCTGACTTCCTCCAGAAAATGAAGGCCACTCCCGACGGCGACGGCTCGCTCCTTGATCACTCGGTCTACCTGTACGGCAGCGGCATGGGCAATCCGAGCCTTCACGATCACGAAAACCTTCCGATCCTGGTCACGGGCGGCTCCGCGAGCGGCCTAAAGGGCGGCCAGCATATCAACTACGAGAAGGGAACGAACCTAGCCAACCTCCACCTCACGCTGCTGGATCGCGTTGGCATCCCTATGGATTCGTTCATGGACAGCACCGGAAGAGTCGAAGACCTTTTCGAACTGACCGACGTGGCATAGGGGGCACGCACATGCGCTGGCGACAGATCGCTGGAATCGCGCTCCTGAAGCTGAGTCTCTCAGGTTCTGCGGTCGCGGCATCGCTCCCCGACGCCGCCGAACAACTGGACAAGGCGAGCGTTCGCACCCTCCTCCGATCCGGCGTTGACGCCAATGCCGCACAGGTCGACGGGACCACTGCACTGCATTGGGCCGCGTATCACGATGATGCCGAGATGGCTGGGTTGCTCGTTCGAGCGGGCGCCGATGTGAACGCTGTGAACCGCTACGGCGCGTCAGCTCTGGCGGAGGCCTGCACGAATGGCAGCGCCGCGATTGCAAAGCTGCTGTTGGCGGCTGGAGCCGACGCGAATACCCGAATGAAGGGCGGGGAGACAGCCCTTATGTTGGCTGCACGGTCCGGGAATCCCGAGACGGTCGGGGCATTGCTCGCGCACGGCGCCACCCCCGATCAGCGCGAGCGGCTCGGCCAGACGGCCATGATGTGGGCGGCGGCCGAGGGCCACGCCGAGGTCGTGCGCGCTCTGATCGATGCTGGAGCCGACGTGAATGCCCGCCTCGATTCCGGGTTTACGCCGTTCTTGCTTTCCGTGCGCGAGGGCCGCCTCGACGTCGTGCAGGCGTTTATCGAGGCAGGGGTCGATGTGAACGCGATGATGCAGCCCGCGGAGGGCTGGAAATTCAGGGGGGGAGCGCCCGCCAGGTGTCCCTTGCAGATCGCAGTTCGAAATGGCCACTTCGAGCTTGCGATTGCGCTGGTCGAGGCGGGTGCCGATCCCAACGACGTTCGGACAGGATTCACGGCTCTGCACTTGATCCCCGGAGTGCGCAAGCCGGATTCGAACGACCTCAACGATGGCGCGCCACCGAGGGGAGCCGGCCGGCTCTCGAGCGCCGACTTTGTGCGCGAGATCGTGAAGCGCGGCGCGGATGTCAATTTCCGCCTGCCTCGAGGCACACAGGGATTGCCGGGTACGACCTCGCGCATCGCCACCGCGGGAGCGGCGGGAGCGACGCCCTTGCTCTTGGCCGCCGACCGCTCCGACGTTTCGCTGATGCGCCTGCTGATGGAGCTGGGCGGGGACCCCCTGCTGCCCAACTTCAACAACACCACGCCGCTAATGGCTGCGGCCGGGGTCGGCACGACGTCGCCGGACCAGGAGGCGGGCGAGGAAAGCGAAGCGCTGGAAGCGGTAAAGCTGCTGCTCGATCTGGGCGCTGACCTCAACACCGTGGACAACAACGGCGATACAGCCATGCACGGGGCCGCGTACAATGCCTACCCGCTTGTGGCGAACATGCTGGCCGCGCGCGGAGCCGATCCGCAAGTCTGGAAGAAACCCAACCAAGCTGGCGGGACGCCGCTATTCATTGCCGAAGGTTACGCCGATCGTTCCCCGCAGCCCGATGCCAAGACGATCGAGGCCATTACCAAGCTGATGCTCGCGGCGGGCATTTCGACAGAAGGCGAGAGACCGGAGATCGTTGACATCTACGAGAGGCGTTAGAGCCGTCCGGGTCTCGCGAACTTGCGGACTGCGATGCCCGCCGTAGGGTCGCAGCTCCGAATCCCCCTCTTCCGGGCCCTGCGTAGCGTTGGAGCCCACTCGCCGCAGGTCCTTCACAGGCCCCGAGGGCTGCTGCGACGCTTACAGCTGCAGGCGCGAAGCCGCGTACGACGCCGAAGGGCGGGCTACGGGCCTACAACCGCGATGCCCATCAGATCGCTCGCCTCGTTGTATACACCGAAAGCGAACGCTCCGGAGCTTTCCTTGAAGTCCCACAGGAAGGGGGGGGGGGGGGGGGCCCCCCCCCCCCCCCCCCCCCCCCCCCGCGGCCCCCCCCCCCCGCCGCGCCGGCCCCCACACCC
>VXRL01000027.1 GCA_009838515.1 Terriglobia bacterium | reverse complement strand
TTCGCCGCCTGCGGCGGCTGCCTTCCAGCCGCCCTTGGCCGACACTGCCGACGCTGGGGGCGAGGAGGAATAGCGCCGTGTTGATGCCCAAGAAGACGCGCTACCGCAAGATGCACCGCGGCAATCGCCGCGGCAAGGCGTGGCGCGGTTCCGGCCTGGACTTCGGCGACTACGGGCTCAAGGCGCTCGAGGCGGCTTGGATTACCGACCGCCAGATCGAGGCCGCCCGCATCGCCATCAGCCGCCGTGTCAAGCGCGGCGGCAAGCTGTGGATTCGGATTTTCCCCGACAAGTCGATCACCAAGAAGCCCGCCGAGACCCGCATGGGCAAGGGCAAGGGGGCTCCCGAGCAGTGGGTTGCGGTGGTCAAGCCCGGCCGCATGATGTTCGAGATCGAGGGCGTCGAGGAGAGCGTGGCGCGCCGCGCCATGCAGCTGGCCGCGCAAAAGCTGCCGATTCCGGTCAAGTTTGTCAGCCGATTCAGCGGAGAGTTGCTATGAGGGCCAGCGAATATCGCGAACTGACCCTGGCCGAGCTCCGGCAGAGGGAGTCCGAGGCGCGGGAGCAGCTGTTCAGGCTGCGCTTCCAGATCTCGATGGGCCAGGCCGAGGGCGTGCGCAAGTACCGCGCCACCCGCAAGGATCTCGCTCGCATCCTCACGGTGGCGGGCGAGAAGCGGCGGGCCGCCGCGGCGGCGGAGGACAGCGATGCCTGAGCAGGGTCACAAGAACCGCAAGGTCGGCGTGGTGGTCTCGACCAAGTCCGCGAAGACCATCGTCGTGGAGGTCAGCCGGCGCGTGGAGCACCCGCTGTACCGCCGCTACATCACGCGCAAGAAGAAGTTCATGGCGCACGACGAGCTCGAGACGGCCAAGATGGGCGACCGGGTCTGCATTGTCGAGTGCCGCCCGCTATCGAAGCGCAAGCGCTGGCGGCTTGAGGAAGTCGTGCTGAAGGCGCCCCAGGTTGAGATCAAGGTGCGCCGCCAGCGGCGGGAGGCGGCGGGCCGCTAGGCCGGCGCCGACAGGAGGCAGACAGCATGATCGGAATGCAGACTAGGCTGGCGGTGGCCGACAACTCGGGCGCCCGGCGCCTGATGTGCATCCTGCCCCGCGGCGGGTCGACCGGCCGCAAGGCCGGGCTGGGCGATGTTGTCATGGCGTCCGTGAAGGAGGCCGTGCCGGACTCGAACGTCAAGAAGGGCTCGGTCGTGCGCGCGGTCGTGGTGCGCATGCGCAAGGAGACGCGCCGCAAGGACGGCACGTACATCCGCTTTGACGAGAACGCGGCGGTGCTGGTCAACGAGCTGGGCGAGCCGGTGGGCACGCGCGTGTTCGGGCCGGTGGCGCGCGAGTTGCGTGACAAGCGCTTCATGAAGATCGTCTCGCTCGCGCCGGAGGTGCTCTGATGCCAAAGATGCGCCGGCACCGCAAGCCCTTGGTCATGCACAAGACCAAGGTCAAGAAGGACGACACCGTCGAGGTGATCACGGGCCGCAGCAAGGGCCTGCGCGGCCGCGTGCTGCAAGTGGACCGCAAGCGGGGCCGGTTGCTGGTGGAGGGGGCCAACATGGTCAAGAAGCACGTCCGCCCCAACCCGCAGAAGCAGGTCAAGGGCGGCATTGCGGAGCGCGAGTCGATGCTGGACCTGTCGAACGTAAGGGTGGTGAGCGAGTGATGGCCGGGCCGCGACTGAAAGAGAAGTACTCCGAGTCGGTGGCGCCGGCGCTGCGCGAGGAGTTTGGCTACAGCTCCCCGATGGCGATTCCCAGGCTGGTCGCCATCAAGCTCAACATTGGCATCGGCAAGATCATCTTGCAGAAGCAGGACGGGGGCCAGAAGAAGAAGGCCGCCAAGGGCGCGGCGGACGCCCAGGCCGGCCGGCGCGTGCCGGTCAACCAGCGCGTGGTGGACAGCACGGTCAAGGAGCTGGCGGCGATCTCGGGCCAGAAGCCCGTCGTGACGCTGGCCAAGCGCCCGATCGCCGGATTCAACCTGCGCGCGGGGGTGCCGGTGGGCTGCACCGTGACCTTGCGCGGGACGCGCATGTGGGAGTTCCTGGACCGCTTGATTGCGGTCTCGCTGCCGCGCGTGCGCGACTTCCAGGGCGTCTCGCCGAAGCTGGACGGACGCGGCAACTACACCCTGGGGATCCAAGAGCACACGATCTTCCCGGAGATCGACTACACCAAGGTCGAAGTGATGAAGGGCATGAACGTAACCATGATTACGACTGCTCGCACCGACCGCGAGGGCTACATGCTGCTCAGGCTGCTGGGCATGCCGTTCCGCGCCGCGTAGGCGCGGCGAGGACTGCGAGGGGGATCATGGCAACGAAGGCCAAGATTGCGCGCGAGCGCAAGAAGCTGCGGTTCAAGGTGCGCTACCGCAACCGCTGCCGGCGCTGCGGGCGCCCGCGCGGCTACATGCGCAAGTTCGATCTGTGCCGGATCTGTTTCCGCGAGCTGGCGCTGAGCGGCGAGCTGCCGGGCGTGGTCAAGAGCAGCTGGTAGGAGGCGAGATGCACAGCGATCCGATCGCCGACATGCTGACGCGCATCCGCAACGGCATGACGGCCAGGCACCACAAGGTGGAGATCCCGGGCTCGAAGGTCAAGATCGAGCTGGCCCGGATTCTGAAGGAAGAGGGCTATGTGGCCAACTACCGCGTGGCGACGGACAACAACAAGAAGACCCTGAAGGTTTATCTCAAGTACCGCCCGGACAACCGGCCGGTGATCACGCGCCTGACACGCGTGTCGAAGCCCGGCCGCCGGGTGTACGTCGATGCCCAGCGGATCCCGCGGGTGATCGGCGGCATGGGCGTCAGCGTGCTGACGACGTCCAAGGGAGTGATGACGGGCCGGCAGGCCAAGGGCCTGGGCATTGGCGGAGAGGTGCTGTGCACGGTCTACTGAGGATCGTGGCTGGCGCGGGAGAGAGACGATGTCGAGAATTGGGAAGTTGCCGATCGAGGTGCCGGACGGCGTCAAGGTCGGTATCGAGCCGGGTCGCCTCAGCGTGACGGGCCCCAAGGGCGAGCTCAGCGTTCCCGTTCCTGACG
Source organism: Terriglobia bacterium (assembly GCA_009838515.1). Taxonomy (GTDB): domain Bacteria; phylum Acidobacteriota; class Terriglobia; order Bryobacterales; family UBA6623; genus VXMF01. Next base: position 114,935 of record VXRL01000027.1, on the reverse strand, counting down.
GGGTGGCTGCGGAGCTCGAAGAGCGCACCCTGCGCATCACCTGCGCGGACGCTTCGAACGCGGCCATGCAGGGGCTGACCCGCGCGCTGGCCAACAACTCCGTCAGGGGTGTGACCGAAGGCTTCAAGAAGCGCCTGGAGATCGTCGGTGTCGGCTACCGGGCCCAGAAACTGGGGCGGGTGCTGAGCTTGCAGCTGGGCTACTCGCACCCGATCGAGGTGCTGCTGCCGGATGGCGTGGAGGCCAGCATCGAGGGCAACACGAAGATCGAGCTGTCCGGGATCGACAAGCAGGTCGTGGGCCAGGTGGCGGCCTCGATCCGCTCGCTGCGCAAGCCCGACCCGTACAAGCAGAAGGGCGTGCGCTACGAGGGCGAGCGCCTGCGCAGCAAGGAAGGCAAGAGCGGCGCCGCGTAGGCGGCCGACTGACGGAGCGAGGCAGAGATGGTTTCACTGGTTGACCGGAACGCTCGGCGGCGGCGGGTGCATGCCCGCATCCGCAAGCGATTGCGCGGCACCGCCGCGCGCCCGCGGCTGGCCGTTTTCCGCTCGCTGCGGCATATCTACGCGCAGGTCATCGACGACGACGCCCAGCACACCCTGCTGACGGCGTCCACGGTGGGCGGCGATTTCAGCGAGTACGGCGGAAACGTGGCCGCCGCCACCAAGGTTGGAGAGATGATCGCCGAAAGGGCGCGCGAGGCCGGGATCGAACAGCTGGTGTTCGACCGCGGCGGGCACAACTTCAAGGGCCGCGTCCGGGCTGTGGCCGAGGCCGTGCAGCGGGCCGGCCTGCTGCCGCCCACGCGCGAGCGCCGGGCGCGCGAGGAGCCCGCCGCGGCCGGCCAGTCCGGCAAGGCTCGCAAGGCCCAGTAGGGCGGACTGGGAGAGGCAGGGACCGATGGAAGCGAAACAGAACATTGAGCACGCCGACCTTCAGCTCACCGACGAGGTGGTGGAGATCAATCGCGTCACCAAGGTCGTCAAGGGCGGCAAGAACCTGAGCTTTTCCGCGCTCGTGGTGGTGGGCGACCCCGAGAAGCATGTTGTGGGCTTTGCCAAGGGCAAGGCCAAGGAGGTGCCTTCGGCGATCCGCAAGGCGATCGAGAAGGCGAAGAAGAATCTGATCCAGGTGAACGTGCTCGGCCCCACGATCCCGCACGAGGTGCTGGGCGTGTACGGAGCGGGCCGGGTGCTGCTCAAGCCGGCCCGCGAGGGCAAGGGCAAGATCGCGGGCGGGGCCGTGCGTAAGGTGGTCGAGGCCGCGGGCATCCAGAACGTGCTGACCAAGTGCATCGGCTCGCGCAACCCGCACAACGTGATCAAGGCGACGTTCGACGGCTTGCAGCAGCTCCGCAACCACGAAGAGATCGCGCGGCTGCGCGGCAAGAGCGTCGGCGAGATCCGGGGCGGTGTGTGATGGCTGAGATGATCAAGATCCGGCTCAAGCGCAGCACGATCGGCGTCCCGTCCAAGCTCAAGCGGGTGGTTCGCGGCCTCGGGCTGCGCAAGATCGGCCAGGTGGTGGAGCGGCCCGAGGGCCCGGCCACGCGTGGCATGGTGGCGAAGGTTCCGCACTTGGTGGAAGTCATCGACTAGGCGGTTACAGCGATGAAACTGAGCGAACTTCATCCAGCCCCGGGATCGCGCCGGCCGCGCAAGCGCCGCGGCCGGGGCCCGGGATCGGGCTTGGGAGTGACGGCGGGGCGCGGCCAGAAGGGCCAGCGCTCGCGCTCCGGCTACAGCGGCAAGCGCGGCTTCGAGGGCGGCCAGATGCCGCTCGTGCGGCGCGTGCCCAAGCGCGGCTTCAAGAATCCGAACCGCAAGGAATACGCCGTGCTGAACGTGCAGCGCTTCGAGGAACTGGCCGGCGACGAGTTCACGCCGGACAGCCTGCTCGCGGCCGGCACGGTCAGCAGGCTGCGTGACGGCCTAAAGATCTTGGGCAACGGGGAGATCAGCCGGCCGATCACGGTGACGGCGCACAAGTTCTCGGCCGTGGCACGGGAGAAGATCGAAAAGGCGGGCGGCACGGCTGTGCTGGTGGGAGCGGAGGCGCAAGCGAAATCATGAAGTGGCTCGAAGCCTGCGTGAACGTGTTCCGCGTCCCGGACCTGCGCAACCGACTCCTGTTCACGCTGTCGATGCTGGCGGTCTACCGAGTGGGCGGGCACATCCCCACGCCCGGCGTGAATACCGAGGAGCTGCAGCGCATCTTCGAGGCCGCGCGCGGCACGGCCCTGGGCTTCCTCGACCTGTTCTCCGGGGGGCAGCTCAGCCAGCTGACCATCTTCGCCTTGGGGATCATGCCGTACATCACGGCTTCGATCATCTTGCAGCTGCTGACGGTGGCGGTGCCCACGCTGGAGCGGCTGCAAAAGGAGGGCGAGCTGGGCCGGCGCAAGATCACGCAGTGGACGCGCTATCTGACGATCGGCATCAGCATCGTGCAGTCGTTCGCGTACGCGCAGCTCGTGGTGCAGCAAGGCCTTGCCTACGATCCCGGCTGGGGATTCCGCCTGATGACGATTCTGACGCTCACCACGGGGACGGCGTTCATCATGTGGCTGGGCGAGCAGATCACCGAGCGGGGCATCGGCAACGGCATGTCGCTGATCATCTTCGCGGGCATCGTGGTCGGCCTGCCGGGAGCAACCCAGAACATCTACGAGAACGTCTTCGTGACAGGGCAGTGGAACGTGCTGGCGGCGGTGGTGATCGTGGTTGCGATGGTGCTCGTAGTGGGCTTCATCGTATTCGTCGAGCGCGGCGAGCGCAGGATCCCGGTGCAGTACGCGCGGCGCGTGGTGGGCAGGCGCATGATGGGCGGGCAATCCACGCACCTGCCGCTGAAGGTCAACGCCGGGGGCGTGATCCCGGTCATCTTCGCCTCGTCGATCCTGTCGCTGCCGCAGACGCTGACCTTGATGTTCACCGAGAGCCCGTTCCTGTCGCGGCTGCTGGAATCGGTGCGGCCGGGGGAGCCGCTGTACGAGCTGATCTACGTGGTTGGCATCGTCTTCTTCTGCTTCTTCTATGTTTCGATCATCTTCAATCCCAACGAGGTGGCCGACAACATGCGCAAGTACGGCGGGTTCATTCCGGGCATCCGTTCCGGCAAGCCCAGCGCCGAGCACATCAACGACATCCTGACCAAGCTGACCTTGGTCGGCGGGCTGTACCTGGCCACGATCTCGCTGATACCGGACCTGATGCTTCACGGGGCGAAGATCCACCACTTGCCCCTGATCGGCAACTGGGCCGACGCGAATATGCCGCGGTGGCTGCTGGACGGGCTGAATGTCAACTTCTACTTCGGCGGCACTTCGCTGTTGATCGTCGTCGGCGTGGCGATGGACACGGTCAATCAGATCGAGTCGCAGTTGCTGATGCGGCACTACGAAGGTTTCACGCCGCGCGCGGGCAGGATCCGGGGGCGCCATTCGCTTGCCTAGCGGGCGGTGCGCCCGGCGGGCGCGACGCGGAGAACTTGGCCATGATCGTGCGCAAGAGTCAGATGGAGATCGAGCGGATGTACGCCAGCGGGCAGCTGGTCGGCCGCGTGCTGGCGGCGCTGCGCGCGATGGTGCGCCCGGGCGTGACGACCATGGACCTGGAGGACAGGGCGGTCGCGATGATTCGCGAGGCCGGCGCGACCGCGGCCTTCAAGGGCTACTACGTGCCGGCAGCGCGCAAGAAGTTCCCGGCGGCCTTGTGCACGTCGGTGAATCACGAGGTCGTGCACGGCATCCCGTCGCGCAAGAGGGTGCTGCGCGAGGGCGATATCGTCAAGGTTGACTGCGGCGTGCTGCTGGACGGCTACTACGGCGACTCGGCCACGACGATACCGGTTGGCACCGTCTCGCGCGAGACCGAGCACTTGCTGCAGGTTACGCGCGAAGCCTTGGACCTGGCGATCGAGCAGATGGTCGAGGGGCGCCGCCTGGCCGATCTCAGCCACGCCGTGCAGGGACATGTCGAGAGCGCGGGATTCTCGATCGTTAAGGAGTTCGTGGGCCACGGCATCGGGCGCAAGTTGCACGAAGACCCGCAGGTGCCCAACCACGTAGACCCGAAGGTGCCGAATCCGCGCCTGAGGGAGGGCATCGTGCTGGCGATCGAGCCGATGGTGGCCGCGGGCGACGCGCGCACGCGAATCCTGCGGGACCGCTTCACGGCGGTCACCCGGGACGGTTCCAACGCCGCCCATTTCGAGCACTGCGTGGCCGTCACTGCAAACGGCCCGCGGCTGCTGACAGCGGTTTGAAGGATGGAACGCGGGCAAGCATGGGCGCGGAGCGCGGAGCGAAGCGGGGCGGCAGCGAGGCCGCGGAGGTCTCGGGCACGGTTCTGGAAGAGCTGCCGAGCCTGCTGTACCGCGTGCGGCTCGACAGCGGCCACACGGTCGCCGCGGCGGCGACCGGACGGCACGGGATGGACTTCCTGCGGCTGCTGCCGGGAAGCCGCGTGCGGCTGCGCTTGTCGCCGCGGGACGCGACTAGGGCGAGGATTGTAGGACGGTTGGAGCAATGAAGGTACGAGCATCGGTGAAGAGGCTTTGCAAGAATTGCAAGATCATCCGGCGGGAGGGCGTCCTGCGGGTGATCTGCATCAACCCCAGGCACAAGCAGCGCCAGGGGTGAGCTGGCGAGGAGAGCGAACATGGCGAGACTGGAAGGCGTCGACATCCCCGACAACAAGCGGGCGGAAGTGTCGCTGACATATCTGTACGGCATCGGGTTCGCGCGGGCGCGCTCGCTGCTGCATCGCGCCGGCATCGACTTCGGCAAGCGCATGGGAGACCTGGATGACCGGGAGATCACCGCCCTGCGCAAGCTGCTGGAAGAGGAGCAGGCGGTCGAGGGCGATCTGCGCAAGGAAGTGCAGCTCAATATCCGGCGCTTGATGGAGATCGGCTGCTACCGCGGCCTGCGCCACCGGCGCGGCCTGCCCGTCCGCGGCCAGCGGACGCATACCAACGCGCGCAGCCGCAAGGGTGCGCGGCGGGGCCAGATCGCCAACAAGAAAAAGGCGACCAAGTAGGCGCTAGGGGAGTGGACTGATGGCAAATCCGAAGGGCAAGGGCAAGAAGCGCTTCAAGAGCCGCCAGAAGAAGAACGTGCCGGTCGCGATCGTGCACGTCCAGGCGACGTTCAACAACACGATCGTCACCTTCACCGATCTGGAAGGGCGGACGATCTCGTGGTCGAGCGCCGGCTCGCTGGGCTTTCGCGGGTCCCAGAAGGGCACGCCGTTCGCGGCGCAGCAGGCCAGCCTGACCGCCGCCAACGCGGCCAAGGAACACGGCGTGGGACGCGTGGCGGTGCGCGTGAAGGGGCCCGGCGGCGGGCGCGAATCGGCGATCCGCGCGCTTGCGACCGCGGGCATCCAGGTCACGCACATCAAGGACGTCACGCCGATCCCGCACAACGGCTGCCGGCCGCCGAAGAAGCGCCGGGTCTGAGGGCAGGGAGAATCGCATGGCACGAAACCGAGGGCCGGTCGTGCGCCGTTCGCGGCGCCTGGGCATGGCATTGGATCCGAAGTCGGAACGCTTGCTCGACAAGCGCCCGTACGCGCCGGGCCAGCACGGCAAGACGCAGCGCCCGCGCAAGATGCTCGGCTACGCCCTGCAGATGCAGGAGAAGCAGCGCGCGCGCTTCATGTATGATGTACTTGAGCGCCAGTTCCGCAGGTATTACGAGCGCGCCGCCCGGCAGCCGGGCGTCGTGGGAGACAACCTGCTGACGATGCTGGAGCGGCGCTTGGATAACGTGGTCTTCCGCATGGGCTTCGCCGTTTCGCGGCGCCAGGCCCGGCAGATCGTCAACCACGGTCACGTGCGGGTCAATGGCGGCAAGGTTGACATCCCCTCGTATCAGGTGGCGGACGGCGATGTTGTCGAGATTCGCGAGCGAAGCCGGGAGCACGGCGGCATCCGGCTAGCCCTGGAGGCGCCGGTTTCGGCGTCCCCGCCAGCCTGGCTGGAGCGGGAGTCGGACGAGCTCCGCGGGCGGGTGCTCGCGGCACCGTCGAAAGAGGACCTCGAGAACACGCAGATCAACGCGCAATTGATCGTCGAGCTGTACTCGCGGTAGCGCCTGGACAGTCCAGGTCGTCAGCGCATAGCAAGGGAGAGGCAGACATCAGATGTTGTGGAAAGGATTCCAGAAGCCGAAGCGCCTAGCGGTCAACTCGGACTCCCTCAACGAGAAGTACGGCAGCTTCAGCGCGCAGCCGTTCGAGCGGGGTTTCGGCACGACGATCGGCAATTCGCTGCGGCGGGCGCTGCTGAGCTCGATCGAGGGCGCGGCGATCACCGCGGTTCGCATCGAGGGCGTGTCCCACGAGTTCAGCTCGATCCCGGGCGTTGTCGAGGATGCGTCGGACATCATCCTGAACCTGAAGCAGATCCCCCTGCAGCTGCACGGCGAGGGCGCGCGCACGATCCGGCTGCGCGTCACCGAGCCGGGCGACGTGGCCAGCGGGGCGATCGAGGCGGACTCGGGCGTGGTGATCCTGGATCCGGACGTCCATATCGCCACGATCAACGACGAGGCCGTGCTCGACATCGAGATGCGCGTGAGGATGGGGCGCGGATACGTCTCCGCCGAGAAGAACTACGAGGAGGACCTGGCGGTGGACTTCATCCCGATCGATTCCGTCCATTCGCCGGTGCATCGAGTCAAGTACGGCGTCGAGCAGGCGCGCCTCGGCCAGACGACTGATTTCGAGAAGCTGAACCTCGAGCTGTGGACCAACGGCGCGGTGACGCCTCAGGACGCAATCGGCCTGGCCGCGAAGCTGCTGAAAGATCACATGCAGATCTTTATCAACTTCGAGGAGGATGGCGCGCTGGAAGACGTGCTGCCGGAGGCCGAAGGCGACCTCACGGCTGAGCACTTCAACAAGTCGATCGAGGATCTCGAGCTGTCGGTGCGTTCGTTCAACTGCCTGAAGAACGCCAACATCCAGACGATCGGGGACTTGGTGGTGCGCACCGAGAGCGACATGATGCGCGTGAAGAATTTCGGCCGCAAGTCGCTGCTGGAGATCAGCGACATCCTGCATTCGATGGGCTTGGAGTTCGGCATGTTGCAGGACGAGCGCGGACGGCTGGTTCCGCGGCAGTCCAGCGAAGGGTAGAGAGCGGGGAGCCACGGCGATGAGGCACAGGAAGGGCGGCTTCAAGCTGCAGCGCAACCCGTCGGCGCGAAGGGCATTGCTGCGCGGCCTGACCACGAGCTTGATCCTGCACGAGCGGATCGAGACGACGGTCACGAAGGCGAAGGCGGTGCGGCCCAAGGTGGAACAGGTGATCACGTTGGCCAAGCGCGACACCCTGCACGCCCGCCGCCAGGCGGCCGCGTATCTGTTCGAGCCGAAGGCGGTGAAGAAGCTGTTCGATACGATCGGCCCGCGTTTCGCGGACCGGCAAGGCGGCTATACGCGCATCATGCGCTTGGGTACCCGGTCCGGCGACGGCGCCGAGACGGCCATTCTGGAGCTGCTCGGAGCCCAGTTGGAGAAGAAGGCCGAGACCAAGCGGCAGCGGCGAGAGTCGCGCATGAACCGCGAGTCGGAAGCGGCGGCCGAGACCGGGGCGGAGCCCGTCGAGACGGCCGAGGCACAGCCGGACACTGGGGCGGCCGACTCAGAAGACAAGCCCAAGGATTGACGCCGTTGGCGCTGTTGGGGACCTCCTCCTGTCGCCTGCTGGGGGCAGGCGCTGCGCCCGCTGCGCTCGCTTGCCTGCTGGCGTGGGCCGCCTGCCAAGAGCCTGGCGGGGAGGAGCTCGTGGCCGAGGTGAACGGCGAGCGGATCACGTCTGCCGACCTGGACCGCTATCGCTGGTCGAAGCTGCCGGACGCCCAAGAGCCGACAGGGCCGCCCGACGCCAGCCAGGAAACCTCGCAACGCTTCGCGTTGTTGCGCGAATTGATCGACCAGCGGATGCTGGTGCAGCGCGCGGCGGACATAGGCTTGGTCGCGACTGACGCGGAGGTTGACGCGGCCGTGGAACGCCACGTGGTCGAATACGGCACGCAAGCGGCCTTGGAAGGGTTTCTTGACGACAAGGGGCTGTCGCTTGGCGACTTCCGGACGGAATTGCGCCACAGGCTGACCATCGAGCGGCTGATCCATGCCGAGATCTCGTCCCGGGTAGAGGTCGGCGCGGACGAGATGCGGGAGTACTACGACAGCCACGAGAGCGCCTTTTCCGTGTACGAGGAGCAGATGCACCTAGCGCAGATCCTAGTCTCCGCCTCGGCGGTGTCGCCGATCCCGAACCTGCGCAGCGATGACGCCACCGGACCCGATGCGGCGCGCGAGAAGATCGAGTGGATTCGCGAGGAGCTGGCGAGCGGGGCTGACTTCGAAAAGATGGCGCGGGAGTACTCCGAAGACCCGATCTATGCCGCCACCGGGGGCGATATGGGCTTCATTCCGCAGTCGGCCCTGGAATCAACCGACATCCGCCTGAGACTCGAGATGGTCGCGCTGGAGCCGGGCGAGTATTCGAAGATCGTGGAGACGGACGGCGAGTTCCGTATCCTGCACCTGATCTCGATCGAGCCGGCCGGGCAGCGCCCGTTTGAAGACCAAGACGTGCAGCGCTCGATCCGGGCCGTGCTGATAAATCGCAGGGAGCAGGTGCTGCGGGCGGCTTTCTATGAGGTCGAGCGCAATCGAGCCACGATTCGAAACTATCTCGCCGAGCGGATCACGGCCGACTACGGCGTGGCGAACTGAGCTTCCGCGGCTGTCGCGGGAGCGTGATATACTCCCATCTCCGGTGCACGTCGCAGACGGCATTCTACCAGTCGCCGGCTGCGTCGCCGCGCATGTGGCGAGTTGCGCCTGGCTGGGCCTGAGTTGCCGCAAGGTCGAAGTCGCGGAGGCTTCCAAGATGGGGCTCGGCGCAGCGGCGGCGTTCGTTGTGTCGATGATTCAGTTCCCGGTCCTGGGCGTTCCGATGCATCTGGGCCTGTACGGGTTGCTGGGCATCGTGCTGGAGCGGAGGGCATTTCCGGTGCTGTATGCCAGCCTGCTGTTCCAAGCCCTGCTGCTCCAGCACGGCGGGCTGTTGTCGCTCGGCGTAAATGCCGTGAACATGGGCTCGGGCACCCTGATCGGCTGGGGGGCTTGGCGGTTGGCGCGGGTGCCGCAGCCCGCTCGCGCCGCAGCGGGGGGCTTTCTGGGAGCCATGGTCCCGGTGTTGCTGCTCGCATGGGAGTTCAAGCTGGCGGACTACGGGCGCGGCTTGTTCGCTGTAGCGGCGGTCTTGGCCGCCGTGGCCGTGCTGGAAGCGGCCGTGACACTCTTGGCGGTAGGGTTCTTCGGGCGCGTGAAGCCCGAGATCTTGCTGCCGCACCAACGATGAGCGGTCGGATCGCCCAGATTGCGGCCTTGTGCCTATTGCTGCCGGCAGGGTCGAGCGCCCATGGCTTGACGGCCGAGCTAGTTCCCTCGCAGGGGGCGGTGAGCGTGAAGTGCTCCTACACCAACGGAGATCCGGCCGAAGCGGAGGTCTTGGTGAGGTCCCCGTCTGACGCCAACAGCTACTTCGCGATCCTTCGCACCGATCCGTCCGGAGTGGCGCACTTCGAGCCGGACGTTGCCGGGCGGTGGCGCTTGACCGTGGACGATGGCTTGGGCCATCGCGCCAGCCTGGAATTCAGCGTGGACGGCGAAGGTGTCGCCCGCAGCGTGGAAAGCGGAGCCCGTTCGCTGGTCCGCTACGCGCTGCTGGCGCTGACCTGCGCGGGACTGTTGGCCTGGTGGCTGCTGCTCAGGCGCAGGGTGAGCGCATGAGGCCGTTCGACGCCGCCCTTGCGGCGCCCGGCTCGCCCCTGGCGGTCGCGGATCCGCTGGTCAAGCTGAGCGCGGCGCTGTGCGCCGTGCTGGTGATTTCGACTTTCCGGCCCGGCGTCGACTGGCGCTGCCTCGCGGCCATCGGGATTCTGGCCGCCCTGTGGCTGGCGGCGCGCGTGCCGGCGCTGTACGTGGTCCGGCGGCTATTGGTGGCGACGCCGTTCATCGCTATGGCCGCGGCCCTGCCCCTCGCAGCCAGCGTGCCGCAGGGCGGGGCGGTATCCTTCGCGGTCGTGTGGAAGGCTTATTCGGCCATTCTGCTGCTCTCCTTGCTGGCGGCGACCACACCTGTCGAAGACATTGTCGACTCCTTGCGCAGGCTGGGAGTGCCTAGGGGCTTCGCCTTGACAACGGTGCTGATGCACCGCTATCTGTTCGTGCTGCTCGAGGAGTGGAGGGGAATCGCGCGGGCGCGCGAATGCCGGACTGGCGGCACGGTGCGGGTCGGTCGCGTTCGCATGCTTGCCAATCAGGTCGCGATGGTGTTCGTAAGGGGCTGGGACCGCTCCCAGCGGGTGGCGCAGGCCCTGGTGACGCGGGGCTTCCAGGGAGATTTCCCGCGCCGCGGCCGGCCGCGGCCGCCGCTGTGGCAGATCGCTTGCGGCGTCGCGCTGCCGCTCGCGATCGGGCTGTTACGGATTGCGTAGGTCCAGCCGGCGCGCCCAGATGTTGCGGTAGCGCACCGGGTTGCCGTGGGCCTGCAGCAGCACGCCCAGCTCTGCTTCGTGCGGAACGTACTCGCTAGTCGTGCGGTGCCGCATGGGGCCCATCATCTGCTTGCGGTGGTGCAGCAGCACGCCGTTGTGGAACACGGTGACGAAAGCTGGCTTCTCCAACTTGTCGCCGGCGAATCGGGGTGCCTCAAAGATGATGTCGTATGCCTGCCACTCGCCTGGCTTGCGCGAGGCGTTGACCATTGGCGGGTATTGCCCGTAGATCGCTCCCGCCTGCCCGTCGGCGTAGCTGATGTTGTCGTACGAATCCAGCACTTGGATCTCGTAGAGTCCCATGATCAAGATGCCGCTGTTTCCGCGCTGTTGGCTGTTTCCGCGCGGCTCGGCTGGGGCGGCCCACTCGATATGCAACTGGACGTCGCCGAACTTCTGCTTGGTGATGTGGCTGCCGGTGCCGGGCACGACCTCCATGTACCCGTTCTCGACCTTCCAGGTCGGCGCAGAAGTCTCGCCGCGCTTGCGCTCGAGCCAGTTCGACAGGTTTTCGCCATCGAAGAGCACGATCGCGTCCGATGGCGGCAGGCCCGGCTTGGACTGAGTGCTGGCCGTGCCGGGCTCGACCAAGCGAGGCCTCGGCCTGGCGTCGTCATGCACGCGCCAGCGATCTCCGGGCAGGAACGGCGTGTCGGTGTAGCCGGTCGGGGCCGGATGACCGTCGTTCTCGGCCGCTGTGGCCACGGCTAGCACGGCGAACAGCGCTATGGCAATGCTTCTCTTCATGGGAGTCTCTCAGGGACTACAGTATCCCACAAGGCCGGACCGAGGCATACTCGGTCTGATAGACTGCCTGAGTCTCATGCAACCGCCACGCACTGACGACAGCCTGGTGACCGTGTTTTCCTCAAGGAGCCATTTGGCCAACGTCGAGGCAGAGGTCATTCAATCGCTGCTCGAGTCGGCCGGTATCGAGTGCTGGCTGGCACGGGAGAACGTGATCCAGCAACCGGTAGGCAACGTGTTGGTGAAAGTGCTAGAGTCCAACGCCGAAGATGCCAAGGCCCTGCTGCGCGATGCCGTGGCGGCGTCCGAGGCTGACGAGTGATGGGCCAGACCGCACAGTGGCTGGCTTGGATGCTCGCGCTGACAGCGTTGACCCTGGCATTGGCTTTGGTGCAACCGGGCCTTGAGCCTCCGCCGCGGCTTGTAGTTCTGCTAGCGATCGACCAGTTGCGCGCCGACTACATCACTCGATTCGAGTCGCACTACAGCGGGGGACTGCGCTGGCTGCTGGAGCGCGGGGCTTACTTCGCGGACGCTTCGTATCGTCACTCCAGCACAGTGACCGCCGCTGGCCACGCGACGATTGCGACAGGCATGCATCCGTCCACCCACGGAATCGTGGGCAACTCTTGGCGGGAAGCGGGCAGGGGCGAGGTCTATTGTGTCAGTGATGACCGGTTTGCCGCGGTGGGCGGCCCCGGCGATGGTGCCTCGCCGCACGGGCTACTGGCTGACACGCTGGGAGACACGCTCAAGGAGAGCAGCCCGGAATCCGTAGTCTACTCGCTCTCGACTAAGGATCGCTCGGCCGTGCTGCTGGGAGGGCGGAGCGCCGATGGCGCCTTCTGGTATAGCCCTGACTGCGGCTGCCTCGTCTCGTCGACGTACTATGACGATGCGCTGCCGGGCTGGCTGCGGGAGTTCAACCACGCCGGGCCGGCCTCATCTTACGCGGGGCGTGAATGGACCAGGCTCGGGGACGATATCGCCCTTTACGAACGGCTGGCGCGTGCGGATTCTTTCCCGACCGAGGGCGGAGGCACGGACAGCGTGTTTCCGCACAGTCTCAGTGATACGGACTTCGAATCGACGCTGACCGCGACCCCGTTCTCGGACGAAATCGTGTTGGATGCGGCGCTGGCAGCCGTCCGCTCGGGGGAACTCGGCGCCGATGCAGCTCCCGACCTGCTCGCGATCGGCCTCTCGGCGACGGACGCGATCGGGCACAGGTACGGGCCGTTTAGCCAGGAAGCGATGGACAACCACCTGCGCCTGGACCGCCGATTGGGGGAGTTTCTGTCCGCCTTGGACGAGGAGGTGGGCTTGGAGCGCGTCGCGATCGCCTTGACCGCGGACCACGGCGCGCTCCCGCTGGTAGAACACCTCGCTGCTGCAGGGGTTGACGCCCTGCGGCTCTCCACCGAGGAATTCTGGGGCGCGGCCCAGCCCGGGATCGAATCGTGCGGATCCGGTGCCATAGCCGAGATTGTCGACAATGCCGGCGGCAGCAATCTCTACTGGAACGATGCCGGATTGTCGGCGCGGGGTGTGTCGCGCCTCGACGCCAGCAAGTGCGTGGCCGAGCTGCTGCGGTCGCAGCCTGTCGTTGAGCAAGTCTGGATTGCCGAGCAGCTCGCTGCCGGCGGCGGCCACGGCGCGGCGCTGCTGTTCGAGAATTCCTACTTCGCGTCGCGCTCTCCGCACTTGCAGGTGCAGTTCCGCCCCCACGTCTATCCGGGCAGGCCGACCGGTACCGGCCACGGAACGGCGCACGATTACGATCGCCGCGTGCCCGTGCTTCTGGCCGGATCCGGCATCGCGCCGGGACGCTACCGCGGCGTGGCAGGCCCGGAGGACGTCGCTCCCACGCTGGGGATCATTCTGGGGCTGGATATGGGCCTGGAGCGCGACACACGCGTGTTGCGCGAGGCGCTGCGCCGCCGGAGCGAGTGATGCCGGTCCGGTGGCGCAAGGGCACCCGCGGTCCGTCAGAGCACGTGACGTTCCGCGATCCCGAGACCGGGGTTCGCGTGCATCGCCTGACCGATCACGCCTCGATCAGCCATCCGACGTACTTCTTGCAGTGTTCGTTCGCTCCGGACCAGTCCTCCGTGCTGTTCACCGGCTATCGCAGCGGCACCGCGCAGCTGTTTGAGGCCGGGTTTCCGGACGGGGAAATTCGCCAATTGACGGATGGCGCGGCGATTCATCCGTTCTCGGCACTGATCGCGCCGGACGGCACGATCCTGTTCGTGCGCGCCGGCTCGATTTGGCGGCTCGAGCCCGAAAGCTTGCAGGAGAGCTTGATCCTCGACAGTGGCGGGCAGCTCGGCGAGTGTTCCCTGAGTGCCGACGGAGAGTGGTATGTCGCCGCCTGCAAGCGCCTGGATGGTTGGGGCTTGGTCGTTGGCACGCTGGACGGCAGGACGAGCGGATTCATTGAATTCCCGCGCACTGTCATCCACCCGCAGTTCAATCCCGTAAGCCCCGAGTGGATCGAATTCGCCGGCGATCCGGCACCGCGCATGCACCGCGTGCGCCGCGACGGCACCGGCATGGAGTGCCTCCGCGAGCACGGCAACGACGAGTTCATCGTGCACGAGACGTTCTTGGGCCAGAGCGAGGACTTGGTGTTCTGCGTCTGGCCGTTCGCACTCCGGCGCTTGGATTGGCACAGCGGCGCCATATCGACCGTTAGCGAATTCAACGCTTGGCACATCACCCCGAATCGGGCCGGAACCCAAATTCTGTGCGACACGGCGCATCCCGACATCGGGCTGCAGCTGGTTGACGTGGCCAGCGGGTCGCGCGGGCAGCTGTGCCGGTCCGGGGCGAGTTCGCAAGGCACGCAGTGGCGCCTGTCTCGCTACGCACTGGCCGAAGACTGGGCGCGGGCGCGGGCAGCCGCCGACAAGCGGCAGTCGCTGAGCTGGATGGAGATGGCCGCAGACAGCGTCTACGGGCCCCAGTGGACACATCCCCATCCATCGTTCTCCCGCGATGAGACGATGGTCGTCTTCGCAAGTGATATGTCGGGCTGCACGCAGGTCTACGTGGCAGAAATCGCGGAGCGGGCTTCGCCCTCAGTTGGCGAGGTTGAATAGGCCGCGGAAGTTCGCGCTGGTCTGCAGCGCTACTTCCTCGAACGCGACCCCCTTTGCGCTTGCCAGCATGCGTGCCGTCTCCACGACGAAGCGCGGCTCGTTGCGGCGGATCGCGCGGTGCGGCGCTGGCGTTAGATAAGGCGAGTCCGTTTCGACCAAGACTCGGTCCATCGGCGTCCAACGCGCAGTCGCGCGCAAGTCCTCGGACCGAGCGAAAGTCAGCACGCCCGAAAACGACAGCAGAAAGCCCATCTCCAAGCACCGCAGCGCTTGGGCGGAATCCCCGGTAAAGCAATGCATGATGCCGCCGATGCCGTTGCCAGCCCAGTGCGAGCCAAGCAGGTCGAGGGTGTCGTCCCAGGCGTCCCGCGTGTGGATCGAGATCGGCATGCGCCGGCTGGCGGCGATCTCCATCTGCCGGATAAAGACCTGCCGCTGGACTTCGCGCGGCGAATTGTCGTAGTGATAGTCGAGTCCGATCTCTCCGACCGCCAGCACTTTAGGGTGGTCGCACAGGGCCTCGACACGGGCGGCGGCGTCCGCGTCGAACTTGGCCGCGTCGTGGGGGTGCACTCCCACCGTGGCCGCGATATCGTCGTGCCGGTCGGCGATGCGGATCGCTGCTTCCAAGTCCGGCGGGCCGTTGCCTGTTCCGATAGCGAGCATGTAGGCAACACCCGCCTCACGCGCCCTGGCGATCACCTCCTCGCGGTCGGCATCGAACACTGAGCCATCGAGATGGCAGTGGGAATCGACCAGCATCGTCGGCCGCCGGGAACGGGCTCTATCCGAGGCGAGCCCCGATCGGGGCCTCGGCGGAGAAGTCCGCCAAGTGCGGTTCGCCGTCCTCTCCTGTCGCGGCGATCAACATGCCCTGGGACAGCTGTCCCATCATCTTGCGCGGCTTGAGGTTGGCGACCACTGCGATGCGCCTTCCCACCATCTCGTCCGGCCCGTACTTCTCGGCAATGCCTGCGAGGATCGTGCGCGGCTCGGCCTCGCCGATGTCCACTGACAGTTCCAGGAGTTTGCGCGACTTCCTGACCCGCTCGGCCGCCCGCACCACGCCCACCCGCATGTCGACCTTGGCGAATTCACCGATCTCGATTTCGGGAGTGTCGATTTCGATGGCCTGCGGTGCCGGCGTGCCTCCCATCAGCTGGGCCTGCTCCTCCAACGCCTCGGCCTCGAGCGCCTCCATGCTCTCGACCGATTTCGCGACGTCGAGCCGGGGGTAGACCGCAGCTTGCGCGCCGACCACAGTTGCGGGGGCCAACCCGCCCCAGCGCAGCTGGTCCAGTCGTTGCTCGGCGACGGCACCGGATTGGCCCAGCAGTTCCCAGATTCTCTGCGCGCCCGCCGGGAGGACCGGCGCCAGCAGCACGCAGGCGATTCGCAGCGCCTCGGCAGTGTTGTAGAGGGTCGCGTCAAGCTGGATTCTGGAATCCGAGTCGTCTGCTCGTGCCAGCTCCCAGGGCTTGTGCTCGACGATGTACTTGTCGGTACGGGCGAGTAGCGACCAGATCGTCTCTAGCGCCTTGGAGAACGCGAACTTGCGGTAGAGTTCGATTGCGTCGGTAATGCAGAGTGTCGCCAGTGGGGGCAGGCCGCCGCTGTCAGTGCCCCTGACCGCCTCCGGGATCTTGCCGCCACAGTACCGCGACAGCATGGACGAGGTGCGGCTTGCCAGGTTGCCAATGCCGTTAGCCAGGTCGGCGTTGTAGCGCACCGTCAGCGCCTCGTGAGAAAAGTTCCCGTCTTGGCCGAACACGATCTCGCGCAGCAAGTAGTAGCGCAGGCCGTCCACTCCCACGACCCGCTTGATGGGCAGCGCGCGCACGATGTTGCCCTTGGTCTTGGACATCTTGCCGCCTTGGAAGATGAGCCAGCCGTGGGCCCATACCTGCTTGGGCAGGGGCAGGTCGGCCGCCATCAGAAAGGCGGGCCAGTAGACTGCGTGAAAGCGGACGATCTCCTTGCCGACCAAGTGGACGTCAATCGGCCACAGGCGGTCGTAGTCCGACCCAGGCCCGTCGCTTTCGCCATAGCCGATCGCGCTCATGTATGTCGTGAGCGCGTCGAACCAGACGTAGAACACGTGCTCGGGATCGTTGGGCAGGGGGATTCCCCAGCGCAGCGTGGAGCGGCTGATCGACAGGTCGTTCAGGCCCGCCCGCACGAATGCCATCACCTCGTTGCGCCGGGTTTCGGGCTGGACGAACTCCGGCTGGGATTCGTACAGCTCGAGCAGCCTGTCCTGAAAGGCGGAGAGGCGGAAGAAGTAGTTCTCCTCCGTGACCGTTGTGATCATCTCCGGATCAGCGCCCGCGGCTTCCTCGTCGGTGACAAAGGCTTCGTCGCCGAGGTGGTACTTGCCGGTGTAGGTGCCCTTGTAGATCGCGCCGTTAGCCAGGCAGCGCTCGAAGATCTTGCGCACGGCCAGGGCGTGGCGCGGGTCGCTGGTGCGCCGGAAGAAGTCGCATTCCAGGCCCAGTTCGTCCCATTCGGCGCGAAAGGCCGCCGAGATGCGATCAGTGAACCGCTGTGGCTCCAGACCCGCGGCGGCCGCCGACCGCTCGACCTTCTGACCGTGCTCGTCGCTGCCCGTCGTCAGGTAGGCATCGTCGCCCAGCATGCGCCGCATCCGCTTGATCGTATCGGCCACGATCGTCGTATAGGCATGCCCGATGTGGGGTGCCGCGTTGACGTAGTAGATCGGCGTCGAGATATAGAATTTCGGCATAGCGGGACGCTAGTTCTAGTCTTGCACGGCGGCCGGCCGCGCGATCGCGCCGCTAGGCGTCCCGGCTCTGCAGGTACGCTCGGTGCGCCTGTTCCCAGACCCGCTTGAATGGCACGCCGTGTTGGCGCGCCAGCTTGCGGCAGTCCTCGTACTCCGGAGCGAACGTCGCTCCGGCGCCGCCGGGCGGCCCGGAGGTCTTCACGCGCACCGGGCCGTAGCTGGTGCTGACCTCGGTCCACGCGCGCGGCAGCGCCCTGCGCCTGGCCGAGACTTCGCGGATGCCGAGCGTCGACGTCTCCGCCAGGACCATCGCTCCGAGTCGCTCCCGGTCGTCAGGGCTGGCGAGCACGCTCAGGGTGAAGCCGGGACGGTTCTTCTTCATTTGCACCGGCGTGAGCGTCACGTCAAGGGCTCCGGATTCAAGCAGCCGCTCCATGGCGAATCCCGCCATCTCGGGAGTCATGTCGTCGATGTTTGCTTCGAGGATCCAGACCTGTTCGGGCGGCGCGTCAGCCTGCTCGGCCTCGCCGATCAGCACGCGGACTAGGTTGGCCCGGTCCGGAAAGTCGCGCGATCCGGCACCGTAGCCGCTCTGCGAGATGCGCATCGCCGGGGGAGGGCCGAAGCCTTCGCTGAGCGTCACGGCAAGGGCCGCGCCCGTCGGCGTGGTGAGTTCTACGCTCGGGCCGTCGGAATAGGTGGGCACCCCTTCCAGCAAGCGCGCCGTGGCCGGCGCTGGCACCGGCATCGTACCGTGCGCCGCCTGCACGGTCCCGCTGCCTAGGTTGAGCGGAGAACACCAGACCCTGTCGATCCCTAAGGCGCGCAGGCCGGCGCACGAGCCGACGATGTCCGCGATCGAGTCGTATGCTCCGACTTCATGGAAATGCACCCTCTCGACCGGAATGGCGTGGGAGCGGGCTTCGACCTCGCCGAGGCGACGAAACACGCTGGTGCTGTCCCGCTTGACGCGTTCGTCCAAGGTTGACTCGCCGATGATGCGCTCGATCGTCGCGAGCGAGCGGTGGCTGTGGTCGTGGCTAGCCTCGACACTCACCTTGGTGCCCGCAAGGCCGCCTCGCTTGACTGGTTCGGCGCGCAGTGTCAGGCCGTCCACGCCGAGCTTGGCGATCTCGGCTTGGAGCACTGCGACATCCAAGCCGGCGTCCACCAAGGCCCCCAGCAGCATGTCGCCGGCGATGCCGGAAAAGCAGTCGAGGTAGCAAAGTGTCACGGGCACGGGAACGGCAGCGCCGGTCTGGAAGGATGCGCCCAGACTAGCACGCGTTCTCCTCCGGCACCTGCTCTAACGCCTCTGGAGTCCGCGCTCCGACCAGTTCCAAGAATGCCCGCGACGCCTGCGAGAGATACCTGCCTAGCGGATAGACGAGGTGGATCTGGCGTTCCATGCGAAGTTCGCGCACGGCAACCTCGCACAACGCGCCGCCCTCGATTTGGCGCTCCACGCACATCTTCGGCAGGAACGCCACGCCGAGATTCCTCTGCACCAAGCGCCGGATCGTCTCGATCGTTGGCATCTCGATCTCCATGTTGAGCGGCACCTCGTGCAGCCGGAACGTTTCGATCACGCGCGCCCTGTATGGCGAGACCACGTTGTGGGCGATAAACGTCTCCGAGCCGAGTTCGGCGATGCTGACGCTGTTGCGGCCGGCCAGGCGGTGATCGGGCGAGACGACGAAGGTCAGGCGGTCGTCGTAGAGCCGGAACAGGCTCAGGTTGGGGTCGGCCGGGTCGTAGCTGATGGCCCCCAACTCGAGCGAGCCGTCACGCACCGCCTGGGGAATCTGGCTGGAAAGGCTGCGCCGCAGTTCGACTTGGATGCCGGGATGCTTCTCGCGGAACCGCTCTACGTGCCCGAGCAGGTAGAGTGCCGTTGATTCGTTGGCACCAATGGTGAGCTTGCCGGCCGCGCGGTTGCCCAAGTCCGACAGGGCCACGCGCATCTCGCGCTCCAGCGTGAAGAACTCCTTGGTGTAGGCGCTGACCTTGCGCCCCGCATCGGTCAGTCGCAGGGACCGCGTGGACCGGTCGATCAGGACTACGCCCAGATCGTCTTCCAGCCGCCTCAGCGCCAGCGAGATGGCTGGCTGCGAGCGGAAGAGCCTCTGCCCGGCCCTTGAGAAGCTGCCCTCCTCGGCTACGGTTTCGAAGAGCTTCAGGAGAGCTAGATCCATAATTGAGATTAATTATATTTCAAAATAATTCAAATTTGCTTTATCACTACCAGAGCGAGTACGTTGAATCGAAGGAACACGATCCGATGTCCGACCAGGTACATATCTTCGACACCACTTTGCGCGATGGCGAGCAGTCGCCCGGCTGCAGCATGACCACGCCCGAGAAGCTGCGAGTGGCCAGGCATTTGGTCGATATGGGCGTGGATGTCATCGAGGCCGGCTTTCCGATCGCCTCGGAGGGAGATTTCGAGGCCGTGCGCGCGGTCTGCCGCGAGCACCCGGGAGCGTATCTGGCAGCGTTGGCGCGGTCAGTGCCGATCGATATCGAGCGGGCCGCCCAGTCGCTGGACGGCCATGCCAGGCCGCGCATCCACTGCTTCATCGCTACCAGCGAGATTCATCTCCGGTACAAGTTCAACAAGTCGCAGGAGCAGGTGCTGGAAGAGGCCGTGGAGGGCGTGGAGTTGGCTAGGCGCTACGTCGACGACGTGGAGTTTTCCGCCGAGGATGCGACGCGGACGGAGATCGGCTATCTGTGCCGCGTGTGCGAGGCGGCGGTGGATGCCGGCGCAAGTGTGGTCAATATCCCGGACACAGTGGGCTTCATGACCCCCGACGACTACGCCGAGAAGATTGCCCGGGTGGTCGAAGTGGTGGGCGACCGGGCGGAAGTCAGCGTCCATACCCACGACGATCTCGGACTGGCGGTCGCTAACTCGATCGCCGCCTTGCACGCGGGCGCGCGCCAGATTGAGTGCGCGCTCAACGGCATCGGCGAGCGGGCCGGGAACTGCTCGTTGGAAGAGGTGGTCGCGATCATGATGGTGCGTCGGGACCGTGTCCCGTACCACTGCGGCATCGATGCCACCAAGCTGTATGCCGCGAGCCAGGCTCTCAGCGAGTGCATCACGTTCGGCCCCCAGCCGAACAAGGCCATCGTGGGGCGCAATGCGTTCGCCCACGAAGCCGGGATTCACCAGGACGGCTACCTCAAGCACCGTACGACCTACGAGATCATGACGCCGGACTCCGTTGGCGTGCCGGGCTCGCAGCTGATCTTGGGCAAGCACAGCGGCCGGCACGCGCTGCACCAGCGTGTCGAGCAACTCGGCTACGGAGACTTGGGGCGCGACGACCTGCGCAGGGTGTACGAGGCCTTCACGCGGCAGGCTGACACGCGCAAGGGCCTTACCGACGACGACATTGTCGTGCTGCTCGACGATCTCGGTTTCGTGCCTGTGGGAGAGGTCGTGGCTGACACCGTATAGGGTTTTCCGAGGCGGGCCCGGCTGTAACCCCTGCACCCGCCTTATCGTCTCTATGTTTTCAGCACCGAAAGGCCGATTCGGCTTGTCGAAAGCTGTGCAAACCTAGGCTGCGTGTTCACTGCGCGGCACCGCTGGCCCGGAGGCTTCATGGTTCACCTTTCTCTCCAAGCTCTAGCCGTTGCGCTTTGTGCGCTGCTAGTGATTCCGCCGCCCGCGAGCGCTTTGGACGCGGCGATCCAGATTCGCGTGCTCGCCGGCGAGGGCGGGATCAACAACATCAACCAGAACGTCGCAGCCGAGCCCATCATTGAGGTGGTGGACGCTACCGGCAAGCCCGTGGCCAAGGCTGCGGTCACGCTGCGGTCGCCCGCCTCCGGTCCGAGCGTGACGTTCTTCGGCGCGTCCCGCGTCGCCACCGTGACGACCGACGACCAAGGCCGCGTGCGCGTGTCCGGCATGCTCCCCAACACGATCGAGGGAACGTTCCAGATCGACGTGGAGGCGGAGTACAACAGCAGCACGGCGACCGCGACCATCACGCAGTCGAACGCGGTTGCTCCGGGCGATGTCCGGCCGAAACGCCAGGGCATCGGTTGGCGCGTGATCGCAGCGATCAGCGCGGGGGCGGCGGTGGGAATCGTAGCCGCGGCGCTGCGCAGCGGGGCGGACCCGCAGGTGACGCCGACTGCGATCTCGATCGGCTCGGTGTCAGTTAGCGGGCCTCGCTAGGGTGCGGCCATGGACGACACCGCCAGACTACGAAGAGCCAGCAGAGACAGAGCCATGAAGACGTTCTCGACCGTGATCCCCACCCTGCTCGTGGCAGCTGTCTTGACGGCGCCCTTGGGCGCGCAGCTGACAGTCACGCAGGAGGGGGTCAGGGACCCCTCCACGCTGGGCGAGACGGTGACTCTCGATTCGACAGGAATCGGTCAGCGCGTGACCAGCCGACTGTACTTGCAGTTCGACCCCGGCATTGCCTCGTCTTTGACGCTGCGATCAGTGCGCGTAATCGGTTCGCCGGAATTCAGCTACGAGCTCAGTGACGTCGACCGGCTGCCAGTTTCGATCCGGAACGAGCTCCGGCTGGACTTATTCGTCTTCTACCTGCCGAGCAGCCCCGGTCCCGCGCAGGCAACCTTGGAACTGACTCTGCGCATGGACGGGTCTAGCTCGGTGCCGTCGGATACCGTCTACGCGGTCAACTTGGTCGGTCGGGTGCCGGCCTACGCCCTGTCGTATTCCTTGCCCGGGACCGGTCGCGTCAACGTGTCGCCGGCGGGCACCGTCAGGTTCGGGCACAAGCCCACCGGAGTGACCTCGGAGGCCAGCCTGACCTTGACCAACGTCGGAAGCGGTCCCGGTGTGGTGGAGAGCTTCCAGATTTCGGGCACCGGTGCCTTCGCGCCTGTCGCTCCTCCGACCTTCCCCGCGCGGCTCGAGCCGGGGGCCAGCTTGAACGTCCAACTCGGATTTCGCCCGGCATCGACGTTCTTGTACAGCGGGGAACTGACTGTCGGGTTGGCTCACACCCCGGCGCTGCGCTACATGCTTTCGGGGCTGGGCGGCGACTTGTTCAGTTTCCGCGTGGTCTCGTATGCCTCCGGCTCGAACGCCGGTAGCTCTGAGCGGGTTCAGTCGGGCACGCCCATCGTGTTCGGACAGTCTGCGAACTCGGTGCAGGTGGTTGCCGAGAACACACGGCAGAGCGCGGTTCGGGTGGATGCGATCAGCGTTTCCGGGCCGTTCGCCATTTCCGAAGGCCCTCACCTGCCGGCCAGCGTCGGGCCGGGCGGGAGCATTTCGGTATTGATCGAGCCATCGCCCGCCGCGAGCGGAGACCTGACCGGTGAGTTGGTCATCGGAGACGCGGTGTTCCCGCTGTCGATCAATGCGCCGGCCCTGCCGGGCGTGCGCTACACCTCGCAAGGCGGCAGCTTGCGGCCGGGCGAGCAGACTGCGCTGGGCCTAAGCTTGGCGAGCCCCTACCCGGTCGACATCAGCGGAACCTTGCAGCTGAGCTTGGCGTCGCCGGAAACGTCCCGCGATGCGTCGCTGCAATGGTCCAGCGGCGGGATGTCGGCCGCCTTTGAGATCCCAGCCGGGCAGACCGCCGCGGTGTTTGCGGACGACGCGCAAGCGATCGAGTTCCAGGCCGGCTTGGTTTCGGGCGAGATCGTGGTTTCGGCGAGCTTTGCGGCCTTGCCTTGGGGCATCGATGTCACGCCCGTGCTCGCCCCGGAAGTGCGCTATACGGTCGATGTCGCAAGATTGCCAGAGGTGCAGTTCTCCCAAGCGGGAGGCGCGCTCGATGCGGGCAGGGATCTCGCGCTGGGCCTGAACTTGGCCGCGCCGTACCCGGACGACATCGCCGGAATGCTGCAGCTGTCCTTCGTGGCATCGGACCTCGCCGGAGCCGCGACGGCGTGGGCCGGCGGGCGCCAGGTAGCGTTCCAGATTCCCGCGGGCGGAACGACGGCCATGTTCGGCGACAATCTCGCCACCGAGTTTTCGGCGCCGCCAGCGGAGGGCGAACTGACTGTCACGGCACGGTTCGCGCTCGCGGACGCCGGCGCTGACATCACGCCGGATCCAGCGCCAGAGCTAGTGTTTAGCATTCAAGTCATTCCGATGCCGGAAGTGAGCTTCTCGCAGTCGGGCGGAACCGTGGGAGCGGCCGAACAGATTCCGATGCAGGTCAGCATTGCCGAAACCTATCCGAACGATATCGGCGGCATCTTGAACCTCGCCTTCGAGACGCGCAGCTTCGCGATCGACCCCTCGGTCCAGTGGGCGAGCGGCGGGCGCCAAGCGTTCTTTGTCATCTTGGCCGGGACGAGGGAGGCGGTCTTCGCGGGGCAGACCACCTCCAACTTCTTCCAGACCGGAACGGTTGCGGGCGAGATCGTGATGACGGCCCAGTTCTTCTCGGTCCCGAACGGCTACGTGAATACTTCCATCGAGCGGGCGGCGACGGCTTTGGCGGAGATCACCCCTGACACGAGACCGGAGATCCGGTTCGACGTCTTGGAGCAGGCGCCCGTTCTGGAGCGTGTAGCCTTGGGCGGAACCGGCCAGGGCGGATTCAGCCTGCAGGTGACGGGTTTCAGCACGACGAGGAGCGTCGATTCGCTGTCGTTCTCATTCACTGCTGCCAGCGGCGCGGTTCTGGCGAGCGATTCCCTCGATGTGGATGTGTCAGGCTCCTTCGAGACCTACTTCAGCGGCAACCAATCGGCGGCTTCTGGCGGAAAGTTCACCGCCACGGTAGGTTTCAACGTTGACGAGGGCGCTTTTGAGGACATCCAGGCGGTTTCGGTCACGGCGACCAATCTCTTGGGTACGTCTAACTCAGTCTCGCTCGACCTGAACTGATTTCTGCGGAGCGGGCGGGCACTCCGCGCCCGCCCGCTTCGCACACGGCCAAGGCGGGTAGAGGTGGCCGGCCCGGATCGCAAGCTTCGGACTCGATTCGCGCCTAGTCCCACCGGTTACCTGCACTTGGGCCACGTGGCCCACATCTTGTACGTGTGGGGCATAGCGGAGATTCTGGGCGGCGAAGTCTTGCTCAGGATCGAAGACCATGACCGCCAGCGGAGTCAGCGCCGGTATGAGCGCGAACTGCTGCGTGACTTGGAGTGGCTCGGATTCGAGCCGGTGAATCGGCTGGCCGACGAGCCGAGCCGCCATCGCCAGAGCGACTGCGACGAGGCCTTCGCGCACGCCCTGCGGCGATTGGAGCGCGGCTACCCGGTCTATCGCTGCGTTTGTAGCCGCAAGCAGCTCGCGGCCGCTACAGGTCCCGAAGCGCTTGGCGAGCAGCCCTATCCGGGAACGTGCAGGAACGCCGGTCATCCAGCGTCGAAGCCTCATGGCTTGCGGTTGGCATGGGAGCCGGATGCCGCGGCCGAGGTGTTCACTGACGGGCTGCTGGGCCCGCAGCGGCAAGAGCCGCGCGAGCAGTGCGGAGACCTGCTGCTACGCGACCGTCGTGGGAACTGGAGCTATCAGTTCTCGGTGACGGTCGACGATCTGCGCCACGGCGTGGATTTCGTGGTGCGAGGGGAAGACCTGCTACAGTCGACCGGCCGCCAGCTAAGACTGGCCCGGATGCTCGGCGCGGTCAAGCGGCCGGCCTTCTACCACCACCCCTTGGTCCGCGATGCGCAGGGAGAGAAGCTGGGCAAGCGGCATGGCTCGCCCGCTCTCAGCGAGTTGCGCGGGCGGGGCATCTGTGCGACCACGGTGCTTGGCAAAGCGGCGTTCGGCGCAGGCCTGATTCCCGAGCCGAGGCCGATCCGTGCGAACGAGGCTGCCGAACTGGTGGCGACACGCCATCCCGGGGGCTGGTGCCGAGACGACCTCACCCTAGCGTGAGCTGGTTGGATACTCACCCGTGGCTGCGGGACGGGACCGCGACGGGCCGTTCAGCGACCCGCACTTCAACTTGCACCGTGTTACAGATGGATTCGAGCATTTCGGCGCATTGCCGTCCGATGCGCTGGGCGAGCGTGTCTTGGTATCGCGCGGCGCTGGACGTTGACTGCATGGCGGGGCGGGGCTCCGATGTGCTGTCCGAGAGCGGCAGTCCCGTAGTGGCCAACAGTCCCAGCCTGTTGTGGTAGCGATGCTTGACGATAGAGTAGATCGTGTCTTGGGCCCAATCCGTCGGCCTGCGCTCGCCGAGCGATTCGATCAAGAGCACGTCTACAGAATTGACCTTGCTCGCCAGCTCGTCACGCTCGTCGTCGTCGCCAGATCGGTGTTGGAGGGCCTGCAACAAGTCTTGGTACTCGACGAAGAGGCAGCTGAAGCCCTTGTCGGCCAGCCGCTTCAGGGTTGCCACGGCTAGGTGCGTTCGCCACTCGATGCTGCCGCCGTGAAACAGCAGCCCTTTGGATGACTCCATCGGGAAGCCATCAGCGAACCACCTGCCCTTGGACATCGCCGCGGTCAGGACTTGGTGTTTCCGGGGTTCCTTGTTATAGTCCCCGGCACTGAAGTTGTCGAAGCGGGCGTCGGCGAAGAGAGGCGGCAAGCGCAGCCGGCCGTACTGTGAAGCGACCCCGCCGCCCATCTGGCAGCGGCACCGCCTGGACGTAGTGAAGCCTTCCGGCAGCCGCTCTTGCACCCAGCCCGTGTCTCGGCATTCGCTGCACATCGTAGTTGCCGGGAGCCCGGACGAAGTCCGTATATCTATCCTATTCAACCACCACCAACGTGTCCCCGGACGCGACTGAATCGCCCGCGCTGACATTGACAGCTGTGACCCGTCCGGCACAGGGGGCGCGCAGTTCGTTCTGCATCTTCATCGCTTCGACCACCAAGAGACCCTGCTCGGTGCTGACCTCGTCTCCGACACTCACTCGCACGGAAAGCACCCTGCCGGGCATCGGCGTGCGCACTGCCCGCGATCCGCCGGCTGCCGATCCCGCCGCCTGACTTGCCAGGCGTCGCGGGTCGCGAATCTCGATGGCAAGCGCCGCGCCGGACACATGGGCCTCATAGGACTCCGGGCCCGACCGGTTGACAACGACAGTGTGCTGGTTCCCGTCCACGATCACCGAGTAGCTGTCCGGGCCGATGCGGCGAATGCTCGTCGCCGACCGACGCCCGTCGATCTCGCACGAATCCCGGCCGATGCGCAGGCTGCACGGGCTGCCGTCCACGACGAGGTCGAACTTCTTCATCGATCCGTGCCTCGGGCCGCGATGTTCTCGATTCGCCCGTTGCGTTTCCACGTCGAGCTTGGCTGCAGGCTCGCCGAGGCTTGATCGGAAGCGCGTCCCTGCTCCGCTTGGACCACCGCGAGGATGGCTGCCAGGCGCGCCTCGAGCGACGGGGCCGATGCGGCGCTCGCAGCCGGTTCGATGCCACGCGCCAGGAAGCCGGTGTCAATGTCGCCGGCTTGGAACTGCGGATCCTCCATCAATTCGCGAAAGAACCCCAGGGTCGTGGCGATGCCGCTGATGGTCGCCTCGCGCAGTGCGCCGCGTAGCCTGTCGATGGCTTCGGCCCTGGTCGGCGCCCAAGCGCATAGCTTGGCGATCAATGGGTCGTAGTGGATCGGGACGGTCCAGCCTTCGTCTGCGCCGGAATCGACACGGATGCCGGGACCGCCCGGCATTGCCATGTGCCGGATCAGGCCGGGAGAAGGCATGAAGTTGGCGCTGGCGTCTTCCGCATACACGCGGCATTCCATTGCGTGGCCGCGAAATCGGACCGCTTCTTGGGACAAGCCAAGCCTCTCGCCGGCAGCGACGCGGATCTGCCGCTTGACGAGATCCAGCCCTGTCACCAATTCGGTGACGGGATGCTCGACCTGCAGGCGGGTGTTCATCTCGAGAAAATAGAAGCGGCAGTCGGGGTCCATGAGGAACTCGATCGTGCCCGCGTTGGCGTAGCCGATGGCGCTGGCTGCGGCGATGGCGGCCGAATAGAGCTGTTCGCGGACACTGGGATTGGCTTCTACCAGCGGCGAGGGGCTTTCTTCGAGCACCTTCTGGTGCCGCCGCTGCAAGCTGCATTCGCGCTCGCCCAGGTGGATCACGGTCCCGTGCTCGTCGGCCAGAATCTGGACTTCGACATGGTGCGGGCGGAGGATCGCTTTCTCCACATACACTGCAGCGTCACCGAATGCTTCCAGGGCCTCGCCTCGCGCTTGTTCCCAGGCGCTCTCGAGCTGCGCGGCCGACTCGACAAGGCGCATTCCCTTGCCGCCGCCGCCGGCAGAAGCCTTGAGCATGACTGGGTAGCCGACCTGGCCGGCGAAGGCGGCGGCTTGGCCCGAATCCGTAGCTTCCGGGGTACCGGGTACGACCGGGACCCCGGCCTGCGACATCAGCTCTCGGGCGCGGGTCTTGATTCCCATGGAGCGAATTGCCGCTGCGGGCGGCCCAATGAACTTGATTCTCTTGCGCTCGCAGGCCTGCGCAAACTCCGCGTTTTCGCTGAGGAAGCCGTAGCCTGGGTGGATGGCGTCCGCTCCCGCCGAGCCGGCCGCGTCCAAGACTCGGTCGATATTCAGGTAGCTCTCCGCTGGGGGGGCCGAGCCGACCGCGCAGGCCTCATCGGCCAATCGGACATGCTTCGCTTCGCGGTCGACGTCCGAATAGATCGCGACGGTCGCGATGCCCATCTCGCGGCAGGTGCGGATTATCCGCACCGCTATCTCGCCGCGGTTGGCTACCAGGATCTTGCGGAACACAGAGGGATGTGGCCTAGAACTGGATCTACCGTGCGCCCGGATCAGTTCAAGTACAGGAACGAATTGAGGTTGAACATGGCCAAGGCGAACTCGCGCAGCGAATTGTCGGCGAGGAAGTCGCGCGCGATCAGCGCCTCGTCCTCGGTCGGAGGTCTTCCGGCGGCAAGCAGGTACGCCTGGCTAACAATGCTGTCTAGGTCGCGACCGGCTTCCCGGTCGAGCCGCCCCGCGAACCGCGCGGCAAGCTCGTTCGAGATCGGGCCGTTGAGCAGTTCCAGCGATTGGGGCGCGTGGGTGCTCGACTCCCTGCGGGCGCAGCTTGTGAGCAGTGCCGGCTGGTCGAACACTTCCATGAAGGGCAGGCGCAGATTGCGCTTCGCGAGCAGGTAGATCGATCGGCGGCGGTGCTGGGCTTGGTCGGCGGGCACGCGCCACTGGGTCGGGTCGTACAAGAGATCCACCAAGGCGTCCTCTACGGGCAGCATGACGCTCTTGCCGCCGTATGCGAGATTGAGCTCTCCAGCGGCGGCGAGCATTGCATCGCGCACTTCCTCGGCGCCTAGGCGGCGGCGCGGGCCGTGCCACAGGAGGCGATTGGACGCGTCCCGCTCCATTCCGCGCTCTTCTTGGGCCGGGTTGTGAGAGGCTTGCCGGTACGCGCTGCTGGTGAGGATCAGCCGATGCACGTGCTTCATGCTCCAACCGGACTCGACGAGTTCGTTGGCGAGGTAGTCGAGCAGAGCCGGATGGCTGGGGCGTCCGCCCATGGCGCCGAAATCGTTCGGGGTGTCGACGATCCCCCGGCCGAAGTAGCCCTGCCAGATTCGGTTGACCGCCACGCGCGCGGTCAGGGGATGTCCGGGAGACGTGATCCACCCGGCCAGACGCGTGCGCGGATCCTCTACGTCCGGAGGGAGCGTCGGGGCGTCTTCGGGAAGCAGCACCCCCAAGGGGCGGGGGTCGACCGGCTGGAGCGGCTTGGTGTGGTCGCCCCGGTCAAGCAGGCGAACCTGGTTGCGGTCCTCGGAATCGTTCCGCACCGTGGCCAGGGTCGGCGGCGGCTCCGGCAATTGCGACTCGAGGGCGTCATGCTCGGCTTGCAGTCGCAGTCGCTCCTCGCCCTCGGCCAGCTTGATCTCCCCGCGCAGGGATTTCATCTTCGTGGCGATTTCCTTGGTCGCCTTTTGCCAGTCTTCAATGGTGGAGTCCGAATCGAACACCACGTTCGCTTCGCGCGACGCGCCGAAGTACGCTTGCAACCGGTAGTAGTCAACCTGGCGGATCGGGTCGAACATGTGGTCGTGACAGCGCGCGCAGCCCACGGTCAGGCCGAGAATCGCCGTCCCGACGATATCGGTCCGCTCGGTGAGGACTTCGTTGCGGCTCGAGGCCACCTCTTGGTTGCCGGCGTTGCGGCGGACTGGCCCGAGGCGGTGGAATCCTGCTGCGGCGAGCAGTTCTCGATCCGCGTGCGATTGCGGCCCGTCCGCGGCTATCTCGTCGCCGGCGAGTTGCTCGGCGATGAAGCGGTCCAGAGGCTTGTCGCGGTTGAACGACTCGATCACATAGTCGCGGTAGCGCCACAGTCCGGGCAGGTAGCGGTCGTATTCGAACCCTTCGGTCTCCGCGAATCGCACCACGTCCAGCCAGCGCTGGGCGGCGCGCTCGCCCCAGCGGGGGCTGGACATCAGGCGGCCCACAAGCCTCTCCCACGCGCCGGGCGATCGGTCGCTGACAAAAGCCTGCAACTCTGCGGGCGTGGGCGGCAAGCCGGTGGCGTCAAAGTACGCTCGGCGAGCTAGCGCGGCGCGCCCGGCCTCGGGCGCTGGACGCAGTCCCTCAGCCGCGAGCCGGTTCCAGACGAAGGCGTCGACAGGGCTCGAAACCCAGTCGGAGTCAAGGGCCGGCGGGACGGCAGCTTGGCGCGGCTGGAACGACCAGAAGCTGCGCTCGCTGTCGCTGTACTCGGCCGCCGCCAACGTCAGCGGCATCGCTAGCACCAATGTCGCGGCTACGAGTCTCATCTGCGTGGATTCCGCAACAATTGTACCCGACAGAGCCGCCGTCGCTTCCGCTCTCCTCGGGGCGGCAATCAGGTCTTACCCGAATCAATCAGGGTGGCGATCCAGCGAGCGTCCGGGTAGCCCTCCAGCGCCAGCTTCACGCTGATGGTCAGCGGCGTGGAGAGCAGCATGCCGACCGGGCCGAGCAGGAAGCCCCAGAACACCAACGACATGAACACCACCAGCGGCGACAAGCCGACGCCATCCCCCATGAACTGCGGCTCGACCAGGCCGCCGATGATGACGTTGATCCCGACATAGCCCAAGGCAACGACGAATGCGGTGCCCCCGCCATACTGCACTGCGGCCATTAACACGGCCGGAATCGCGGCGATGAAGGAGCCGATGTTGGGGATGAAATTGAGCAGGAAACCTAGCAGGCCCCAGAAGATCGGGTAGTCTACGCCCAGTATCCAGACCCACAGCGTGATCGCGATCCCGGTTGCCAGGCTGGTCAGCGTCTTGATGGCGAGGTACTTCTGCACCGATCTCGCGAACGCTTCAAAGTGCCCCCAGGTCCGGCCGGACTGCTCCAGCAGCGGCTGGAGCTTCTTGGGCAGCCGGAACGCCTCCAACAGCATGAACGTCACGGTCAGCACGGCCACCAGCGCCTTGGTGACGATGTTCCCGAACTGCAGCAGGGTCGCTCCGGCGAACTGGGCCGTCGTACCGAAGATCCGATTCAGATCCGATTGATCCCACACGCTGTCCGAAATCTGCTGGATGCCAATCCTCGCCAGCCAGTCTTCCAAGCTCACCAGCGCCTGTTCCCAAGCGCTCAGCAGGCGCGCTTGGTAGCCCGGCAGACTGTTTGCGAAATCGCTGAGCGAGGCCGCCGCGAGCAGGCCGACCATGCCCACAGCGCCGCCGATGCTGAGAATCACCGTCAGGATTGCCAGCCAGCGGGGCACACCGTGCTGGTGCAGCCAGAACACCGGCGGCCCGGCCAATATGGCGAGAAAGACCGAGAGCAAGAACGGGACCACGATCACCGCTGCGAGCTTGATGCCCGCGGCGACGACGACGAATGCCGCCAGGGCGAGCAGCGTGTTCGAAATACTGGGGCCGCGTTCTTGCACGGTCGATCTTGCCGCAGCGCATGACCCCCGACGCAAAGGCAGGCAGCGGCTACAATCTCAGCATAACCCCAGCGCATGGCGCGGATCGCAACCGCTGCCGGCCGTATCGGATACACTGGCTAGTTCGCTCGGAGGCGAGAACTACATGGAACCGTCCAGCAAGAAATTTTTCGGCCCGTGGATCATTGCCAGTTGCTTCGTTACGTTCGGCCTGTCCACGGGATTTCCCTACTACAACATCGCCTTCTTCTTCGACTACTTCCGCGACGGCCACTCGTGGCCGGTGGAACTGGTGACGCTGGGCGCGCCGATCGCCGTGCTGCTGACCATCTGGATCGGCCCGGTGATCGTGCCCAAGACCTCGCCGCGCAAGCTGATCCTGATCGGCACGTTCCTGACGTTCCTCTCGTTCCAGTGGTTCGGCCGGCTGAGCGGCAACGAGTACGAGTACTACGCCGCGTGGTGCTTGTACATGGCGGGATACTTCTTGTCAGGTCCGATTCCGCACCAAGTCATCATCTCGAACTGGTACAAGCGCCGTCGCGGCATGGCCATGGGGATCGCATATGTTGGCGTGGCCGTGATCGGTGCGGCATGTAACCTGCTCACGCCTTACCTGACCAGAACGTTGGACCACTATACTGACGCGCTCCGGGCATTGAGCTTTCTGATGATGATCGCGTGGCCGCTGGCGTTCTTCGTGATCCGCGACAAGCCCGAAGACATGGGGCAGCTGCCCGATGGCGCGCAAAGCGCGGGGGATGTCGAGGGAGCTGCCACGGTCGAGAAGCTGGACGAGCCAGAGCCTACAAAGACCTTTGGCGAACTTTCCCGCCGTTCCTCGTTCTGGTTGCTACTGATAGGCAGCGCGGCCTCGATCGGGTCGATCGCCGCCGTCAACTTTCTGATGAAGTTCGTCTACGAAGAACAGGGGTTCACCGACCAGGTTGCCAGGGACAATGTTTGGGCAAGGGCTTCCTATACGTATCTGTTATCTAGCATCTCGGGCCGGCTGCTTGCTGGTTGGCTCGCTGACAAGCTGCCGCGCAAGTATGTGATGCTGGCCACCTACATCATCGTGGCCCTCGCCATTCCTTTGCTATTCCTGGTGACGCCGGAGCAGCCCAACATGGTTTTCGTGTTTGCGATCGTGTTTGGCCTCGCGATGGGCGCGGACTACATGCTGATCCCGCTGATGGCTGCGGACCAGTTCGGCTTGCGCTCGCTGGGCAAGGCCATGTCCGCGATCCTGCCGAGCGACACGATCCTGCAGTTCTGGACACCTCGCTTCATCGCCGTGCTAGCGGGTCGCTTGGCGGGATATTCGCAGGCGCTGTGGGCTGTGTTCGGCCTAGCGGCGCTGGGGGCTGTGGCGATCGGGCTGCTGCCTCGCAAGCGGCGCGATTGATCGCTTGAAGAGGACTCGGACCGGCGCGGCGCACGAGCGTTGCGCGGGACGAGGCCAAGCTAGGGCGTGCCCCATCCAGCCCGGAGCTGCATGGGCCGGAACGGCTCCGGGCTCGAAGCTCGCTCGGTTAGCCGGTGCGCCGGGCCGACTTGATGACCACCGGCGTCAGCGGGACGTCTTGGTGTCCCATCTGGCTTCCAGTCGCCACCTGCGCGATGGCTTCTATCACGTCCGTGCCGTCGACCACCTTGCCGAACACGCAGTAGCCCCAGCCATCGCGCGCGTTTTCCTTGTCGAGGAATTGGTTGGTCTGGTGGTTGATAAAGAACTGCGCCGACGCACTGTGCGGATTGGGAGTTCTCGCCATGGCCACCGTGTACTTGGTGTTCGCCATCGAGCCGGACTCGTTCTTGATCGGCGGCCGCGTCGGCTTTTCTTGCATGCCCGGAACGAACCCTCCCCCTTGGATCATGAAGTTGGGGATCACGCGGTGAAAGATCGTGCCGTCATAGAACCCGTCATCGACGTACTGCAGGAAGTTGGCCACCGTTTCTGGCGCGCGATCAGGATATAGCTCCAAGACCAGCGTGCCCTTGTCGGTTTCCAGCCGGACCCGCGGGGGCCCGGCAGGCTCTTCCGGCGGCGCTGGCTCGGGCTCGGCCTTCGCTTCCGGCTCAGGTTCTGGTGCGGGCTCCGGCGCGGCCGGGGCCTCTCGGGCCTCGGCGGGCTCTTCCGGCGGTGCAGTTTCGGGCGGTGCGTCGCCGCCGCCACAGCCGGCTAGCAGCAACGTCACTGCGGCCATGATCAGGAGAAGGGCTAGCTTGATGAGCATGTCAGTGTTCCTTCTGTGCGACCGGCGAACGGCGCCAGACACCCCAGTGTACATCAGGGCCCGCGGGGCCGGAAGATCGAGTCGTGGCGGCCTGCTCAGGAGATCCGGCCACCGCAACTCGAGCCTGAGCCGGCAGTGCAGCCGTAGCAGTGCTGCCCGCTGACGATTCGCCTGGCCGCGAGCCGCTCCGGGTCAAAATCGCGAATATGCTGCGGCGCTCCGAACCCTACTTCCAGTTCCAGCATCTGGTTGAAATCACAGTCGTAGAGACGCCCGTCCCAGCCCACCGAGATCATCGATCGACACATCACCCCCATCGCGGCGGCCGGATTGAACGCATTGAACAGCTGCTCCATGTAGCGCCTGTGGTTGCCGCTGCGGACCAGGTAGTCGCGATAGCGGCCAATGGGCATGTTCGTGATCGTGTACAGCGAGTTGAACTCGACTTGGTGGCGCGTGCTGAGCTCTCGTCGGAAATCGGCCTCGATGGCGTCTTGGTCCGGCGGCAAGAAGGCCCCGGTGGGGTTGTAGACCAGATTCAGTTCTAATCCGCTGCCAGGCTTGCCGTAGCCTAGCTCGTTGAGCCTGCGCAGGCCCAGGATGGACTTGTCGAACACGCCGTCGCCGCGCTGGGCGTCGGTCCGGCTGCCGAGAAAGTATGGCAGGCTGGCAACGATCTGGACGCTGTGCCGGGCTAGGAAGGCCGCCAGGTCGGCCTGCGAACGCATCACCAGCACGGTCAGATTGCAGCGGTCAATCACCCGGCAGCCCAGCCCGCGAACTTGCTCGACGAACCAGCGGAAGCTTGGGTTCAATTCGGGCGCTCCCCCTGTCAGGTCCACGGAGGGCTGGCCGATTCGCTCGATCGCGTCGAGGCACAGCTCGAACGTCTCCCGCGACATGTTCTCTAGCGTGCGATCCGGGCCTGCATCGACATGGCAGTGCTTGCAGGTCTGGTTGCAAAACTTGCCGACATTGATCTGGACGACGTCTATGCCTCCTGCGACTAGCGGTCCGACGCCCGCTCGGGCTAGGCGGGAGTCGAACGGCTCGAAAGCCGCTTCGGCGTCCAGTTGCACGATGGAGAACTGCCGGTCGGTCTCCACGGACGGGCGACGCTCTGCTGGAAGGGAACTTGCCACGGATCGCTACATGCTGATCTTGGAGGCTATGTTGCGCATTTGCAAGCCGTGCACCAGCGCGGATCCTCCCTTGATCGCCGAGGCCACATGCACGGCCTCGGTCATCTGTTCCAGGTTGGAGCCCTGTTCAAGGCAGCCCTGCGTGTACGCGTCGATGCAGTAGGGACACTGCACGGCGTGGGCCACCGCCAAGGCGATCAGGTTCTTCTCGCGCTCGCTCAGCGCGCCGGGTTGAAAGACAGCCCCGTACCAAGAGTTGAACTTGTCCCACAGTTCCGGCGCGTCATTGCCCATCTCGGCAAAGCGGGGCAGGTCGTCTGGATCATAGTATCCGTCCATTGCTCGCGATCCCCTCTTTCGGCACTCGGCCGAGTTAATCAAGTATACGGGGTCGTGCTCGCGGCTCTCCTTCTCAGGGACGGGCGAGCGGGCCGGCGGAAGCTTCCCGGGAAAATGCTACGCTGGCCGGGAAGATGATTGGATGGACGTCTCGCGCACCCTTGCTCTTGGCCTTGCTGCCGTGTTCGCTCGGCGCGGAAGCGCCGGAAGGATTCCGGCCGATTTTCAACGGCCAGAACCTTGCCGGCTGGCACATGAGCCTGACCAACCATCACGGCGACACAAAGGAGTGGCGCGTGTTTGAAGGTGCACTGGTCGGCAAGCAGGATCGGGAAGGCAACGGCGGCATCCTGCTGACGGACGAGAAGTTCGGCGACTTTGAAGTCTACTTGGAAATCAAGCCCGATTTCGGCTGCGATGGTGGCATGTTCCTGCGCTCCACCGGCAGCGGGCAGGCTTACCAAGTCATGCTCGACTACCTCGCCGGGGGGGACCTCGGGGGCGTCTTCGGGGAGCAATTGGAGAGCCTCGGCGAGCACCGCTCGGATGGCTGGGAGAGGGTGTGGAAGAAGGATGATTGGAATTCCCTGCGCGCCCGCATCCAAGGCGAGGCTCCCCACATCGAAGTCTGGCTCAACGGCTCGAAAATCACGGACTTCAAGGACACCGAGAACCGCCTGCCGCAGGGTGCCACCGAAGGAGCCATCGCCGTGCAGGTCCACGGCGGGGATCGCTGCAGTCCCGGCTTGGAGCACCGCTTCCGGAATATCGCGATCCGAGAGCTCTAGGCTTGATCGGGCTGGACGGTTCGGGGCATTAGCAGGCCGATCCCCAGCCAGACCAATTCCATGGTCACGACCCACAAGCGCATGGCAACAGCCAGGGTCATCGCTGTGCCGGCGGCGATCGCTTGGGACAGCAGCAGCCCGAGAATGCCTTCGCGGACGCCCATCCCCGCAGGCGCCACCATGGTAATCAGCGCCGTCACCCAAGCCAGGGCGTAAGAGCCCGCGATGTAGGCGAACCGCTCGGTGTCTAGGCCGGGCAGCAGGGCGCGCGCGAAGCTGGCCATGGCAAACGCCAGCAGCGCCCACATCACGACGTACAGGGCCCAGATGCCCAACATGCGGGCCGTGCGGATCTCGAGCGGGCGGAACGGCTGCTTGAGCAAGCGAGCCAAGCGCACTGCCCAAGCGTTGAATACCGGGGGGTATACGACCGCGCAGGCGAGCAGGGGGAACGCGAACAGGGCGTAGCGCTGCCACTCGGCCAGCGAGGAGGATGCCACGCCGCCATGCCAAGCGACCACGACCATGGCGGCGAGTGCGGCCAGGGTCATGTCGAGTATCGTCGCAGCCAGGCAGGCCGCCGCGCTCACGCCGTGGCCGCGTGTGAGGTAAATGCGGGCGGCGAATTGCCAGACGCCGCCCGGAACGTAGCGGCTCAGCTCCGACTTGCGGTAGATGCGGTAGATCTCCCAATACGGCACGACGTGGTCGAAGCCCCTCAGCAGGCGCGTCCAACCGAGCGGGCGGACCAAGTGCCAGGCGGCCCCAAGCGCGAATGACACCGCGAGCCATGGCAGGTCGAGCCGCCATGGCTCCGACCGCACTTGCTGCCAATTGCCGTAGATCATGCGGCCGATGAACCAGGCCAGGACTAGGGGCACGAGGGCCTTGAGAACGGGCAGCCCGCGCTTAATCACGTGTGTCCTCGATCGCCGGCTCGAACAGCGTCAACGGATCTGCGGCGCTGTCGAGCATGCACTCCGCAATCCAGCCCAAGGCCAGAATGGCCAGCGCGCCGCTGCCCAGGGCGACTGCCACGGCTGCGGCCGCCCACGACGCGGTGGGGTGAAGCCAGGGCGACAAGGCCAGGCCGAGCAACCCAGCTCCTCCTAGGCCGCAGCACAGTGCCAGGTATCCGAATGCGTGTGCCGGACGGTCGTGGAACCGAGTTCTCAGCAGCACCGTGCCCAGATCGACAAAGCCCTTGGCTAGGCGGCTCAGGCCGTACTTCGAGCGACCGTAGCGACGCGCTCGGTGGCGCACCTCGATCTCGGTGACGCGGTAGCCTTGGTGCGCGGCAAAGACCGGGATGAACCGGTGCTGGTCCCCGTAGATCTTCAGGCACTTGACCACTTCCGCCCGGTAGCACTTGAATCCGCAGTTCATGTCATGGAGCCCGAGGCCCGTGGCGCAGCGCATGACGCAATTGAAGAGGCGCGAGGCGACGACCTTGTGAAGAGGGTCGCGGCGTACCTTCTTCCAGCCCGAGACCAAGTCATAGCCCTCGGCGAGCTTGGCGCGAAAGGCCGGGATCTCGGCCGGGTCGTCTTGCAGGTCACCGTCCATCGTGAAGACAACCGGCGCCGTGCAGCGAGCGAAGCCCGCCATCAGCGCGGCCGACTTGCCGGCGTGGGCGCGGAACTTAACCAACCGAACGCGTCCCGGGGCGTGCAGAGCCGTCAAGCGTTGCCAAGTGTTGTCGGTACTGCCATCGTCGATAAACAAGATTTCGTGGTCTTCCGGCAGCACGGCCTGCAGCTGCCGCGCTAGCTTCTCGACGGATTCCTCTTCGTTGCGGACGGGAATTACCACCGAGATCTCGGGATTGGAAGGCATGGTCGGCGAATGGCCGATCATAGCGAGTCAGGCCGGCGGCGGGCAAGACGATGAGCCAACAGCGCGAACGCGAGTTGATTCTCGCCTAGGCTCGCGCCGCATCCCGCAAAGCGCCCGAATCGGGACATCGGTGTCACGACTGCGCTCCGGGCGTTGGCCTGCGGCCCGGAACGCAGCGCCGCTGCGACACGGTGTAGAGCTTGTTGCCACGCAGTCGGAACCCGCAGCACCCAGGACACGCGGCCAACGCGAGCGCCGCACTTGGGTGAATGTCGCGCCGAGATTGCCGGCGGGCCACCCAGCTCGAGGGTTGACATTGCACGGTCGAATCAGCGAGCGTGAAGCATAAGCGACCATGGCACTCAAGCGCATTTCACCGGACGAGGCACGCGACCTGCTGGAGTCCGGAGAGGACTACATCTACCTGGACGTGCGTTCCATCCCGGAATTCGAGCAAGGCCACGCGCCGGG
Source organism: Terriglobia bacterium (assembly GCA_009838515.1). Taxonomy (GTDB): domain Bacteria; phylum Acidobacteriota; class Terriglobia; order Bryobacterales; family UBA6623; genus VXMF01. The sequence goes on along the minus strand of VXRL01000027.1, from coordinate 77,128 downwards.
AGCCAAGAACATCCCGCTGCTGCATCGCACTGCGATGGGCATGCAGCCGAACGGGGAATTCGTCGACGTCTGCGAACGGGCGCTGGGCAGGGATGCCAAGATCATCACTGCTTGCCTGAAGGGCGGGCGATCGATGCGTGCCGCGCAACTACTGCAGGCGAATGGCTTTACCAACGTCGTTGACATGCGCGGCGGATTCGATGGCGAATCCAACCCGATGGGGCAGATCGTCTACGACGGCTGGGCTCGGCGGGGGCTGCCGGTCACGACCGAGGCTGCGGACGACGAAACCTACTCGGGGCTTTCCAAGCGCTGAGAGTCGCGCTTTTGCTCACCAGTTGAAGGCCACCCCGGGCTCCAGCTCGCGCACCTCTACATCCGACTCTGCGCCGAGTTCCTCCCTGAGCTTGGCCGCGGTCCCTGTAAGCAGCGGAAACGTCTTGTAGTGGATCGGTATCACTAGATTCGGCTGCAGGAATTCGCAGGCCAATGCTGCTTCCTTGGGCCCCATGGTGAACCGATCTCCAATCGGCAGCATGGCCAGTTCGGGTTCGTAGAGGCGACGGATCAGGCTCATGTCGCTGAACACGTTGGTATCGCCGGCATGGTAGAAGGCGCGGCCGTCCGGCTGCCGGACAACCAGGCCGGCCGGCTCGCCGGCATAGACGATCTTGCCGTTTTCTAGGATCGAGCTGCTGTGCTGGGCTTGCGTCATCGAGATCCGCACGCCCTTGCTGTGGTAGCAGCCGCCCTTGTTCATGCCGACCACGTTCGGAACGTCCTTGGATTCCAGCCACATCGAAATCTCGGCGTTGCAAACGATCTCGGGCTCGAACTTCTCGACCAGCAACCGCAGGTCGCCCAGATCCAAGTGGTCGAAGTGTCCGTGAGTGACCAGCACCTGGTCAACAGGCGAGACATCGTAGCCGGAAGGGAAGGCCGGGTTGCCTTTCAGCCAAGGGTCGATCAGGATTGCCGGGCCGTCGCCGACCTTGATGTGAAAGGTGGAGTGGCCGAGCCAGGTAAAGCTTGTCATTGACGATGTATCCGATGGCTTGCGGGCGTTGCCCGATCGTATCACTGGCTGCGGGCCCGTCGGCGCGGAGCTTGCCGCATGGCGCGGCCGGACTCGGTCTCATGGCCGAGTGGCTTGCGCGGCGCGTCGCTCGGGGCGAGCCGCAAGATCGTGCCCGCCAGATCGTGCTGTTCGCGCGGCCCCTTCTCGAGCACGACATCGGCTCCCGTGGACTCCGCGGTCAGCGCGAAGGTCCGCACGTGGCCGGACAGGATCACCACCGGCACGTCCGGGGCCAGCTTCCGGAGCCGCCGAACCACCTCGTCGCCCCGCATGCCAGGCATCCGATAGTCGGTGACGACGACGCTGAAGGGGGCGTCATCGGCAGATTTCTGAAAGCGCTCCAAGCCGGCCGCGCCGCTCTCTGAGACTTCGACCTCGTACCCTAGATCTCGCAGGATCGCCTGGCGCGCGAGAGACCCGAAGCGATTGTCATCAATGAGCAAGACCTTCGGGCGTGCGGGGACGCGAGACATAGTTTTGGAGACTATACCAAACGCCCGAGGGCGAGCCTCAACACACCCGCGAAGGTCCGATAGAATGCGAGGCGACGCACGCCGGAGGCCGGGCTCCGGGGTCCCGGACGGCGGCGTCTATTCCACCTCGCGAGGCGCAGTGTAGCCCTTGCGCGCGACGATATCGTACTTGATGCGCTTGTTCTTCTTGCCCGTGATTCGCAGCTCTTTGTTCGTGTTGGGATCCACCAAGCGCACGGTAATCTTGCGGAACGTGCCGTCGCGCTTGGTGTTGGAGGGCTGGTAGACCGCCGTGTACTGGTTGCGCATCAGGTAGTTCAGGCTCTGGAAGATCGTCGGGAATTCCCCGTAGAAGCGCGGGAAGAACGAGAAGCCGCCCGTTTCCCGGGTGAACGTGCGCAGCTGGTTGTCCGCCTGCAGCCAGCCGATGCGGGTCGCTCCCCCGACGTAGCCGTAGGAATCCAGCATCTCCTTGAGCATCTGGCCCAGGCCGATGGCGTGTACCGTCACGCCGGCTTCCTGCACGATCCTGCGCGCTTGCGAGAAGTTCAGCCGGCTGAAGGTGTCCTCGCCGCTCGAGAGCAGGACGACGGCCTTGCGCCCCTCGATCTCCTCCATGCGCTGGACGGTGTCGGCCAGCGCGTCGAAGAGGTTGGACTCGCTGTAGGCCGCGATGCGGAGCCGCTGCAGGGCGTTGTTGATCTCCCGCCGGTCTTGGGTGAAGTCGGCTAGGATTTCCGGCCGCAGGTCGTAGGCGATCACCGCGACCCAGTCCTCCGGGCGCAATGTCTGGACGAAGCCGTAAGTCGCAGTGAGCGTCTGGTACCACGTCTCGCTCCAGTAGCTCTGCCAGCGGTTGCTGAACTCGATCAGCAGAGCCACCGTGGCAGGGGATTGGGTCGGACCCACGCTAATGATCTTCTGCGGAACGCCGTCCTCCAAGATTTGGAAGTTGCCGGAAGGGATGTTCGGAATGAACTGCCCCTTGTTGTCCAGCACGGCGATATCCACGGTGACCACATTGGTGTCGGCGGTAAACAGAGGCTGCTCCTCAGGCGTCCGCTGCGGCGCGCGGGTTTGCACGCGCGGAATATCCGCGGGAGCATCGGGGGGTGCCCCCGGCCCGGGAATGGTCCCAGGCCTGCGCGGCGCGTCTGGACGCGGCCTGCGCGGCTGGTCGCCGATCGGGCCTTGGGCCTGCAGAGTGGCAACCGCCGGCGCCAGCAACGCCATGGTGCCGAGCAGCGCCACCGCCTTGAGTAAGTACAGCTTGCAATGCGCCATCGTTGTATTCCCCGATCTGCCGGTGCGCCAGCTCATTATGTCCGACGTGCCGGACAGACTAATGGTAACCCCCATTGCCGCACACGTCCGCGTGCCGAGCTTCCGACAGGGCAACTTTTCCGGACACGAATCGCAGAATTGGCCGAGCAATGCCTTTGATCGGCGGCGACCGCCTCGCGCAAGCGTACTGGCAGCGCTGCCTGCATGACCGTCGCGGCGCCAAGACTCAGTTCTCGGACTTGAGCTTGAAGTTGTAGATCAGTTCTCTACGGCTGTCAAAGCTTGACACTGTGCGCGTCTTGCTTTGCCTGCCTTCGGCCAGGGCCTTGAGTTCGTAGTCCACGTTCGGGTCGAGGCCGTGAAAGTAATAGTCGCCGTTGTCGTTGGTGTGGAACGATTTCACTTCGAGCGTGCGCGTGTGCTTCAACTGCACGATGCCGCGGATGCCCTCCTCGTATTCGTCAGTGACCTGCCCCTTGACCGAGCGGGTCGGGTCCACCTTCTTCTTTTTCTTGAAGCCCGTGAACTGGGCATGGGCGAGCGGGACCACCGACACGGTGCCCAGGACCAGCAGGCTGCGGCGTGTGCGTTGCATGTCTTGTCTTATCCTACTGCGAATCAGGCCGATGCTTGGGTTTTTTGGCCTTCTTGCGCGGTTCAAGGATTAGGTTGGCGGTCGACTTCTCGATGCCGTAGACCTTCACGGTGCGTTGGCTCTGGGCGAATCTCGGCGCGCTCGCAGTGACCACGTAGGTGGCGTCTCCGGCCGGCACGCGGATCCTGTACTCGCCGCGGTAGTTCGTGATCGCGCGGTACTTCTTCTTCGGATTGGCCTCGTTGTAGGCGACCACGCGCGCCCCCTCCAAAGCGAGGTACGACCCCCGGAAGACCGTGCCGAACAGCAGGGCTTGCTCTGCAGGGCGCTCTTGCGCCATTGCGGCCTCACCCAGCGTGGCTAGCACCGCGAGGGCGGCGGCCAGGCACGCTCGCCGGCGTGCGTCAACCGACATGTTCACCTCATGCTCGCACGACATGTTTCGCCGAAGGACGAGGCCCTGCGGACGACCGGTCTGGCGATGCGTGGGCTGCGGGCAGCCCGATGTCCCCGCCCGCTTCAGACAGAGGTCTTGCGCCCGTACTTCTTGTTGAAGCGCTCGATCCGGCCCTCAGAGTCCACGAGCTTGCGCTTGCCAGTGTAGAACGGGTGGGAGTGCGAAGAGATCGCGAGGTCGTACAGAGGGTATTCCTTGCCATCAATCGTGGTGGTCTTGTCGGTCTTGGCCGTCGAGCGAGTAATCCACTCGGTGTTGGTGGTAACGTCGCGAAAGACGACCTCCCTGTAGTTCTCGGGATGGATGCCTGGTTTCATCGGGGTGTCCCCTGCGGGCGATTGCGGGCCGGCGCCTGGGCGCTGGTGGAAGAGAGCGGTCCGTCCTGTGCCCGTACGATTTCACTATAGCGGAACGCGCGTTCGCTAGGCCAGCCTGCCCGTGCCGTGAGCTTCGAGTTCGATTCCGATTGCCAAGCAGACAGGGCCAATCGCGGAATCCGAGCCTGCGGCGGGCGGGCCGAGGGCTTGCCCGCTCCGGTGCGGATCATCCCGCGCACGCCCGGTCCCAGGCGCCTAGTTGGCAGGGCTTTCGGAAGCAACGGAGAGGTTTGAGATCAGGATCTTGCCGCCGCCAGCAGCCAGCGTATGCAACCGACCTGCCCCAAGCAGTCGCTCGAAGCGGTCGCGATCCTCTTCGTGTGCCGCGAGATACACGGGTCGCTGCTGGACCCAGAGGTCGCGCAGGTCCGAGTCGGCGAGGAATACATCAGGCGCCCCGGGTGCGTTGGAGCCGTACTCGATGTTGTTCTTGCGTCCGTTGAGTAGCAGGACCGGCTGGTTCGTGTAGTAGGCCAGCGAGGAGAAAGCGTAGTACTCGCGATCCAGGATCAGCTGTCCCGGCGGAGAGCGCAGGTAGGCATCGGCCAGCGGCCGAGATGACAGGTACGGGTCGAATCCTCCCATGGCCCAATGGGCAGCGTGCAAGAAGAGCAGAGCGGCGCATGCCAGGGCAGCAGCCGCCCAGCTCTGGCGCAGCAGCCAGCCCCCCAACGCCCCGAGCGCGAGCGCGAGCGCGGCGAGCGCGAGCGGCCCGCGCAGATAGGCGAAAGCGGCCAGCGTTAGGTCGTGGAAATGCCCCAGAGCCAGCGTGTAAGCATCCGGGTTGCTGGTCAGCGCGGAGGCGATGTCGCCCTCGGCCGGAAGCCCTCGGACCGCAACGAGGACTGCGAGAGCCGCCGCCGCCGCGCACCCGTAGACTGTCGCTGTGCCGCGGGCGCACCATTTCAGGAGCGGCGTGGACGAACTGGCCGCGCTGGCAAGCAGCAGCACGGCGGGCGCGTAGGCGGGCAGGGTGTAGTATTCCTGGGTGGTCGAGGCAGAGAAGAACAACAGCGTGAAGCCGCAAGCGCACAGCATCAGCGAGTGCATTCGACACTTGCGGTCGGCCGTGCCTAGGCCGAGCTTGTGCAATCCCACGAGCAGGCCGCTCCAGGGGAACAGCCAAACGAGGTGCCCCAACCACAACCACGCGACGTTCACGCGGTCGTAGTCGACCGGGTATCGCAGCCCTAGGTAGCGCAGCACGTGCTCGTTGACGAAATAGCGCCAGAAGAACCCCCGGTACATCCCCGGTCCGCTGTCCAGCGCGAGGTCGAAGAAAGGAGGGTTGCGCAGGATCGCGAGCAGGTGCCACGGCGCGGCGACCAGCAGCGTGACTGCAAAGGCACCGGGCAGGCCGAGCCGGCGCCACGCCTCGCCTGAGCGCCACTGGCCCACGGCGAGCATGTAGAGCGCGATAGCGCCCAGCGGAAGCACCACGGCCACAAGACCCTTGAACAGAAGTCCGACACCCAGCGCCGCGCCGGCCCGGCGCATGTGGGCCCGCGCCTGTCGCAGCGAGCCCTCTTGCGAGCGCAGGAAACACGAGAGCACAAAGAGCGTCGTGCAAGCCACGTAAACGTCGGGAATCCGCACCCTGGTGAACAAGAACAGCCCGCAACACGTGGCTAGGCCGATACCTGCATAGAGCCCGCCTAGCTCGCCAAGCGACCATCGCCCGACATGCCAGGCAAGCCAGCACAGCAGCACGGCGGCTAGAGCCGCGGGTAGTCGGGCTGCCCAGTCGTGCACGCCGAACACCGCGAAGGAAAGCGAGATCGCCCACACTTGGCCCGGTGGCTTGTCGAAGTACGGCACTCCGTTGAGACGCGCCGTGACCCAGTCTCCGGATTGCAGCATGTCGCGCGCGATCTGGGCGTAGGCAGAGTCGACGTCGTCGAGCAGGGACGGCGGACTTGAGATCGTACCGAGGAAGGCGATCCCTGCGATCGCCACGACCACCCAGCCGTGAAGCCGGGCGCTAGGCAGCCGGCCGCAGAATGCGCCAAGCCTGAAACCCGTCGCCCGGATCTGTGCCAGGGACGGTCGAAACGGCTTGGGTGGCCTGCCAGCCCGCTCTCGCCCCGACGGCCTTAGCGACGACATGTTGATTCTCCTCCGGCTCCAGCGAGCAGGTCGCGTAGACCATCCGCCCGCCGGGCGCCAGCGCGTCCATGGCATTTTCCAGAATGCGCCCTTGCCGAACGCTGAGCGAATCGAGGTCGTCCGGCTGGAGTCGCCATTTGATTTCAGGATTGCGGGCCAGAGTGCCAGTGCCGGAACACGGGGCGTCGACCAGTATGCGGTCGAACTGCCGCCGAAACGGCAGCGGACGCTCCGCATCCAGGGCCAGCAGTTCAATCCCCCGGCTGCCCAGCCCGCGCATTGCGTGCAATCGCTTCACGCGGCGGTCGCCGGCCACCACCGCCGCGCCTTCGGCAAGCTGCCGGGATTTTCCGCCCGGTGCCGCGCAAACGTCCAGTACCGGCGAGCCCGGCGAATCTGCCAGCAACTCGGCCACGCGCTGGGAGTTGATGTCTTGAAAGACGAGCGCATCGCCGGCTGCCTGCCGGACAGCCGGCACGCTCCCCGTCGCGAGACGATAGGCGCGGGCCAGATCCGTGGGCTCTGCCGACACTCCGGCGCTCTTGAGGCGGGCCAGCACTTCAGCCGCATCGACCGACCGGCGTAGCCGGAAATACGTCGCGGGCTGCCGCAGGTTGGCTTGCAACAGTGCCTCGCACGTGCCGGCGCCGAACGCTTTCTGCCAGCGCCGCAGCAGCCAGCCGGGATGGCACAGCCGCGCCGATTCGGCTGTTGGCGGAAGAGGGGGCAAGTGGCGCAGGACCGCGTTTACCAATCCCGCGGCCGATCCCTTGCGTGCCCGTCTCACCAGTTCAACGGATTGAGAGACGGCGGCGTGGTCCGGGATTCCGTCCATGTGGCGCAATTGATACGCCCCGAGCCGCAAGGCGGTGAGGACTTCGGCATCCATTGCTCCCACGGACCGGCTCGTCTTGGCGGCGATCAAGTGGTCGAGTTCGCCCTGCCGCCTCAGGCATCCAAGCACTGCCTTGGTGACAAAGGCCTTCGCGCGAGCGCCGGCTCCGTCCAGCCGACGTGAATGCAGCAACTCATCTGAATAAGCCCCGTCCCGCTCGACACGCAAAAGCAGGTCGAAGGCCAGCCTTCGCGCCTCCACGACCGCCACGCCTAGCCAAGATAGCAGAGGCCGGCGGTAGGCCCCCGGGGCTTGGGGAACCTATGCCCCGTGCTAAAATTCGCCACGCCGGGTCGGGGCTTCTTGGGGCTTCCAGACGTCCAGCGTTGCCAGCCATGTTCGGGGAAGTTGCTGTGCGGATCGTGAGCGATCCGAAGTGGCTGCGCTTGGTTCGGGGAGTGGTCGAGCAGAGCTGTCTCGGATTCGGTGCTCGCGAGGAGTCGGCGACGGCAGTGGTGCTGGCCGTCAATGAAGCGGTGTCGAACGTGATGCGCCACGGGTACGGGGGCGACACCACGCGTCCTATCCGGATCGCGTGCCGGCGAGACGGCGAGATGATCGAAGTGCGCATCTGCGACCATGGCATAGAGGCTGAATTTCTCTCTCGCGAGCTCCTTCCACCCGACGAGTTGCGCGCCGGAGGGCGGGGCTTGTACATGATCCGCACGCTGATGGACGAGATCGAGTACCGGCGCGAGGACGGTCAGAATCGCATGTACTTGAGAAAGCACTTGCAGGATGACGTGGCCGAGTCTTGAAGGGAGGGCGCAACCGAAATGCTGCGGATAGACATCGAGCAAATGACAGAAGCCGCCGTCGTGCGCGTTGCGGGTGACGCCGACATGGCGTCTTCGACGCAGTTGCGCGAGGCTGTCCTCAGCCTGCTCGAGAACTGCTCACAGGGCCGGGTTCTCGTCAGCATGTCGGAAACGACCTACATCGACAGCTCCGCCGTGGCGAGCTTGGTCGAGGGCCTGCAACTCGCCACGCGCCGGAGAGTCAGGTTCGGGCTTGCCGGCCTCCGAGAGGGGCCGATCCAAGTGCTGCGCAGCACCCGCCTGATCGATGTATTCGAAGTGCATGACTCGGAGGAAGATGCATTGCAGGCCTGAGTTGGCCGGAGCGCTCGCGCGGCATGACGTTGCTTGAATCCGTGGGTCGTTTCTCGATCCGGCAGGCCGAGTACATCGGCCGCCTAGCCATTCAGTTCTGGTACTGCTTGCGCTTCTCGGTGCGTGCCAGCCCGTTCAAGGGGCGCGGCCTGCGCTGGAAGCGCACGCTGCGTCAGATGGGCGATATCGGGGTTCGCTCCTTGCCCGTGCTGTGTTTGGTGTCGGGCGCCACCGGCATGATCATGGCACTGCAAGCCGGCGCGGAACTGCGCCGCTTCGGGGCCATGGAAGCCATCGTCACCATGGTCGGCACAACGATGACGCGCGAGCTCGGACCCCTGATGGCCGCGATCGTAGTGATCGGCCGGTCCGGGTCCGCGATCTCGGCCGAGGTCGCCACGATGGCGGTCACCGAGGAGCTTGACGCGCTGCGAGCCATGGCCCTCGACCCGATCGACTTCGTGCTCGTGCCCAAGTATCTGGCGATGCTGGTGATGCTGCCCTGCCTCACCGTGATGAGCGTGTTTTCCGGGATCTTGGCGGGCGGCGTGTTCGCGTATTTCACGCTGGACCTGACGCTGCTGGCATACCTGTCGCGCACGGCTGAGATCCTGCTCATGCGGGATATCGTCAGTGGCTTGGTCAAGGCGGTGATCTTCGGCTCGATCATCGTGCATGTGAGTTGCCTGGAAGGCTTCACGGTCAGCGGCGGACCGGTGGGCGTCGGGCATTCCACGACCAGCGCCGTAGTGAAATCCATCTTCTTGGTCGTGCTGGCAGACCTGCTCTGTACGACCTTCTTCTATTTCTTCTGGCGATGACTGAATCGACTCGATCGACGACCGAGCTGCGCGAGCCGTCCCGCGAGGCTAGCCGGGAAGCAGTGATCTCGGTCCGCGACTTGAAGGTCCGCTATGGCGAGCGCACAGTGCTTGACGGTGTCAGCCTCGACATCTATCGCGGCGAGACCATGGTGATCTTGGGGGGCTCCGGCTCTGGCAAGACTACCTTGCTGAGGCACATGGAGGGTCTGGAGCGCCCGGCCGAGGGCAGCGTGACAGTCAAGGGAGTCGATCTGGCCACTGCGTCGCGCGCCACACTGACCGCGCTGCGCCGCTCGATGGGCGTGTCGTTCCAGAGCGCCGCCATGTTCAACTCGATGACAGTCGGCGACAACGTGGCGCTGCCGTTGCTCGAGCACAGCGCCCTGGCGGAGTCCACGATTCAGGTCATGGTCCGCATCAAGTTGCAACAGGTCGGCCTCACTCATGTCGAGGATCTCTATCCGACGCAGCTTTCGGGCGGAATGCGCAAGCGAGCCTCGCTGGCGCGGGCTCTGGCGCTGGACCCGGAGATACTGTTCTTCGACGAGCCTTCCGCAGGCTTGGACCCTGTCATCGCGGCCGGGCTAGACGATCTCATCCTGCGCTTGAAATCCGCCTATCCGATCACGATCGTTGTCGTAACGCACGAGTTGTCCAGCGCATTCCTGATCGCCGACCGCATGTGTATGATCAACGAGGGCAGGATCTTGGCTGTCGGCACGGTAGACGAGATTCGCGGCAACCCAGACCCGCGCGTCCAACAATTCATACGCCGCGAGGCGAACGAGGCCAGCGAGGCGTCTAGCAGCTACATCATGGGGGTCTGATTGACGAACGAAGCCAAAGTCGGATTGCTGGTGATCGCGGCGCTGGTGATCTCGGTCACCTCGTTCCTGATCGCCGCCAACGCCCATTTCACTGGCCGGACCCATACCTATCGCACTTACTTCAGCTACATCGGTGGCTTGGATGCCGGCAACGTGGTGCGTTTCGGCGGTCGCAAGGGCGGCACGATTCAATCCGTGGAGCCTTGGGCGGAAGACATGACCAAGACCGAGGTGGTGTTCGAACTGCTGACAGAGATTCCCGTCAACGAGCAGTCGGTGGCCACAATCGCCAGCTTGAACGCTCTGGGGCAGAACTACCTGGAGGTCATGCCCGGGTCGAGCTCTGCCCCGCGCATCGAGCCCGGAGGAGTGGTTCCGTCCGTCGAGGCGCTGACGTTTACGGACCTGACGCGCAAGGTGGCGATGGTCGCCGATGACGCGGTGGAGCTGATGGCGCGCATGGACACCAGAATTGCCACGGTGATTGACGACCTGAGCGTCCTGTTGGGAAACCTGCAAGGGCTGACCGGCGAGCGGAACCAGCGCAACGTCGCGCGGATGCTGGAAAACACGAACGAATTCCTAGAGATGCAAACGCCGAAGATCGACGCCCTGACGACTCAGCTCGGCCACACCTTGACGCGGGTCGAGGAACTGGCGGCCGACTTCCAGCGGCTGGCGCTGGACGCAGACGACGTCGTGCTCAACATCAACCGCACCGTGGACGAGACCCGGGAACCGCTCCAGAGCAGCTTGAACGAGCTTGACGGCGCCCTGCGCGATGCGCAGCTGCTCTTGAGGGACGCGCGGGCGCTCCTGCTGGTCAACGAAGGCAACATCAGCGAAGTCATCGAGAACTTTCGCGCCACCTCCGAGAATATCGAGGCGCTGAGCTCCGATCTGCGCCAGCGGCCATGGTCGATCCTGCGGGGCAAGCCGAGGCCGGATCGCGAGGTGCCGCCGGTCTCGGGCGTGCCCAGCAATTGATGTCGGCGCCGAGGGACCTCAACGCCGACAGTGCGATCAGGCTCCTCGACGGGCGCCTAGGGCTGTCGCCGGCGGCCACGGCATGCCTTCTGGCGGGCGGCGTCTCGAACACCGTCGTGCTGGTTGAGGACGGCGACCAGCGGATCGTGGTGAAGCAGGCCCTGCCTCGCCTGCGCGTGCGCGACGAATGGCTGGCGGACCGCGCGCGCGTCCTGCGGGAATGGGAGGTCATCCACGCGCTTGGCGCCGTTCTGCCGAAGGGGCGGCTGCCCGAGCTGCTGTTTTGCGACGAACCGAACTTCCTGTACGCGATGCGAGCCGCGCCGGCGGGCAGCGCGGACTGGAAGACCGTGCTCTTGGCAGGCCGCTGCGACAGCGAGACGGCCCGCCAGGCCGGTGCGACGCTGGGACTGGCAGCGCGGGCGACTTGGGGCGCAGCCGCCTTCGAGCGATCCTTCTCGGACCGGACGGCGTTCGACCAGTTGCGCACCGATCCGTATTACCGCACGATCGCTCGGCGCCATCCATGCCTCGCCGATCGTGTCGAGGGCTGGATCGCCGAGAGCGCCATGCGCAACGTGGCCATGGTGCATGGCGACTGGAGCCCGAAGAACCTGCTCGTCAGCGAGGCGGGCATCGTGTGCATCGACTTCGAGTGCGCCCATTTCGGCGATCCCAGCTACGATGCGGGGTTCTTGTTGAACCATCTCATCCTGAAGGCGTTCCACCGGCCCGAGATCGCTGGAACCTATCTCGGCCTGGGGCGCGCGGCGTTCTGTTGGACGCTCGCGATGCTTCCGCCGGCGGGGCTGAGCTGGTTTGAAGCGGCCAGCGTCCGGCATCTCGCGTTCCTGATGCTGGCGCGGGTGGACGGCAAGTCTCCGGCCGAGTACTTGGACGAGGGGAAGCGCGAGGCCGTGCGCCGCCTGGCACTGTGCTTGATCGATGCTCAGCCGCGCAGCTTGGACGCGACGCTCGCACACGCCGAAGGGGCGTTGGAGGGACTGGCGCCGTGAACGCTACTGTGCGGCCTTGATGGCTTCGAGAGTCTGCGCGGCCTGCGCCTGCATCGGGTTCGGGACGCGTGCCGCCTCGCCCATCCAGCGCGTCGCTTGGGCGATGTTGTCGCCGGCGATGTCCAGTTTGACGTAGCAGAATCCCAGCATGTAGGAAAGGATTCCGTAGCGCTCGCCGCCCTCGGCCTTGATGGCGTCGACGGTCTGGAGCAGGTGGCGGCGCGCGGTGCGCCAAGCCCCTTTCTGGAACTGCCCCGTGCCGGCAACGTAGTGGGCTAGGGCGGTGAACTTCTTCTTGTTCGCGTCCCAGTCGTCGCCGGAGACTCCCTCTGGCGCCGGTTTCTCTTCCATCAGCTTGATCAGCTGCTCGGAGCGGGCGTCGACCTCGTCGTAGTTCTTCTGGCTGAGAGCGATCTCGGCAAGCGTGAAGAGGTACTGTTCGTTGCCAGGATTCTTTTCCAAGGCCCTCTCCATGGCGCCGACCATGCCCGCGACGTCGCCGGCCTGCTGGTAAGCGATCACGTACTTGTCCTCGATGCCGGCCGCGTACTGGCTCTCAGGGTAGAGTTCCAGCAGCTTGTCCATGAACTGGACCTGTTGCATGGGCGCGCTCTGGCTGATCCCCACATTGAGCGCCCACTCGGTGTACTGCACCACGCCGTTGGCGTAGTCGACCGAGCTCTCGTGGAGTATTTCCTCATCCTCGGTCGGATCGTCGGGCGGCGGCGCGGCCGCTTCCTTGTCGGCCATCGGCTTGGTCAGAGCCAAGCCTTCCAACAGCCCGTCCCACTGCATGGCGTTGAGCAGCGCTTGGTTCTGGTTGTGGCGCACCTCCAGATCCTCCGGCACGTATTCGAGCAGCCGCCCTCCGACCGTGGCAGCGTCCGACCAGCGCTGGGTCTGGGTGTATAGGCCCTGCAACTGGAGCAGCACGTACCCCAGATAGCCGCTCTCCGGGTAGTCGTTCAGGAACCCCTCGAGGATGGCGATCCGCTCGTCAGCCTCCTCGGCGATGCCCGCTTCGGTCAGGACCGCGCCCTCGGGCGATTGGGAGTCGATCTCGACATCTCGGATCTCTAGCGTGGCTTGCGCGAAGAGCGCCGACGCACACACCAACAGTGCTAACAGGAGCGCGAAACGGGACTTCATGATGGATCTCCGTGAACACATCATCATATTGTGAATCCAGGTCTCAAATCAAGCCGCAATGAATCAAATCGTGGCGCAACGAGACGGAGCGCCTGCGGACGCCAACTCGGCGGGCGGCCTTACCGCCACGGCAGGTGAGCAACAGCCGGGCTCCCAGATCCTTGCAGTTGCAGTTCGATGCCGGCTCGGCCCAGCGCTGCAGCGATCCATCCGGTCGGTGTGTGCTCGTCGAACGGGAATCCCACCGCCGGCAGACAGATATGGTGCGCTCCACCGACTTGGCCCACGCGGTACTCGTGATCGTGCGCCGTGACGACCGCTTGGACGCACCGCTGGCGCCGGACGAGCCCGACTAGGCCGGAGAAGTCGCTGCAGCCCTCGCTGCTGGATTCGCCCGGGTGATGGAGGCAGATGATCGTAGGCGCGCGCGGCTCCGCGTGCAACTCGTCTTCGAGCCATGCGAGCTGCGCGCTGCCGATCTCCCCGCCCACGGCCCGGGCGTCGATGCTCGAATCGAGGGCGATCACGCGAAACGGCGGCTGCTTCACGACCGCGGCCAGCCACTGCGGAGCCGGGGCCCTGGAGTTCGCAAGACAGGCCAGCAAGTTGCCCCGGTCGTCATGGTTGCCCACCGCCAGCACCACCGCCGCCCGCTCGGCCAGCGGACGCATGATATCGAGGAAGCGCTCGTAGTCGTCGCTGTGGCCGAGTGACCAGGCCAGGTCTCCGTTGACCAGCACTCCGGAGGGTTGGAATTTCCGCATTTCCGCAACCGCTCGCTCAAGCTGGCGAGCTGGCTGGAAACCGCGTTGGCTGGCGTCGGCATCGCCGCAGACGTGAGTGTCGGAGGCCCAGGCCCAGCGCGCGGGCCCGCTCGTCTTCAGGGTGCAGCGGTAGCACACCCCGGAGCCATGCTCGGCAGAGAGCGATGGCTCGCCCGAAAGCAAGATCACAAACTGTCCGCCAGCCAGCTAGCGGCCGAGGATATCGAACGTCGTCGTCCCGGCCACTCGCACTTTCTCGTACACCTTGACCCATTCCGTATGGGCGGGGTGCTTGGCGTATACCTCGAGCGCGGCCTCGTCGGCCATCTCCATGCAGACGCCGGACTGGCGCAGCCTCGGCTCATCTTGGTTCCGCCCGAACTGGCGCAGCGGTCGCCGCAGCTTGCCTACCCAGACTTTCTCGAGCCCTTCGATCTTGTCGGGCAACTCGTTGGTCGCCTTCATGAAGGCGGCCCAGTCGGCATCCGTGGCGGCCTCGATCTCGGTGAAAGCGAAGCAGTGCATCAGCTTCTTCTCGCCTGCAGCGGCATCAGCAGGCAGGAGAGCTAGCATGACCAGAAGTCCGGAGCAAAGCAAAGCAGAGCGTCTCATACGTTGCATCATAGCCCAACGCCCGGCTCCAAGCCTGCGCCGCTCCCGCTAAACTAGCTTGCGTGTTCCGATTGCTTCTCGCGGTCTTGCTGGCCGCGCATCTCTATGCTGCGCAGAGGCCGAATATCGTCTTTGTCTACACCGATGACCAAGCCGGCTGGGCGTTGGGCTTAGCCGGGCACCCTCACGCGTCCACGCCCAACATGGACAAGCTGTTCCGGCGCGGGGCCTACCTGCCGAACTCTTTCACGGTCACGCCGGTTTGCTCGCCCTCGAGGGCGAGCCTGATCTCGAGCCGCTACGGAAGCGAGGTCGGCCTCACGGACTGGCTCAACCCCCGGCGCGAGCCGTACATGGGCTTGGGCGCTGACGTTCTCACCTGGCCACGGCTGCTCAAGGATGCCGGCTACCGCACCGGGCTCGTGGGCAAGTGGCATCTCGGCTTGCTGGACGAGCAGCATCCCACGCAAAGGGGATACGAGTACTTCATGGGATTTCGGGGAGGCGGGACGACGCCCGTAGATCCCGTCCTAGAGAAGGATGGCAAGCAGCGCCAGTTCGACGGCCTTACCGCTGACATCCTGACGGCGGACGCCTTGGAGTACATCGAGCGCGTCCGCGACGAGACCTTCCTGCTCTCTCTGCACTACCGGGCCCCGCACACGCGCTGGCTTCCGGTAGCGCCCGAGGACTGGGCGCCGTTCGACGGCCTCAACCCGATCATCCCCAATCCTGGCTTCCCCTACTTGGACCTGGAGCGCGTGCGCCGCATGACGCGCGAGTACCTCGCCAGCACCAAGAGCGTGGACCGCAACATCGGTCGCCTTCTGGCCAAGCTGGATGAGCTGGGCCTCGCCGAAAGCACCGTGATCGTATACACCAGCGATCACGGCTACAACATGGGGGAGAGCGGCGTCTGGCACAAGGGAAACGGGCATTACGTGCTGACCCGCAATCCTCCGGCCACGGCCAACATACCTGACGGCCAGCGCCCCAACATGTGGGATCGCTCGATCCGCGTGCCGACAGCGGTCGTGTGGCCCGGCGAAGTCGGGGCAGGAACCGTGATCGAGGGCACGGTCTCGAACCTTGACTGGCTGCCGACGATGGCGGCGATCGCCGGGGCGGAGATTCCGGCCGGTGCGATCGTGCGTGGCCGCAACCTTCTGCCCCTGCTGCGCGGAACCGCCGACGATTGGAACAACGAACTGTACGGCGAGTACTCGACGCACCACCAGAGCCGCACGCACATGCGGATGCTGCGCACTCCGAAATGGAAGCTCGTGCGGGACTTCCTCAACCCCGAGCGCGACGAGTTCTACGACCTCGCGGCCGATCCAGAAGAGACCACCAACCTGATCCGGCATCCGCGGGTCAAGCCGGTGGTCGCCAAGCTCGGCAAGCGGCTGCTGGAGCGGATGCGCGCCGCAGGCGACCGGCTCGCGGAGGAGTAACCGACCATGGCTGTGAGACCTTCAGATCGAATTCAGCGCGGAACATCGAAGCGAGATCTCGGCAGCAGCGCCCCCGGCCGTCGCGAGCTGCTCGCTTACTCGGCCTTCTTCGGGCCAGCCTTCCTAGCCCGCCAAGGCCTGGCAGGAACCCTCGCGCCGGCTGCGCAAGCATCTTCGCCGAGCGATCCGGTGCGCGGGATGAAGAAGTCGATCAACCTGTGGGCCTTCCCGTACCCGGACAAGTGGTCGCTGCGGGAGTGCTTCCAGATCGCGGCCGATGCCGGCTTCGACGCGGTCGAGCCGAACTTCAACCTCGAGGGAGAGTTCTCCGCGGAATCGTCCGATGACGAGATCCGGGCAGTCAAGCGCATGGCCGACGAGGCGGGAATCGCCATCAGCGGCGTCTGCTCGTTCCTGTTCTGGCCCTACTCGATGACGCACCCGGACGCTGGCCGACGCGCCAAGGGCATCGAGCTGGCGAGCCGGATGGCAGAAGCGGCCGCCCTGCTGGGCAGCGACAACCTGCTGGTGGTGCCGGGAGCGGTATACGCTCCGTGGCTCGAGGATCCCGTGCCGGTGTCCAATGACGTCTGTGAACGCTACGCCAAGCAGGCCGTGCAGGAACTGATCCCGGTCGCGGAGCGCGCCGGGGTGTCGATCAACATCGAGAACATCTTCGCCAACGGTTTCCTGTTCAGCCCGCAGGAGGTCGCGGCGTTCGTCGACGGCTTCGACAGCGACACGGTGAACGTGCACTTCGATACCGGCAACATCATGCAGTACCAGTTCCCAGAGCACTGGATCCCGATCTTGGGCAAGCGCATCAAGAACATTCACCTCAAGGAGTGGGACAAGCGCACCCAGGAGTTCAACCTCCACACCTTCCGCACGCTGCTCGACGGCACGACCGATTGGCCGGCGGTGATCGCCGCGCTGGAGGGGATCGGCTACGACGGCTATCTCACCTTCGAGTACTTCCATCCGCACCAGCACTATCCCGAGGCGCTGATCTACCAGACATCGGACGCGCTGGATCGCATGCTGCGGCGAAAGGCCTGACACCGTCCCAGCGATGGGCAGAGCGCGGGCGGATCGCTCGGCTAGCCCCCCGAGGCAGCGGACAAAATCCGGGGCCCGCACTGGGGCATAATCGAGGCAAAGGGGCTCGATGGGATTCTCCAAGCCACTGGTGCTGACGATCATGGACGGTTGGGGCCACAACCCCGACCCCGCCAACAATGCGGTCGCGATGGCGCGCACGCCGACGTTCGACCGCCTCTGGGCGGAGAACCCGCACACCTACATCCGCACCGACGGGCCCTATGTGGGCCTGCCCGTCGGACAGATGGGCAACAGCGAAGTCGGACACCTCAACATCGGATCCGGGCGCATCGTGCAGATGGACATCACCCGCATCGACGCAATGGCGCAGGACGGCGCGTTTGACCGCAACCCGGCCTTGGCTTCGGTATGGGACCGATCCCGCAATGGCGGCGCGCTGCACCTGTTGGGGTTGCTCAGCGATGGCGGCGTCCACTCCCAGGCCAGCCACTTGTACTCCTTGCTGGAAGCGGCCAAGCGCCAGCAAGTCAGGAATGTCTTCGTACACGCTTTCACCGACGGGCGTGACACCCCTCCTCAGAGCGGAGCGGGCCACGTCGCTGAGCTGTTGGCCTTCATGCAGCGCTTGGGCTGCGGGCGCCTGGCCACCGTTTGCGGGCGCTACTACGCGATGGATCGAGACCGGCGCTGGGAGCGCACCGAGCGAGCCATGCGCGCGTTGCTGGACGGGCGGGGGCACGGGACCCAAGATCCCATCGCGGGCTTGGAGGCCTCGTATGCGGCCGGGGTCACCGATGAATTCATCGAACCGATCGTCGTGACAGACGCCCAAGGCGCTCCGGTTGGGCGGATCGGCAGCCGGCAGGCCGCGGTCTTCTTCAATTTCCGAGCCGATCGGGCGCGGCAGCTGACAAGTGCGCTGAACGACCCCCAGCTAGCAGGCATCAGCCGTGCCGGGCTGCCCGCGGACCTCGTGTTTGTAACGATGACGAGGTACGAAAAGGACTACCCTTACAACGTGGTCCTCGAGCCGCAGTTTCCCGATCGCATCCTGGGCGAGCTCTGTGCGGACCTGGGCTGGAGCAACCTGCGCGTGGCGGAGACCGAGAAATACCCGCACGTGACCTACTTCTTCAACGGCGGCCGCGAGCAGCCCTATGCCGGCGAGGAGCGGGAACTGGTGCCGTCGCCGAAGGTGGCGACCTACGACCTGCAACCCGAGATGAGCGCTGCCGGCGTCTGCGATGCGGTCGTGCGCGGCATCGAGAGCGGCTCGTTCGAACTCATCGTGGTCAATTTCGCCAACGGCGACATGGTCGGGCACACAGGTGTGATCGAGGCCGCCGTGCGCGCCTGCGAAACTGTCGACAGCTGCTTGGATCGGATCGAGCGGGCGCTGAAGATCCGCGGCGGACAGTGGATCGTGACAGCCGACCACGGCAACGCCGACCTGATGGTCGATCCGGAGACCGGCGCCCCGCATACGTATCACACCACGTTCCCGGTGCCGCTGATCTTGGCTGGCAACTATCGCGGGGGACTCTCTGCAGGGGGCTCCCTGCGCGATATCTCCCCCACGATCCTTGGGTGCCTCGGCGTCGGCCAGCCGACCGAAATGACTGGCCGCGACCTGCGGGAGGAGGGCTGACTCGCGCATGCCGAGCGGATCCAAGGCGGGCGGTCCTGTCCGCGCGGCCGGCGGGATCGTATGGCGAGATCGCGGCCGCCGCGAGCTCGCGGTGATCTACCGGGACCGCTACGTGCCCAGCGAGTGCTGCTTGCCCAAGGGCAAGCTGGACCCGGCGGAAGGCTGGGAGCAGGCGGCCGTTCGCGAAGTGCTCGAGGAAACCGGCTGCGAGGCCGAGATCGCAGGCTTCGCCGGGCTGCTCCACTATCACGTCGGCGACAGGCCCAAGGTCGTCGTCTACTTCGACATGTTCGCGGTCGCCGAAGGGGCGTTCCGGCCTTCGGAGGAAGTGATCAGGATGACTTGGCTCAAGCCGGCTGAAGCCCTTGACGAACTCGCTCACGAAGGCGAACGCGAACTGCTCCGCGGGTGCCTCGAGCGAATGTGACCCGGACGGGCTCAGTGCCGGCGGAGCTGGCGGAGGGCGTCGGCGTGGCTTTGTTCGCGTCTCCGCCGGCGCTCCTCAAGAATCTTCTCGTACTTGACCTGCTGGTCTTCGTACAGCACCGACATGATGCGATCTGCGCGCTGGCGGCGGATCGCCTCCAGCTCGGGCTCGATCGCTTCCCTGACAGACTGGTAGCGCTCGCCGATTTCGTCGAGGATTGTGGCGATCTGCTCGCGCTGCTCAATATCGAGTTCCAAATTCTCGGTCAGGTGGTTGAGCAGGCGCATCCGGTACTCGGCGGGCGCGAGGTTCCTGCCTGGGCCGCCGCGGACCGTGTACGAGTAGACCCCGGCAGCTCCGAGAGCCGCACCGGCCACGCACACTGAAGCGAGCGCGAGGAGCGCCCGCCTCTTGGGCTTCTGAATCGTCATTGACCGTACCTGGCAACCACCCACACCGCGCCGTCATGCTCGTCCATGGAATCGAGCGCGAGCGTGTCCACGTAGGTCGCGTTGAGCAACTCGGACTCGTCACGCTGGCTGGCCTGCGTCCAGTGGAAGCCGACCAGCAGGCCGGCGATGGCCACTGCCGAGAGCGCCAGGCGCGGGGCCCACGCGACTAGGTCGGCGGCCCAGCCGCTCTGTTCCTCGTTCCGGGTCCTGATCGTGTCCCAGACTTCGGCGACGAATGAGGGGCCGGGTTCAAAAGCCACCATCATCTCGCGGTAGACGGAGAACAATCGATCCAATAGCTCGTCATGGCTGGTCTTCATGTCTGTCTCCCTCCGTTTGCGCCAAGCGTTGGCTGGCTTCCTCGGTGATCTTTCCGTATGCCTTTAGCGCCCGCTTGCGGGCGCGGAAGAGCCGCACCTTCAAGACGTTGGTGTTGACCTTGTACACGCTGCTCAACTCCTTGAGGGACAGGCCCTCGATCTCCTTGAGCACCAGCAGCATCCGGTCCTCTTTCGAGACCCGGCCAAGCACCACCTCCAGCAGTTCCTTGGCACCCGCTTTGTGACTGTCGTCGATCGCCCTCCGTCCGCTCAACGCAGCGTCGATCGCTACGATCTGCTCCTCGCTCAAGTCCGCCATCCTGACATCGATCTCCCGGCGCTTGCGGCGCAGGTAGTCGTAGCAGGCGTTGACGGTCAGGCGGTAGAGCCACGGCTCGAACACCTGCGGCGTCCTGAGCTGGCTGATCGAGTCGTAGAGTCGGACAAATACCTCCTGCCCGACATCTTCGACGTCGTCCCCGCGACTGATCATCCTGTAAACCGTGCCCAGAATTCGCTTCCTGTACGCGCGGATGATCTCGCCGAAGGCCTCGTCGTCGCCCGACTGAGCCTTCTTGATCGTCTCGGGTTCAACCAGCATTCAGGGGCAGCCGTTGCGAGCGGCGCCTGTGTTGTTTGCTCCAAGCATTTAGGCGCAACTGTAGCAATTCAGGTTACGACAATCGGACGAACATCGTGAGCAGGCGGCGCGGCGGTCTCGGACTCGCGCTAACGCGGCCGGATCAGCGTGCTGCCGAGCCGGTGCTCAGGCGCTGTAGCTCGGCCAGTTCGTCAAGCTTGAGGTGCCCGGTATAGACCGCCATGCCCAAGGCCGCATGCACTCCGATATCGACAAGCGCACGGATCTCTGAAATGCTGGCGATCCCCCCCGCGGCCGTGATCTCGTGGTCCGTCGCCGCCCGCAGCCGGCGGTACCACTCCAAGTCAGTGCCCTGCATCGTGCCCTCCTTGTCGACGTAGGTGCACAGGAACGCGCCGCAGTACGGCTCGAAGCGGGAAACGACCTCTTCGGCCGTGAGGGCCGTGGATTCGCGCCAGCCCCTGATGACGATGCGGCCGTTCATGGAATCCAACGAAACGATCAGTCGCTCGGGTCCGATGCTGCGGGCAAGGGCCTCAAGGAAATCGCTGTTTGGACCGTTGTCACAAAAAGCTGCAGTGCCGACGATGACCCGCTCGGCGCCGCTGCGGACCAGGTCTTCGGCACGTTCCAAAGTCCTGACGCCACCACCCACCCAAGTGCGGGCTCGGCCAGCGATGCGCCGCACGATGGGCAGGTTCGAACCCTGCCCAATCGCTTGGTCCAGATCGATCACCTGGATGACCGGGAACGCCGAAAAGCGCTCCAGCATGGTGTCGGGAGATTCGCCCTCAAGGGCCTTCTCCCGGCCCCGGACGAGCTGGACGACCTTCCCATCCATTAGGTCGATGCAGGGAATGATCATGATCCGGTGCGCACACTGCTCGGCCTGCGGCCCGAAACAGGTTCCAGCTTATCCAAACCCGCCGAGGCCACGAAGGTTGCGGGCGTAGAACCGTGCCGGTCCGGATCGCGTCGCACTCAGCTCTTCTCGACTTGCTCCAGCAGGCGCACCGGAATCCCTGCCTTTGCGAGGATGCCCTTCAAGCCGTTTGACGTGTACGTGCCGTAGTGAAAGATCGAGGCTGCCAGTGCCGCGTCTGCGCAGCCCTCGGTCAGGACATCCACAAAGTCCCGCGGTACGCCGCCGCCGCCGCTCGCAATGACCGGTATGCGCGTTGCCTCCGCGATGCTGCGGGTCAGCTCGCAGTCGAAGCCATCCTTGGTCCCGTCCGCATCCATCGACGTCAGCAGGATTTCGCCCGCTCCCGTGGACTCGCCCTCCCGAGCCCACCCTACCGCGTCGATCCCGGTGTCCTTGCGGCCACCGTACGTGTTGACACTCCAGCGCCCCGGCTCTTGGCGGCGGGCATCGATCGCTAGCACCACTGCTTGCGCTCCGAATTCCTCGGAGAGTTCCCGTATCAGCGGGGGGCGCTCCACCGCGGCCGTGTTCACCGAGACCTTGTCCGCCCCGGCCATCAGGATCTTGCGCGCATCGGCCACGGATCGAATCCCTCCCCCGACAGTCAACGGGATAAACACCTTGCGAGCTGTCCGCAGCACCACGTCCACCATCGTGTCGCGATGATCGCTCGATGCGGTGATGTCCAAGAACACCAGCTCGTCGGCACCGTCCTCGTTGTAGCGCGCGCTGAGCTCGACGGGGTCGCCGGCGTCCTGCAGGCCGACGAAGTTCACGCCCTTGACCACCCGGCCTCCCGTGACGTCGAGGCACGGGATGATGCGTCTGGTCAGCATGGCTCGGCTTCTAGGAAGTTGCGCACAATGCGCTGCCCGAGAGGGCCCGACTTCTCCGGGTGGAATTGCACGCCGAACACGTTGCCGCGTTCGAGAGCGGCGCAAAAGCTCCTCTCCGCATAGCTGCATAGCGCGGCAGCGTGTCCGTCCGCGTCGGACGCGGGCACGTAGTAGCTGTTGGCGAAGTACACGTATGGCTCCGCCCCAATCTCGCGCAGAAGCAGCGATTCGCCCTGCACTTCGAGGCGATTCCAGCCCATGTGCGGCACCCGCGCGTCGGAAGGAAAGCGCACCACGCGGCCCGGATAGATTCCCAGCCCTCGCTCGGGCGCCTCCTCGCTGCTGTCGAACAGGGCTTGCAGTCCGAGACAGATTCCGAGGAACGGCACTCCGGCCGCGATCCGCTCGCGCAGCGTCGCGCGCACTCGCAGGCGGTCCAAGGATCGCAGCAATTGGCCGTAGTGGCCGACTCCCGGCAGGATGATGCGGGCCGCGGACTCGAGCCCGGCTGCATCAGAGACGATGCGGAACGGTGCGGCCACGCTCTCCAGCGTGTTGGCAACCGAGCGCAGGTTTCCGGCTCCGTAATCGAACACCGCGGTCACTTCAGGCCCCTTTTGCCAGCACGCCCTTGGTGCTCGGAAGCTGATCCTTGAGTCGAGCGTCCCTAGAGCAGGCGAAGCGCATGGCCTTGGCCCAGCACTTGAACAGCGCTTCGACGCGGTGGTGGCTCGATCGTCCGTACAGGATTCGCAGATGCAGATTGGCGCCGCAATGCGACACGAAGCCGTCGAAGAAGTCGTGCAAGAGCTCGACTTGCAGGTCGCCGACCAAGCGGAATCGGGCCGGTGCCTGGTATACGAGGGCCGGGCGCCCGCTCAGGTCCACCGCGGCGGCCGCGAGCGATTCATCCATGGGCATCAGGAAATACCCGCTGCGCAGGATGCCCACCTTGTCTCCGAGCGCGGACGCAAACGCCTGGCCTAGGACGATGCCGCAGTCCTCGACCGTGTGGTGCTGGTCCACGTCCAAATCCCCGTCCGCCCTCAGCGTCAGGTCGAAGCCGCCGTGACGTGCGAACGACTCCAGCATGTGATCGAAGAAGCGAATCCCGGTCTCGATCTCGTACCGGCCGGTTCCGTCGATGTTGAGATCGGCCCGGATGCGAGTCTCTTTGGTGTTGCGCTCAACTTGCGCCTTGCGTGGCGTCATTGCAGCACGTCCTCCAGGTCGTTCACGCTTTCAAGCACCGCCTCTGCCCCGAGTTGCTCGAACAGGCGGCGCGTCTCGTCGTGTCGGGGCGTGTCTGGCGAGGCGATGCCGACGAAGCGCACGCTCGCTCCCAGGGCGGCCCGGCAATCGTCGACGTTATCACCCACGAACACGATCTCGGCCCCGGGCACGGCCGCGGCGATCCTAAGCAGGCCGTCCGGTGCAGGCTTGCGCTTCTCGACTTGCTCGTGCGTGACGATCGGATCGAACACTATCTGCGGGCAGAAGCGGCGCAGGGTGTGCTGCGTCGAGCGCATGCCGCGGCCAGTAAAGATGCCGAGCCGTTGGTTTGCGGCCAGCCTCTCTAGCGTTCCCGAGCTCACGAGCCAGCGTTCGTCGCAGATGTACCCCTCGCCGGCGCGGCCCCAGTACAACTCGCGGCCGAATTCCCGGACTTCCCGCTCGTCAGCGTCCACGCCCGCTTCCAGGATCGCCCGCATCGCGATATCCGAGTCGTCGTTGTACCCGCCACGGTTCTTGACGCGAACAATGTCCGCCTGCGACATTTCGCGACCGCAGAAATGCCGAACCGTCTCGATCAGCGCCCGCCGGAAGGTCTGGGTCGGGTCGACCAGCACGCCGTCCATATCGAACACCAGCATTCGCCCTGTCATCGCCCGAGCACCTCTCGCAGGGCGGCGATGAATCGCACGGTCACCTCGAGCGGCCCGACCGTGACGCGCACCGCTCCGGGAATGTGCCGGGATTGATTGCGGATCAGGATGCCACGGTCGGACAGCGCGTCGCACACTTCCGCCGCTGCGTCGCCAACCTCGAAGAGGACGAAGTTGGCGCGGCTCGGCCAGTATCGGACCTGCAACTCCTCAAGCGCCGCGCAGAGCAGCTCGCGGGCCTGCAGCACTTGCCGCACGTACTCCCGGACGTAGCCCTCGTCCTCGATCGCGGCCAGGGCGCAGCGAATCGCGAGCGAGTTGACGCCATACGGCGACTGCCCCTTCCGCGCGATGGCGATATTGCCCAGCTGGGACGCGAGCACGCCGACCCGCAGGCCGGCCATGCCGTAGGCCTTGGAAAACGTGCGAGCCACGAACAGATTCGGCCAGTCCTCTATCAGCCCGACGACCGTCTCGCCGTGAAAGTCGAAGTAGGCTTCGTCGATGAGAACCGCGCAGTCATTCGCAGCTCTGAGAATCTGTTCCGCCTGCTCTCGGCCGAGCACGCCGCCGGTCGGGTTATTGGGAGACGCGATGCAGATTGCCCGTGTCCGCTTGCCGATCGCTGCAAGCAATTCGCTGACTGGGAATCCAAGATCAGGCTGCCTGTACGGCACCGAGACCGGCACCCCGCCGACCAACTGCGCGTAGAACTTGAACATGCTGAACGAGGGCGTAGGAATGATGACCTCGTCGCCCGGGTCCACGTAAGCATGCATCACCGCGTTGATCACCTCGTCCGTGCCCGCGCCGATGATCACTTGGTCGGCATCCACGCCCAGATGGGCTCCAAGCCTGCGCCTCGCCTCGGCGTATTCCGGGTAGGTGGCCACGAAGCCGCGGCTCGCTGCGGTCCTCAGCACGTCCAGCACCTTGGGCGAGCAGCCCGCTACGTTCTCGTTGAAATCCAGCCGCAGCTTTTCGCCGCGGCCCTCCAAGGGCGGGTTGTACGGGTCCATCTCGCGCACGGCCCGGCGCGGTGTCGGAGGCCTAGGCACCGGGCGATCCCCCCGGCGCGCCCGTGCGGCTCTCGATCGAGCGGGCGTGCGCTTCCAGCCCCTCGGCGCGCGCCAGCGCCGTGGCGGCCGGGGCCAGCGTCGCCAGCCCGGCTTCGGTCAGCTTCTGCACTGATACGATCTTGACGTAGTCGAGCACGCTGAGCCCGCCCCGCAGGCGGGCGCTGCCGCTGGTCGGGAGAACATGGTTCGGCCCGGCCGCGTAGTCCCCGGCCGCCTCGGGGCTCCAACGGCCCACGAACACGCTGCCGGCGTGGCGCACTTGCTCCAAAGGCACGGACTCGCTGATCGCCAGGTGCTCTGGCGCGATGCGGTTGGACAGCTCGCACGCCTCTGCGAGGCCGTCTGTCACGACCGCGACGCTGTTGTCGCGGATCGCGCTGGCGGCGACCTCGCGGGTCGGCAGCGTCTGGATCTGTAGCGCGATCTGCCCGGCCACGGCTTCGGCCAGCCGTCGTGACGGCGTCAGCAAGATCGCGGCTGCGTCCACATCGTGCTCGGCTTGGGCCAGCATGTCCGAGGCGAGCGCCCGCGGGTCGCCCTCGTCGAAGACCAGCACGATTTCCGTCGGTCCGGCCACGAAGTCAATGCCGGTCTCGCCGGCCAGCAGCTTCTTGGCCGCCGCGACATAGGCGTTTCCCGGGCCCACGATCCTGTCCACCTTGGGAATCGACTGCGTTCCGAAGGCGAAGGCGGCGATAGCTTGCGCGCCGCCAATGGCATAGACCTCGTCCAGTCCCAGCAGGGCCGCCGTGCCCAGCGTTTCGACCGAGGGCCCTGGGGAAGCGACCGCGATCCGCTCGACTCCCGCGACCATTGCCGGGACCGCCGTCATCATGATCGTGGAAGGCAGCGGGTAGCGCCCTCCGGGAATGTAGGTTCCCACCGCTGCCAGCGGCCGAACCAACTGGCCCAGTTCGATGCCGGGACCCGCGGCCTCCATCCATTCCAGCGGCATCTGGCGCTGTGCGTAGGCGCGGATCCGCTCGCTGGCGAACGAGACCGCGTCTGCGAAGTCCGGAGCCAAGCCGGCCCGCGCTTCCGCGATGCGTCCCGGCGGCACGCGGACCGACTCGCCGGGGAGGCCGTCCAGCCTTCGCGCATACTCGCGCAGCGCATCGTCGCCGCGCTCGCGAATCGCTTGAATGATAGGCTCGACGACTCGCTGCGCCTCGTCGAGCCGGTCGGCGCGGCCCCGCAGGAGTTGCTCGACTGCCTCTCGGTCCCGGCTGGAGACGATGCGAAGCATGGCTGCTGCGCCCGGCCTAGGCGCCGAAGACCTTGGCGGGATCGTAAGTGGGCTCTTCAGTGACCCTCAGCTCTCCGGCCTCAAGCGTACGGTAGAAACAGCTTCGGTAGCCTTCGTGGCAGACTCCCGGACCGATTGCTTCGGCGTGCACCAGGACGGTGTCGAGGTCGCAATCGACCTCCAAGCGCTTGAGCAGCAAGAAGTGTCCCGAGGTCTCGCCCTTGGTCCAGAGCTTGTTGCGCGTGCGGCTGAAGAAGGTGACCCTGCCGGTGGACACAGTCTTCTCGAACGCCTCTTGGTTCATGAACCCCAGCATCAGCACGCGCCCATCCTGATGATCCTGCACGATGGCGGGCACCAGCCCGTTGACTTTGGCGAAATTCAGTTGCATAGCAAACCTCCGCGCGGATCGGGCGTGCTCCCAGCGGCGATCAGCGCCCCTCGCTGAGGCGCTCGCAGTTGAGCACGGGGCCAGAATCTCAGAATATCAAGCTCTAAAGCGGGCTGACTCGGACTACTTGCGCCAGAACCAAGGGGTCAGGGTCGCCAACATCGTGTAGAACTCGAGCCGGCCCGCGATCATGTCAAAGCTCAGCACCCACTTGGCCAACGCCGGCAGTGCAGCGTAGTTGTCGGTCGGGCCGACTCCTCCCAAGGCCGGGCCGATGTTGAACATCGAGGCGGCCACGGCTGAGATCGCCGTGAAGACATCGACCCCGACCGCGGCCAGCAGCAGGCAGGACACGAAATTGACCATGAAGGCGAGATAGACCAGATTGAGCAGGCTTTGGATGGTCGACTCGGGCACGACTCTGTCTCCGAGCCTGACTGCGAACACGCCATGGCGCTCGACCATGCGCTTGAATTCGCGAGACACCACCTTGAACAGGAGCAAGATCCGCGAGATCTTCATCCCGCTGGCAGTCGATCCGGTGCAGCCGCCGGTGAACATCAGCACGAAAAGGACCAGCTGGCCCAGCGGCGGCCACAATTCGAAGTCATCGGTCACGAAGCCTGTCGTAGTGGTGATGGACGAGACTTGGAACAGCGCGGTGCGCCAGGAATCTTCCGCGGCGTAGCCCAGGCGCCAGTGCAGCAAGGCCGCCACTGCGAGGGTGGCGAGGCCAATCAGCCCCAGATAGTGCCGGAACTCGTGATCGCGCAGGGCTGCTACCGGTCGGCGCTCGCGCAGAGCGCGGTAATGCAGGATGAAGCTGGCGCCGCCGAGAATCATGAACGCCGTCGTGATGTATTCGATGGCAGGGCTGTTGAACGCACCGATGCTGGCTGTCCGGGTGGAGAAGCCGCCGGTTGCTAGCGTGGCGAAGGCATGCGTGACCGCATCGAACGGCTCCATTCCCGCCACTGCCAGCAGCAGAACCAGCGCTCCGGTCAGGGCTACGTAGACGCCCCACAGAGAGGTGGCGGTCTCGGCTACGCGCGGCGTGAGCTTCTCCGACTTGGCTCCGGAAAACTCCGCCCGGTACAGGTGCATTCCGCCGTGTCCGACCAGCGGCAGGACCGCGATGACCAGCACCACGATGCCCATGCCGCCCAGCCACGAAGACAGCGCGCGCCAGAGCAGGATCGGGCGCGACAGCGACTCCACCTCTGCCAGGATCGAAGCCCCCGTGGTCGTCACGCCGGAAGTGGCTTCGAACACCGCATCCGTTGCGCTGTCGATGCCCGGAGCGAGCATGAAGGGCAGGCTGCCGAACAGGCTTGCCCCCAGCCACACCGCCACGGTCAGCAAGATGCCCTCGCGCTGCGTGAGTTCGCGTCGGGCGCCGCGGCAGGCCAGCCAGAGCACGATTCCAACCCCGCCAGTAAGGCACGTGGAGCCGGCCAGCGCGGCAACGTCTTCGCCGCCGGTCGCGAGCGAGAACGCCAGCGGGACGCCCATGCAGGCGCCGAACGCGGCGAGGAAGAGCCCGAGGACCCGGCCGATGAGGATCCAGCGGATCACGCGGCGTTCCTGTGTCGGATCCTTTTCCCCAGGAACTGCGATTCCAGTTCCGGCACGGTGTCTGCCAGCGAGAAGATGATCACGCGGTCGCCTTGCTGGACCGAGGCCTGGCCGCGCGGAACGGTCACGTAGCCGTCATCGCGCACGATTGCCCCCACGATCGCCCCGCGGGGCATCTTGATGTCGCGCAGCTTGCGGTTGACCATGTTGGAGCCCTTGGTCGCGATGAACTCGAGGGCTTCGGCCTCTTCCTCGCGAAATGTGGTCACTGACAGCACGTCGGCCTTGCGGACGAAGCTCAGGATCATGTCGACGGCAGTCAGCCGCTGGCTGATAGCCGTGTTGATGCCCAGGCGTTGGACGATTGGCAGATAGTTCGTGCGGTTCGTCAGGGCGACGATCTTGTCGGCCCCGAGACGCCGTGCCAACAGCGAGGCGACGACATTGTCGGCGTCGTCGCGGGTCAGCGCGAGAAAGGCGTCGGCACCTTCGATGTTCTCCTCTTCGAGGGTCTGCTGGTCGGTCGGGTCGCCGTGGACCACCACTGTCTTGTCAAGGATCTCCGAGATCATCTCGCACCGGGCCGGGTCGCGTTCGATGAGCTTGACCTTCACTCCGGCCCGCTCGAGCTCTTCCGCGACCCAGATGCCCAGCTGTCGTCCGCCCACGATGACGACCCTGCGCAGGGCGGTCTTCTCCTGGATCCCCATGAACGCGAACACTGCGCTGAGGTCCTCGCTGGTGGTGCAGATATAGATGTGGTCGCCGGGCTGGAGCTTCTGGGCCCCATGCGGGATGATGACCTCTTGGCCCCTGAAGATCATCGCGATCATGCTGTTCTTCGGCGGCCCGGCGGCGTCGAGCTCCTCCACAGTCTTGCCGGCGAACCAGCTGTCGGCCTGGACGTTCATGCCGAAGAGCTTGATCTTGCCATCGGCGAAGTCCAAGATGTCGGACACGCCCGGCGCATGCAGCACGCGCATGATGCGGTCCATGATCGTGGTCTCCGGGTGGATGATGCGGTCCACGTTGAGCCCGAGTTCGCCAAGGATCTTGTCCCAGTGGCGGAACTCGTGCGTGCGAAGCCGGGCTACCTTGATCGCGACGTTTGAGTTTGCCTGGGCGATCATGCAGCTGAGCAAGTTGATCTCGTCGGAGTCCGTCTCCGCGATCAACATCTCGGAATCGGCCAGCCCGGCCTTCTCCAGAGTGCTCACGCTGCTCGCGCTGCCTCGGACTATCTTGGCGTCGAGGTGTTCCTCCAGCTCGGCGCAGCGCTGGGCATCTTTCTCGACGATCGTGACTTGATTGCCTTCTCGAATTAGGCGGGCTGCGATGAGGGCGGCGCCTTCGCCCCCTCCGGTGAGAAGAATGCGCATGGCAGATGGGCCACCAAGACCTTGAGCGTATCACGGCCAGGAAGCTTGGCGAGATGGGTTGCGCACGCTGCCGCGCAGGACTGGAATAGGCTTCTCGGCAGCCGCATTCTGAGGGACGGCAGGGTGCGAGGCGGCGCCACAGGACGCGAATCCGGGCTTGGGACGCCGGTAGTCGTCGCGCGCGTCGGGTGTGGCCTCGATTGCGGGCGGGAAGCGGCGGGATCTCAAGCTATGGGCGCGGCACGCGCTCGTTCTCGCAACGTCGTTCGCAGCCGCCCGGAGCGAGTCCCATCCCGGCTGCAGCGATAGCGATGTCGGGCATCCGATTCAAGCCTCCCTGCGGAGGAGGCGCTCGCACGAGGAGGCTGTTGCCAACACCAATGCGTCGAGTCCCGGAGCGGCCGCGAGCTGCAGCCCCATCGGCAACTGCTCCGGCGGCGTCGGCATCGGGATTGACACCGCGGGCGCGCCCAGCGCGGTGAACGGTGCGTTACAGCGCGGGTCCCCGCTGGATTCCAGCCCCTGCGGGGCCGGGCCAAGCGCGGCCGGGGTGGCTACAACCGGATGGTGGCGCGCCCACTGCTCGTAAGCGCTCCGGGCCGAGACCAGCGTCCGCCGCGCGCTGGCATACGCGTCTCGGCCGATCCCAAGCCCTTCCTCCAGCAGGGCGGCGAGTTTGTCGCCCATCGCCGGGCCGTGCTTGCGATAGCGCTCGCCGTGCTCGCGCGCTGCCTCGCAGGCCATGACTGTGTGAAGCGCCGCGGGCAAGGCGTCCAGGAATCCGGGGCGGGAAACTCGTCGAATCGGCATTCCGGCGCTTGCTAGGGTCTTCAATGCCGCGCGGAAGCACACCGCCATTTCCGGAGTGACTTGCCCTTCAGGCGGCCAGCCGATGATCGCTAGCGCTTCGGCCCCCGCCTGCGCGGGCTCCGGCGCGAGCGCCCGCCAGGCGAACTCCATGTCCGCTGCGGACCCTGCGAACAGTCCGGCGTGATCCAAGGTCGGAGCGAACCGCATCACGCCGCCGAGGGGCAGGACGCCGAAACTGGGCTTGAAGCCGACCACGCCGCAGAACGAAGCCGGGCGCAGAACCGACCCTTGTGTCTGGCTGCCGATGGCCAGCGGCACCATGCCGGCTGCCACGGCCGCGGCCGACCCGCTGGACGAACCGCCGGGAGTGTGGCCGGCCGCGAGCGGATTCCGGGTCGGCCCCGTGTCGTAGTACGCATACGCGGTGGTGTGCGTCTTGCCCGTGAGGACGCAGCCAAGCGAGTCTAGTGCCGCAACGAGTTCGCAGTCGTCGCTCGGAACGCGACCGCGCTGGGTTGCGCTGCCCCACTCCGTGGGCAGCCCGGCGGTGTCGAAGATGTCCTTTGCTCCGTAGGTCGCGCCGTGCAGGGGACTGACCGGCCGGGAGCGTTTCAGCGCTTCGGTCAGGGTCTCTGCCCGCTGCAGGGCTGCGTCCAGGTTGAGGTGGCACCACGCTTGCACCGTGGGCTCGGCTTGGCGGACGGCGCTGGCCGTGGCTTGCACGATGTCCAGCGGAGACAGCTCGCGCTCTTGGATGAGCGCGTTGATTTGGCGCAGTGACCAGGGGAACGATGGCATGGTGGCGAGCCGATGCGGCAATTGTCGCACCAAGCCATCCTCGAGGCTCCTCGAGCCTGAAGCGAAGTACAATGGCGCTTCAGCGCACCATGTCCGACGAAAAGACCGAACTGACCTTTGAACAAGGGCTGGAATCCTTGGACAAGATCGTCGATAGGCTCGAGAGCGGCGATCTCGAGCTGGTGGAGTCCTTGAAGCTCTTCGAAGAGGGCGTGCTCCTCAGCCAAGACTGCCGCAAGCAGCTTGAAGAGGCCGAGACCAAGGTTGAAGCGCTGATCAAGCGGGACGATCGGCGCGAGCCCGAGCCCTTCCAGCTCGAAGACAAGGAGCCGTTCTAGCCGGTGGGGCTCGAAACCCTGGGTGGCTACCTGCGCGACCGCCGCCTGCGCGTCGACCGCGACCTGGACCGGCTCCTGCCGCCGGCCTCTGCCCCGCCGGGAACGGTCCACGCGGCCATGCGCCACAGCGTGTTCGCCGGCGGAAAGCGCATCCGCCCGATCCTAGCCATCGCCGCCGCGGAGGCCTGCGGACGGCAGCTCGGTGCCACGGATGCGGCCTGCGCCCTGGAGTGCGTCCACACCTACTCGCTAATCCATGACGACTTGCCGGCGCTTGACGACGACGACTTGAGGCGCGGCCAGCCGACCTGCCACAAGGCCTACGGCGAGGCCGTGGCGATTCTCGCTGGCGACGCCCTGCTCACCCTGGCCTTCCAGTTGCTGGCGGGGTTGGACGCTCCGGACCGCATCAAGACCGCGCTTGTCGCCGAGCTTGCCCTGGCGGGCGGCACTGTGGGCGGGATGATCGGCGGGCAGGTGGAAGATCTCGCCGCCGAAGGCGGCGTCCCGTCTCCGGCCCAGGTCGAGTATATCCACCGCGCCAAGACCGCCGCGCTGATCCGGGCATCGGTGCGGTTCGGAGCCCTCATGGCCGACACTGACGCCGGGCGGCTGGAGGCGCTCGGCAACTTCGGAGGCGGGATCGGGCTTGCATTCCAGATCGTGGACGACATTCTGGACGTGGTCTCGTCTTCGAGCGAACTGGGCAAGACTGCTGGCAAGGACCAGGCACAGAGCAAGGCCACCTACACCGCGGTCTATGGCGTCGCAGAGGCGCGCTCTCGTGCCCAGCAGTGTATTGACGAGGCCCTGGCCGCGATCGAGGACTTCGGCGAATCCGCCTGGGCCCTGCGCGAGATCGCCGGCTACATCGTCACCCGGACGAATTGACCCGCGCCGCACCGGCGGCCGCGGTCTCGTCGGGGTATTCCACGCTCACCAGGAAGAGTCCCCGGGCCGGCGCAGTGGGGCCCGCTTCGCAGCGGTTGCCTGCGGCGAGGATGCGGTCGATGTCATCGGGCTGGAGATTGCCCCGGCCGACTTCCAGCAGCGTGCCCACGATATTCCGCACCATCCGATAGAGGAAGCCCGAACCGCGAACGCGGTAGACCAGCAGATCGGCCTCTCTGTGCAGAGTTGACGAGAACACGGAGCGCTCCGTCGATTCGTCGAGACCGCCGCCACTCGATGCGAACGAGCGGAAATCGCGGTCTCCGGCCAGTCGCGACGCCGCCGCGCGCATCGCGTCCTCGTCCAGCCGATAGGGGTGCCAGCAGGTGAAGCGAGCCTCGAAAGGCGGGCATATCGGCGCCCGCTGGATTCGGTACTCGTAGGTCTTTGCCGTGGCCCAGTGGCGAGCATGAAACCCCTCCGGCGCCAAGCGGGCGTCGGTCACCCGGATATCGGCCGGCAAGAGACGATTGAGCGCCTTGATCAGGCCATGGGCGGGAATCGGGCTGGCCAGCGTGCAAGAGGCCACCTGGGCCAGCGCATGCACGCCCGCATCGGTGCGTCCGGAGCCAGTGAGCTTGACAGGTCGGCCCTCGATGATCGCGAGCGCCCCCTCGACGGTGCCTTGTATCGTCGTCGCGGCGGGTTGAACCTGCCAGCCGCTATAGGCGGTGCCGTCGTATGCTAGCGTGAGTCTCCAACTGCGCTCGCTGGCCACAATATACGCAGCGTAGCGCTGTTCGCAAGGCGGTTCCGGGCGCCCGTCGCGTAACCAGCGGACCCCCCGAAGCGTCTAATCTTTCTGGGATTCTGCATTCGCCTGCAGTGCTTTGGCCCCTATCCCCTCCCCTATGAAGATTTGGACTGGCCGACTATCGCTGTTGTTGGTCGCAGCAGTGCTCTTGCAGCCGATCGCAAGCGCCCAGGAGATAAAGTCTAGGCCGGCCGACTACAGCATTGGCCAATCGGGCTGGCCGCCGTTCACCAATATCTTCAAGGCCCCGGATGTTCCCGAGATCTCGCTGAGCAATTCCGGCCGCCTGGAAGGCCTGCTGCACGACGCGAAGATCTACTTGTCGCTGGCGGACGCCTTGGCGCTGGCCATTGAGAACAACCTCGATATCGCGTGGGCCCGCTACGGCCCGCAGAGCGCTGCCAACGACCTGATGCGGGCCAAGTCGGGCGCGCAGTTGCGGGGCGTGCAGAACCAGATCAGCACGCTCTCCACGGGCCTCGGCGACACCGGAGGTGCCGGGCCCGCCGGCCAAGCTACGGGCATCACGCAGCGCGCAGGGGGCGGAGGCGCCGCGGGCGGCCAGGGCGGAGCGGCGGATGTCGGCGATGCCAGCACGTTCTTTGGCACCCAGGCCGTGAATCTGGATCCCGCGATTTTCAGCAATGTCGACTGGGGACACTTCTCCAACCCGCAGACCAGCAACTTCGTCACGGGCACGAACACCCTGGTGCGCGAGATCAGCAACTCCCAGCTGGGCGTTCGCACGGGCTTTATTTCCGGCGCCACTGCCGCGCTGATCTGGGCCAACTCGCGCAGCGACACCAATAGTGTGCGCACCAACTTCAACCCGTCGCTGGTCAGCGCGATTACGCTGCGCATCACCCAGCCCCTGCTGCAGGGCTTCGGCGTGGCGGTCAATACGCGCAACATCAGGGTCGCGAAGAACAACAACGAGATCTCGAACCTCCAGTTCAAGCTGCAGGTCGAAGAGGTCGTATCGCGGGTCGCCGGGATTTACTGGGGCTTGGTCTCGCTGCGGGCGCAGGTCGAGAGCCAGCGGCAGAACCTCGCCCTAGCGCAGAAGCTTTACAGCGACAACAAGCGGCGTGTCGAGATCGGGACGCTGGCGCCGATCGAGATCATCCGCGCCGAAGCCGAGGTCGCGGCCCGCGAGGCAGACCTGACCGCCGCGCAGACTGAGGTGCAGCTGCAGGAGACCATCCTCAAGGACGCCATCAGCGTCAATGGAATCGCGAGCCCCACGTTGCTGCATGCCGAGGTCGTGCCGACGCAGGACATCGAGATCGACCCAAGCGAAGCGTTCGAGCCGCTGCCCACGCTGATGGAAGTTGCGCTGGCGGCCCGCGCGGACATGGAGCAGAACCGCCTGCGCCTCAACAATACCGACTTGGGCTTGATCGGCGTCAAGAACGGCATGCTGCCCAGCGCGAACCTGGTCGTGGACCTGACCAACAATGCGCTGTCCGGATCGGAGAACGAACTCTTTCGCGGCTTGCCGGGCGACAGTTCGCTGGTCTCGCCGTTCTTTCTCGGGGGGCTCGTCAACGCGGGCGGGCAGCTGCTGCGCCGCAACTTCCCGGATTACCAGGTCCGCATGCAGGTGAACATCCCGCTGAAGAACCGCCAGGCCCGCGCGGACTACACAGCGGCGCTGCTGGAGAAGCGCCAGCAGGAGATTCGCTTCGTGCAGGCGGCCAACGCGATCCGCACGGAGGTGCAATCGGCAGTGATCCGCATCCAGCAGGCGCGCGCGCGTTACGCGGCCGCGCTGAAGTCGCAGGACTTGCAGCAGCAGACGCTGGATGCTGAGCAGAAGAAGTACAACCTGGGCGCGTCCACGATCTTTCAGGTCGTGCAAGCCCAGCGGGACCTGGCGAACGCCCGCACAAGCGTGATCGCGACCCAGAACGAGTACGCCAATGCGCGAATCAATCTTGATCGCGCCACGGGCCATATGCTGACAGCGCATAATATCTCCATCGCGGAGGCTTATGATGGAGTCGTCAGCAGGCGGCCCGATCCGCTGCCGGTTTCCGCCCAGTAGCTGCGGCCGGGGACAGGCGGTGTGGCAGGCGCGCGCCGTGCGGGCGTCTTGGAGGCGGTGGAAACGGCAATGGCCGAGACTGAGTTCGACGTAGTCGTGGTGGGTGCCGGTGCCGGCGGCGGCACCATGGCGCGCGTCCTGAGCGAGAAGGGAATCAAGGTCGCCCTGCTCGAGGCCGGTCCGATGCTGGACCCGCAGAGGGACTACAAGACCAACAAGTGGCCGCACGATTACGGCCACCGCGCCGCCGAGGATGGTGGCAAGGCATACTTCGGCTCGGGTCAGGCCTACGGCTTCATGACCGCGGTCAGCGGCGGTTGGGAGCTCGAGGGCGAGCCGTATACCGCCGCGCCCGGGTCGGAGTTCGCCTGGTTCCGCTCGCGCGTGGTGGGCGGGCGCACCAACCACTACGGCCGGATGTCGTTCCGCTTTTCGGATCTTGACTTCAAGCCGTACTCCCGCGACGGCATCGGATGGGACTGGCCGATCAGCTACGACGACATCGCGCCGTGGTACGACCGCGCCGAAGAGTACATCGGCGTCACCGGCACCGTCGAAGGCATCCGCAGCGCGCCGGACGGCAAGTTCCACGAGCCACCGGCGCCGAAAGTGCACGAGCGCCTAGTGCGCGCCGCCGGGAAGAAGCTCGGAGTGCCGTTCATCGCAAACCGGCGCGCCGTCATCACCCGAGCTCTCAACGACCGCCCCGCTTGCCACTATTGCGGCCAGTGCGGGCGTGGCTGCCTGACGGCCTCGAACTACTCGGCGTCCCAGGTCGATATCTTC
The DNA here is from genome assembly GCA_009838515.1 of Terriglobia bacterium. Classification (GTDB taxonomy): domain Bacteria; phylum Acidobacteriota; class Terriglobia; order Bryobacterales; family UBA6623; genus VXMF01. The sequence goes on along the minus strand of VXRL01000027.1, from coordinate 40,807 downwards.
CCCGCCATGAAGACAGGCAACCTGTCCGTGATCACTGACGCGATGGTGCGAGAGGTCGAAGTCGACGAGCAGGGACTCGCCAACGGCGTGGTTTACGTCGACAAGCAAGCGCGGGCCGAGAAGCGCCTGCGCGGTCGCGCCGTGGTGTTGGCGGCATCGGCGTGCGAGACGGCGCGGCTGATGCTCAATTCCAAGTCCAAGCGTTTCCCCAACGGGATTGCCAACGGTTCCGGACTGGTCGGGCGGTATCTGATGGACACGGTGGGCTTCAGCCTGCGCGGCACCCTGCCGGCCTTGGAGAACCTGCCACGCTACGACTCGGATGGCTTCGGGGGGGCGCACCTGTATGCCCCGTGGTGGCTGTGGGATAGTCACGACCAGCTCGATTTTCCGCGCGGATATCACATCGAGATGGGCGGGGGCTTCCGCATGCCGGGCCCCAACAGCTTCGGAAGAACTGCGCGCGCGGCGGGATACGGAGCGGAGATGAAGCGCAGGATCCGCCAGGAATACGGCTGTGGAATCGGCCTGTCCGGACGTGGCGAGATGATACCCAACAACCAGAGTTACATGGACATCGACCCGAACACGGTGGATCGCTGGGGGATTCCCGTCCCGCGCTTTCACTTCTCGTTCAGCGACTACGAGTGGAAGCAGGCCCGCCACATGGAGCGCACGTTCCGGGACCTGATCGAGGCGGCCGGCGGCAAGGTGCTCGGGATCGGCAACGTTGCCCGCGAGGGCCAGGGAATCGCCGTGCCGGGCTCGATCATCCACGAGGTTGGCACCGTGCGCATGGGCGACAACCCCGGCAGTTCGGTGCTGAACCGGTACTGCCAGGCGCACGAAGTCAAGAACCTGTTCGTGGCCGACGGGGCGAGTTTCGTCAGCAATCCAGACAAGAATCCGACACTGACCATCAACGCACTGTCGTGGCGCACGGCGGAGTACCTGGCCGAGGAACTGAGGAAGGGCGATGTCTAGCACTCAAGGATTCGTATCTCTGGACGCACTGTCGCGGCGCGACGCCTTGCGGCGGATCGCCCTGGCGCTGACCGCGGCCGGGCTGGGCCATGGGATAGACGCGGCGGATGCGGCCCAGGTCCACCAGCAGGTCGACGAGGAGCGCACGCTGCAGGGCCAGTACAGGATCAAGTACTTCAACGAGCACGAATTCCGCACGCTAGAGCGGCTGTCGGAGTTGATCGTGCCGGCCGACGAGGTCGGGCCGAGCGGTCGCGAAGGAGGCGCTCCAGAGTTCATTGACCTGCTGTCGAGCCAGAACGAAGAGCTGGCCCATATCTTTTCCGGCGGAATCCTGTGGCTGGACAGCGCCTCGGCCGACAGACACGGCACGCGCTTCGTCGAGTGCTCGGAGCAGGCGCAGACCGGGCTGCTGGACTCGCTGGTCGATGCCGAGCGCAACGAGACCGGGGGGGAGACGCGCTGGGACACGCGGGAATACCGGCGTTTTTCTGTCTTCGGTGTCAAGTCACCGTCCGACATGCGTCAAGGGCTGGAGTTCTTCGGCTGGTCGCGCCGTCTTATCGTAGATGCGTACTACACCAGTCCCGCGGGCATCAAGGACCTGGGCTTCTTGGGAAACTCCGCGCGCAGCGAGTACACGGTGCCCCAAGAGGCGATCGATTACGCGTTCAAGCGCAGCCCGTTGCGCGACGCGTGACGCTGCGTTCGGCGGGCGGCTGGCTGGCAAATGGTCGCGCGAGCGAGCCTGACGAAAGGCCCGGGCGGAGTTCGATGCCACCGCCTGGGGGCGATCTTCGCGCTGGTCGCGCTCTTGGCGTTTCCGATCGCGGCGCCTTCCCAGGTCTCCGATCCAGCCACCGGCATCAAGCGGCTGCTGCTCGACGCCAGCCGCTCTCTGCAGTCAGCCAACGCCGCGCTCTTCATGGGGCTCTTCGACCGCGCCTCGTTTGACGGCTATGCCGCTCTGCGGGACGACATCGGCGCGCTGACCGCGCACCGCCGCATCGCATCGTCCGTCTCAATCGGTGCGCCCGAAGGCGGCCCGGAGCAGTGGACCGCCAGCGTGGATTGGCTGTTGGAACTGACGCCCAAACTGGATCCGGGGCCCTTGGAACGGCGTCGCCAGACCCTCCGTGTCTCGGTGCGCAAGCGCGGCAAGCACTGGAGAATCGTCGGCTTGGCGCCGGTTGGATTCTTCGCTCCCGCCCAGCCAGGGCGATAGCAGCCCGAACGTTCATCGCATCCGATCCGGATGTCGCGCCGAAACCGCCCGCGAACCCTGCGTGACGCCGATTTCGTATCCGTGCCCCCTCGCATATACTAGTTGCCATGGCGACTTCGAGAATCCCGCATCCCGCTGCCTTCGGCTCGGGCCTTGGTGCGCTGGCGGCACAGGCGATTGCCCAGGACGACGAAGGCCGGGGCATCCCGACCCGTCGGCTGGGGCGCTCCGACGAGCAGGTCTCAATCCTATGTCTCGGTGGAGCTCACCTAGGTCGCGCGGCCAAGGACGATGGCGAGCCGGTCGCTCTGAAACTTGCCCATGCTGCGGTGGACAACGGCGTCTTCTTCTGGGACAACGCGTGGGCGTACCACCGAGGATACGCCGAGGAATTCATGGGCAAGGCGCTCAAGGGGCGCCGGGAGAAGGTCTTCTTGATGACCAAGAACTCCGGTCGTGACGAAAAGTTCGCCCGGCAGTGCCTAGACGACAGCCTCAAGCGCATGCAGACCGACTACATCGACTTGTGGCAGTTCCATGAAATCAACTACGACAATGATCCGGACTGGGTATTTGACCGCGGCGGCCTCAAGGTGGCGCTGGAGGCGCAGCAGGCTGGCAAGGTGCGCCATATCGGATTCACCGGGCACAAGCATCCGCGCATCCATCTGAACATGCTGGGAAAGGGCTACGAGTGGGCGTCGTCGCAAATGCCGATCAACCCCATGGACTATTTCTACCGGTCCTTCCAAAGGGAAGTTGTGCCGGCCTGCCTGGCCAAGGACGTTGGTGTGATCGGGATGAAGTGCTTGGGCGGCGGGCCTCGCATTGGAGAGATCCCGGCAACCACCAAGGTCACGGCCGAGATGTGCGTGCGCTGGGCGCTGAGCGTGCCGGTCGCGTCGATCGTGCGCGGATATCTGACGATGGAGCAGCTGATGGCGGATGTGAAGCTCGCCCGCGGCTTCCGCCCGCTCTCGGGAAAGGATCGCGAAGCGATTCAAGCCCTCGCGTATCCAGAGGCCGGAGACGGCCGGCACGAGCACTTCAAGTCGACGCAGCGCTACGACGACTCAATCTACCGGGAAATGCACGGGTTCACCGTCTGAACCGGCTCTTGGCCTCGGACTCTGCCGGCCGGCAGCCGGGAGTCCATTGCGCAGCGCCGCGACAGCTTGTCCTCGCAGAGGAAGCGAGCGGCCCAGCATTCCGCCGAGTCCCCTCGGGTACCGGACGACCACGGAACGTGGCCCGCGAGGGAGAGTGCAGCGACGCGGGCGGGCGGTTCGATCTGCCGGCCCTCTGTAGAGAGACGGAAGGATACGCTCGCTGACCCCTGCTCCAAGTGGGCCGCATGGCTGCCAGAGTGCGGAATCGCCAGCTTGGATTCGCCCGAAAGTCGTACAATCAGGGAAGTTTCCGCGCTCTTCGGCGGCTCCCCGAATCCATGTCTCTCAAGCTCTTCGGCACGGACGGAATTCGCGGTCGTTCCGGTGAATTCCCCCTCGACGACAAGACCGTATACGCAGTTGGCCGTGCATTGGCCGGCCAGATCGCTAAGTCACGAAAACCCAATGTGCTCATCGGCATGGACACGCGCGTGTCCAGCATGCACATCGTGCGGCTGTTGGCAGCCGGCCTGAAGGATGGTGGAGCTGCGCAGGCGTTCGCCGGCGTCGTGCCCACGCCCGCGGTGGCCTACGCCACCCAGTACGGAGACTATTCGCTGGGTGTCGAGGTGTCGGCTTCGCATAACCCGTTCGATGACAACGGAATCAAGGTGTTCGGCCCGTTCGGCTACAAGCTGCCGGACGAGACCGAGTCGGAGATCGAAGCGCGCGTCGAGGGTCTGCTTGCGCAGCCCGGTCAAGTGCGGGCGATCGAGCCCGATGACGAGCCCGATGTCGCATTGCAGTATGCGCGGCACCTAGTGCGCGCCGGCGCCGTGCCGCCGGAAGCGCGGCACCTGCGTTTTGTCGTCGACTGTGCGAACGGTGCCGCATCCGAGGTCGCCCCGGTCCTGTTCGAAGCGATCGGCGCGGATGTGAAGTTCATTGCCTGCGCTCCAAACGGGAGGAACATCAACCTCGATTGCGGCGCCCTGCAAATGGACCGCTTGGCTGAGGAGGTCGTTGCTAGCGGAGCGGACTTCGGCGCGGCGCTTGATGGCGATGCCGACCGCTGCCTGTTCGTGGACGAGTGCGGCGGCGAGTTGAACGGCGACAACGTCTTGCTGCTGATGGCACAAGCGTTGAAGCGCAGCGACATGCTGCCGGACAACTTGGTCGTGGCGACGGTGATGTCCAACCTAGGGCTCGAACTGGCCCTGCAGGACCAAGGAATCAAGCTGATCCGCACGCCGGTGGGCGACAAGTATGTGATTGATGAGATGCTGTCCACCGGTGCGGCGCTCGGCGGAGAGCAGTCCGGCCACGTGATCTTCGGCGATTACTCCACCACCGGCGATGGCTTGCTGAGCCTGCTCATGGTGTTGCGCACCATCGTCGAGGAGGGCGTGCCGTGCAGCGAACTCCGCCAGCGGCTGAAGGTCTCCCCGCAGAAGCTGATCAACGTGCGCGTGCGGGAGAAGCGCCCGCTCGAGCAGTTGCCCGAAATTCGCGACGCGGTGGCTGACAGGGAGCTGGAGCTGGCCGGCCGCGGTCGCGTCGTGATCCGTTACTCAGGCACCGAGCCAGTCGTCAGGGTCATGGTTGAGGCAGAGAACCAGCGAGATGTCGTGCAGCATTGCACTGATATCGCGAGGCTTTTCGAAAAGCACCTCGGACAGTGAACTCGCGGCAGGTGCCTGGCCCGGCCGCGCGAACTAAGCCAAGTCTGCCCACTTGAGGACGACGCTTGCTCCTCGTGCCGCCGGCCTGCGGCGTTGAAGGACACCAGGCATCGGCCAAGGCCGCATTTACGCGCCAAGAAGGCGGACACCGGCCGGTGTCTGGAATCGAACTGGAGTTCAGGCTGGTTCTGTGTTCAGTCCGGTCCCCGAGCTGCGCCAGCCACGGCGTCTTCCAGCGCCACGCGGCCGAGAACGCCACATGCGCCATCTTCGGCGCTCGGCATCGACTGGCGCGCTGAGGCTCGGCACGAATGGTCGCGGCCTTGCGGAGGACCGCGATCAATGGCGGTCAGCTCGATCCGAATCCGGCTCGTCGAGCCAGTCTGGCCGCCTCAGCACATCGCGCGGCCTGCTGCCGTCGGGCGGCCCGATAATGCCATCGCGCTCCATCGCATCGAGTATCCTGGCCGCCCGCCCGTACCCGAGGCGCAGCCGCCGCTGGAGCGTGGATGTCGAAGCCTTGCCCAGCTCCAGCACGAGCTGGACCGCGTCCTTGTACATCGGGTCGTCGAAGTCTGGATCTGCATCTGCGCCGTCCTCGTCTTGGTCGCCATCGGGGGAGGCCAGGTAGTCGGTTTCGTATTTCGGCCTCGCGAGCTCTTTCCAGTGGGAGACCACAGCTTCGATTTCTTGTTCGGTAACGAGCGGGCCATGCAAGCGCCTCATGCGCCCGGCGCCGCCCGGCGGCAAGAACAACATGTCACCCTGACCCAGCAGGGACTCGGCACCGTTCGAATCCAAGATGGTGCGCGAATCGACTCGCGTCGCCAGCAGGAACGATAGCCTCGCAGGGATGTTCGCTTTGATCACGCCTGTGATCACGTTCACGCTCGGGCGCTGAGTTGCGAGCAACAGGTGGATGCCGACGGCCCGCGCCATTTGAGCCAGGCGCTGGATCGAACCTTCGACTTGGTTGCCATGCTGAATCATCAGATCGGCCAGCTCGTCGACGATCACGACGATGTAGGGGAGCTTCTCGAGTTCGACGCCGACGACGTCTTCGGGCCCATCCTCGCCCTGAAGCTCCACATGCCTGTTGAATTGGCTGATGTTGCGACATCCGTGCCTCGCCAGCAGCTGCAGGCGGCGCTCCATTTCGCGTGTCGCGTTCTTGAGCGCGTTGATAGCCTCCTTCATGTCGACGATGACCGGCGTGAGCAAGTGCGGGATGTCCCGGTACAGAGTCATTTCGACCGCCTTGGGGTCGATCAGAATGAAGCGCACATCGTCCGGCGTGGCATGCAGCAGGATCGACATGATCATCGTGTTGACCATGACACTCTTGCCCGAGCCCGTCTGCCCGGCTACCAGCAGGTGCGGCATCGTGGCTAGGTCCGTGCAGTGGATCTTTCCGTTGATGTCCTTGCCCAGGGCGAACGTCAGCATGGATTCCGAATTCTCGAAGACCGGGGTTTCGATGACTTCGCGCAAGGAAATGACTTCGCGCTCTTGGTTGGGGACTTCGATGCCGACCGTGGATCTGCCCGGTATGCGCTCGATCAGAATGGACTCGCATTTCAGGGCGAGGCACAGTTCTTCGGAAAGGTTGACGATCCGCGCGACCTTCATTCCCGGCGCCGGACTGAACTCGAAGGTTGTCACCACAGGTCCGGGGTTGATGCGTTCGATGACGCCGCGCACTCCGAATTCTTCGTATCTGGCGACAATCTGGCGCCCCGTCTCATGAAGCTGGGCCTCGTCATAGGGCGCGCGCCCAAGCGGCGCGTTGAGAAGTCCGGTCGAGGGCAGCACGTAGTCCGCAACTGCGCCGCTAGTTGGGGCGTCGTAGCCGCTAGCGGCCGGGCCGCTCCCGAGGCCAGTCAGCATGCCTGCCAGATCCTCGCTCTCGTCGTCCTCGAGCGGCACGATCGGCGGCGGTTCCGGCGCGCTAGGTTCGGGCGCCTTGCTCGGCGTGGGCAGCCTCGGCCGAGCTGGCACAGGATCGGGATGAGTGCCGAGAGCCGGCCCCGGCTGTGTGGAGTCTAGGTCGGAGCGGATGGTCACCGGAATCGCTTGATCGCCGGCGCCGCCATCTGTCAGAGAGGCGTCTTCGGCTTCTTCGGGGCCGCGCTTTCTGTAGCGGCCAAGGAAATCGACGACTCGGATCGAGGTCAGCAAGTACGCGCCGATGGCCGTGACCGCCGCCAGCAGCAGGATCGTGCCTCCGATATTGAGCACTGAGATCGACGATTCGGCGATGATCTTGCCAGCCGTGCCGCCGGCCCTGACCGTTTGATTCCAGCGGTCCGGCAGCGCACCATCCACAGGCTGGCCGAGCATGTGCAGCACCGTGCACAGCACCCCGGCCAGGAGGGCCGTGCCGGCAACGCGCCGAATCGGGTTCTTGGCCTCCAGCTGGCGGATCCGGTTCCAGCCGAGTCTAGCTAGACAAGCGGGCAGCAGGAAACCGACCAGCCCGAACGCCTGCAGGAGCAGGTCTGCGCCGTAGGCCCCCGGGAAGCCCATCCAGTTGCGGGCTTGGCCCGGCCCGGCGGCAACGTTGGAAGAGGGATCCGCGGGGGTGTAGGAGGCCAAGCTCAACAGCACTCCCACGGCGGCGATCCACAGCAGGACGCCCGCCATCTCGTTGAAGCGCGGGTTGTCTACGAGGAGCTTGATTCTCATCCGCCTTGCCCGATCACGGCCAGAGATTCTTGGAGCCCGGAGGTGCTGGCAAGAACTAGCACGATTATCCCAAATGCCACGCGATAGTAGACGAACGGCGCCATCGTTGCGCTCTGCAGGAAACGGAGGAATCCAGCGATCACGCCGTAGCCCGCCACCGCGCTCACCGCCACCCCTGCGCATAGCGGGCCGTAGGCGACTACCATGGCCTCGCTGCCCGAAAGGGCTTCAAACCCTGTCTTCAGCGATGCGCCCAGCACTACAGGCATAGCCAGCAGGAAGGAAAACCGCGCGGCCGCTTGGCGCTGCAGGCCGAGCATCAATCCGGCTGCGATGGTGATGCCCGAGCGCGAAGTGCCCGGTATCAGCGCGATCGCCTGCGCACAGCCGAGCAACATGACAGCGTGGAACGGAAGCGAGCCCAGGTCGGTGCGAGGGACCGACCGGCGGTCCGCCCACCAGATAACGCATCCCACGGCGATTAGCATGAACCCGACCACGACAGGACTGCGCAGCCTCGCTTCGATGAGATCCTGCCAGAGCAGCCCGGCCAGTCCCGCCGGCACCGTCGCTGCCGCCAGATACCACAGCAAGCGAGGATTCTTGCAGAGATCAAGGTCGGGATCCCCGGCGTCGGGGCGGAGCACCTCGCGGCCCGCCGCCAGCCCGAGGATTCGCACCCATGTCCGGGCGAAATACGCAGCCAGGGCGAGCAGAGTGCCGAAGTGCAGCGCCACGTCGAAGAAGAGGCCGGGGTCCTGCCACCCGAGCAGCCAGCGGATCAGGATCAAGTGGGCCGAGCTGCTGATCGGCAAGAATTCAGTGAAGGCCTGCACCAAGGCCAGCACGACCGCTTGCCAGATGTCCATTGGGAACGGCCCTAGCGCTGGCTCCCCACGAAAGGCGTACCGTTGCAGCCCGTCAATTGCTGGAGCTTGAGGTCACGCGGCCGTGTGGCGCGCCGTCGACGCCTCGAACGGGCTGATCAAGTCGCCCGAGGGGCCAAAGGGCAGGGCGGCGGCCTCGCCCTGCAGAGAGATCGAATCGTTGGCGGCCAGTTGCTCCAGCAGGTTCTCGCTGGCCAGCAGGTAGGACAAATCCAGGGTATTGCGGATCCAGATAATCGAGCATGCCCCCGCGTCGAGCTTGCCGCACGTCGGCAGCACGCGCTCCAAGCACTCGCGATCGGTCGCGAAGTGCAGCGGCGTGAAACCGGGCGATGTGACCGAGGACGTCAGAGCATTGACCCAAGTGGCCTGAAAGTCGACTTTCTTCACCAGGCGGTCGTGCACGATATCCGCCAGGCCCATTCCAATGGCGTTCCCGTAGGTATTGCCCGACAGGTCACGGATAAAAATCCGATGCACGGTTGGCACGCCGTGCCAATTGTTGGGCCCGTGCCCGCCGCCGCGATTGACCACCTTCGTGTCCATCCCGGCGCCGCTGATTTCCTTGCCGATCTCGTCCAAGATCAGCAGGTCGACCTCGCTGACAGGGAGGTTCGGCTTCCAACCCTTGACCCGGCGCAGCAACTCCTCTTCACGCTCGGCCATGCTGTCAGCACCCAGCGCGTGGACCTCGGCAGTGTCGTGGTAGGCGTCTTCCAAGATCGCTATGCCGCCGAGCATCTTGCCCGTTGCCAGCACAGCGGACCCGACGCTGCGGATCACTTGGCCCATGCCGATCTTCAAGGCCCAGCTGTGATATCGCTTGGCGCCTTCCCACTTGCCCAGGCCGATCGCCATCATCTTGTGAATGCCGCTCTCCAACGAACCCTCGAAGTCGGTGTGCCACTTGACCCGGCCGCACAGCATCACGCCGTCACTGTCGAACGCCCGGCGGTCCATCGAGACCTCGATGCCCTCCGGCGTGGTTCCCACCCGGACGACCTCGAGCGAGCTCTCGACCGGCACTCCCATGGTGGACTCATCGATCCCGTAGTGGGCCAGCACGTCCGCCTGGCCCTGGGCGGTCGCTGCTCCGTGGCTGCCCATCACAGGCACGATGAACGGCTGGACGCCGCGCGACTTCCAGAACTCCACCACCGCCTTGGCGATCACGTCGATATTGCGGATGCCGCGACTGCCGACCCCGACCGCGATGCGGCTCCCTGCCGGAACCCGCCGCGTCCAAGCGGCTGCCTCCATTTGCTCTCGCACGGCTGCCGCAACATCCGCGAGCGCTCGGCTGGGAAAGCGCTGGAGGACTGGGACAAGCTTCTGCATGCGCATGGTCGGACTTCCTACCCTTTGAGACGAGTCTAGATGACGCTCTGCATCGACTGCAGGTATTGCTGTATGCGGTCGCTGTACCGCACCACCAGCCCCTGCTCGCTATAGTCTCGGACCTTCTGGCTGCGGAAATAGTCGAAGACCATGGTCCGCTTCTCGTTAAGGATGGTTTGGCGCAGGGCATCGCCATCGGAGGCGAGCGCAGATTCGTCGGCGGGCTGCATGCCGATCGTGCGGAAGACGACCCAGCGATCGCCCACGGCCACCGGACCTTGCAGTTCGCCGTCTGTCATGGTGAATGCCGCCTCTCCCAGCGCGTTGATGGATCCCAAGTCCTCGATCTCCCCGCCGCGCTTGATCCAGTCCGTCGTGGTAGTGGACAGCCTGCTGCGCCGTGCGGCGGCGGTGAGGTCCCCGGATGCGTCCTTGGCAGCCTGCGCCAGGTCCTCTGACTGCTGCCGCGCGATGTTGGCAGATTCGGTGTCGATGTAGTCGTCACGGACTGTTGAGCTGACCTCTTCGTACTCGGCATCGCGGGCGGGCACGGACTCGGTCACGAATCCGATGTACAAAGTGTCCTCCTCGGCTACGGTGAAGACTTGGCCGACGGGCTGTTCGAAGATGGCTTCGACGAGGGCAGAGGCCTTGGGCAGCTGGTCGGGCAGGTCCGCTCGGCTGAAGGCCTCGAAGGCCTGATACGGCAGGTCTAGCTCGCCGGCAGCGTTCTCCAAGGCAGCGCCGGCCAGTTCGGCGGCCGCCATGGCCCGTTCCATCAGGCTGTAGCGGTCGCTCTGGGCGCGTTCGGCGCGCAGGTCTTCGCGGATAATGTCCCGCACCTCGCTGAGTGGTTTGACGCTCGGCGCTTGGCGGTCGTCGAGCCGAATCAAGTGGTAGCCGAATTCCGACTTCACCGGCGATTGTGTGATCTCCCCGGTCTCCCGGAGCGCGAAGCTGGCTTCCTCGAACGCCGGGTCCATCATGCCACGGCTGACCCAGCCTAGGTCGCCGCCGTTCTCGGCGTTGCCCGGATCCTCGGAGTGCTCCTTGGCCAGTTCCTCGAAACTCCCCCCGCCGCGCAGCTCATCGAGCACCGCCTCGGCATCCTCGCGCGCTTGTTCGGCTTCGGCGTCGGACTTGCCCATGGTCATGAACAGGATGTGGCGCACCTTGACCCGCTCGGGATTCTCGAAGCGGTATTGGTTTTGCGAGTAGTGCAGGTCGATCTCCGCATCCTGGATCTCGTGCTCGCTGACCGCCGCGTCTGGGCCGATCATCATCAGCTTGAGCGGCCGGCGCTCCGCGTGCCGGTAGCGCAGCTTGTTGGCGTCGAAGTAGGCGCGCAACTGCTCTGGCTGAGCTTCGACCTCGCCGCGCACGCTCGCCGCGTCAACCCCTGCCCATTCGATCCGGATGCTGTCGTTCTCCTCGTGGAATCGTCGCGTGAGTTCGTCCTCGGTCACGCTGACGCCGTCGGTTACCAGCTGCCGCAAGTGCTGCGAAATGGCGATGTTGTAGAGGATCTCTTGCTCGAACTCGGGCACCGTGCGGCGGAATTGCTGGCGAACGAAGCGATGGTAGGCGTCCGCGCCGATGTACTTGCCATCCGGGAACAGTACGTCCGGGAGCTGTTCGCGGATCCAAACCGCGAGTTCTTCGTCCGTGGGGACCAATCCGAGCTCCGCGGCCTCGGCAAAGAGGACGCGCTCCGCGATCAGGGCATCGATCGTGTTGCTGGCGATCATCGAGATCGCCGCGGGTGGGACGTTGTTCGCGCGGTGCTGCCGGAGTTCCACCTCCACGTCGCCAGTCGTGACCGCCACGCCATCCACCTCTGCGAGAATGTCGGCGGCGCCCGGGCCGGCCGGGCCGAACACGTTCGGCACCAGCGTGATGATCATGGAGCCAGCCACCAGGAAAAGGATGATCCCCATGGTCCAGCGCAGGATCTTCCCTTGGTTTTGAAATAGCTTCAGCATTGCGGGGTTCCGGCGGGCTGGCGCACCGTCTGATGCGCCTGCGGCTGGCGTTCCAGATTCTGCGACTGCTCGGCGAGTTCGCGGAGGCGCTGCCGGTCCATCTTGATTGTACTATGCGGCATGGGCGGACTGAATTACAGGAACTTCGGGCAGGTCGACGGGAAATAGCCGCAGACCACGACCCAAGATCGAGGGAGCCTCCGCTGACGCGGTCATAGCCGCGAGCTCCGACTTCATCGGTCGACTCAAGGCGGCCTGAACTCACTAACGGCGTATCGGCACCAGAGCCGGCCGGGGAGCAACCCGCCCAAGCCCGAAGCTCAGGTGAAACTAGGGGTCAACGTCGCGGGCGTTGGCCCGTGCAACAGCCGCTGGCAGCAGAGCAAGTGGCGCGGCCATCCCCTGCCACCGCCTGTCAAGGAACCGGCTTAGACGACGGACCGGGACCGGACCAAACGCAGATCGAGACGGGCTCGCCCGATTCTTGGTGGCCGGAAGCAATGGCCGTCTTTGGCCGGATGTATCCTCAATGCGTCTGTCACGTCTAGGCTCTGGGCACGGAATCAAGAAGCCCGGCGCGACCTTACTTGCAAAGGCGAGCAGTTTCTCAGTTCTCGAAGTGGTATTTTAAGCAATATCCAAGTCGTGTATTCCATCAAAAGTATAGTCAATTCAATAGCTTACAGAAATACCTTGGAGGCGCGGGGAACTCAGGCAATTGGCGCATGGAAGCACGGCCGTCCTGCAGAGCTATCAATGGATCAAGTATCCTCGGAACTGTGTCAGCGACCCGAGACATAGGTAACGCTCCGTACCGGAGACACGAAGCACGGAATGGAAGCGCTCCACCCGTCGAGGAATAGCCGTAATCAGACGTGGCCCGCTCTCATGGGCTTGGGAACTTCGCTTCGAGTGAGCGATCAGGCTCTCGGACGAATGAAGCGGTCGCGATTCGCGACGATTCGGCGCGTCGAGCAGACTGCTGCTGGGCGAATCATTCGATGACACAAGACTTGCTGTATGCCTTGCGTTACGCGAGGAAGCACTGGGGACTCTTCCTTGCCAGCGGAGGCCTGTTAGCGGCTGGTGTCGGAGCATGCACGATTGTGGCCGGGCTTGCGTATGGGCTCCTATGGGGGGATCTGCCGTATCCCAACGGTGAACGCTTGGTTTACGTCTACGAGGCATTCCCTAGCCAAGCTTCCGATCAAGGCACGCTCGTATCCATCCCGACGCTTGAAGACTGGCGTGCGTCGAACGTCACGCTCGACGGAGTGGCTGGAGCCTCCATGGGATATACCCCGAGCGTGCTGAGAATAGCTGATCCCGAGCGAGTCCAGAGTTACGGGATTTCGTCAGGGATCTTGGGGGTTCTTGGTGTCTCTCCCATTGTTGGCCGACCGTTTGCACCCGAAGAGGAACTTCCGGGCGCAAGCAACAAGGTCGTCCTGCTAAGCCATGGGTTCTGGAACCGGCGACTGGGGGCTGATCCGGACATTTTGGGAAAGAGCATCCCTCTGGACGACGGCGCTTACAACGTGATCGGAGTCATGCCACGAGGCTTCACCTATCCGCCCTTGCGTGCTGGACGCGAAAGGGCTGATTTCTGGGTCCCGGCAGTTCCGGAACCTGACGATTTCACGGCGAGAGATAGGCGAGTGCTGCTTGTAATTGCACGCCTCAAGTCCGATGTCACCGTCGAGCAAGCACGAGCGGACTTGGAGGCGATCGCGGCACGCATCGGAAACGAGAATCCCGCGACTAACGAGGGCTGGGGGGTACGCTTATCGCCCATCCACCTTAGGTTTATCGAGAGGAGCGAGAGCCGAGGGATCCTGCTGCTCTTGGGAGTAGCCGTGAGCGGCGTGCTTCTCTTGGCGTGTGTAAATGTGGCTGGACTACTCCTCGCCCGCGCTGTCCGGCGTCGGACCGAGATGGCCATCATGATGGCCTTGGGAGCCGCCAGAACCGTGCTGCTTCGGCGCCTGCTGGCGGAGGGCCTCCTACTGGGCGTGGCGTCGGCTGCGGGTGCCCTGCTGCTTGCCTCGGTCGGGCTGCACTATGTCGATCTCTTGATTCCTGCAAACGTACCTCGGGTCGATGAGATTTCCGTTCAAGCGACGGTTGGCGGCTTGGGTGCAGGACTTGGAGTTCTCACGGCAATTCTCTGCAGCGCGGTGCCGCTCCTGACATTTACCAACAACCGTGCTTCCGAGGCTCTTCGCGAATCCAGCCAATTCCCAGGTCGAGATGAGAATCGGCTCGGAACTCTCGTAATCGCGGTCCAAGTCGCCGTCGCCACACTGCTGCTTACCCTGAGTGTCGCCGCGATCATGAGATTCGATCGAATGCTGGCGGATGCCGGTGCGTCCATTGCGGTCAATTCCATTGTGACCGCTCAGCTTTCGGAGTCGACCACTCTCGCATCGAACAAGGCTCTGCGCCGGTTTCACCGTGAGGCGCTTGCGCAAGTCCGGACCGTGCCTGGCGTCGTCTCCGCCTCTCTGGTGTCGGAACTTCCCCTGAGCGCTCGCCAGTTCTCTCGCCCAGTGAAGGTAAGAGGCCGCGAGTCGACGGAGAGCGTTCTCGACCAAGAAGCTCTCGCGGAGGCCCGCAGGCTAATCGTGTCATCCGAGTACTTCCGCACCATTGGAGTCCCGCTCTTGCAAGGCCGGGACTTCAACGCCCTTGACACAGCTGAGTCCAAGCGCGTCGTTATTGTTAGCCGATCTTTAGCGTCAAAGCTTCAATCTGCGAAGATCATCGGGGAACGGATTCGCATCTGGGGCCCTGACTTGTTCGAGGTGGTTGGGGTTGCCGCCGACGCACCGCTGGAATTCGGGCGGCACGATCTCATCCTGTATACCCCGGCCACGCAGGTCGGAAGTGACGATCCAAGGGAGTTCCCGGAGTACGTCATCTTTGCGGAGGACGCCGCGGTGGTTGTACGAACGTCCCTGCCGGCTGAGGCAATCGCCCCTGCCCTTCGAACTGCGGTGTGGTCTGCGAACGATACTCAGCCGGTCACAATCCAGTCCATGGTCGCAGTGCTCGAGGAATCCAGCGCTCCCGAGCGCCTGACAGCACTGGTCTTGGTGTGCTTCGCCCTCTTAGCAGCGGTCTTGGCTGCGACCGGGATCTTTGGTGTCTTGACTTTCTACGCATCCCGTCGCACGCGAGAAATCGGCCTAAGAAAGAGTTTCGGCGCCGAATCGAATCTTGTCACTTGGTTCATGATTGCGCGGGTGATGCGGGTCAGCCTCGCGGGTGTGCTGCTCGGCGGACTGCTCACTGCCGTCGTGCAGAGACTCCTGTCTTCTGCAGCGGTCATTGCAGAGTTCGTATCGGCGATCGAATGGGCCGCGAGCGGCGCGCTGATTCTTGTAGTCGCGATCAGTGCCAGCGCTATTCCCGCGTTCCGAGCAGCAAGATTGGATCCTGCCGGGGCCCTTCGCCATGAGTAGGCTTTGCGTGCTTGGGTCTGTTCAATTGCGGCGCTAGGCCTGAGAGCGAGCCGCCTTGGCAAGACGGGAAAACTGCTTCCATCAACTCGTTGTCCGACAGACCCCATGTCGCGACATTCGCCTGCGATCTGCTGAGCGGAATCAAGGAGTCCAGCGCGGCCCCACCTCTGAGAGTGCGCGCTTTCTCAATGCTTGAAGTGGTACTTCAATCAGTAACCACATTCTGTATTTCCTCATAAGTATAATTATTTCAACATATTACAGAAATTCCATGCCGGTGCGGGTACTCACCCTCATCCGCGAGCTGCTCTAGGAACGCCGTCATGGGCCGCAGAGCCCCGGCGCCCACCGGTTCGCGCGGGCTGCATTCCATGGCGCCGGGCCGACAGGCCAGCGTCGCGCCGGCTGGCCTGACGCTGGAGCGATCCGTCCCCGGACAGGTGTGCGCGAAGAGCTGGAAGGCGCCCCGGCCGATTCATTCTCCCGGCGCGGAGGCGCTCTGGACGATGGCAGGCGATCGGTCGAGCATTCCCTTGACGGTCGAATCCAGCTTCGTCGTCAGCGTGGCGGGGATCAGCCCGACCACGAAGACGCCGACCACCAGCGGCACGAGGGTTGCGATCTCGCGCGCGTTGAGGTCCGGCAGAGATTCGAGGGACGTGCGCGGCTGGCCGAGCACGACGCGCTGCAGCATCCAGAGCATGTACGCGGCTGCCAGCACGATCCCGCTCATCGCGAGCAGGACCTTGAGCATCCCGCCGAAGGATGTGCCCAGCAGCACTAGGAACTCGCCGGTGAAGTTCCCCATGCCGGGTAATCCGAACGATGCCATGGCGAAGATCGACAGCAGGACGACAAATCGTGGCATCGGCTTCTGCAGGCCCCCGTAATCGGCGATCATCCGGGTGTGGGTGCGGTCGTAAAGGAAGCCGATCGCAAGGAACAGAGCCCCGGTCGACATACCGTGGGCGAACATCTGGATCACGGCGCCCTCGATGCCCTGTTCGTTGAAGGCGAAGATGCCCAGGGTCACGAATCCCATGTGGGAAATCGAGGAGTACGCCACCAGCTTCTTGAGGTCGGACTGGGCCAGTGCGAGACATCCGCCGTAGATGATCCCGACGATGGAGAGCCAGAGGATGTACGGGGCGAACTCGGCGGCTGCTTCAGGCAGGATCGGAAGGCAGATCCGCAGGAAGCCGTAGCCTCCCATCTTCAGCAGCACCCCCGCCAGGATCACGCTGCCGGCCGTCGGGGCCTCCGAGTGAGCGTCAGGCAGCCACGAGTGGAAGGGAACCATCGGCAGCTTGATGGCGAACCCTAGGAACAGGAACGCGAAGATCCAGATCTGGACATCCTCGGGAATGGCGTGTCCCACCATCGCCTGGATGTCGAAAGAGCGTCCGGTTTGCAAGTACAGGCCGAGGATTGCGACCAGCAGCAGCAGGCTGCCCGTCAGGCTGTAGAGCACGAACTTGATCCCCGCCTGGATCCGGCCCGGACCGCCCCACAGGATGATCATGAAGTACATGGGAACCATCGTGACTTCCCACAGCATGAAGAACAGGAACAGGTCGAGCGCGGTGAAGACGACGATCATCGCGCCCTCCACCAGCAGGATTAGGATCATGTAGGCCTTGACCTTGCTTTCGATCGAGGTCCATGACGCGAGCACGCAGAGCGGACCGAGCAGAGTGGTGAGCAGGACCAGGACCAGGCTGATGCCGTCGACGCCGACCGCGTACTGGATGTTGAAGTTCTCCATCCAACTGGTTCGCTCGACAAACTGCATGCCCTCGATTGACGGATCGAATCTCCACCACAGCGCCGCGGACAGGCCGAGCGCGAGCAGGGAAACCCCCATGGCGACGCGACGGACCCAAACATCGCCCCGAACGAACAGCAGGGCCACGATTCCGGCGAAAGGAACAGTGATCAACGACGTGATCAGGTGTTCTGTAAAGAGTGATGTCATTGGGGCACCTTTTCGATCGCTACTCGGTCAGTTGGCCAGCAAGTACGTGAGGCCGATCGCAAGCGACAGCCAGCACACGATGATTACCAGATGGTGGCGCAAAGTCCTGGGCCCGATCCGCTGCAGCGTCTCGCCGGTATCGTCCGCGAGCCCGCTGACTCTCTCGATGGTTTCGCCCGTCGCTGGCCGATCAACAGCACGCCACAGCCAGCCCGAGACCCGCACGAGCAGATTCGTGGCCAACCTTGGTCCGCGGGTCATCAGGCCCGACTCGGCCAGCCTCTCTAGCCAAGCCGCGGTGCCGATCACGAGACGAGCCACCCCGGTAACCGCGGGGTCGATCACGCCGCTCTCCGCCGACCCTTCGAGCACCCGGGCGCCCTCCCGCACCCCTGCCCCCACTTCGTGGACGGTCCGGTTGATGATGCGCTCTTCAAGCTGGTGCAGCAGCCAACCCGAGATCCTCAGCGTCGGGTTGACGGCCACCACCCGGTAGATCTCGTCGAAGTAGAGCTTGTTCAAGAACAAGACGTACGCCGTCTTGACCCATTCGCGACGCGCGAAGGGAATCGCCGCGGGCCGCAGGTGGCAATAGTACGCGAAGCACCATCCCAGCACGGCGACTGCCAGCGACACTGCGAGTGCAACCGTCAGGCCCGCGGTCTCGGTCTCGGCCGGGAGCGCGCCAAGGGCCGGCTGGAGGAATTCGCTGAACGCTGACCACACGCCGGCCAGCAGTGCCGTTACCGCGATGCCGCAAACGGCCAGGCCCGGCAGGTGCGCGGCGGAGAACAGGCTTGGCCAGGCCTGGACGGAGCGGCCGACTGTGGCACCGAACAGGGAGACGACGCCGCGAAACGCGTAAACCGCGGTCAGGAACACCGCCGCGAGGGCCACGACCCAGAAGGCGATTCGCGCCGACGGGACGTGCTGGGCGTTCCAGAGCTGTTCGTACGGCCCGGAGAACAGGATCAACGGCGGCAAGCACGCCAGCAGCAGGGAGCCCGCCGCAAGCGGCCGGATCCGGCTGGGAGGAGCGCTGGCGCCCCCGTGCGCGTGCCCTCCGGCCGCCCAGAGGGAATCGCCCGTGGAGAGGAACAGGTATGCCTTGAGAAATCCGTGCGCCAAGAGGTGGAAGATGGCGGCTCCGAATGCGCCGACCCCGCACGCGAAGATCATGAAACCGATCTGGCTGATCGTCGAATACGCCAGCAGCCTCTTGATGTCCGACTGGGTGAGAGAGACCAGTGCGCCGTACAGGGCCGTGACCGCACCGACGACCGCTATCGCCGCCATCGCCGACGGGGCCAGCAACACCAGGGGGCTGAGTCGTGCGAGCAGGAAAGGCCCAGCGTTCACCATCGTCGCAGCATGGATCAGCGCCGAGACCGGCGTTGGCGCCTCCATGGCGTAGGGCAGCCATACGTGCATGGGCACCTGTGCCGACTTGCCGATCGCCCCGCTTAGCAGGCAGAGCGCGATCAAGGTGTTCCGCTCGATTTCGAGCCCGAATGCGCCGAGGGTCTGCCCTTGCATGGCGGGAGCTTGGGCAAGGATTTCTTGGATGTTGAAAGTCCCGTATGTGGCGAACGTGAGCACGACGCCGAAGCCCAGGCCGACATCGGTGATGGCGTTGACCAGAAACGCCTTTGTCGCCGCTTGGCCTGCTTCCCGCCTGTGGGCCCAGTGGGAGATCAGCAGATAGGAGCAGATTCCCATCACCTCCCAGCACATGTAGGTCACCAGCAGGTTGTCGCTCATGACCAGCATCGTCATGGCGAACGTGAATAGGCCGATGACCGCGAAGAACTTTCGGTACCTCGGGTCGCCGGTCATGTATCGGGCCGAGTAGACATGGACCACGAAGCTGACACCCGTGATGAGCGGGAGCAGCAGGACGGTGAGCTGGTCGGCGTAGAGGCCGACCGTGACGACAAGCTCGCCCACGTCTAGGAAGCGGTACAGCGGGATCGAGAGAGCTCCGTTCCGGGCGACCTCTGCCAGCGCCGCGATCGAGAGCGCGAATGAGAGGCCGACTGCGGGAATCCCGACCCGGTGGCTGGCGTCACCGATGCGACGGCCGCCCACCGCTAGGATCACGAAGGCGGCGAGCGGCAGGCCGGGAATCAGGGCAAAGAGCGGCATCTTAGCTAGAGCCCCCGTTTGTGCGCGCCGTGTCCGTCATGAGCGTCATATCCCGAGAGGCGCCGTGGCGTCCACCAGCAGCGCGACAATCTGGTCGTTCCAGATGCCCAGTCCCACGATTGCCGCAACCAGCGCGGCCATGGTCGCGCGCAGCGGCCACGGCGTCTCCGTCTGGTCAGCGGAGGCGCTCTCGCTCCCGGAGCGGACGAGCTTCTCGAAGACTTGGGCGAAATAGCCCAGAGTGATGAGCGTGGTCAGCACGACTGCGGCGGCCGCGATATTGTTGTCTGCCTCTAGGGTGCCGAGCAGGATTCTCAGCTTGCCGAAGAACCCTCCCGTGGGAGGCAGGCCGACCATGCCGAGGCCAACCGCCACGAATGTCACGATTGCCCAAGGGTTGCGCACGTGGGCGCGGGCCAGTTCGTCCAGCGTGGACGCCCCGTAGCGCAGGGCTAGGAATCCGGCCAGAACGAACAACGAGCACTGCATCACCGCGTCGTTGAGCAGGTAGTACATAGCACCTGCCAGCCCCGTCTCGTTGGCCTGCCCGACCCCGATCAGCACCAGGCCCACGTGGGAGATGCCGCCATACGCGAACATTCGCTTCAGCTCGCGCTGGCGGAGAGCAAGGCAGGCACCGGCGACTGACGCCAGGATGCCGAACGTGGTGACCAGAGCGAATATGGTGAGGGTCCCGCCTTCGGCGCTCGGCGCCATGACCCAGTAGAGAATCCTCGCCCAGACCAGGAGCGAGATCTTTGTCACCAGGCCCGCGAGCAGCGGGACGGTTGCGGCCGGCGCGTCGCTGTAGGCGTCGGGAAGCCAACCGTGCAGCGGCATGAGCGCCATCTTGATGGCCAGCCCGATGAACATGAAGATCAGACCGCCCATGACGGCCTTGGAGTCGAGCAGGCCGGGCAGCCGCTGGGACAGGTCGGCGATGTTCAGGGCTCCGGTCGCGGCGTAGAAGTACCCCACGCCCAGCAGGTAGAAGGCGGTCCCCAAGGCGCCCATCAACAGATACCGGAAGGCCGAAACGAGCGCTCGGCCGCCCGGGACGGCCACGAGGGCGTAGGCGGACAGCGAGACCACTTCCAGGAACACGAAGATGTTGAACAAGTCCCCGGCGTAGATTGCGCCGCTAAGCCCGGCGACCAGCAGCAGCACCATCGTGTAGTACGGGACCGCGCGGCCGCCCAGCGGGCGTTCCCCGAGCCCGTCGGCGAACAGAAGGCACAGCACGCCCAGCCCGCTCACGGCTGTGACCATCGTCGCGGCTAGCGAATCCGCGAGCCATTCGATCCCGATCGGGGGCAGCCATCCGCTGAACGAGTACCGGACTTCGCCGTGAACAGACACCGACCACAGGCTCGCCACCGACAGCACGGTCATGCAGCAGATCGCGATCAGTGCAATCGGGCGGCACACAGCCGGACGCCGATGGCCGGCCACGGGCATCGAGATCGCCGTAGCGAGCGGGGTGAGGAACACCAGGGCTGGGAGGTGCTCGGTCATCCTAGCTTCTCCAAGACCTCGTCCTCGTCAAGGCTCCCAAACCTCCGGTAGATCCTCGAAACCAACCCCAGCGAGACGCCCAGCGTCGCGATCTGGACAACGATTGCCGTCAGCGTCAGCACTTGCGGGAGCGGGTTGACGTAATCGTCTGCCCCGGGTGCCTCTATGCCGCTCATGATCACGGGCACGGTGGCGCCCTCCTTCGCCCCGGTCGTGACGAGAAAGAAGATGACGCTGGTCTGGACAATGTACAGACCGACAAGCTTCTTGACGTAGTTGTGGTGGGTGATCGTGATGTACAGCCCCCACAGCAGCAGGAGGACGAACGCGATGAGGTTGGGCCGGCGCAGAGCCGCTTCGATCAGCTCAAGCATCGGTCTCCTCGGTTGCGACGCTGCGCGACAGGCTGAACACGATCGAGACCGCCGCTACCGCGACGTCCATCGCCACTCCGATCTGCGTCATCAGGATGCCCAGATACCGCCGGGCCGCGCTGTCGAGCCCCGGAATCGGGGCTTCGGAGTAGTTGAGAAACTCGCCGCCCCCGATCAGGCACAGCCCGCCCACTGCGACGAAAAGGAGCAGGCCGACACCGTCGGCCGCAAGCAGTCGGGTGGCCCGCTGCGAAGTCGCGCTGTCCTCTCCGAATACGAGCAGCCCGAAGACCAGGCTTGCCGCGATCATCACCCCCGCGACAAAGCCGCCCCCGGGCCCGTACTGGCCGAAGAACAGGACGTAAAGCGCGAACAGCTGCACCAGGGAGACGAGCAGCGAGGCCGTTCTCCGGATGATGACGCTGCCAGACGGTCGGTCGATCACTCTGCATCCCTCCTGAGAAGGAGCCAGCAGGCGATGCCGGAGGTGAAGACAACGACCGTCTCGATCAAGGTGTCAAGGACGCGGTAGTCCATCAGGACAGACGTCACCACGTTGGGCGTGCGCGTGTCGGCGAGGCTGTTCTCGATGTAATGCGGGGACACATGCACGCTGGCCGGGGCTCCGGGATCTGCGAAGGCGGGCAGGTCGTTTGCGGCGTACAGCAGGAGCAGCCCCAGAAGCGGAAGCGCGATCACGGCGATGATCGGAGGCGGAGGCCTTCGGATGCGGGTGTCCTCCGGAGAGGTCTGGGAGAGCGTCAGCAGGAAGAACACGGTTGCAAGCCCGGCCCCGACGACGGCCTCCACGAATGCAACGTCCGCCGCCCCCAGCCAAGCCCAGACCAGTGCGAGGAAGAAGCTGTAGGCCCCGAGAATCAGCACGGCGCTGATCAGTTCCTTGACAATGATTGCCCCGCCAGCCGTCAGGATCAGCAGCGCGAGCAGGGGCAGCTCGAATGAATATGTCATCGCCGGTCCTCCGCGACAGGCTTCTGGCCGGACCGCAATGCGGCGCGGACGGTCGCGTGCGAAATGACGGGATTCACCAAGATCAGCAGCGCCAGCACGACAAGTATTCGGAACGTGTTGGTGCTGAATCCGTGATAAGTCGCCAATCCCATCAGGACGAAGAAAGCGCCCAGGGAATCGGTCAGCGAGACCGCATGCGAGCGGGTGAACACGTCCGGCAGCCGCACCATGCCGACGGCCGCGACGACCAAGAAGAACAGGCCGATGCCAATCATAGCTGTCGTAGCAACCGGCACTAGGCCCTCCACCTCTGGGTCAGGTACTTGGTGATCGCCAGCACGCCGACCAAGTTCAAAAGCGCATAGCCGGTCGAGATGTCAACGAACATTTCGACTCGTTCGTACACGGTTCCGATCACGACAAGCAGGATGATCGCCTTGGTGGAAATGCCGTTCAGTCCTAGCAGGCGGTCGAAGACCGTCGGCCCGCGAACGACCCGGTACAGGTACATCACGATCAGGATCGCGATGACATCCAGTACGAAGAGCAGGCTCATCTCCGCCCGCCCCCGGCAGGGAAGACCCTTGCCACCATCTTCTCGAGCCTCTGGCTGAGCACATCCCCGGTCGAGTCCTCGTCCAGTGCGTGCACGATCAGTTCCTCGTCGTCCGCCTCGACAGTGACCGTGCCTGGGGTCAGCGTGATGGAGTTGCCCATCAGCAGAACCGCCTCGTCACTGCCCAGATCCGCCCGGTGGCGGAAGAGCACGGGCTTGATCGGCAACCGCGGATGAAGGATGAGATACGAAACGTGAACGCCGCTGACGAGTATCCGGCTGAACAGCCACGGAATGTACAGCAGCGCTCTCCACCAGCGAATGACGTAGGTCCGCTCGGCGCCGAGGTCGGTGCGGAGCAGCGCGACGAGCAAGGCCGCCGAGAAGCCTACTGCCATGTGCAACGCGTTGAAGCTCTCCGAAAGCATTAGCCACAGCACGAACAGGACGGCTGTCCAGTAGGCCAGGCGCTTGGTGTAGATCGCGTTCATTGCAGTCAGGCCGCCGCTTCAAGCGTCAGCCGGCCCCAAGTCGAGTCAGTGCCGTATCTCTGGAACTCGTTGCGGTCGGCGTCGAAGGCCAGTAGGTTCACCCACTGGTTGTGAAAAAGAGCCTGCAGGATCTCGTGTTTGGCGATGATCCCGGAGATCCTCTCCGGCGGTGCGTCGATGACGGCTAGCAGGCGCATCGGTTCGTGGTACCGGCGCGGCCCGTCAATCACGCCCTGCACCGGCAGGCCGCCCTGCAGGTCGCCTTGGCTTCCCAGCATCACGCCGACCCCGCCTACCACGTTGTGGATCACCTTGCTCCCACTTCCGTACACCCATGGGTCGGCCGACGAGAAATAGTACTCCATGTTAATCCACTCCCCCACGATGAGAGGAGCGGTCATGATGCGCTCGAGCATGCCGCCGTCAGGGTCGCTGGTCGGGTCGTAGGAATGCAGGAACACCCGTGACTCCAGGTCCAGCCCCTTGGTCAGCCAGCGCCTCCCGATCAGAAATGCCGCGTTGCTGGAGAGCCCCCATTCCGGGCGAGGGTTCGCCCAGTCCACGCTGCGTCCGATCGCGTGGAGGGCGGCGCGGCGCGCGCTCAAGCCTCGCGGCACCCCGGGCAGCTTTGCGATCCGCTCGCCTGCCTGCGCCACGCCGGCCGCGGCCAGGTTCCGTTCCAGCCGACTGAGCTCCTCGCGGTGGCTGGAGGGCACATCGATCAGGTCGTAGAACGAGACGCGATCGGTGGCTGTGTCGTGCTTGGCCGCGACGAACAGCACGTCGTCGGGAATCTGCAGGCCGCTCTCGGCTACGGCCCGGCGGACAGTCGGGTCGTTTGCCATCGTGGCGAACACGCGCGCGTTCGGATCGCCGTGCGCTCCCCCGCAGGCGCCGCAGTTGTACGCCGCCGCGTAGGGGTTGTTGTCGGACTCCGAGCCGTGCCCGCACACGATCACCAGCCGTGCCATCGGGTCGGTCAGCCCGATCATCCGCAGGCCGCCCCCAACGAAGCCCGCCCTCTCCTCGATGGTGAACCCGCTGGGCCCGACCGATTCGACCTCGGCCGTGTCCAAGGTAAAGCTCGTCTCCAGCTTGGCTCTGAACCGCCTCCCCAGCAAGGAACGGATCGCTGCGTAGGGCCGTAGGAACAGGGTCTTGCCGACCAAGGCGATGCTGAACAGCAGGCCAAGCACGTCGACAAGCACGAACGAGCCCAAGGGGTGCTGCTTCAGGTCGTGGAAGAGCTCGTCTCCGAAGCGCCGCCAGCGCGTGCCCGAGGCATACTTCGCGAGCGGGCGTTCCTCGCCCGGCCGCGGCTCCTCGTCGACTGCGCGGGGCGGTTTCAACAGCACGGGACACAGCGCTAGGCGGTCCGGGCTGTCGAACGCCTCGTGGCTGAAAGGAACGCCGAAGAACCCGGCATAGCCGAAGGTTTCGTAATTGCCGGAGGACTCGATGTGTCTCCGGAACGGCTCGGAACGGGCATCGATGCAGAAGATCAGCTGCGCGTCCGGCCGGGAGTCGGGCGCCCGTTCCGCCCGTCGGTGTCCCGCCAGCTTGCCCATCAGGTGGTCGGCATAGGTGTCCTCGTAGGCCGCCAGCCACACGGGCCCGTGCCGGTCCTCGGGAAAGCGCTCCAGCCAGCCCAGCATGGTCCTGGCCCCGTCGCCGGCCAACTCGCGGACCTGTTCCGGCGTCAGGCCCAGGACTACGGCCAGCCGGTACAGCCGGCCCGCCGCGAGTTCGCGGGCGCCGGACTCCCCTTCGCGCCCCGCTTGCTCGCGCGCCCAGGCGCGCACGCCGTCCAGGGTGCCGGGCGCGCCCAGTTCCTTGCGGCACGCGGCCGCGACCAGCTCGACCTCGTAGAAGAGCCTCACGGCCAGGTAGTCCACCAAGTCGATGGGGTGCTCGCGCTGGGCCGGGTACTGCGGGTTCTCGCTTCTCCAGCGCGCGAATCCGGTCCAGCCCGGCAGCTGCGCGAACATGCGCGACTGGTACTCGCCCCATCGTTCCGCGGGAATGCCGAGCCGCTCCAATCCCGCTTGGATCCACGCCTCGGCGGAATCCGGTAGCTCGTCCACCTTTGCCGCGAAGTCGGGAACGCCCAGGAACCGGCCTGATCGGTCCCGTCTCGCTAGGTCGCGCCAGCAGCGATAGAAGCCCCCTTGCCGGGAGGGCATGCCCCAGCCGGCCATGCCCTCGTCGAGGAACGAGGCCGACCACTTGATCATCTCGTCGTTGATCGAGTGCACGACCGGCGACCCGGCCAGCTCAGCGACCCAGTCGCTGAGGGTTCTCGCCGGCGGCAGGTCCGGCATGCCGTTTTCGCTACCGCTACCGTCTTCCGAGCAGGCCTCTGAGGCGGCTGCCAGCAGCTCTGTGCTGCCGCCTTCTCTGGCCTGCCACGCAAGCACCGACGGAGGCGGGGCCTCCACGCCTTGCGTCAACTGTGCCCAGACAACCTCGTCCGGGTCGAGGGCCCGGCCGCTGACGCGGACGGCACCTTCGGATATGTCAGGGCCTAGCCGGGCCAGCGCCCGGCGCAGGTGTGCGTCCGAGATCCGCCCGGCAAGCCGAAAGGCCCGATACTCGCTGCCTGAAAGAAAGCCCGCACCGCCGATCATCCCGGCCGCCTCGCGCACGCCTTGGTCGAACGGAAGGTCTTCGTAGCCACGCACAGGATTGCGGTAGGCGAAGGTTTTCAGGGGCCAGATCTGGGCCGCAGGGCGAGCCGCTTCAAGGACTTGCTCGCGTAGCGCTTGGGTTTGGTCGGGACTCATCGGGGTGCTAGGCCTGGCCGCTCAGGACTTCTTCGTGCGGGCCGCAGTCGGATCGTCCGAGAAGGGACGATGTCCGTCCAGACCCTGGATCTCGAGACTCGCTCCCTCTTCTTCGAACTCTTTCTCCATTTCGCGCAGCCGGTCCATGACCGTGTGATCGACGAGCGCGGTCCCCGACAGGTCGAGCCGAACCCGAGTCTCGCCCTTGAGGGCTTCGAGCCGCTTCTTGAGGCCGATCCAGGTCGAGAACACCGCCGAGTCGCTCACTGTGACGGTGGCTCCATCCTCGGAACGGTCGATGTCGGCCCGCAGCCGGAACAGCGAGGCGACCGGCACGCCGTTCACGAGGTGGATGAGGACCTTGACCAAGATCCCGATCCCGATCCCTACGAGCAGGTCCGTGGCCAGCACTCCGACGATCGTGGCGACGAAGATGACGAGCTGCTCGCGGCCCACGTGGTACATGTGCACGAATTCCTTCGGCGAGGCCAGCCGGAAGCCGGTAAAGACGAGCATCGCTCCTAGGGCGGCCAGCGGGATCATGTTGATCAGCGCGGGGGCAAGCGCCACGAACACCAGCAGGAACATGCCGTGGTACATGTTCGCGAACCGGGTCTTTGCCCCGTTGTCGATGTTCGCCTTGCTGCGGACGATCTCGGAGATCATCGGCAGGCCCCCTACCAACGCGGAGGCTGTGTTCCCGACGCCGATCGCCAGCAGATCGCCGTCGTAGTTGGTCTTCCTGCGGTACGGGTCGATCTGGTCGACGGCCTTGGCACTGAGCAGCGACTCGAGGCTGCCGATCAACGAGAACAGGATGATGTACTTGACCCCTGTTGCGGTGGCGACGCCGGAGAAGTCCGGGAACGTCAGAGCTCCAAACATGTTGGCCGGAACGTCGACGAGGAACTCGCGCCCCAGGCCGTAGTGCATCCCTAGCGGCACGGTGACCAGCACGACCACGAGCGGCGCCGGTATGGCCCGCAGGCCCGGAATCTTCAGGAACGGATATCCGAACATGATGACGAGGCTGATGATGCCGATCAGGCCCACTTGGGGGTGCATGTCGGTGAAGTAGCTGGGGATCCGAGCCAGCAGCTCGAGCGGCGTCCCCTCCGACCCGAGTCCTAGCGTGACGGGCAGCTGCTTGGCGAAGATAATCACGCCGATTGAGGCGAGAAGCCCGTGGACGGCAGCCGGTGGGAAGAACTCGCCCAGAATGCCGGACCGGAACACGCCGAAGAGAATCTGGATGACGCCTGCGACCACGCCCACGCCCAGGGCCAAGCGGTACGCCTCAATGTCCGCGGCCGGATCGCGACCCGCGGTGAAGCCGAAGTCCGTCACGCACCCGATGGCGATGACGATAAGGCCGGCCGCCGGGCCCTTGATCGTCAGTTCGGAATTGCTGAAAACGGTGCCGACGATCCCGCCGATGATCGCGGTGAAGATCCCCGCAATGGCCGGGTAGCCGCACGCCAAGGAGATTCCGAGGCAAAGTGGCAGCGCGATGAGGAAGACCAGGAATCCGGACAGCAGGTCCGATCCCCAAAAGCGCCTGAAGCCCGATCCGTTGCCTTGCGGAATTTCCCCAGTGTCGGCCATAAGAGACATAGCATACCGGATTCGGCGATGCGGCCGTCGCCTTGCCCTGGCGATCGCCGACATCCGCGCCGGGGCCTGTTCCGCTAGGGCTGGCGCGAGGGTGGGGAGTGAACGCCGCGTGCTGCAGCCGGAGGAGGTGCACCGGCTCGGACCAGCGTTCCAGCAGGGCAGGCTATGGTGCGCCGCATGGGCGCTCGAATCGCGCGAGCGGGAAGAGCGGGGAAATTCCCGGGGGAATCACCGTGCTGCTCGCGGGGAGATGGCGACTGCTGGCGGCAGCCGGCCCCGCATGTTTCGGCGGGCATAGCCTCACCGAGACTGCGACAGCTCGCAAGGCAAGCCCCTCCTGTGGTTCTCCGCTTCCTGGTCGCGTTGCCAACGAATCTGGACGGACGCAATCCGACCGCGAGTCGGCACTTACCCTTTTTACGGCCCAGGGCTCTCTGGAGGTGAGAATTCGTAGCGCGAACCGAAGCCGCCGGGCGGAACGTGCCGTGGCGCCCCGACCACGGGATTCTCCTCCAATCGGTGAACCCGGCTAGCGGTGTAGACATGGTTCCGGCCGTGCATTTGGCCGTCTTTGGCTAGCAGAACGTGGATGCCCACGCCCGTCCCGCGTTCGGAGTTGAAGTTGGGCCTGACTTCGACTGGCAGGTAGCCGGTGAGGTTCGAATACTGCCGAATCACGATGTAGCGATTCCGTCTGGCGTTCCACCGTAACACCGCCATGCGGTCAAAATCGTGCACTTGCCCGCTGCGACTCGATTGGAACCAAAGCCAGGTGGTCTTGGCTTCGCCGCCGGCCTGGTCGACGACCGATCCGATCGGAAAGTAGGCGACGATCGAGCGGCCTTGGGCCAGCATCGCGACTTCGAGCGGGATGTCGGCATACGCCATGTTCGCGATCAGCCAGCCGGTTTGGCCGAGTTTCGGGATCCGCACCAGATACCAGTAATCCAAACCGGTTGGTGCGGGCGGTGTCCCGGCAGTGGCTGCAGCGGCGGGCAGGCGATCGACCAGCATCCGATCCAGCATCTCCACGCCTTCGTCCTTTTCCAACTGGTAGAACGTCGGCGCCCAGCGATACGGCTGCGTATGGACGTTGAGCGTGTCCCGTGAGCGGTAGAGCCCTTGGCCCGGCAGCGCAGCAGTCTGGCTCGTCAGCGCTCGGAGGCCGCTTCGCAGGCTGGTGTCAAGCAGCATTGCCCTCGGGGCCCAGCCCTCTCGGCCATCGATCGTACGCAGTCTGACAAAGCTCCGGTGCGTCTCCAAGATCCTCGCGCGAGTGTCGAAGTCTAGGACGGTAACCGCGGGTGCGTCGGGCTCGAGCCCGGAGTACAACTCTACGCGATTGCGGCTGTAGAACGTCTCGTCCTCGCCGGGCTCTTGCGGCCCCCCGCCGCAACTGGCCAGCGACCACGCGGAGACGACTGCGACGATCGCACGTAGCAACATACGCGTTCCAAGCCGCGACGAGTCCATCTTTCTGGCGTGGACTACGTGCCGAGCAGCGGCCTCGGAGCCGGCTGCTCCGCCAACCATGGTAAACCCGCAAGGGCGCGCGGCGCCTCGGGCTTCGTTGTGGGCAGGGCTATTCTTGAGGAACGGCGGGTTGCGTTTTCCGAGGAGCCGACGCGCTGCGTTCCGTTGCTTTGATCGAGCAGTTGTGAGGTGTTCGCGGTGGCGGAGTCTTTGACCATTTTTGCGTTGTCGATGGGAATTCTGAGCGCATGCTCGCTGCCACTTGGAACGCTGACGACCCTGTTCTGGCGACCTGATGACCGCTCCGTCGGCATCCTAATGGCCTTCGGCGGCGGTGCCCTCCTCGCAGCGCTGACGCTCGATCTGGTCTCCTCCGCGCTCGCACAGGGACATTTCCCTTGGCTGGCGGCGGGATGCGTCCTCGGGGGCGGCATGTTCGTCGGGTTGAACAACGTCATCAACCACCACGGCGGATTCCTGCGCAAGTCTTCGACCGTGGTGAACTATCTACGCCGCAGGAGCCGCAAGCGCTTCAAGAGGGCGTTGGGCGAACTGAAGCAGATCGCCATCTTTCGCGACCTGAAACGGCAAGACCTCGAGGATCTCGCGTCTGCGGCCATGCAGGCCGAGTTCGAGACCGGCGCAACCATCTTCAGTGTGGGCGACCCATCCGACTTCCTTTATCTGGTCGGGGAGGGAGAGGTGTCGACCACGGATCCGTCGCTACCAAGCGGTAACCCCGCGGTACACCGCACGGGCGGTACTCCCGGGCAGCACGCCTTCATCACCGGGTCTCCCCACACCAGGCATGCCGTCGCGACGCAGGACGCGCAGGTCTGGATGCTGCCACGCGAGGAATTCCAAAAGGCCGTGGGGATTTCGGAGCCGCTCGCTGCCGCAACCACCAAGCTCATTTCCAGCGACTCTGTTACTGAGTACTTGAAGAATCGCCAAGGACTGACCGGGGAGCAGGTCTCTCACTGGCGGGAGAGCGCCTTCGCGGGCGTTGCCGCCGGAGTGTTGCCCAGCGCCGTTGGCATCGAGCGCCATCGCGACGAGTTCGTCCGCACGTCTGCCGGAATCCGCAGCCTTCCCATCTTTCGCGGACTGTCACCGCCGGACCTGAGCGCCGTCGCCGACCGGCTGTTCTGTGTGCGGTACGAACGGGGCGAGACGATCTACCGCCACGGCGAGGTGGCGGATCGCCTCTATGTCGTGGCGAGCGGGCAGGTGGCGTTGATTCCCCCTGCGGGACGGGCTCTGCGGCGCATGACCGCGGAACCGGGCGAGTCGCTCGGCGGCAGATCGTTCATTACCAGTGCGCGCCGCTTCTACAGTTCCGTCGCGATCGATGCTACGGAACTCTGGGTGCTGCGCAAGTCCGACTTCGACGCATTGATGCGGCGCTATCCGGCCATTTCCGAGAAGGTCAGGGAGTATCTCGAAGGCGTGGAGAACCGGGACTACCTGACGAGTGTTCGGGGGTCGGCTACGCGGGAAGTGCAGCGTTGGATCAGCCGTGCCACAAGAAACGTCGACAGCGGTCGTCTGATGCCGTCGGTCCCGGACATGGCCGGGCATGCCAATCTCCACAAGGGCGCGCCGCTCGCTATCTGGCTCGGCATCCTGCTGGACGGCATACCCGAATCCCTGGTCATCGGCAGCTCGCTGATTCACGGCCCGGTCAGCTTTTCCCTGATTGCCGGTCTGTTTCTGTCGAACTACCCCGAGGCGTTGTCGAGTTCGGTCGGGATGCAGCAGCAAGGGATGAGGTTCGCGAGGGTCCTGTTCATGTGGGCCTCGCTGATGGTGCTGACCGGCATCGGGGCGGCGCTGGGCAGCATCTTCTTCGTAGGGGCGGATCCGCACGCCTTCGGACTGGTTCAAGGGATTGCCGCCGGGGCGATGCTGACCATGATTGCCCAGACGATGGTGCCGGAGGCCTACCTGAAAGCGGGCCCGGTCATTGGCATTGCGACGCTGATGGGCTTTCTGGCTGCAATCTTCTTCAAGACCCTGGAGTAGACGGATCTGCCCGGCCCCTTCCCGCGGGCCTCGTAGCGCTCCGGCCGGAGAGGGCCAGGGGGCGGCACGATCCCTGTCGCATACTGCTCGGCATGAGCCAGGTGCCAAGGCCCGGCCTAGCATCGGGCGATCTCGTGCGCCTCAGGCCTAGAGCGGGACTTGTCGCGGTTCCAAGCCTCGCTGTCCCAATCCGAGAATGGTGATCGAATTGACTCCGTGGTTCAGCAAGTACTGTCTCGCCCGCCCGAGGCCGTAGCCGACCTGCGATGGGGCGTGGCTGTCGTCGCCGAAACAGAAATGCACGCCAGCCTCGGCCGCCAGGCGCACCAGCCAAGGAGAGGGGAACGGTTCGGGCAATCCCTTGCGCCAGCCTGCCGTGTTGAGGTCGAGGATGCAGGAATGCGACTTCGCGGCTTCGATTGCGGCCTCGGCGGCCCTGCGGATCCTCGGGGTGCACAGATCGGCGTCTCTCGGCGCATGCAGCTTGGGCAGATCGAGGTGGCCAACGATCTCCGGGCGCACGCTGCGGATCATTTCGTCTACCAGCCGGAAGTAGCGCTCCATGAACGGCTCCAGGCCGTTGCAGGCGGCCACGGCTTCTCGAAAGTGCCGGGGGGTTTCGTCGATGGGAATGTCGCAGACATGGTGGACCGATCCGACGACATAGTCGAACTTGTGCTCGCGTCGCAGCGCGAGCATCGATTCGACGTAGCTTGACGTTGGCACGGCTTCGGTTTCGAAGCCGCGCAGGAGTTCGAGCGAACCGCGCGTCTGGCGCTGGAGCTGCAGTGACTCGCGCGAATACGCCTCGAATTCCCTGTGCAGTCGCTCCGCATCGTAGCCCTTGGCGCGTTCGGAGTCGTATAGGAAGCGGTCGTCCGAACGTGGAGCGTGCTCGGTGACGCCGTAGGCGCTCAGCTCCGCAGCCACGGCTGCATCGATGATTTCGCGGAGCGTGCCGCTTGCGTGTTCGCAGAATTCGCCGCTGTGGCCGCCGTGCAGCGACACCATCCATGCGGGGCTGGCCACGGTTCAGCAAGAACCCGAGCCGGCAGGAGGCTCGGGAGCGGCCCGACGAGACGCTGCGCCGTTCAACCACGGGGCCAGAGCTTTCTGTGGGTCGGCGATCTGCTCGATGCTGGTCAGCCAGTATCGTTCCCAGCTGTGCTTGGGAAGGCCGCAGAAGAGCATCAAGTTCAGGGGGTACGCGCCGGAGTCGGTGCAGCGCCGGAAGTCGTCCCGGAACAGAAAGACTGGCTTGCCCCAAGCGATCGCCATGCCCAGTTCCACCATCACGCCCTCGTCCGGTGGGCAGCCGTTGACGACCGCGAAGAGGCCATCGGCCTCGCGGACATCACGCATGTCCCTTTGGCCCACGAGGTATGCCCAGTCGGCGCCGTCCGTATCTTTGGTGGTGTTGTTGCGCGCAAACGGCTCCCAGACCTCGGCCCCGGCCTTTTCGAGGGCAGAAACGAGTTCGGGAAGCGGCCCGGAGCGTTGCTGTGCCGAAAACCCGTAGGGGCTGGCTAGATATAGGATCTTGCGGTCGCCTGTCGGGGGCACGGGGGAAGTCACGCTCCTTCCTTACGCTAGCACTGCGGCTCGAGCCTACCAAGGAGCTCGCGCCGTAGTTGCCTCAGGGGGTTGCTGCGCAGATCTGCGCGGGCTTGCCGCGGTCCTCTGCCCTGCGTGACAATCACCTACTGCGGGGGATTCTGTGGCGCAAGAACACTGCTTGGCGATCGATTTGGGGGCCGGTAGCGGCCGCGTGATGCTGGGAAGCTTTGATGGCGAGAGGATTGCCGTCGAAGAATTGCACCGATTCGAGAATCCGGGCACGGAAGTGCTGGGATCGCTCTTCTGGGACCCGTTGCGCTTGTTCGGCGACATGCTGGACGGAATCCGCGCTGCCGCGGGGGCCAAGCCTGTTTCGCTCGGAGTGGATACGTGGGGCGTCGACTTCGCGCTGTTGGATCGCGACGGCAAGCTGGCCGGCAACCCGTACCACTACCGTGACTCGAGCACTAACGGCGCGATGGCGGAGGTGTTTGAAGTCATCTCGAAAGAGGAGATCTTCGAACATACCGGGCTCCAGTTCATGGAACTCAACAGCCTGTTCCAGCTCTACGCGCGGAGGAATAGCCCGGCCTTGGAGTCAGCGAGTTCGCTGCTGATGATGCCCGATCTGTTCCATTACTGGTTCACAG
This sequence comes from Terriglobia bacterium, assembly GCA_009838515.1. GTDB lineage: Bacteria > Acidobacteriota > Terriglobia > Bryobacterales > UBA6623 > VXMF01. The sequence continues at coordinate 7,321 of VXRL01000027.1, read as the reverse complement.
GCGAGCAGGCCTGCGAGTTCACGGATGCGACGACCTCGCAGTGCTACGATCCCCGCCGTCGTGCCTGGGCCCATCCGGTGCTGGAAGCGCTCGGCCTGCCCGCCGCGATCTTCGGTCCCGTGATCGAGCCGGGCACGGTGCTGGGCCCGGTGCGCCAGCCAATCGCCGAGGAATGCGGCGTCGCCGGGATGGGCGTGATCGTGCCCGGCACGCACGACACGGCCTCGGCCGTCGCGGCCGTGCCTGCCGAGGGGCCGAGCTGGGCCTACCTCAGTTCCGGCACTTGGTCGCTGCTGGGGGTGGAGACCTCACAGCCCCATGTGACTCCGGCCGTGCTGTCGAAGAACTTGACCAATGAAGGAGGCGTTTGCCGCACGAACCGCCTGCTGAAGAACATCTGCGGCCTGTGGCTGCTCGAGGAGTGCCGTCGGGAGTGGTCGCGGCTTGGCATAGCGACCGAATACGACAAGTTGCTCTCCGATGCCGAGGCCAGCCAGCCGTTCCGCTCGGTGATTGACGTAGACGATCCGGAGTTCGCTCCGCCTGGCGACATGCCGAGCCGAATCGCTCGCAAGTGCCGCGCCAGCGGCCAGCCCGTGCCGGGCTCTCCGGGCGAGTTTGCGCGGGCGATCTTCGAAGGCTTGGCTCTCAGGTATCGCTCGGTGATGGTAGATATCGCCGATGTGACCGGGGTCGCCCCAGCTGCCCTGCACGTGGTCGGTGGCGGTTCTCGCAACCAGCTGCTCTCGCAGTTCGCCGCCGACGCTTGCGGCGTGCCCGTGATCACGGGCCCGGTCGAGGCCACCGCCGTTGGCAACGTATTGATGCAAGGCATCGCTGCTGGACGAATCGGCGATCTGTCGCAAGGCCGTGAGATCGTGCGCCGATCGTTCGAACTCCGCCGCTATGAGCCGAACCCAGGACTCGCAGGCAGATGGGACTCGGCCGCGGGCCGGCTCGCCGCGCTCTGCTCGGGATAGGATGCCGCGACCAGCGGTGGATCGACCTCGAGCGGTGCTACTCTGCGGCCATGTCGGCCCTTAACGTCGCTCTCATCGGTTACGGCTTCATGGGCAAGGCCCATAGCAGCGCCTACGCGCAGGTCGGGCACTTCTTCCCGCATCTCACCAAGGTTCGGCGCAAGGTAGTCTGCGGCCGCGGCCAAGCCGGATTGCAGGCATTGGCGCGTGCGTGGGGGTGGGAGGAGACAGAGACGGACTGGCGGCGTGTGATCGACCGCCCGGACGTCGACCTCGTCGATGTATGCACGCCCAACTACCTGCACGCTGAGATTGCGATCGCGGCTGCCGCAGCCGGCAAGATGGTGCTTTGCGAAAAGCCGCTCGCGAACACGCTTGCCGAGGCCGAGGCCATGGTCGCGGCCGCCGCGGGCGTGCCGACGTTCGTTTGGTTCAACTATCGGCGGGTGCCGGCGGTCGAGTTCGCGGCGAAGCTGCTGGCACAGCAGCGGATCGGCCGGGTGTACCAGTACCGGTCGCAGTACTTGCAGCAATGGGGCCCGGACCCGAATCGCCCGAACAACTGGAAGATGTCGAAGCGGACGGCCGGGTCAGGCGTGAACGGGGATCTCAATTCGCATCTGCTCGACATGGCGATGATGCTCCTGGGCCCGATTCGCGAGGTCTCCGCCACCATGGAGACCTTCTTGCCGGAGAAGCCGGATCCGAGCAGGCCCGGCCAGACCTATCGGATCGATATCGACGATGCAGTGCTGGTGCAGGCGAGATTCGCCGGCGGAACGCTCGGCTCGTTTGAGGCGACCCGCTTCGCTACCGGCTTTCAGAATGACAACAGCTTCGTCGCGCATGGCGAGTCGGGCATGCTGGAGTTCCATTTCGAGGACTTGAACCATCTCACCTACGCCGACATGTCGGGAGAGCCAGATCTGCGGGGGCGCCGCAAGGTGTTGGCGCCGGCCACCGGCTCGCGGGCGAATCCCCATTTCTGGAAGCCCGGCCATCCGATCGGCTACGAGCACACTTTCATAAAGTCGCTGGCGGATTTCCTGGCGGGATTGGATGCGGGCGAGCCCGCTCGCCCGACGTTCGAGGATGGCTTGGCCGTCCAGCGAGTGCTGGACGCGGTCGAGCGCTCCGCGCGCGAGCGGAGATGGATCGAGACCGGCGCGTAGCCGTCGCGTGGGCGGCGGATTCGATCGCGCAGCGAAGCGGCCCCGGCACCCCGGACGGTGGCAGGGTACAATCGGCCCGTTCTGGCGGCTGGCGACTCCTGCGGGTCCGGCAGCCGGCGCGCAGGATCGGATCTGCCTCGATCTGGTTCGGGAGGTTCGCACCGTGTCTTATCGCTGGCCCACCATCAACGCGCTCAAGCCGCTCGTCGCGGCTGCGGTGCTCGGCGCGCTCGTAGTCGTTCCTTTCCAAGCGCAGTCGCCGGCCCCCTCCCAGTCAGGCGCGGCCGCCGCCGCTTCGTCGGATTTCCTCGACCATTTCACCTGGCACCCGGGCGGCACCCGCGAAGCCGACATGTGGCAGGTCTTGGTCCTGTTCGGCGTCGGCGATGCAGCCGGCGAGGAATGGGACGGCAGCCTGTCGGTCGAGGGCGGTGAAATCCTGGCGCTCATGCCGCACCGTCAGGAGCCGCCTGATCGGATTCTGCCGCAGGGGGGATGGCGGCTGCAGACGCAATCCGTGCGGATCTTGCTGCGCTCCACCGTAGTGTCTCGGCCAACGCCGAGCACCCGCGAGGAAGTGCTGCCCAAGGGGATCTGGATTCGCGGCAGCGGCACCCGCTCCACATCTGTAAGCGTGAAGACCGCCCAGGGCGAATTCGCCTTCGAGCCGATGGCGCTGCAGTTCGGCCCGTGGACCAGGGCGCTGGGAGGCCGTGTCGCTGTCCAGCGCACTCCGCCGGCCACGGACCTCTCCGGCACCGAGTTGCGCCAGCACGACTCGCCGGCCATCGCGGCTGACTCTGCCGGCAGTCTCTTCGCCACCTGGTACAGCTATCACGATCGGCGCGAGGAGCTGAACTTCCGGCGCTATCACGAAGGCCGCTGGTCGCGGCTGATTCCGGTCGGTCGCGCCGCCGAGGATCTCTGGCGCCCGCAGATCGCGGTCGATGGAGCGGACAAGCCGTGGCTGGTCTACTCCCAGCGACCGTCCGAAGACGGCCCTGGGAATTGGGACATCTATGCCATGGCGTGGGAAGACGACGAGTGGGGCCAGCAACTTCGCTTGACTGACAACCCGCTGCCCGACATCGAGCCGCACGTTGCCCGAGCCGTCGATGGCACGGTCTACGTGGTATGGCAGTCCATGGCCGGCCGCCACTCCCAGATCCGCCTGAAGTACCTGCGCGACGGCCGTTGGTCCGAAACGGTGGCGGTCACGAATTCGGCGGCCAACGACTGGTCACCCGCCGTGGCCGCGGGACCGGGAGGCACGGCGTGGATCGTCTGGGACCGCTATCGCCAGGGATCCGGCGGCAGTTACGACGTCTACGCGAGATCGTTTGCTCCAGCCAGCGGGCTGGGGCGGGAAATGGCTGTGGCGGGCACGACGCGCTTTGAAGCGCACGCGAGCGTTGAAGTCGACGGTCGCGGGCGTCCTTGGATTGCGTGGGAGACCTCTGGCGTGAACTGGGGCAAGGACCTTGGCCGGGGCTTGGGCGACTTCCAGCCGGGCACACCACTTGGCGCGGCGCGGCGAATCGAAGTCGTGTGTCTCGACGGGGGCCAATGGAAGACGCCTGCTGCGGTCAGTTTCGACGATCCGGCGATGGCCGGCTCTACCGGAGAGAGTCGACCGCAGCTCTACTTCGACCCTGACGGCAACCTCTGGATGTCTTTCAAGCGCCGCTACAGCCGGCGTTCCTATCGTCCGACATCCTATTGGGAGTCGTTTCTCACTCGTTTGGACGGCAGGCGCTGGACCGAGCCGATCACTCTCCCGCAGAGCTGGGCGCGCAAGAGCACTCGCATGGGAATGACGGCCGCCGATGGCCGCCTCTGGTCCTTCTGGCCGGACGAGAGCCGCCAGTGGGCGTTTGCCAGCCGCCCTAGGCTGAATCGGGTCGTAGCGGGCTCGTTGAAACTGCCCGGGCCGGGTCCAGAACCCCGGCTGGCTCCGTACCGTCCCTCGCCTGGCGAGTCCCGGCCCGACTCGCATCCCAACGAGGTGGACGATGTCCGCTTTATCCGCAATTTCCGCACCGAGCACGGCGGGGATTCGCTGCGGATCGTGCGGGGCGACCTGCACCGCCACACGGAACTGTCGCAGGACGTGGGCGGCATAGACGACGGCTCCCTGCCTGAGTTCTACCGGTACATGATCGACGCTGCGGAAATGGACTTCGGAGCCTCGACCGATCACCAAGCGGGAGGCACGGATTTTTGGAACGCGATGACCCAGAAGCTGGCAGACATGTACCACTTTCCGGAGCGGTTCTCCACGCTGTACGGGTACGAGCGGAATCCCGGCAACCCGTACGGCCACCGCAACCTGATCTACACGCATCGCAACTATCCGATCGTGCCCTTCTTCATCCCGGCCCACCCGCGGTTCCTGCTCCCGGACAGTCCTGACGGCGAGTTGCTGACGTTCAGCTCGATGGGATTCGGCAGCGGCGTGCGTAACGAGACCAAGTTGATGTACGAGGTCGCCCGCCGCACCGGGGGCATCGCGATTCCCCACACGTCCGGCACCAATTCCATGGGCACTGACTGGCGCGACCACGACCCCGAGGTCGACATGGTGGCTGAGATCTACCAAGGGGCGCGGCAGAATTACGAGCACAAGAACGCTCCGCGGGGCATTCGAGACGGCGAAGAGGCCGATGCCGCCGGGGGATTCCAAGAGCCCGGCATGTTTTGGAACGCTTGGTCGAAGGGGTACAAGATCGGCGTCATCGCCAGTTCCGACCACTACTCCACGCACATCTCGTACGCGATGGTTTATACGCCCAACACCAGTCGGGAAGCCATCCACGATGCCATCCGGGAGCGGAGGACATACGGGGCGACGGACAACATCGTGCTGGATTTCCGCATGGGCGGGGCCTTCATGGGAGAAGCTGCCGTCGTCTCGGAAGCCCAGCCAGTGCGCGTGCGGGTGCGCGGCACTGACAACATCGCTGCGATCCACGTGATACGCGACGCCAATTACGTGTACAAGGTCGAACCCGGACGCCAGGAGGCTGAGTTCGAATACCTCGATGTTGCCGCCCAGCCGGGCCAGCACTGGTACTACGTGCGGGTCGAGCAGGAAGACGGCGAGCTGGCATGGTCGAGTCCGATCTGGATCGACCAGCGGCCCTAGTCTGCTGCTGGCGCGAATTGGCGATATTATCAAGTCATCCGACCGTGGGCGCGTAGCCCGCGTGCCTGCCAATGCAATCGCTATTCGAAGCCCCGCCAGAGAAAGCGGGTCTGTTGGGGCGCTTTCGGCAGGCAGTTTCGAAGACGCGCAGGGCCTTCACCGATCAGATCGGCGACATCCTCGAAGGCACCAGGGAGTTCGATCCGGAACTGCTCGAAGACCTCGAGATGACCCTGATCGGCGCCGATCTGGGCGTCAAGACCACCAACGAAATCCTTGACGACGTGCGTTCGAGGCTGGACGGCGACCAGCTTCGGGACAGCGAGGAGGTCAAGGGCCTGATCGCCGGTCACATGCTCGAGATCTTACGCAAGGCCGAGAGCGAGGCCCGTCCGCCGGCCGGCAAGCCTGCCGTTGAGGTCATTCTGGTGGTAGGCGTGAACGGCGTGGGCAAGACGACTACCGTCGGCAAGCTCGCACATCGCTTGAGAGCCCAGGGTCGGGAGGTTCTGCTGTGCGCCGCGGACACGTTTCGGGCCGCCGCCGCCGAGCAGCTCGTGATCTGGGGAGAGCGGGCCGGCTGTCCGGTGATTCGTCAGCAACCGGGCGCTGACCCGAGCGCTGTGATCTACGATGCCTTGGAGGCTGCCAAGGCTAGGGGAGTGGACGCCGTGATCGCCGACACCGCGGGGCGCCTGCACAATAAGGCGGGCCTCATGGCTGAATTGGAAAAGATCCGCCGCACTGCCGGACGACTCGTCCCCGGGGCACCCCACCAAGTGCTGTTGGTCCTGGATGCCGTGACCGGCCAGAACGGACTTGAGCAGGCCCGCCAGTTCGCTGCTACCACAGGTGTGACGGGGATCGCGCTGACCAAGCTGGACGGCACGGCCAAGGGCGGAATCGTGGTCGGCATCGCCAGAGAGCTTGGCGTGCCCATTCGCTGGGTCGGAGTCGGCGAGCGGACTGCGGACTTGGTCGAGTTCGACCCTGAGACGTTCGTGCGCTCGCTGTTTGACGCCGGAGACGAGGGATGACGCCGCAAGACCACGGATGGCTGGAACGGGCGCTCGACCTGGCCCGCTCGGCGTACGGCCTGGCCAGCCCGAACCCGGCGGTCGGAGCGATCGTGGTCGATGCCACCGGCACGGCTGTGGGCGAGGGCGCCCACGCCTACGAGGGCCGCAAGCATGCCGAAGTCCTGGCGTTGGAGCAGGCCGGGGCCGCCGCGCGAGGCGCGACGCTGTACGTCTCCCTTGAGCCGTGCTCGATACACCGGCGGACGCCGCCGTGCGTGGACGCGATCTTGGCAGCTGGCATCGCGAGGGTTGTGGCCGCGAGCCGGGACCGCAATCCGGATGTGGACGGCTCTGGATTCGCATTGCTCAGGCAGAGCGGCATCGAGGTCGAGGAAGCCGCGGGAGAGCTGGCCGCGTCGGCGGAGCGCCTGAACGAGGCCTTCTTCTACTACGCGCGCACCGGCCGACCCTTGGTCACGCTCAAGACAGCCCTGACACTGGACGGCAAGATCGCCGCTCCGGACGACAACACCGGCTGGATCACGAGTGACAAGGCGCGCGCTCACGTGCAACAGGTGCGCCACCGCCATGACGCGATCATGACCGGCATCGGCACCGTGCATGCGGATGACTGCCTGCTGACCGATCGAACTGGCTTGCCGCGGAGGCGCGCTCTGCTGCGAGTGATCGCGGATTCGCTACTGCGCATCCCGCTCAACTCGCGCTTGGTCGAGTCAGTCAGCGGCGACCTAGTGATCGCGACGACCTCTGCCGCCGGCTTGGAAAAGCGGAAGCCGCTGTTGGAGCGCGACGTCACGGTTCAAGACTTCGATTCCCCGAGCGGTCGCGTAGACCTGCATGCGCTGCTTGACTGGCTGGGCGAGCGCGACGTCACGTCGCTGATGATCGAGGGCGGGGCAAAGCTGAACTGGGCCGTGCTCGAAGCCGGGATCGTCAACAAGGTCTTGCTCTACTACGCTCCCAAGATATTGGGCGGGCTAGAGT